>NZ_RFSK01000100.1 GCF_009923995.1 Janthinobacterium sp. | reverse complement strand
GGCGGAACCGCCGCAAGAGTCGCCCGGCCAGGCGCCGCCCGCCGTGCCGGCACCTGTCCCGGCCGCCGCGCCGCCGGTCACGGCCCCGGCACCGGCTCCTGCGGCCGAGGAAGCCGTGCCCGCCATGCGCGACTTGCCCGAGCCGATACAGCGGCAGATTCCCGCCGTCGCCATCGGCGGCTATATCTATTCGAAGAATCCGGCCGACCGTTTATTGCTGATCGACAAAGTCCTGCGCCACGAGGGCGAGGAGCTGGCGCCCGGTCTCGTGCTGGAAAAACTGCAGCCGAAGGGCGCCATCTTCAGTTTCAAGGGCTACCGCTACCGCGTGCCGTACTGACTTGTCGCATATCAAGGTAAGGTGCCGCCAGCTGAACGATACTGGCAGCGCCTGGTCGAACCAGGGTAGCCACGCCTGTGCGCGCGGCAGGGGAGTGCCGATGACCGCTGCTCAATCCGTCTTTGCTGGCCAGGTGCCGGGAAACCTGGCGCATATCGATCACATCGTCGTGCTGATGATGGAGAACCGCTCGTTCGACCATATGCTCGGCTACCTGAGCCTGGAAGGGGGGCGGCGCGACATCGATGGCTTGCGCACCAGTCATGCCAACGTGCATGCGGGCGTGAGCTATCCCGTGCACCATCTGCAGCGCCCGGCCTTCGGTGCGCAGCAGGACCCGTCGCACACGGGCATGTCGGTGGCGCAGCAATTGCAAAACAATAACGGCGGCTTCGTCGACGATTATGCGCAAACGCATCCGGGCGACCCCGATCCCGGCCTCGTGATGGGTTATTACAACGGTGCCGACCTGCCCATGTACGATTTCCTGGCGCAGCAGTTCTGCGTCTGCGACCGCTGCTACAGCTCCGTGCCGGGCGCCACCTGGCCGAACCGCCTGTATGCCATCAGCGGCAGGGCGGCCGGCAGCCGGGACAGCAAGCGCGTGCCCATGTATGCGAACAAATCGTTCGTGCGCCAGCTCGAGCGCAGCCTCGTCAGCTGGAAATTCTATTCCGCCTGGAAGCCGTGGAGCCTGGCCCTGACGGACGACCACTACCGCTCGTCCGAGTTTTACGAGCCCTTCGGCTCCAGCGAGCGCCGCTATGGCTTCATCGGCGATGCGCTGGCGGGTACCTTGCCCTCCGTCAGCTGGATCGACCCGCATTTCTTTGTCAATGACGACCACCCGCCCGCCGACATCCGTGCCGGGCAGGCGCTGGTGGCCCAGGTGTACCAGGCGCTGGCGCGGGGGCCGGCCTGGCAGCGCACCCTGTTCATCCTCAGCTATGACGAGCACGGGGGCTTTTTCGACCATGTGCCGCCGCCCGCCGCCATCGACGACGACCCCGCCTTCCGCCAGTACGGCGTGCGCGTGCCCATGCTGCTCGTGTCGCCGCTGATCGCCGCCGGCAGCGTCAGCCACCAGGTCTACGATCACACCTCCATCATCAAGACCATCCTGCAGCGCTTTTGCCGCGCCGCCGACGGCAGCCTGCCCGACATGGGCGCGCGCGTGGCGGCTGCCAATGGCCTGGGCGACGTGCTGAACCTGGCGCTGCACCGCGCTGCGCCCGCCGTGCCCGCCAGCGTGCAGGTCCAGCGCGCGCAATGGGAAGCCGAGGTGCGCAACCGTGACTTCGCCATGCCGGCGGCCGCCAGCATGTTCGATGGCGTGGCGGCGCAGGCGGACGGCGGCGCCGTGCCGGCCATGTCCGATGCCGAGGCGGGCGCGATCGCCGCGCACCGGCAGCTGGCCCGCACGGCGAGGAATGCGCTGGCGGCCAATGGCAAGACGGTGCGCCAGCCGCGCCGGCGCCCGATGGCGAAGGAGGGGGCTGACGGTGGCGCGCAGGGCCGGTGGACGGGAAGGTCCTGCCGCGCCGCGCCGCGCCGCGCCGCGCCGCGCCGCGCGGGGCAGGGGTTGGCCCGCTGGTGCAATGCGGAAATGCTTGACCTGTGCGCGCCCGGTGGAAGCCGGGCGCTGCCGTCGTGCCATGCCTGGGGGAGGGGCTGCGTATAATGGGCCATACTCACTCAAGGAATGACCATGCACGATGCAATGCCCATGCACCCCGTCCTGGGCGTGATTGGCCGGTCCGGCAGCGGCAAGACGACCCTGCTGGAATTTGTGGTGAAGGAACTGGCGGCGCGCGGCTTGCGCGTCAACCTGGTCAAGCACAGCCACCATGACCTGGCGCTGGAACCGCCGCACAAGGACAGTGCCCGCCTGCGCCTGGCGGGCGCGGCGGAAGTGCTGGTGGCGTCGCCTTACCGCTTTGCCATCGTGCACGAGCTGCGCGGTGCGCCCGAGCCCAGCCTGGCGCAGCAGTTGTCACGCATGGGGCCGGCAGACCTGACCCTGGTGGAAGGCTTCAAGACGGACCCGATCCCGAAACTGGAAATCTTCCGCCCGGCAGTGGGGCAGGAACCCCTGTATCCGCATGACCCGCATGTGATCGCCGTGGCCTCCGACAGTCCCGCGCCGGCCGGTTTGCGCGACGGCGTGCAATGGCTGGACCTGAATGCGCGCGAACGGGTGCTGGAATGGCTGCTGCAGCGGCTGGAAAAATAAGCCTAAAGGTTTGCCCGCACCATCCGTTAACAAGGGTAGACCCTCATTGGAGAAACGTATGGACGTCGGAAGCATTGCTCAACTGTCAACCACGATGGCGGAGACAGGCACGCGGCAAGCCGTCGGCTTGACCGTCCTGAAGAAAGCCCAGGATATCCAGAGTTCCACCGCGAACGCCTTGCTGGAAGCCTTGCCGCCGGTGCAGTCGTCGGCGAACCTGCCGGCTCACCTGGGCAACCGCATCAACACGACGGCCTGAGCGTCGTCGCGCGGCGCCACCGCGGCGCCCGCCATGTCCGACCACCGTTTGCGACGGTAGCGCGTGGGCGGCTGACTGTTTTTTTGATGCCGCCATCCCCCTTTTTTCCGTTTTTTCTGCGCCAGTCCCCGGAGCCCGTCCCGGCAGCGGATGCCACGGACGCGGCGAAGCACGTGCTGTGGATGAATAATGAAGTTTGATACAACGCTGCTGTTTCGCCGACGTTGCCTGGAAGGTGAGACGTAGTACGGCAACCGCTCCTATGGCACCAACTCCTCCGACTGTGCCCGCAACCGCGCAGCGTGCCCCGGATCGGTACTCGCCGCTGCCAATCTTTCAAGCGCCAATTTGTGTGCCGTCACGAGTGATTGGCTAATTGGCACATTGATATCGGGCGTGACGCCAACGCCTTCCCAGTTGGTCTTCGTAACGGGATTGATGGCGCGCCCACTGGGGATGAATGCGGCGAAATATGGACTCAGTTCTCGCATTCGCCCCGGATTGGCACCTCCGCCAGTCACTTCACCCACCAGCGTCGCACGCTTCAGTTGCTGGAGGTTGTAGCTGAACTCCTCTCCGGCAGAGAAGGTGCGCGGGCCGGTCAGTACGTAGACCGCTTTCTGTTGGCCGTAGTGCTTTCCGGGAACGTTGATATCAGTCCAGAACTCAGCAATACGGTCGCCATCGCGCCAATACAGATCATTCAGATGGGTGCGCTGGTCGAACAGGTAGCTGCTCAGAAAGGCGACGCCAGCCGGGTCCCCGCCGCCATTGTTGCGTACATCGATAATGAGGGCGTCGCAGTCCGCCAGCTGCATCATTGCCGCCGTGATTGCCGGCGCAGCGTCACCAACGCGGTCGAAGCCGTGTACGTCGAGATAGCCTACGTTACCTGCGAGAATCTCAATCTTCGCGATGCCATAACCACGAGCAACCATCTGCTTGAGCATTTCTTCCCGCTGCTCCGGCGCCGGCGAACTTGCGATAGGGCGCGGTGTTTCACTGGCCCTCACACTCAGGTGCTTGTCGTGACCAGCCTCACGCAGGTCGGCGGTAAGCACGTTGGCAAATACCGCCGCATCAGTGATGCTGTCATAGCCGCCGCGCTTTTGCTTCGCCCGCACACTCGTGCCGATGCTTCCCGCCACTTCTGGAAACACGTAGTGTTCATTCAACTGCTTGAGCAGCACGTCGATGACCCTCTCGCGCACGGTGGCATCGATGGGAAGAGCTTCTGCATGAGCTGCCACCTGTATAAAGCATATGGCGAGCAACGAAGCCGCTGCAGCGTGGAACCGTGCCATCGATATTTCCTCGAATTGTTTAGTACATCGCTGGAATGGACAGCGGCGTTTCGTTGAGAACAGTTTGATCTGACGGCTACCAGTCCCGCTGGCGCCATCACTTGCGCAAACTTGAACGGCCGTTCCTGGCCGCCTGCCCTCGTCGCCAGATACCGCCCCGTAGCGCAAGCTCAAGTGGCGATCAGGATTCGCTCTCTGGCTGCCTGGGCAACTTCCAGCTGGCGTAAAGTGTGGGAAGACTGACGAAGCACGTCATATTTGCCATGAAGAGGGCAAAGGCGGCGCCGGCACTGCGTTCGACGGTCCATCCATGCAGTGCCGAGGTCAGCAGCAGGATTGGCCCGGCGATGATATTGAGGAAGGCTAGGCAAGCCGTGCAGAAGAAGAACGCATTCTTGCGCAATGCGGCTTCCCGTTCATCGTCATCTATGGATGGCTTGCCCAAGGGGCCGTTGATGGCGATGGCCGACGCCACCGCCATCATGGGAACGGCAATGCCATATACCATGCGGGACACGGGGAAGCTGACTGCGGTGTAGAGGAGTGCTGCCGCAAATGCCATCGGCAGCAGCGGCAGCCACCGCATGGGCAGGCGTTGCCGCTCATCGGCATCGGCGGACATGTCGTGCCGAACCTTGTCGGAGGTACCGCTCCACCAGACCAATGCATCCATGCCCTGCATTAACGTTTTACGTTTGGCGCTCACTCATCTTCTCCTGTCCTCTTTAACGTCATGGCGATCGATTCGAAGCGCTGGAAAGAGAAAAGCATCTCAACGCTGACTCCGAAATGCCGGGCGATCTTCATCGCCAATTCCAGGCTGGGTTTGTAGTCTCCCCGCTCCAGATACCCGATGGTCTGGTTGTTGACACCGACTGCTTCGGCCAGCTCCCGCCGCGACATGCCACGCTCTGCGCGAAAGACCGCGATTCTGTTGTGTAGTGTCATAAAAACTTGTGCCAGGCTGATGGTTCGTTGTGATTACACAATGAATGACTGTCAGAGTCAAGCGAAGGACGCAAGGCCGGGAGCTTTTGACTGGCTGCCGTTGTCTGGCAACGGCGTTGCCTGGAGGCATCACCGCAAGGGCACTTCGCGTCAGACTTGACTGCTTTGTGTCTGACTGTATTGTTCGCCGCCCTCAGCCGCGATGGCTCTGGCCGCTGCCGATGGCCATCCGCGCGCCATGCGGAGGCGTCCTTGCAGCAATATTCGCCATGGGGCAGCCGATTCAGTAGAATGATGGCCACTGCATCCTGGCTGTCAACGTTGCCGCCAGGGCGCCCCGATTTCCCTGACCACGCTAGAGGATACTCCATGAATAAACGTCAAGCTCTCGTCGCCGCCGCCCTGGCAGGCATCTGCGCCAGCACCACCGTCAGCGTGGCTGCGCACGATGGCCCCGCGCCGGGCGACAAGGAAAAATGTTTCGGTGTCGCCAAGGCGGGGCAGAACGACTGTGCCTCGTCCGATGGCGCGCACTCCTGCGCGGGCCAGGCGGCTACGGACAACCTGCCCACGGAATGGGCCTATGTTGCCAAGGGCACGTGCACCCAGGCGGGCGGTTCGCTCAAGCCCGTCAAGCCGGCCAAGGGCGCCAAGCCAGCCGCGCAGCCATAAGCATTTCACGCAGCAACGCCATGCCGTCTCCTGCGCTCGCTGGCGCGGGCGTCGGCCTGCGCGCCTTGCACTACCGCGATTTCCTCGCCCGCCGGCCCCCGGTGGGCTGGCTGGAAGTGCATACCGAAAATTATCTGCAGCCATCGGGCTGGGACTGGCACGTGTTGCAGTCCCTGCGCCAGGATTATCCTATCAGCCTGCATGGGGTGGGCCTGGGCCTGGGCTCGGCGCGGGGTTTTTCCGAGCCGCATTTGCAGCGCGTGCGCGCGCTGGTGGAGCGCATCGAGCCGGCCCTGGTGTCGGAACACCTGAGCTGGGGCGCCGTGGCGCAGGCGCAACTCAACGACCTGCTGCCCCTGGCCCTGGATGGCGCCGCCCTGGACTTGCTGTGCGCCCGCGTGGGGCGGGTACAGGACGTGCTGAAAAGGCCGATCTTGCTGGAGAATGTCTCCACTTACCTGCGTTTTCGCGACGATGCCATGAGCGAGGCGCAATTCCTGGCCGAGCTGGCGCGCCGCAGCGGTTGCGGCCTGCTGCTCGATATCAATAACCTGTACGTGAACCAGTGCAACCACGGCGAAGATGCCCTGGCCGCGCTGCGGGCGATCGCGCCCGGCAGCGTGGGCGAGCTGCACCTGGGCGGGCATCTGCTCACGCCGCACGCCGTGGTCGACCATCATGGCGCCACCGTGGCCGATCCCGTCTGGGACTTGTATGCGGCTGCCTTGCAGCGCTTTGGCGCCCTGCCCACCCTGATCGAATGGGATACGGACTTGCCCGCCCTCGATGTCCTGCTGGGCGAGGCGGGCAAGGCGCAAGCCATGCTGGCGCGGCACGCGCCGCAGGCGCCATGGCGGGGAGCGGTGCTGGCGGCGCCGCCCGTCGTTCCTGCCGCGCCGGTCGATGCGCTGGCGGCCGGCCAGCAAGCGTTTGCCACGGCCTTGCTGGATGGGGCGGTCGCCCTGCCACCGTTCGCGGGAGCGGCGCTGCCGCAGCGTTTTGCTCTGTATCGCGGCAATATGAACGCCACCTGGCGCCGCACTTTGGGCCACGCCTATCCCGTCGTGCTGGCGCTGGTGGGAGACGAATTCTTCGGCGGCCTGGCGCGCGCGTATGGGCGACAATATCCGTCAGATAGCCCCGACTTGAACCAGTTTGGCGCCCGTTTCGCCGATTTTCTCGCTGATTTCCCCCATGTGGCCGAGCTGCCCTATCTGCCGGACATGGCGCGGCTGGAGTGGGCCGTGCACCTGGCCCATTACGCGCCCGATGCGCAGGGCGTGGCGCCCGGGGCGCTGGCGGCCCTGCATCCGCAGCAGCTGGAAGAGAGCCGCTGGCGGCTGCATCCGGCCTGCCGTCTGCTGGCATCGCGCTGGCGGGTAGCGGCCCTGTGGCAGGCGCACCAGGCAGGCGAGGGGCAGGGCAGGTTTCCGCACGATATGCAGGTGGCCAGCCATGCGGCCGTCTGCCGTCCCCGCTGGAAGGCGCACGTGCTGGAATTGGATGGGGCTGCGCATGCGGCCTTGCTGGCGCTGCAGCAAGGCAAGACGTTCGGTGCCGCGCTCGATGCGGCCTTCGAGCACGATGAGAATTTCGACCTGGGCGGCCAGCTGGGACGGTGGCTGGCGCAGGGATTGCTGGTGGAGCAGCTGCCCGCCTAATCGAAGGCGCGCAGCAAGCGCGCTTCGCCCGTCTGGTCCTGGTGCAGGGCATTCGCGGCCAGCGTGGCATCCATCATGCGCGTGACCTGCTCTTCCTCGAAGCGGGCGAGCTCTGCCGTGGCCGCGACGAGGGCCAGTTCCAGCCTGGCGCGCGCGCTCTGGTACAGGCTGCTCGTATATTTGTCCGTGTTGCGGAGCAATTCCTCCGCATTTTCTATGACCTGGCGCAAGTCGCCGATCAGGCGTTCCTGGCTGCGCGTACCTTGTTCGGGATGGTCCATGGCGCTTCCCTTCCACAATCGATAGTTCTCTCGCGAGCGACGTGTTGCAGCCAGACGCAGGCAGCCGGGGTGGCAGGGAGGCTGGCTGGACGCATGGGGCCGCTTGCGCGCCCCATGCGGGGATCAAACAGGGCCGACGACCGTGATGCGGATATCGCCCACGCTGACGACCTGGCCGGCGCGGATCTTGGCGGTCTTGCGCAATTCCTTCTTGCCATCGACCTTCACCACGCCGCTATCGACCATGACCTTGCCTGCGCCACCGCTGTCGCACAGGCCGACCAGCTTCAGCAGCTGGTTCAGCTCGACGAACTCGGATGTTAAATCAAAGCTTACTTTTTGCATTGTATCCCTTATTGCAATGATGTGTTTTAAACACTTGATGACGGCGTCAACCAAGTTGTTAGTTTACATGAAGCCATCCGGGATGCAGGCAGAGCCTCAGCTTTTGTTGGGCCGTGTCATCTCCAGGGGCACGATCCACGCATTGAATTGCTCTTCAGTAACAAATCCCAGGGCCAGGGCCGCTTCCTTCAGGGTCGTGCCTTCGTGCTGGGCCTGCTTGGCGATCTGCGCCGCCTTGTCGTAGCCGATGTGCGGCGCCAGGGCCGTCACCAGCATCAGCGAGCGTTCCATCAGTTCGGCGATGCGGACACGGTTCGGTGCGATGCCGTGGGCGCAATGTTCGTCGAAGCTGCGCATGCCGTCGCCCAGCAGGCGCGCGCTTTGCAGGAAGTTGTGCGCGATCAGGGGCTTGAAGACATTCAGCTCGAAATTGCCCGAGGCACCGCCCACCGTGATGGCCACGTCGTTGCCGAAGACCTGGCAGCACAGCATGGTCAGCGCTTCGCACTGGGTCGGGTTGACCTTGCCCGGCATGATGGAGCTGCCCGGTTCGTTTTCGGGGATGGTGATTTCGCCGAGGCCGGAGCGGGGTCCGGACGCCATCCAGCGCACGTCGTTGGCGATCTTCATGAGGGCCGTGGCCAGGGTTTTCAGCGCGCCATGGGCGGCCACCAGGGCATCATGGGCGGCCAGGGCGGCAAACTTGTTGCTGGCCGTCTCGAACGGCTGGCCCGTCAGGCGCGCCAGTTCCGCGGCGATGCGGCCGGCAAATTCCACGTGGGCATTCAAGCCCGTGCCCACGGCCGTGCCGCCGGCCGCCAGCTGCAGCAGCGGCGGCAGGGAGGCCGTGATGATGTGTTCGGCAAACTCCAGCTGCGCCGCGTAGCCGGAAAATTCCTGGCCCAGGGTCAGCGGGGTCGCGTCCTGCAGGTGGGTGCGGCCGATCTTGACGATGTCGGCAAATTCCGCGGCTTTCGCATCGAGCGTGGCGCGCAGCTGGCGCAGCGGCGGCAGGACGGTGTTGGCCACGGCCAGGGCAGCCGCCACGTGTATGGCGGTGGGAAAGATGTCGTTCGAGGACTGGCCCAGGTTGACGTCGTCGTTCGGGTGCAGCAGGCGCTCGGCGCCCCGCAGGCCGCCGATCAGCTCGGAGCCGCGGTTGGCCAGCACTTCGTTCATGTTCATATTGCTTTGCGTGCCAGACCCCGTCTGCCAGACGGCCAGCGGGAATTCCCCCGCATGCTTGCCGGCCAGCACTTCGTCGGCCGCCTGCGTGATGGCGATGGCTTTCTTGCCATCCAGTAATCCCAGGTCCAGGTTGACGTGGGCGGCCGCGCGCTTGACGGTGGCCAGGGCGGCGATCAGTTCGGGCGGCATCTTTTCCGTGGAGATATGGAAGTGCTCGAGCGAGCGCTGCGTCTGCGCTCCCCATAGCCGGTCGGCGGGTACGTCGATCGGGCCGAAACTGTCGCGTTCGATTCTGCTACTCATGGCATCCCTTTCATCGATGGAGGTGGATCGAGTGTACTCCAGACGCCAAAAAGGCACAGGACGATGCTGTATTGCATCATTTTTGCCTGGGTACCTCTACATTTCCCCGATTTCCTGCCGTTAAAGTGGGGCGAGTCCCGTTTATTTATCCTGTTATCAAAGCGATCAGTCCATGCCTAGTAGCGTCTTTCCCCGTTGGACCCTGATCGCGTGCGCCGCCGCCAGCCTGGCCGTGCCGCCCGCCATGGCGGCCGAACTGGGCGAGCTGGCCGTGCTGTCGCACGTGGGCCAGCCCCTGCTGGCCGAGATCGAGCTGACGGCCCTGGCGCCCGAGGAAGCCAGCGGCGTGGACGTGCACCTGGCCTCGCCCGATGTGTACCGGGGCGGCGGCATCGCCATGGACCCGGCGCTGCAGGGCCTGGCCATCGCGCCGCTGGAGCGGGACGGGCGCCGCTACGTGCGCGTGAGCACCCGGCAGGCGATCCAGGCCGGCCATGTGCATCTGTATTTGTTGCTGGGCAATGGCAATGGCGCCATCGTGCGCCTGGCTACCCTGTGGCTGACGCCGGCGCCGCCGGCGGCCGCCGCGATTGCACCCGTCAAGCCGCCGCCTGCACCCGTATCGCCGGCAGCGCCGGCCGCGGCGCCGCCCGATGCGGCGGCCCTGGCGGCCCGCGCCCGCGCCGAAGGCATGCTGCGACCGCCTGCCGTGTTCCTGGCGCCGGCCACCGCGCCCAGGCCAGCCGCCCCCGACATGCGCCCGCCCGTGGCCGCGCGTCCGCCGCCCTTGCGCCGTCCCGCCGCGCCCGTGGCCGCCTGCGCGCCGCAGGCCGATGCGGCCCAGGCCGAGGCATGCCTGGCCCTGGACGAGAAAAACGCGGCCCTGAACGACAAGCTGGGCGAACTGGAAGGCAAGATCGGCGCCCTGCAAAAAGCGCTGGACCAGCCCGCCACGGCCGCCCTGCCTGCGGCTGCGCCTGTCGCGCCTGCCGTGGCCGGGCCGCCCCATGCCAAGCCCAAACCCCTGGCGGCGCCAGCGGCCGAGAAGAAGGCGGAGGGCCATGGCATGCTGTGGCTGGGACTGGGCACCCTGGCTTTCCTGCTGCTGACGGCCGCCATCGTGTATGTCTTGCGCAAGCGCAAGGAAGCGGGAGCGCCGGCGGCGCCGTCGAAATACTGGGTCCTGCTGCGCAAGCCGTTCCGCCGCAAGCAGGCGCCGCCAGTCCTGACGGAAACGGCGGGCGAAGCGGCTGCGGACGAGGCGGAACCGGAGCCGTTTTCGCGCTAAGGGCCGCCGCCAGATTTGATGTGAAAAAAGATATTGAAAGAGACATGAAAAATGTCTGCCGCTGGTGTTGCCTATTTTTCAAAGCTGGCTTTATAATCAATTCAGTGGACTTGCTCTACGACAAAACAGTCCCTGCCTGGCGCAGTCACCAACGATAGTGTGGCGCGGCAAACAGGTGTAGCGTTGCATAAACGCCTGGGGCTGGAAGCGGTCTGCGATGCCAACGATGTGCTCGCGGACGCCGGATGCAACCGGCAGCGAGGCGACGCCAGGAGATACCTGGGGTTCGCCTTCCATATTCCCTCCCTCCATGTCCTGGACGCCGCGAACAGCAACAAAGACGCGCGGCAAGGCCATGGCGGCAGACGTAAAAAAAGCACCCGCGGGTGCTT
>NZ_RFSK01000099.1 GCF_009923995.1 Janthinobacterium sp. | reverse complement strand
TATTTTAAATTTAAAATAGTTATGTGCCGCCCACATGCGGCCAGCCCGTCTGCACAGCGCGCGCCTTACCGGGCGCGTCCCTTGTACAGCCGCAATCTGAAACACCCTTTTGGAGACAGCCATGTCCGTGACCACGGAAAACGGCTCCGCAGCGTTCGCTAGAAACGCCGGTGCCGCGCCATCTACGCCCCCCGACACATCCCGCTTGACCACCGTCAGCCTCGACGACAAATACACGGCCACTTCCGGCGCCATCTTCCTGTCCGGCATCCAGGCCCTCGTGCGCCTGCCCATGATGCAGCGCCTGCGCGACCAGGCCGCCGGACTGAACACGGCCGGCTTCATTTCCGGCTACCGCGGTTCGCCCCTGGGCGGCCTCGATGAAAACCTGTGGAAGGCGAAAAAGCAGCTGGAAGCGCACCACGTGCAGTTCGTGCCCGGCGTCAACGAAGACTTGGCCGCCACGGCCGTCTGGGGTTCGCAGCAGGTGGACCTGATCGGCCCGGCCAAGTACGACGGCGTGTTCGCCATGTGGTACGGCAAGGGCCCGGGCGTGGACCGCTGCGGCGATGTCTTCAAGCACATGAACCATGCGGGCACGGCGAAACTGGGCGGCGTGCTGCTGGTGGCCGGAGACGACCATGGCGCGTATTCCTCGACCCTGCCGCACCAGTCCGACCACCTGTTCTCCGCCTCGATGATCCCCGTCCTGTATCCGTGCAACGTGCAGGAATACCTGGACCTGGGCATCCACGGCTGGGCCATGTCGCGCTTTTCCGGCTGCACGGTGGCCTTCAAGGCCCTGGCCGACACGGTCGAATCGTCGGCCTCCATCGATGCCGACCCGTTCCGCGTGGAAGTCAAGATTCCGCAGGACTTCGTCATGCCCGAAGGCGGCCTGAACGCGCGCCTGTCGAGCATTCCGCTGGGCCAGCAGGCGCGCAACCAGGAAGCGCTGATGCAGGACTACAAGATCTATGCGGCCCTGGCCTACGCGCGCGAAAACAAGCTCAACCACACGACCATCGACAGCCCGAACGCCAAGCTGGGCATCATCGCCTCCGGCAAGTCCTACCTGGATGTGCTCGAAGCGCTGGAAGAACTGGGCATCGACGAGCAGATGGCGGCCGACGTGGGTATGCGCCTGTTCAAGGTGGCCATGCCGTGGCCGCTGGAACCGGATAGCGTGCGCGAGTTCGCGCAAGGCCTCGATGAAATCCTCGTGGTGGAAGAAAAACGGCAGATCGTCGAATACCAGCTCAAGGAACAGCTGTACAACTGGCGCGACGACGTGCGCCCCCGTGTCATCGGCAAATTCGATGAAAAAGGCGAATGGGTGGCGCCGCGCGGCGAATGGCTGCTCACGTCCAAGGCGGACTTTTCCGTCTCGCAAGTGGCGCGCGTCATCGCCAGCCGCATCGCGCGCCTGATTTCCGACCCCGTCACCTGCGACCTGATCAAGGCGCGATTGAGCTTCCTCGACGCCAAGGATGCGGTCCTGAAAAAAGCCGTGAACACGCCGTTCCGCCCCGCGTTCTACTGCTCCGGCTGCCCGCACAACACGTCGACCAAGGTGCCGGACGGCAGCCTGGCCCTGGCCGGCATCGGCTGCCACGTGATGGCCACGTCGATCTACCCGGAAATGAACAAGCTGACCACGCACATGGGCGGCGAAGGCGCGCCGTGGATCGGCCAAGCCGCATTTTCCGAACTGCCGCACGTGTTCCAGAACCTGGGCGACGGCACGTATTTCCATTCGGGCTATTTGGCCATCCGCGCCGCGCAGGCCGCCAAGGTCAACATCACCTATAAAATTCTCTACAACGACGCCGTCGCCATGACGGGCGGCCAGCCCGTGGACGGCCTCATCACCGTGCCCATGATGGCGCAGCAGGTGGCGGCCGAAGGCATCGCCCGCATCGCGCTGGTGACGGAAGATTTATCGCGCTACAGCGACCGCTCGAACCTGCCCGCCCACCTGACCTTGCACGACCGCAAGGACATGGATGCCGTGCAGCGCGAATTGCGCGAGGTGCCGGGCGTGTCCGTGCTGATCTACGACCAGACCTGTGCCGCCGAGAAGCGCCGGCGCCGGAAAAAAGGCGAGTATCCGGACGTGGCCAAACGCATGGTCATCAACGACGCCGTCTGCGAAGGCTGCGGCGACTGCGGCGTGCAGTCGAACTGCGTGTCGATCTTGCCGAAGGAAACGGAATTTGGCCGCAAGCGCACCATCGACCAATCCTCGTGCAACAAGGATTACTCGTGCGCCAAGGGCTTTTGCCCCAGCTTCGTCACGGTCGAAGGCGGCAGCCTGAAAAAAACCAAGACGGGCGCCAGTAAAGCGGGCGAGACGGACAACTTCGGCCCCCTGCCGGAGCCCGTGCTGCCCGCTTGCGACGCGCCCTACAATATCCTCATCAACGGCATCGGCGGCACGGGCGTCATCACCGTGGGCGCGCTGATGGGCATGGCGGCCCACCTGGAAGGCAAGGGCGCGTCCGTGCTGGACATGACGGGCATGTCGCAAAAGAACGGTTCCGTCACCTCGCACGTGAAGATCGCCCTGTCTCCCGCGCACATCCGCGCCCAGCGCATCGCCACGGGCGAGGCGGACCTGATTCTGGGCTGCGACATGCTGACGGCCGGCGCGCAGGATGCCGTGTCGAAAATGCGTCCAGGCCGCAGCCTGGCCGTCGTCAACCTGCACGAGCAGCCGCCGGGCACGTTCGCGCAAAATGCCGACTGGCAATATCCGACGGCGGAAGTGCGCCAGCTGATCGAGGAATCCGTGGGCGGCGCGGACGCGGCCGACTTCATCGACGCCACGAAACTGGCCACGGCGCTGATGGGCGATTCCATCGCCGCCAACCTGTTCATGCTCGGCTATGCGTGGCAAAAAGGCCGCATCCCGTTGACGGAAGCGGCCCTGCTGCGCGCCATCGAACTGAACGGCGTGGGCATCGAATCGAACAAGAAAAGCTTCCTGTGGGGCCGCCGCGCCGCCGTCGACGTGCGCAAGGTGACGCAGATCGCCACGCCCACGCAAGCCATCGTCGTGCAGATGCCGCAAAGCCTCGACAGCGTCATCAAGAAGCGCGTGGAGTTCCTCACCGCGTATCAAAATGCCGCGTATGCGGACGGTTACTTGACCCTGGTCAAACAGGTGCGCGACCGCGAGAATACCCTGGGACTGGGCCAGAAACTGTCGATGGCCGTGGCGAAGAACTACTTCAAGTTGCTGGCCTACAAGGACGAGTACGAAGTGGCACGGCTGTACACGGACGGGCGTTTCGTGGAACAGTTGCAGCAGCAGTTCGAGGGCAACTTCTCCGTCAAATTCAACCTGGCGCCGCCGCTGTTGGCCAAGAAGGATGCGAAAGGCCACCTCGTGAAAGCGGAGTTCGGCTCCTGGATGTGGCGCGCCTTCACCCTGCTGGCGAAAGCCAAGGGCTTACGCGGCGGCACCTTCGACGTCTTCGGCTACACGGCCGAACGCAAGATGGAGCGCGCCCTGATCGTCGACTACCGCGAATTGCTGGCCGGCATGCTGGTCAACCTGACGGCGGAGAACCTGGCCACCTGCGTGGAACTGGCCTCCCTGCCCGAGAAAATCCGCGGCTTCGGCCACGTCAAGGAAGCTGCCGTTGCCACATATCGCCAGGACAAGGCAAGATTGCTGGCCGTGCTGGCGCAAGGCAGCAAGAGCGCCGCCTGATATTTTCAGGCGATTTTGCAATACCACCCTGTCAGGCACCTTGCCTGGCAGCGTGGTATTTACTAAGCTGATCCTGCCATTTATTTCACTCGCCTTATCACACCAGAAAAACGACAGACAGAAATTAACCATAAAAATCAGTCACTTACAATCACATGGCAAAACATTGGGTCGTCCAGGCAATAGCGCTGCTGAAATCCAGCCGAGATCCAGTGCCGCATGAGATCAATGAGCTGGACTGGAAGCTGTCGTTGTCCGGCAATAAGGAACGTTTAATCGAACATCTGATTGCCTTCTCTAATTGTCCGCATGGCGGGTATATGGTCTATGGCATCGCGGATGCTGGCGCCGTACTGACGGGAGTTGAGCGAACTCAAGTTGAAGAAACCGTTTTGCAGCTGACCAATCTGGGGCGCGATGCAGTTGAACCGCCTCTTATCCTGGACCATGCGGTGGTCGAATACGACAGCGTGCCTTTGTTATTCATTTACATCCGCGAACAAGCAGACAAGCCCGCACATCGCAGGGGGAAAAGTATTGAAGAAACATGGATCAGGTCCGGTGGCACTAGCCGTAAAGCATCACGATCAGAAGTTGGGGCACTCATGCTCAACAGTCATGCACCCCGCTGGGAAGAATTGCGAACGACATCGCTGCTTTCTAGCGATGAAGTCATCGAACGCCTCGACCTCGCGACCATTTCCAAACTCCTGCAACGCCCCCTTCCCGACGACAGTCACGAGCTGATGCGCTGGCTGGAAGAGGAAAACATGATCATTCTCGATGGGAGCGGCTACTACATTACCCATTTCGGTGGCATCTCAGCCGCACGTGAATTGGAGCAATTCACGCATCTCAGCCGTAAACGTATTCGCGTCATCCGTTATAGCGGTACCAACAAAGTCGATACCATTGACGAAGTTCGCGGTAACAAAGGCTATGCAGTTGGTTTTGAAGGTTTGATCGGCTATCTGCTGCGCGTCTTGCCACATTCGGAAGTGATCCAGCAATCCCTGCGTGAGCAAGTCAGCCTTTATCCTGAAATCGCACTGCGCGAATTAATCGCAAACGCCTTGATTCATCAGGATTTTAACGTCACGGGCGCTGGCCCGACTATAGAAATCTACGACGACCGCATCACCTTCACCAATCCAGGGGCGCTGCTTCCAAGCAAGCGCCTGGACCGCTTGATCGGTACGACGCCAGAGTCACGCAATGAACTGCTGGCATCCAAATTTCGCCAGTATCGGATCTGCGAGGAACGAGGTACGGGATTTCAAAAAGTGGTCTCGGCCGTTGAATTGTTCGGTATGCCGCCCGTCGTCTTCACGCCACTTGAAAACGGCTTTCAAGTCACCTTGTACGCGCCAAGACAATTCGCTGACATGGCGCAAGCCGAGCGCGTGGAAGCTTGCTATCAACATGCCGTACTGCAGTATTTTTCCAGTCAGACATTAACCAACACTACCTTGCGTACCCGCTTCAAGGTCAGCGAGCGCCAGCGCAATCAAATTACCAACCTGATCGCCGATGCCGTCGCGGCAGGACGCATCAAACGCAAGGACAGTACCAGCGGCAATAAATTTGCGGAATACGTCCCGTACTGGGCCTGAACCGACACTATTCCGGGCAGCGCCCCACGGTGGCCCCGGGCAGCAGCACGGGCTGCCAAATTTCCTGCAGCTTTTCCGGCGGCGTGCCGGCCAGCAGGGATTGCAGCATTTCCACCATCTTGGCGCCGGCGCGGCGCAGGTCGGGCTGGTCGATGGTGGTGACGTTGATGCCGATCAAGGTGTCTTCCACATTGCCCCAGACGATGACGGAGATGTCCTTGCCGATCTCGATGCCCGCGTCCATCAGGGCGCGCACGACGCCCACGCCGGACAGATGGTTGTCGACGATGACGGCCGTGGGACGGGGCGAGCAGGCCAGCAGTTGCTGCATGGCCTGGTAGCCGCTGCGGCGGTCGAGGGAATTGTCGAGCAGGTAGCGGGGGTCGGCCTGCAAGCCCGCCTGCGCCATGCAGCGGATAAAGCTTTCCTGGCGCTCCAGCGCGAAATGCAGGTCCAGCGGCGCACTGAGCAGGGCGATGCGCTGGTGGCCGTGGGCCGCCAGGAAGGAGACGGCCAGGTCGATGCCCGTGTCGTTGTCATAGTCAAAATACGCGTACGGCGCCTCGATGCGCGTGCGGCCATTCGCGACAAAGGGAAAACCCACCTTCGTCAGGTAGGCGATGCGCTCGTCGATCACCTTGGTGCGGCCCACCACGAGGCCGTCCACCTGGCGCCCGCGCACCATGTTTTCATACGACGGCTGCTCGTTCTGCGGCGACACGGGGGCGATGATCAGGCTCATCTTCGACGCTTCCACGGCATCGGACATGCCATTCACCACGGAAAGGAAGACGCTGTCGCCCAGGTCGCTGGGCAGCAGCGGGTAGATCATGCCGAGGACGTTGGTGCGGCCGACGGCCAGGCTGCGCGCCAGCGGGTTGGGCCGGTAGCCGACTTTCTTGGCGGCGGCCAGGACGATTTCACGGGTGCGGGAATTGACTTCCGGATAGCCGTTCAACGCCCTGCTGACTGTCGTTTTCGACATGCCGAGGGCAATTGCGAGGCTCTTGAGATTCATGTGTTAACTACCTGTCTGTATGGCAAAAGAAACCAACTCTGACCGTCAATTATAGCCCAGAGCGCCAAACAAGCCCTGCAATACCGCGCATCAACATGGTAGAAAAACAACAATACATTTGCTGCATAAAATACACTGTGTGCCGGCAGCCCAGGCCGGCGGCGCTCCGCCAGGGCTGACCACGCATATCAGACTGGCAATGCTCTCCCTGGAAGCGGGCGCTTACTTTCATGCAGCGCTTCGGCCACCGCCACGCTGGCGGCGGCACGCGTGGCCCGCACGATAAGATTATCAAGAAAACATAATTTACTGGAACTGTGCGAGAATTTGTCCTACTCTTGATTCAGGTAAAGATTACCTGCTGGCATGTCGCGTAGGGCATTGGCCCCGGCAGCAGCACACCGGCCTGCGTTCCTCCCCGTCTGCGCACGCTTGGACCTACTTCCAAAGGTGAACAATGTGGTTACGCTAACGTCCGTCAATCAGTTGCAGGCATCGCTGGCCTCGGCGCAGCGCAGGGTCGAACAGGGCCAGAACCAGGTGCAGCGCGACAGCGAACAGCTGGCGCAAAGCCGCCAGTTGCTGGCGCGGGAACAGGAAACCCTGAGCCAGACCCAGCGCAGCAGCCAGCAAGCCCAGGCCGAGGCGCCCGCCGCCGTCAAGGCACCACAGCTGGACCAGGCCATCAAGGTAGCCGTGCCGCAGCAAGCCATCCCCGCCGCGCCGAAGAGCGCGCCACAGCTGAACAGCTATGGCCAGACCCTGGGCCGCCTGATCGACGTGACGGCGTAAATTAGCGAAGCATTTCCTCTTCCAGCATCGCCAGCCACCATTTTTCGCCCTTCTTCGGCTGCGCCAGGTCGACCGCCTCGCCCATCTGCGGCGTGGCCAGGTTGACGCCCTGCTTCGCCGCCAGGCCAGTGATGCGGTCGAACGGTTCATGCCAGGCATGTAAACCCAGGTCGAAGGTGCCGTTATGCACGGGCATGAGCCACTTGCCGCGCAAGTCCAGGTGGGCTTGCAGGGTTTCTTCCGGCTGCATGTGCACGTCCGGCCACAGCTTGTCGTAGGCGCCCGTCTCGATCATGGTCACGTCGAAGGGACCGTACTTGTCGCCGATCTGTTTGAAACCGTCGAAATAGCCGGAGTCGCCGCTGAAAAACACGCGCACGTCCGGCGCATCGATGACCCATGACGCCCACAGGGTTTGATTGCCGTCAAACAGGCCCCGTCCCGAGAAATGCTGCGAGGGCGTGGCCACCAGTTTCACGCCGGCAATCGTCGTGCCCTGCCACCAGTCGAACTGCTGCACCTTGGCGGCCGGCACGCCCCATGCGACCAGGGTGTCGCCCACGCCCAACGGCGTCACGAAATGTTCCGTCTTGGCGGCCAGCTGCAGCACGGCGGCATGGTCGAGGTGATCGTAATGGTCGTGCGACAGGATGATGGCCTTGATCGGTGGCAAGTCCTCGATGCTGATGGGGGGCTGGTGGAAACGCTTCGGTCCTGCCCACTGCACGGGCGAGGCGCGCTCGGAAAAGACGGGGTCCGTCAGGAAGAATGCGTTGTTCAGCTTCAGCAGCAGGGTCGAATGGCCGAGGCGGAACAGGCTGTTGTCGGGCGCGGCCAGCAGCTGCGCCCGGGTCAGGGCTTGCACGGGCACGGCCGCGGCGGGCACGGTGCTGTCGGGCTTGTCAAAGAAAAAAGTCCACATCAGCTTGAGCGTTGCTGCCGTGCCCAGCTTGTGCATCTGCACGGGATTGCGGAACTTGCCTTCGTGGCGTTGTAAAGATTCAACAGGCGCCGCAGGCTCGGCGCGCAAGGTGCAAGAACTCATGATGATCAGGACTCCCAGGGATAAGAGACGACGTACGACTCGATGCAAGTACATATGCGGCCCGGACAATAAAACACAAGGATTAAATTACACTACACAGTGTAGTTCCAATTTCAAGCAAAGTAAACCAACAGGTGTAAAATATTGTTTTCAAAGGAGATTTTCAGCCATGGCTTCACCGCAACGCCTCACCGACCGCAAGCGCGTCGCCATCGTCGATGCCGCCATCGCCGAGTTTCGCGAGCACGGTTTTGATGCGACCAGCATGGACAAGATCGCCGCCACGGCGGCCGTTTCCAAGCGCACGGTGTACAACCATTTCCCCAGCAAGGACGAGCTGTTCGCGGAAATCCTCCAGCGCATGTGGGAAAGCAGCATGGCCCAGCCTGCCGTACCCTATGTTGCCGACCAGCCCCTGCGCCCGCAGGTGCTGGCCCTCGTCGAACAGAAGATGGACTTGCTGTGCGACCCGGCCTTCATCGACCTGGCGCGCGTCATCTTTGGCGAAACCATCCACTCGCCCGCGCGCGCGCAAGCGATGGTGACGCGCCTGAATGAAAAGGAAACGGGTCTGAATATCTGGATCCGCGCGGCGCAGCAGGACGGGCGCATCAAGGCGGGCGAGACGCTGGAAGTGGCGAACCTGCTGATGTCGCCTTTGAAAACCTTTGCCTTCTGGCCGCAGATCACCCTGGGCGAGCCACTGCTGGGCCCGGCGCGCCGGCAGGAAGTGGCGGCGCTGGCCGTCGATATCTTCCTGTGCTACTACGGCGTGGCAAAACAGACGGCATAAACGGGCGGCAAGTGGGCGGACAAGGTCTGCCAGTGCTCGCCCCCATCACCGGAATACCAGGCGCCACCCGTCGTCGAGGCCATCAATAAACTGCGCCCGTCGCCGGCCAGCGCCAGCCCGTGGCGGTAGACGAGGTCGTAGCAATGCTGCTGCGGCAGACCGTCGCGCAAGACGTCGAAGGTTTCCCCCCCATCGCGCGTGCGCGTCACGGCCAGCGCCCCATCGCGCGGGATGCGCAGCGCGTCCGCCTGCGCCGGCACGAACCAGGCCGTGTCGCCATCGCGCGGATGCACGGCCACGGCAAAGCCGAAATGCGACAGCGGCGCCGTCGTCACTTCCTGCCAGTGCCAGCCCCCGTCGCGCGAGCGCCAGATGCCGTTATGGTGCTGGCACCACAGCGCGTCCGGCGCGCCGGCGCAGCGCACGATGCGGTGCGGGTCTTGCACGGCCTCGTTTTCATCGAGCTCGGGCGGCATGTAGTCGGCGCGCATGCCCGTCGCGCTCAAGGCCCAGCTGGCGCCGCCGTCCAGCGTTTGCCACACGCCGCCGCAGGACACGCCCACCAGCACCTTGCTGCTGTCGCGCGGGTCGACGCAGATGCTGTGGATGCCGGGCACGTCGTAGCCGCCGCCAAACCACTGCGCCCGCTGCGGCACGTTCCACAGCGATTCCACCAGCTGCCAGCTGTCGCCGCGGTCGCTGGAGCGGAACAGGCCGCCAGGCAGGGTGCCCGCCCACAGGACGCCGGGCTGGTCCGCGCCGCCGGCCGCCAGCGACCACACCTGCCGCACCGTCCAGTCCGTGGCATCCGCGCTGTCTTCCGGCTTGGCCGGGTAGGCGGGCACGGCGATCTCTTGCCATTGTCCGCCCGCATCGCGCCGGTGCAGCTTGGCGCCGAAGTGCCCCAGGTTCAAGGCCGCATACAGGGCGCCGTCGCGGCCGTCGTGCAGCAGCATGGACACGGGGTCGCCCGCAAACTGCACCAGCGCCAGCTGCCAGGCGCCGTCATCGGCCACGTCGACTTGAAACAGGCCCTTGCGGGTGCCCAGATACGCGCGTTGCGCCATGCCTGCTCCCATGCTTAACCTCCTGAAAGTGCCTGCAAGACATAGACTTGACTGTCGGGCCGCAGGGCGTCGTCCAGCATGCGGCGCTCGCGGCAGCGGGCGCCGTCGATGAAGATCACCACGTTGGCGCGCAGGGCGCCCTGCTCGTCGAGCACATAGCCGCGCAGCCGCGGATGCCGGGCAAACGCGGCATCGAGGGCGGCGCGCAGGCAGGGCGCCGCCACGTCCACGCTGGGGACGTCGAGGAAGCGTGCCAGTTGCCGGGTGAAATGCAGGTGCGCCATGATCCCTTCGACGTCATCGGCCTGCACTCATTCTAGTCCGCTTTGCGGACGATACAATGGCGCATGGCCTAAAATAGGGCCGAGCACACATGGAGGCCAGGCATGACGATTACCCCGGAACAACTAGCGGTGCTGATGCAGGAAGTGGAAGTGGCCGATCCCATCGACTTTGCCGACCTGCCCTTCAACGAGCAGGAATTGCGCGGCCTGATCGCCAACCACCTGTGCGAGATGGCCGACGCCATGGAAAGTTTCAGCCCGGAAGACCGCAACCTGGCCCTGCTGGCCGTGGCGGCCAAGCTGGTGCTGGAAAACCTCGTGCTGCACGTGCAGCTGCTGCGCCGCCACGGCTTGCCCGTGGGCGACAGCGTGGAGGCGCTGCTGCAGCGGCTGCGGGGCGGCAGCCAGCCCTAGCGGGCCACCGCGCGGCGCCTACTGGAGATTGATGGCCGTCAAGTACGCCAGCTTGTAGCTGCCATCAACATAGCTGCGGATATACAGCACGCCATTGCGCGACAGCGACAGCATGCCGCCCAGGCGGTAGCTCCACACGGCCTTATGGCTGTTCAAGTCCACCGCATGCGTGCCATCCACGCCGGCGACGAACAGCACATTGTTGGTGACGATCAGGTTGCCGCCAAAACCGCTTTCTTCCACGTCTGCCAGCGGCCAGGTCCACAGCACGGCGCCATCCTGCAGGCTGCGCGCTTCCAGTACCTTGCCGCTGTCATTGCCCACGTACGCGATGCCATTGGCCACCACGGGCTGCGTGGTAAATTTCCCGTTGACCGTCCAGCGCACGCTGCGCTTGCCCGCATCGACCAGGGTCAGGCTGTTGTCAGCCGCCTTGCCCGCCTCGGGCAATTGATTGATCAGCAACACGGTATTCTCATCGACCAGCACCGGCACCTGGCGCAGCGTGTATTTGCTCAGGCTGCCCGCTCCCTGGCCCGGCACGGCCACGCTGAAGCGCAGCGTGCCATCGGCGCGCTCGTATGCCGCCAGCTTGCCCGCCACGTTGGCGTAGACCGTCGAGGCATTCACCGCCGGCGCCCACTCGCTGGCGTAAGCGAGCACGGGCGAGCGCAAACTGCTGGACCAGCGGTTCGCCCCCGTCGTCGCATCGAGGCTGATGACATCATTATTGCCGCCCACGTAGGCATAGCCTTCAAACAGGGTCGGCGGCGTATGGCGCGACAGCTCCGTCAGCAAGCCATTGCTGTTCGCCTGCTTGACCGCGGCCAGCTTGGCGCCGCTGATGGCGTCATAGGCATAGGCTGTTTGCGTATCCATCATGACGATGCGGTTGCCCGACACGCCAGGGGCGCCAAGACCGCTCGGATGCCGTTGTTCCGACGTCCAGGCGATACTGCCGTCGTGCTCGGACAACGCCGTCAATCTGTTGACAGAGATAAACTTACTCGTGCCGTCAGCGGGATCATCCACGGAGTCTTCCAGCGACAGGTACACGAGGCCATTGGCGGCCACCACGGGACTGGCCCGGGTGTACAGGGTGGCGGCGCCATCTTGCCAGGTCCAGCGGCGCGTAAATCTGGCCGCGTCCAGGGTCACGGGCACCTGCCCCGTATGCGCCGCGTTGCCATTGCTGCCTTGCCAGTCGCCAGCGCCCGGCAAGGCTTGCAAAGCGCTCAGCTTGCCTTTCATGCCGGCTACGCTCACGCTATAGCTGGCCGTGCGGGGCTGGTAGTTGGGCGTGCCCGGAAAAGGGCTGACGAAGACGGAAAAGTCGACCGTGCCCGAATACGTTCCTTCCGGCAAACCTGACTTGACGCTGAAGACCATCACCCAGGAACCGTCGGCCTGCTTGACGGGTTTCACCTTGTCGAAAATCTTGCTGGCGCCCGCCGGCTTTTCCTCCCACAGCGGACGCTGGTCGGTCACGTCGGCAGACAGCATCACGTTGGCCTGCATCTTGTTGCAGGTTTCGCCGGGCTGCTGCTGGCAGGTCAGGCTCACCTGCGACAGCGTCATCGCCTGGCGGGGAGACTCGCCCCCGCCACCGCACCCGGCC
>NZ_RFSK01000098.1 GCF_009923995.1 Janthinobacterium sp. | reverse complement strand
GCACACGCGCCTGACGGCCGCGCTGTCCGGCCGCCCCGGGCGCGTCCACGCTGGCGTCGATGGCTTGCGCGAAGCGCCGCGCCGCCAGCGCCGGCGTGCCGCTCCCCGCGCGCAGGCGCTGCAGTTCCGCCATCAGCTGCCCGGCCAGCGACCCCGCCACGGCCATTCCCTGTCCACGCTCCCCCATCGGCCGGAAAGTTCAGCGGGCCGCGCCTGTTGCGCGCATCTCGTCGAGCAGGGTGCGCACCAGGTCCGCCGCCGGCATGGCGCGGGACAGGGGCGCGCCCTGCCCCGCCCAATGGGCGGCATAGCCGTGATGGCCGGCCTTGGCGGCGGCAGCGTGCAGTTGTTTTGCGGCATCGTAAGCGACGGGGTAGGCGGCGGGCGGCGGACTGCCAGCCGCGTCGCCGTGGGCGATCAGCGCGTTGACGATGCCGCGCGCGGGGCGGCCGGACAGCGCGGCCGTCAGGCGCGTGTGCAGCGCCCGTTCGCTTTGCAGGTTCTCGCGGTAGGCGGCGGACGCGGCCGATTCCGGGCACAGGATGAATGCCGTGCCCAGCTGGGCGCCCGCCGCGCCCAGGTCGAGGGCGGCGCGGATGCCGGCGCCGTCCATGATGCCGCCGGCGGCCACGACGGGCAAACTGCCGCGCCTGACGAGCAGGCGCACCAGCACGGCCATGCCCAGGCCCTCGTCGGGGACGTCGGGATCGAACAGGCCCCGGTGCCCGCCCGCTTCCACGCCCTGAGCGACGATGGCGTCGATGCCGGCCCGCTCGATCACGGCCGCTTCCTGCACATTCGTCGCCGTCGCCATGGTGCGGATGCCCGCCTGGCGCAGCGCCGCCAGCTTGTCCGCGGGCGGCAGGCCGAAATGGAAGCTGACGACGGCGGGACGCAGCGCCAGCAGCATGCGCAGGGCCTCGTCATCATGGTTGAACGAGGGATAGATTTCCTCGAGCGCGGCCGGCACGGCGATGCCCGCCTGCGCGAACAGGGGCGCCAGGTGGGCCAGCCATGCCGCTTCGCGGACCGCATCGCGGCGCGCCGGAGCGTGGCAAAACACGTTGACATTGAACGGCTTTCCCGTCAGGGCTTGCATCTCGGCGATCATCTGCCGCGCCTGCGCGGGCGAGCTGGCGCCGATGCCGAGCGAACCGAGGGCGCCGGCATTCGAGACGGCGGCGGCCAGGGACGGCGTGGACACGCCCGCCATCGGCGCCTGCACGAGCGGATGCTGCACGGACAACTGTTCAAAGAAATGCGGGGATGGGGACATGGCCGTTTCCTTCCAGTGACAACAATCAAATGAATATTCTCAAATTCAGAATGAATATATAATATCATTCTCAATGGAGAAATCATATGGATTCCGAATCGTTAAGGATATTCTGCGCCGTCGCCGCTGAACTGAGCATTACCAATGCGGCCGCCCGGCTGGGGCGGGTGCCGTCGAACGTCACGACGCGCATCCAGCAGCTCGAGGCGGACCTGGGCGTGGCGCTGTTCGCGCGCACGGGCAAGCGCATCGCCCTGTCCGGCGCGGGCGAACGCTTCCACGACTATGCCACACGCATGCTGGCGCTGGAAGACGAGGCGCGCCAGGCGGTGACGGGCGGGCGCGACGGCGGCAGCCTGCGCATCGGCAGCATGGAAAGCACGGCCGCCAGCCGCCTGCCCGCCGTGCTGGCTCGCTACCATGCGCAGCATGCGGCCACGCGGCTCACCTTGCAGACGGGGCCGTCGCGCCAGCTGGTCGAGCAAGTGCGCACGGGCCACCTGGACTGCGCCTTCGCCGCGCTGCCGCCCGCCCCGGACGGGCACGACGAGCTGGCCGAGATGGGCTTGCAGGCGCGGGCCATCTGGACCGAAGAGCTATTGCTGCTGTTGCCGGCTGGCACACCCGACACGCAGGCCGCCCGCGACGTCCGGCCGCGCTCGCTGGCAGCCTTTCCGCCAGGCTGCACCTACCGCAGCGCGGCCGAGCGCTGGCTGGGCATCGCCGGCAGCGGCGACTGGCAAATCCAGGAAATGGGCTCCTACCACGCCATGATCGCCTGCGTGGCGGCCGGCGCCAGCGTCACCGTGCTGCCGGCCAGCGTGCTGCAGTTGAGTCCGGCGGCGGGCGCCCTGCCCGCCATCGCGCTGGGACCGCTGGACACCTGCCTCGTGTGGCGCCAGGGCTACGACGTCCCCGCGTTCCAGAACCTCACGGCCCAGCTGTGGCCGGCGGGCGCATGAGCGCCGCGCCTGTCCCGTCGCCGCTGCGCCAGGCCGTCGATGCGGCGCTGGTGATGGCCATCGGCATGGGATTCGGCCGCTTCGCCTTCACGGCCATCTATCCGCACATGATCGACGAAGGACTGATCAGCCTGGCCGAGGGCGGCTGGGCCGCGTCCGTCAACTACGCCGGCTATCTGCTGGGCGCCCTGCTGGGCATGCGCGCGCGGGCCGCCAGCGCGCACCGGCTGTGCCTGTGGGCCATGCTGGGCACGGCGTTCTGCCTGGCCCTCCTCGCCGTCGTCACGTCGGCGCCCCTGCTGCTGCTCGTACGCGGCATCGCCGGCGTATTCAGTGCGCTGGCCATGATCGCCGCCTCGCTGTGGCTGCTGGAGCAGCGCCGCCAGCCGCGCAGCGCGCCGCTGCTGTATGCGGGCGTCGGCATCGGCATCGCCGTTTCCGCCGAACTGCTGGCGCTGGGCACGTGGACGGGCTTGCGCAGCGGCGGACTGTGGCTGCTGCTGGGCGCTGTCAGCCTGCTGGCCGGCCTGGCCGCCGCGCGGGGCTTGCTGGCGACGGGAACGGACACCGTGCTTGACAGCAAACCCATCGACGCCGCGCCGCTGGCGCCCGTGCAGGCCACGCCGCTGGTGGCGCTGTACGGCCTGGCCGGCTTCGGCTACATCATCACGGCCACGTATCTGCCCACCCTCGTCAGGAGCGCCCTGCCGGACCTGGATCCGGCCCACGTGTGGGCCGTGTTCGGCCTGGGGGCGGCGCCATCCTGCTTCCTGTGGTACCGCCTGCATCACCGCCTCGGCACGCGCCAGGCCCTGTGCTGGAATCTGCTGCTGCAGGCGGCCGGCGTCATCCTGCCCGTGTTCCTCGACAACGCGGCCGGCTACCTGCTCAGCGCCATCCTCGTGGGCGCCACGTTCACGGGCACGGTCACCATCGCCATGCCGGCGGCGCAGCGCAGCGCCCGCCAGACGGGTTCCAGCCTGCTGGCCAGGATGACCCTGGCCTACGGCGCCGGGCAGATCGCCGGCCCGCTCGTGGCCGGCGCTTTATACAGCCCCGGCCACGGCTTTTCCCTGTCGCTGGCGGCGGCGGCCGTGGCGCTGGGCGCCGCCGGCGCCATGAGTATGCTGGCGCTGTAGCGCTAGCGGCCCAGCGGCACGTGCAGGCCCACCTTGAGGCAGGTCAAGGCCACCGAGGTGCGGAAGCGCCGTATATTGTCGTCGCCGCCGAACAGGCGCTCCGTGAGGGCCTCGTATTCGGCCATGGTGCTGGCCGTGATGATCAGCAGATAGTCCGCTTCACCCGTGATGCCGTAGCACTGCTGGATGGCCGGCTCGGCCATGATGCGCGAACGCAGGCCCGCCGTGCGCAGCGGGTGCTCGTCGTGCAGGTGCACTTCCACCGTCAGGGTCAGGGGCCGGCCCAGACGGCTGGCGTCCAGCACGGCCACCTCGTTGCGGATCACCCCGCTTTCGCGCAGGCGCCGGATGCGCCGCTGCACGGCCGGCGCGGACAGGTGCACGGCCTGGGCGATGTCGCGCTGCGACGTCGTGTTGTCCTGCTGCAGCAGGTCGAGGATGGCCAGATCGAAGGCGTCGAGCGTGACGGACGGGGCCGCACTGGTGAGCGAAAGTTGCGTCATGATGGTCAAAATGGAGTGCAAATATCGGATCAGACACAATAAACTTTCGCCATTCCCATATCAAGCCCTTTATCACCATGCCATTGCGCCGCTATGCCTCATTCATCCCCCTGCTGGCCATCCTCGGCTCCGTCACCTGCCTGGGCCTGGGCACCTCCTGGGCCAAGCACAGCCTGTTCCCGCTGGTGGGCGCGCAGGGCACGACGGCCGTGCGCGTGGGCTTTTCCGCCCTGTTGCTGCTGCTGTTCTGGCGCCCGTGGCGCTGGCCGCTGAGCCGCGCCGACCTGCGCACGGTGGCCCTGTACGGCGCCGCGCTGGGCATGACCAACCTGTGCTTCTATCTGGCCCTGCGCACGATCCCGTTCGGCATCGCCGTGGCCATCGAGTTTTCCGGCCCGCTGGCCGTAGCGCTGCTGGCGTCGCGCCGCCCGCTCGACTTCGTCTGGGTGGCGCTGGCCGTGGCGGGACTGGCGCTGCTCTTGCCGCTGGGCCACGACATCAGCCACCTGGACCCCGCCGGCGTGCTGTTCGCCCTGGGCGCCGCCGTGTGCTGGGCGTCGTACATCGTCTTCGGCAAGCGCGCCAGCCACTTGCATGCGGGACACTCCGTGTCGCTGGGCCTGGCCATGGCCGCGCTGGTGGTGGTGCCCGTGGGCGTGGCGCACAGCGGCGCCGCCCTGCTCTCGCCCATGGTGCTGGGCGTGGGCCTGGGCGTGGCCCTCATTTCCAGCGCGATACCGATCTCGCTGGAAATGGTGGCCCTGAAACGGCTGACGCCGCAGGCCTTCGGCATCATGAGCAGCATGGAACCGGCCGTGGCCGCCATGCTGGCGTACATTTTGCTGGACGAACGCCTGGGCGCCGGGCAGTGGCTGGCCATCGCCATGATCATGGCCGCATCCATGGGCAGCTCCTACATGGCGCAGCGCATGAAGAAAGCGGCACCGGCCGCCGCCGTGCATACCTGAAGCTGCGCGGGCGTCAATGCCCGGCCGCCCCCGCCACGTGCGAGGCCAGGTTGCGGCGCGCCAGCCAGGCCAGCGGCAGCAGCGCCAGCAGGGCGGCGGCCACGCCGGCCCACGGCGACGACGCCATCAGCTGGCGCGACACCATCAGCGCACCGAGCATGGAGCCGAAGGAAATGCCCAGATTAAACGCGGAAATGTTCAGGCCCGAGGCGAAATCGACGGCGCGCGGCGTGTAGCGCTCGGCCGTGGCCAGCATGCCGGCCTGCAGGGCGGGTGACAGGCCGAAGGCGAACACGCCCCACACGAACAGCATCACCGTCATCATCCACGGCGAGGTGATGCTCAGGGCCACGCCCACCTGCGTGGCGGCCAGCAGGAGCAGCATCAGGCGCAGGGCCTTTTGCCAGCCCAGGTGGCTGGTCAGGTAGCCGCCCGCCAGGTTGCCGGCAAAGGTGGCGGCGCCGAACACGATCAGCAGGGCGCTGGCCATGGTGGCGGAAAAGCCCGTCACGTCCGTCAGGATGGGCGTGATGAAGGTGAAGGCGGCAAAGCTGCTGCCAAAGCCGAAGGTGGTGATGGCCATCATCGTCAGGATGGGGCCGCTACCGAGAGCCGCCAGCTGCGTCATGGCCTTGCCGCCCTTGCCTTGCTGCAAGCCAGGCGGCAGCCAGCGCGCCATGGCCGCCAGGCCCAGCGCGGCCAGCACGACGACGGCAAAGAAGGGCAGACGCCAGCCCATCAGGTTGCCGAGGAAACTGCCGAGCGGCACGCCGATCACCATGGCCAGGGTCAGTCCCGCAAACATGACGGAAATCGCCCTGCCCGCCTGCGCCTTCGTGACGAGGCTGGCCGCCACCGTGGCGCCGATGGCAAAGAAGGTGCCGTGCGCCACGGCCGTGATGACGCGCCCGAACAGCAACAGCTCAAAGGTGTGCGAGAAGGCCGCCAGCAAATTGCCGGCCAGGAAAACGCTCATCAGCCCCAGCAGGGCCGCCTTGCGGGGCAGGCGCGACATCAGCAGCACCAGCAGCGGCGTGCCGATGGCCAGGGCCAGCGCATACAGGCTCACCAGCGAGCCGGCCGATTCGATGGAAATGCGCAAATCCCTGGCGATGGCGGGCAGGATGCCGACGACGATGAATTCCGTCACGCCGATGGCGAAGGCGCCGACGGCCAGCGCCAGCACGCCGGGCGGCATCGTGGCGGGCGAAGTAGAAACAGGGTGTGCGGTGGTCATGGAAAGCTCCAGCTAGGGTTCAAGCCGGCCAGTGTATCGGGCATTCCACTTTTGATATAGACTCCGATAATGGAAACACCTGTGAAATGGATTCAATAATGGCCAGGCAAGACATCAACCGCGCCTTCGAAATGGCCGTGTTTGCCGCCGTGGTGGAAACGGGCGCCTTTTCCGCCGCCGCGCGCCGCCTGGCCCTGACGCCATCGGCCGTGAGCAAGCTCGTCAGTCGCCTGGAAGCGCGCCTGGGCGCGCGCTTGCTCCAGCGCAGCACGCGCCAGCTGCACACCACGCCCGAGGGCGACGCCTTCTTTATCCAGTGCAAGCGCATCCTCGACGATATCGATGGGGCCGAGCGCGAGGCGGCGCAGGGCGCGGCGCCGCGCGGGCGCCTGCGCATCAACTGCTTCGTGCCGTTCGGCGTGCGCCATCTGCTGCCCATCCTGCCCGAGTTCGCGCAGCGCTACCCGGACATCGTGCTCGACGTCGTCGTCAGCGATGCCGTCGTCGACTTGCTGGAAGACCGCACCGACATCGCCATCCGCACGGGCAAGCTGAAGGAATCGAACCTGGTGGCGCGCAAGCTGGGCGAGGACGCGATGCTGGTGGTGGCGTCGCCCGCCTACGCGGCGCGCCACGGCTTGCCGCGCACGCCGCAGGAATTGTCCGCACACAATTTATTGGCCTTCAATTTCCGCTGCCAGAACGAAACCTGGCCCTTCCTCGATGGTGCCGGCGGCACCGTGCAGGTAGCGCCGCAGGGCAATACCTGCGTCAGCGATGGCGAAAGCATGCGCCAGCTGGTGCTGGCCGGCATGGGACTGGGACGTTTTTCGCGCCAGCACGTGCTGCGCGACGTCGAGCGCGGCGATCTGATCCCCGTGCTGCAGGACTACAATCCGGGCGACAGGGAACTCGTGCACGCCGTCTTTGTCGGGCCGGGCCTGCAGGTGCCGGCCCGCGTGCGCGTGATGCTCGATTATCTGCTGGAAAAGGTCAGGCTGGACCAGCCTTAGACGACGGCCTCGCCCAGGCGCAGGCGCTTACCTTCGCCCAGCATCAGCTCGAATTCGGCGGCCGGCACGGCCGGGCTGAACAGATAGCCTTGCAGCTGGTCGCAGCCCAGTTCGCGCAAGAAACGCATCTGCTCGGCCGTTTCCACTCCTTCGGCGACGATTTCCTGGCGCAGCTGCTGGGCCATGGTGACGATGGCGCGGGCGATGGCGCAATCGTTTTCCTCGAAGGGCAGGCCGATGACGAAGGAACGGTCGATTTTCAGGGTGCTGATGGGGAATTTCTTCAGGTAGGCGAGGCTGGAATAGCCCGTGCCGAAGTCGTCCAGCGCCAGCGCCAGGCCCATGGCCACCAGCTGGTTCATGATGTCGATGACCTTGTCGGCGCCCCGCATCAGCAGGCTTTCCGTGATTTCCAGCATGATCTGCTCGGGCCGCACGCCGTAGCGCTCCAGCACGGCCGCTATGCGCGCCGGCAACTGTTCATCGAACTGGCGCGCCGACAGGTTGACGGCGATGGCGGGCATGTGCAGGCCCCGGTCTTCCCAGCTGCGGATCTGGCGGCACGCCTCGTCCAGCACCCAGGTGCCCAGTTCCAGGATCAGGCTGGTTTCCTCGGCAACGGGGATGAAGACGCCGGGCGAGACCATGCCACGCATGGGATGCTTCCAGCGCAGCAAGGCTTCCGCGCCCACGATGCGCCCGCTGGCCAGGCTCACTTTCGGCTGGTAATGCAGCTCCAGCTCCTTGTCGCCCAGCGCCAGGCGCATTTCGCTTTCCAGGCGCAGATGCTCCTTGGCGCGCCGGTTCATGTCTTCGCGGTAGAACAAAAAGGTCGATTCGATGGTCTGCCCCGCCTTGGCCACGGCCACGTCGGCAAAGCGGAACAGGGCCGGCGCTTCCAGCCCGTCTTCCGGATACACGGTGATGCCGATGCTGGCGCCCACGTGCAGCGCGTGCGCATCGATGTTGATGGGCGCCTCGAGCAGGTTGAGCAGCTTTTGCGCCACGTTGGCCGCGTGTTCGCGCTTTTCGATGTGCAGCAGGGCCACGACGAACTTGCTGTTGTCGACGCGCGCGAGGATGTCCGCGTCGCGCAGGGCGCCGCGGAACAGCTGGCCGATGGCGATCACCAGCTGGTCGCCCACTTCATGCCCCAAGGTGTCGCTGATGGAACCGATGCGGCTGATGTCGATGACCATCAGCGCGCCGTGCGTGCCCTGGCGTTTCGCTTCGGCCAGGCCCTGGTCCACCAGTTGGTTCAGCAGGCAGCGGTTGGGCAAGCCCGTCAGGCTGTCGTAATTGGCCATGCGCTGCATGCGCGCCTCCGCATCCTTGTGCACCGAGATATCGGAAAACAGGGAAAACACGTGGCTGATCTCGCCATATTCGTCGCGCACGACGCTGATGGTGACGTCCTGCGGGAACAGTTCGCCGTTCTTGCGCTTGCCGATAATCTCGCCGCGCCATGAACCGTGTCCCCGCATGGCGGCGCGCACCTTGGCGCGGAAGTCGGGATCGTGCACGCCCGAGCGCAGCAAGTCCGGCGTGCGGCCGATGGCCTCGGCCGGCGAATAGCCGGTGATGCGGCTGAACGAGCTGTTGATGGAGACGATGCGCTCTTCCGCATCCGTGATCAGCACGGCCTGTTCGCTGTCTTCGATGATGCGCGCATGCAACTTGACCTTGTCCACGTCGGGCAGCGGCTCGCTCAAGGCCGACAGGCGCACGGCCATGCCGCAGCCCTTGCCGGCCTGGTCGTGGATCACGTGGCGGTGCATGCGCAGCCACGTCACCATGCCCGACTTCTTGCGCCGGCGCACATCCATGGCCACGTCGCCCGGCGCCGCATGCAACTCCAGCACGCTCGCTTCCGCGTCGTCTTCCGGGTACAAAAACAGGATGTGCTGGCCCAGCGCTTCCAGTTCGGAATAGCCGAACATCTGTTCGGCGCCATGGTTCCAGCCGATCAGGAAGCCATCGGGATCGATTTCCAGCAAGGCATCGGCGGGCGCCACGCGCACCACGGGCCGGCTGGCGCCGCGCAGCCGCTCCAGCTCCTCCTGCAGCCGCGCCAGGGTGGCGGCCTGCTGCGGCCCCGCCTGTTCACGGGCATCCTGGGCCAGGCGCAGGCACTGCGCGACTTTCGCCTCAAGCACGGCAGCCCCGCGCGGAAAGCAAGCCAGGGGAAGGAATCAGGGGCGCTGCGGTCTGTGTAATCATCAAAGTCCCACTACGGGGCATGGAAGTCGGCCAGGAATACGGTGGAAATACTATGAATATGGTAACTTAAAAATGTTGGCGTATGTCAACATTTTGCAGGCACGGCCGAATGGCGCGCAGCCCTTCCCCGCCGCCGTCAGGCGCGCCCCGGCAGATGCTGCGCCAGGCGGGCAAACAGCTGCGCGTCGCGCATGCGCGCCAGCCACCAGCGCAGGGCGGCGCCGTCCTCGCCCACGCGCCACGCCAGGTAAAACGTTTCCGACGGTTTCGGCTCTTCGACGGCCTTTTCCACCAGCAAGCCCCGCTCGATGGCGGCGCGCGCGCACGGCCCCGGCAGGAAGCCGAAACCCAGCCCCAGCACCTGGTAATCGAACTTGACCTGCATGTTCGGCACCGTCAGCGCATCCTGCCCCAGCAGCAGGCCCACCGTGCGCGGCGCCATCTGGCGCGCCGAATCGGCCACCACCACGGCGCGGTGCCGCTGCAGGTCGCCGCGCGACAGGGGACCGGGCAGCTGCGCCAGCGGGTGCGTCGGCGCCACGGCAAACACGAAGTCGAGCATGCCGATGGGCTGCGAGATATAGCCGCCGCCGGCCGGCCCGTCGCCGGGCGCACCCACCAGCAGGTCGACGCGCCGGTCCAGCAGCGCTTCCCACGTGCCGGACAGGGCATCCTGCGCCAGGCGCAAGCGCGTCTGCTGCGCCACGTCGTAGAAGGCGCGCACGTCCTCGGCCAGGGCCACGGCGGAAAACATGGAATCGAGGCCGATGGCCAGTTCCGTCTCCCAGCCCGAGGCCACGCGGCGCACGCGGTGCTCGAGGTCCTGCGCCGCCTTCAGCAGGTAGCGCCCTTCCTTCAGCAATTCCTGTCCCGCCGCCGTCAGCACGACCTTCGGGCCGTTGCGCTGGAAGACCTGCACGCCCAGGTCGTCTTCCAGCTTGGCCACCGTGTAGGAAATGGTGGACGGCACTTTGTGCAACTCCTTGCCGGCCGACGAGAACGATCCCCGGCGGTCGATGGCGTCGACGATTTGCAAGGCTTCCAGGCTCAGTCTTAACATTCGATTTTTTCGATCATAGGTCGCAAGATTTTCCGTTTTTCTTTCCCGCCCGGGACGCCTATACTTTCTCCATCGTACAGCGAAGGGCAGATACGGCGCCACGGCAACTGCTAGGCAACGGTCCTTCGAAATTATCGCACATTCACTTACAGAAACGGAGTCCACCATGTTACAGATTCGTCACAGCGAAGAACGCGGCGCCGCCAACCACGGCTGGCTCAATTCCCACCACAGTTTTTCCTTCGGCAGCTACCACGATCCGAAGCACATGGGTTTCGGCCCCCTGCTGGTGATCAATGAAGACAGGGTCACGCCAGGCCAGGGTTTCGGCACGCACGGCCACCGCGACATGGAAATCATTTCGTATGTGCTCGACGGCGCGCTGGAGCACAAGGACAGCATGGGCACCGGCTCCGTGCTGCACTACGGCGACGTGCAGCGCATGAGCGCCGGCAACGGCGTGCGTCACAGCGAGTTCAACCATTCCGCCACGGATGGCTTGCACTTCCTGCAGATCTGGATCCAGCCGAACGTGACGGGCATCCCGCCCAGCTATGAAGAGAAGCATTTCACGCCGGAAAGCAAACGGGGCAAGCTGCGCCTGATCGCCTCGGGCGACGGCCGCCAGGGTTCCGTGCTGATCCACCAGAATGCGGCCATCTACGCCAGCATCCTGCAGGAAGGCGAGCAAGCCGAACATGCGCTCGACGAAGGCCGCATCGCCTACGTGCACCTGATCCGCGGCAGCCTGGTCGTCAATGGCACGCCCCTGAAAGCGGGCGATGCGCTGAAGCTGACGCAGGAAGCGGCCGTGACCCTGACGCAGGCGGAAGACGCGGAAGTGCTGGTCTTCGATTTGCCGAAATAATTGATATATAGCTAGATAACGAAAGAGAAAATCATGAAAAACAATACGGATATCCTGCTCCCCCTGGGCCGTGCCGCCCTTGGCGTGCTGTTCTTTGTCTCGGGCTTACTGAAAATCGGCGGCTTTGCGGGCGTGGCCGGCTACATGGCCAGCCAGGGCTTGCCGCTGGCAAACATCCTGCTCGTCGGCGTCATCGCCCTGGAAGTGGGCGGCGGCCTGCTGTTGATCACGGGCTGGCAGGCACGCTGGGCGGCCCTGGCGCTGGCGCTGTTCCTGGTCCCGACGACGGTGATCTTCCACGCCTTCTGGAGCGCGGACGCGGCCCACTACCAGGACCAGCTGACGAATTTCCTGAAGAACCTGTCCATCTTCGGCGGCATGCTCTTGCTGGTGGAGCGGGGCTTCGGCAAGGCCAGCCGCCTTGCAAAAGCCTGATCCGCCCGCAATTAGAGGAAGGACACCAGGCATTCCAGCCTTCAAAACTCAGCCAGGGGAAATCGTTTCCCCTGCTTTTTGGTATGATGACAGGGCGCGCCGGCACCGGAGTGGTCAGGCGCGCCTTTTATTTTTGACAATTACCTATATGAGCACAACCATGCAAAGCGGCGCAGACCTCCTGGCGACAGGCGAATTGGATTACACGACTTCCTGCGCACTGCCGACGCCGTGGGCCCAGTTTACCCTGCACGCCTTTGTCGAACACGCCACGGGCAAGGAACACCTGGCCATGGTGCTGGGCGATGTCGGCAACGGCGAACCGGTACTGGCGCGCGTGCATTCCGAATGCCTGACGGGCGACGTGCTGTTTTCGCAGCGCTGCGACTGCGGCGCCCAGCTCGAAGGCGCCCTCAAGCGCATCGCCGAGGAAGGCCGCGGCATCCTGCTGTATTTGCGCCAGGAAGGACGCGGCATCGGCCTGATCAACAAGATCCGCGCCTACCGCCTGCAGGAAGCGGGCGCCGACACGGTGCAGGCGAATGAACAGCTGGGCTTCAAGGCCGACGCCCGCAACTACACCTTGTGCAAGCCCATGTTTGCGCAATTCGGCATCCACAGCCTGCGCCTGATGACGAACAATCCGCGCAAGATCGCGGCCATGGAAGCGCTGGGCATCACGGTGGCCGAACGGGTGCCCCTGCTGGTCAACCGCAACGCCTTCAACCAGCACTACCTGAATACCAAGCAAAGCAAGCTCGGCCATATGATGACGCCCGTGACGGCGCCGGCGCTGGAAGACGGCGCCCTGTAATTGCTGCACCAGCTTGCTGCACCAGCTTGCTGCACCAGCTTGC
>NZ_RFSK01000097.1 GCF_009923995.1 Janthinobacterium sp. | reverse complement strand
TCGCCCTTGCAAGGGCGAACTCCTTGGCAACATTAATCGCCACTCATGGCGAGTCGTTGCCGCTCCATGAATTCCTGCAAGGTATCGATGCCGCGTAGTTGCAAGATGGTATTGCGTACGGCCGCTTCCAGCAGCACGGCGATGTTGCGGCCGGCGGCGACGGGGATGACGACCTTGCGCACGGGTAAGCCCAGCACGTCTTCCGTGGGGAACAGGAAAGGCAGGCGCTCGACTTCTTCCTCCAGCGCATTGCGGCGTACCAGGTGGACGATCAGTTTCAAGCGCATCTTGCGGCGCACGGCCGTTTCGCCAAAGATGGCCTTGATATCGAGCAAACCCAGTCCCCGCACTTCCAGCAGGTTTTGCAGCAGGGGCGGGCAGCGGCCTTCGATCATGTTGGGCGCGATGCGCGAGAATTCGACGGCGTCGTCGGCCACCAGGCCGTGGCTGCGCGAGATCAGCTCCAGCCCCAGCTCGCTCTTGCCCAGGCCCGAGTCGCCCGTGATCAGCACGCCCACGCCCAGCACGTCCATGAAGACGCCGTGCATGATGATGCGCTGCGCCAGTTTCTTCGACAGGTAGACGCGCAGGAAGTCGATCACTTGCGCGGCCGGCAGCGGGGTGGAGAACAGGGGGATGTTTTGCTCGTCGCAGATGGCGAGGATGTCGGGCGGTGTTTCCAGCCCTTGCGCGATGATCAGGGCGGGCGGACCGCCGGCGATCAGCTCGCCAATCACGTGGGTGCGCGTATTGACCTTCAGGCGCTGGTAGTAATTGATTTCCTGGTGGCCGAAGACCTGGATGCGGCCCGGATGGATCAGGTTCAAGTGGCCCACCTGGTCGGCGGCCGACGAGACATCGCCGGAGATCAGGCGTTCGCCGCCGGGAAAGCCGGCGAACCAGCCCAGTTGCAGACTTTCACGATTATCGTCGTACAGGCGTTGGATCGTCAGCGGCGTTTGCAACATGGCAGTCTTCTTCAGGAGTGGAGGAATACCTGAAGTTTAACCCGCCGCTTGAAGACTAGGTTGCCAATTGACGATGCGCGAATGCACGGATTTCGGCTCCGGATCCGTGGCCAGTGCCGTGCGGAAAGCATCGTCGGAGAACATTTCGGCGATTTCCGACAGGATTTCCAGATGTTGCTGAGTGACATGATCGGGAATCAGCAGGAAAAACAGCAGGTTCACGGGCTTGCCGTCCGGCGACTCGAATGGAATCGGCTCGGCCAGGCGCACGAAGGCGCCCAGCGGCGCTTTCAGCGTCTTGCTGCCCTTGACGCGGCCATGCGGCACGGCCACGCCATGGCCCAGGCCCGTCGAGCCCAGGCGTTCGCGGGCAAACAGATTGTCCGACACGGTGGAGCGGGCGATGCCGTAATTGTTTTCGAAGATCAGGCCGGCTTGCTCGAAAGCGCGCTTTTTGCTGGAGACTTCCAGGTCCAGGAGGACGTTTTCGAGGGATAAGATTTTGCTAAGATTAGTCATGACACTCAATGAAATGGTGCAATGCGCAGAGGGCTTGCGAGCCGAATTATAGGCCTGTTTTCGCGGCCTGTAACGCCAATTCTCAACAGTATACGCCCGCTGCGGGCGCAGTGGGCGCTACGGCATGATGACGTCTCATTTTAAAAAAAAAATAACATCGAAGCGTTTTAGCTATTTCTGCGTTAAAAACGCAGGGTAGGCCGGTTTTTGCGTCGCTGAATGCCGATTTTCCGACTTTTCCGTGTGTTTGAGCGCCATCCGCCTGCCTGTGGAACGTTGTTTTAAAACACAGCCAACATTCCTGTTGGCATCATTTTCCAGTCGCAAGTGATGGTGCCTGATTGTTGCCAGATGTCACTGACGCGCATTGCGCAGGTTGCCCGGCATCGTGCCCGTGCTGAAGTTGCTGCGCCACGGGTTGATGTCGAGACCGCCGCGACGCGTGTAGCGCGCATACACGGACAGCTTTTGCGGTTTGCACTGGCGCAAGATATCGACAAAGATGCGCTCCACGCACTGCTCGTGGAATTCATTGTGCTCGCGGAAACCGATCAGGTAGCGCAGCAGGCTTTCCTGGTCGATCTGCGGTCCCGCGTACTCGATCTGCACGCTGCCCCAGTCCGGCTGGCCCGTCACCAGGCAGTTCGACTTGAGCAGGTGCGACACGAGTTTTTCTTCCACGGGCGCTTCGTCCAGCGCCGCCTTCAGGAGCAGCGGCGAGGGCGTGTATTGCGTGATTTCCAGGTCCAGGCGGTCCAGCAGCACGCCGTCGAACTCGCCCATTTTCAGCTTGCCGAACTCTTCCTGCAAGGTCAGTTCCACCTGCACGGGCGCACCGAAGCCGTTGGACAAATCCTGCTTGAGAAGGGTCAACAGGGCTTCCGGGCTGTCCAGTTTGGTCTGGTTGAAGGAGTTCAGGTACAGCTTGAACGACTTCGATTCGATGATGTTGGGCGAATCGGCCGGCGCGCTGACCTTGGCGATGGCCACCTGTGGCTTGCCGCGCTGGTTCAGCCACGACAGTTCATAGGCATTCCAGATGTCGAGGCCGAAGAAGGGCAGGGTGCCGCGCAATTCCAGCTCGTCGCGCTTGCCCTGGCGGGGAATGGGAAACAGCAGTTCCGGCGCGTAATCGGTGCGGTAGGCGGAGCTTTTGCCCAGGGGAGATTGTTCGGCGAGGTCGTTGGTGGTGGTCATGGTCGTGTGGCGTGAATTCAGTCAAGCACGCATGGTAGCCTATTTCACCCCAGTGCAATACCGGGGTGAATTCGCTATCTAGCCCAAGAACAGCTTATACACGGGATTGCTGCTCTCATCCCAGTAGCGGTAGCCCAGGGTATCGAGGAAGCGGGCGAATTCGCCCATTTCATCGGGCGGCACCTGCAGGCCGATGAGGATGCGGCCCACATCGCCGCCCTGGCTGCGGTAATGACACAAGGAAATATTCCAGTTCGGCGCCATGCTGTCGAGGAAGCGCATCAGGGCGCCTGGACGCTCGGGGAATTCGAAGCGGTACAGCAGTTCGTCCTGCGCCAGCCGGCTCTTGCCGCCCACCAGGTGGCGGATGTGCGACTTTGCCAGCTCGTCGTGCGTCAGGTCCAGGGTCCTGAATTCGTGTTCTTCAAACGTCTTCGCCAGCACGCCGGACTCATGCCGATCGGCAATCTGGATGCCGACAAACACGTGCGCGGCCTGCTCGTCGCTGATGCGGTAATTGAATTCCGTCACGTTGCGCGCGCCGATGAGCGAGCAGAAACGCTTGAAACTGCCCCGCTGTTCGCGCATGGTGACGGCAAACACGGCTTCGCGGAATTCGCCCAGTTCGGCCCGTTCCGCGACAAAGCGCAAGCGGTCGAAATTCATGTTCGCGCCGCTGGCGATGGTGATCAATGTTTCATGGTTGACGGGGTGCTTCGACAGGCTGGCCCGCTCCACGTAGGCCTTGGCGCCGGCCACGGCCAGCGCGCCGGACGGCTCCAGGATGGAACGCGTGTCCGTAAACACATCCTTGATGGCGGCGCAGATGGCGTCCGTGTCCACCGTGATGATTTCATCGACGTAGGCCTGCACGAGGCGGAAGGTTTCCTCGCCCGCCAGGCGCACGGCCGTGCCGTCGGCGAACAGGCCCACGTCGTTCAGGGTGACGCGCTCGCCCGCCTTCAGCGAACGGGCCATGGCGTTCGAATCGACGCTTTGCACGCCGATGATCTTGATGTCGGGACGGATCTGTTTCACGTAGGCGGCGATGCCGGCGATCAAGCCGCCGCCGCCGATGGGGGCGAAGATGGCGTGGATGGGACCGGCGTGCTGGCGCAGGATTTCCATGCCGATGGTGCCCTGGCCGGCGATCACGTCCGGGTCGTCGAACGGGTGCACGAAGGTCAGTTTCTGCTCTTTTTCCAGGGTCAGCGCATGGTTGTAGGCATCCGTGTAGGACTCGCCGTGCAGCACCACTTCCACGTTCACGCCGCCGCGCCCCTTGACGGCCTCGACCTTCACCAGCGGCGTGGTGGTGGGCATGACGATGACGGCGCGGCAGCCCATGCGGGCGGCCGACAGGGCCACGCCCTGGGCATGGTTGCCGGCCGAGGCGCAAATCACGCCGCGCTTGCGGTCCGCTTCGCTGAGCTTGGACATCTTGTTGTAGGCGCCACGAATCTTGAAGCTGAACACACTTTGCATGTCTTCGCGCTTGAAGTAAATCTGGTTGTTCAGGCGCTGCGACAGGGCAGGGGCCAGTTCCAGCGGCGTTTCGGAAGCAACGTCATAGACGCGGGCGGTCAGGATTTTCTTGAGGTAGTCGATGTTCATAGTCTGCAAGCAAGTGATTCTGGGCCAGAAAGGGTCTGGAGCGTGTCGGTCGATCTCGGCTGCGCCGCGGCGGATAGCCAGGCGACAATAATGCTCTGTGGAACTGCGGGCGGGTAGGCCTTTGCCGGCCGGCGCGATGTGTGCGGCGCCCAGGCTGCTCTTCATTATAATGGAGAGCCTTACCGCACCGCGAAGTGTTCCATGATCGAATCCGCAATCGCCTGGCTGCTGCAGCTGATCGCAGCGCCGGAAGTCGGGCTGACCTCGGTCTTTCTGATCAGCTTTATTTCCGCCACCCTCTTGCCGCTGGGCTCGGAACCGGCCGTGTTTGCCGTCATCAAGGCCAATCCCGCCCTGTTCTGGTCCGTCATCTTTGTCGCCACCCTGGGCAATACCCTGGGCGGCGTGGTCGATTACTGGATGGGCTACCGTGCCAAGCAGGCGTTCGCCAAGGAGCGCGACACGCGCTGGTTCCGCTGGCTGGCACGCTATGGCGCCAAGACCATGCTGCTGGCCTGGCTGCCCGTCGTGGGCGACCCCCTGTGCACCCTGGCCGGCTGGCTCAAGCTGCCGTTCTGGCCCAGCGTGGCCTACATGGCCGTCGGCAAGTGCGCGCGCTACCTGACCATGACGGCCCTGCTGCTGTACGTGCCCGATGGTTTCTGGCACTGGGTGGGCAAGATGCTGGCCTGAATGGGCTGCTCTGCAACGCCGATTTGCCCCATTTTTGAGCAGGCTGATAGTTTGCAGCCGAGTCCGATTCTTGGCATTTTTACGCGAAAAAGACAAATAGTCTGATTTTTTATTCATGCAAAATGTGGCTTGACCATATTTGCTATGGTTGCTTCGGACCCGCTTAAACCTTGGGCGGCATAAGGCTGTTCCCGCATGGTGCGGCGCAATAAGATAAAATGGTCCTTTAGGGTCCAGTCCACATCGTCACCACACTCCATGAACGCTCCCGCACATATCCAAGCTTTACTGGCAGAAACGCCGAATGGTCCCGCAGCAAGCCGCCTGCGCGAAATCCCGTATAACTACACGTCGTTTTCCGATCGCGAGATCGTTATACGCCTGTTGGGAGAGGACTCCTGGCGCCTGCTCGACGAGCTGCGCGGTGCCCGCCAGACGGGCCGTTCCGCCCGCATGCTGTACGAAGTGCTGGGCGATATCTGGGTCGTGCGCCGCAATCCTTACCTGCAGGATGACTTGCTCGACAATCCGAAGCGCCGCCAGGGCTTGATCGACGCCTTGCATCACCGCCTGGCCGAGGTCGACAAGCGCCGCCTGTCCATCGATGCGGCCGGCGGCGACGCGCTGGCGGCCGGCGAAACGCCGGAAGTGGCGCAGGCGCGCAGCCATAACGTGGAACTGCTGCTGAAGGCGGCCAGCAAGGCCGTGGCCGACTTCGGCGACGAATTCCGCAAGACCTACGACTTGCGCAAGCGCACGGTCAAGGTACTGGGCCGCTACACGGAAAAGCACAATGTGCGTTTCGACGGCATGACGCGCGTGTCGCACGTGACGGACGCCACCGACTGGCGCGTGGAATACCCGTTCGTCGTGCTCACGCCCGACACGGAAGAGGAAATGGCCGGTCTCGTCAAGGGCTGTATCGAGCTGGGGCTGACCATCATCCCGCGCGGCGGCGGCACCGGCTATACGGGCGGCGCGATTCCTTTGACGCCGATGTCGGCCGTCATCAACACGGAAAAGCTCATCACCCTGGGCGCCGTGGAAATGACGGTCTTGCCGGGCCTGACGCACGAGTACGCGACCATCCATTCGGGCGCCGGCGTGATCACGAACAAGGTGTCGGAAGCGGCGGAAAAGGCCGGCTTCGTCTTTGCCGTCGACCCGACGTCGGCGCATGCCTCGTGCATCGGCGGCAACGTCGCCATGAATGCAGGCGGCAAGAAGGCCGTGCTGTGGGGCACGGCGCTGGACAACCTGGCCTCGTGGCGCATGGTCGACCCGAACGGCGACTGGCTCGACGTCACGCGCCTGGACCATAACCTGGGCAAGATCCACGATATCGCGCTGGCACGTTTCCAGTTGGAATGGCGCCACCCGAGCACGCGCGACGCAAGCAAGCCGAACGCGCCGTTCAAGACGGAAATCCTGGAAATTCCCGGCCGCAAGTTCCGCAAGGAAGGCCTGGGCAAAGACGTGACGGACAAATTCCTGGCCGGCTTGCCGGGCATCCAGAAGGAAGGCTGCGACGGCCTCATCACGTCGGCGCGCTGGATCTTGCACAAGATGCCGAAGTTCGCCCGCACCGTCTGCCTGGAATTCTTCGGCCAGGCGCGCGACGCCATCCCGTCGATCGTGGAAATCAAGGATTACCTCGATGGCTTGCCGGCGAAAGGCGAGCAATACACGAGCATCCGCCTGGCGGGCCTGGAGCACCTGGACGAGCGCTACCTGCGCGCCGTCGGCTACGCCACCAAGTCGAAGCGGGGCGTGCTGCCGAAGATGGCCCTGTTCGGCGACATCGTCGGCGACGATGAAAACGCCGTCGCGCAAGCGGCGTCGGAAGTGGTGCGCATCGCCAACACCCGCGTGGGCGAAGGTTTTGTTGCCGTCAGCCCGGAAGCGCGCAAGAAATTCTGGCTCGACCGCGCCCGCACGGCGGCGATCGCCAAGCACACGAACGCCTTTAAAATCAATGAAGACGTCGTGATTCCGCTCAACCGCATGGGCGAATACACGGACGGTATCGAACGCATCAATATCGAACTGTCGATCAAGAATAAACTGCAATTGGCGGAAGCCTTGAGCGAGTTCTTTGCCAAGGGGAATTTACCAGTAGGCAAGAGCGACGACGCATCGGACGACCGGGTCGACGATGCGGAAATGCTGGGCGACCGCGCCGAGCAGGCGCAGCAGTTGCTGGCGCAAGTGACGGCCCGCTGGACCTATCTGCTGGGCCAGCTGGACCGCCCGCTGGCCGACGTGAAGGGCGAACTGGCGGAACTGGGCATGGAGCGCTTGCTGCCCGTCTTCGACGCGCGCCTGGAAACCCAGCCGAACGCCACCCTGTTCGACGTGGTGCAGGACCGCACCGTGCGCATTACCTGGAAGCAAGAGATTCGCGCCCAGCTGCGCCAGATCTTCAACGGCGCCGCCTTCAAGCTGATCCTTGACGAAGCGACGGCCATCCATGCGCGCATCCTGCGCAGCCGCGTGTTCGTGGCCCTGCACATGCATGCGGGCGACGGCAACGTGCACACGAACTTGCCCGTCAACTCGGACAATTACGAAATGCTGCAGGACGCCCACGAAGCCGTGGGCCGCATCATGATTTTGGCCCGCTCGCTCAATGGCGTCATTTCCGGCGAACACGGTATCGGCATCACCAAGCTGGAATTTTTGACGGAAGAAGAGATCGGCGATTTCCGCAGCTACAAGCAGCGCATCGATCCGGAAGGCCGTTTCAACAAGGGCAAGCTGCTGAACCTGCCGGGCATGGGCGCCGACTTGCGCAATGCCTACACGCCATCGTTCGGCCTGATGGGGCACGAGTCCTTGATCATGCAGCAAAGCGATATCGGCGCCATCGCCGACAGCGTCAAGGATTGCTTGCGTTGCGGCAAGTGCAAGCCCGTGTGCTCGACCCACGTGCCGCGCGCCAATTTGCTGTACTCGCCGCGCGACAAGATCTTGGCGACCTCGTCCCTGATCGAAGCCTTCCTGTACGAAGAACAGACGCGCCGTGGTATTTCCATCAAGCATTGGGAAGAGTTCGAGGACGTGGCCGACCATTGCACGGTCTGCCATAAATGCGTCACGCCTTGCCCCGTGAACATCGACTTCGGCGACGTGTCGATGAACATGCGCAACTTGCTGCGCAAGATGGACAAGAAGAGCTTTAATCCGGGCACCAAGGCCACGATGATGTTCCTCAACGCCACCGATCCCGTGACCATCAACGCCACGCGCCAGGTCATGATCGGCTGGGGCTACAAGGCGCAGCGCCTGGGCCACGATCTGCTGAAGAAATTTGCCAAAAAGCAAACCAAGGCGCCGCCGCCATCGACGGGCAAGCCGCCCGTCAAGGCGCAGGTGATCCATTTCATCAACAAGAAGATGCCGGGCAACCTGCCGAAGAAATCGGCGCGCGCGCTGCTCGACATCGAGGACGACAAGGTCATCCCGATCATCCGCAATCCGAAGACGACGACGGCCGATACGGAAGCCGTGTTCTACTTCCCCGGTTGTGGTTCGGAACGCCTGTTCTCGCAAGTGGGCCTGGCCACCCAGGCCATGCTGTGGGAAGTGGGCGTGCAGACGGTCTTGCCGCCGGGCTATTTGTGCTGCGGCTATCCGCAGCGGGGCGCGGGCGAGTTCGACAAGGCCGAGAAGATGATGACGGACAACCGCGTCCTGTTCCACCGCATGGCCAACACGCTCAACTACCTGGACATCAAGACGGTGCTCGTGTCGTGCGGCACCTGCTACGACCAGCTGGCCACGTACCAGTTTGAAAAGATTTTCCCCGGCTGCCGCATCATGGATATCCATGAGTATCTGCTGGAAAAACAGGTCAAGCTGGAAGGCGTCAACGGCACCCGTTACATGTACCACGAGCCATGCCACAATCCGATGAAGCTGCAGGAATCGGGCAAGACCATCAACTCGTTGATCAGCACGGTGGACAACGTGAAGATCGAGAAGAATGACCGTTGCTGCGGAGAATCCGGTTCGCTGGCCGTCACGCGTCCCGACATTTCCACGCAAGTGCGTTTCCGCAAGGAAGAAGAGATGGTCAAGGGCGCCGACAAGCTGCGCGGCGACGGGTTTACGGGCGACGTCAAGATCCTCACCAGCTGCCCGTCGTGCCTGCAAGGCCTGTCGCGCTACAATGACGATTCGGGCACGACGGCCGACTACATCGTCGTGGAGATCGCCAAACACTTGCTGGGAGAGAACTGGATGCCGGATTACGTAAAACGCGCCAATGACGGCGGCATCGAACGGGTGCTCGTGTGACGTCCTCGACCTGCGATCTGTGCAGCTTGCTGGACGGCTACGCCAGCAAGCAGGGTCTGGAGACCTTGCTGTGGCGCAGCGAGCGCCTGTCTGTGGTAGCCGTCGACGACCCAAGCTACCCCGGCTTTTGCCGCGTGATCTGGAACAAGCATGTCAAGGAAATGACGGACTTGACGCCAGGCGAGCGCAACTATGTCATGGAAGTCGTGTGGCAAGTGGAGCTGGCCGTGCGCGAAGTGATGCAGCCGGAAAAGGTCAACGTGGCCAGCTTCGGCAACATGACGCCGCACGTGCACTGGCACGTGATTCCCCGCTACCGCGACGATGCGCATTTCCCCAGCCCAAGCTGGGCCGTGGTGCAGCGCGAGACGGCGCCCGAGGTGCTGGCCGCGCGCCGCGCCCTGTTGCCCGCCTTGCGCACTGCCATCATTCAACGTTTATCCGCATAAAGTATTGTCATGACTGAAAAAACAGCAACACCCCAACCCACCGGCTTGACCGTGCACAACCAGTCGCGCGTGCTCGACGTGGCTTTCGACGATGGCAGCGAATTTGCCTTGCCGTTCGAATACCTGCGCGTGTACTCGCCATCGGCCGAAGTGCAGGGCCATGGCAAGGGCCAGGAAACCTTGCAATTAGGCAAGCGCCTGGTGGGCATCACGGGTCTGGAGCCCGTCGGCAACTACGCCGTGCAGCCCACCTTCAGCGATGGCCACAATTCCGGCCTGTACACCTGGGCCTACCTGTACAAGCTGGGCGCGGAGAAAGACAAGCTGTGGCAAGCCTACCTGGACCAGCTGGCCGCGGCCGGCTACCCGGGCGACAGCGGCCGCGACGCCAAGGCCGACATGACGGTCAAGCAATCCTCAGGCGGTCATGTTCACGGCCCAAGTTGCGGGCACAAACACTAAGGTGAAAAAATAATGCGGTAAGCTTGTCGGATTGCCGCATATTCATTCGTCGTAGGAATGCCCGCGCTTGCGGGCATTTTTCTTTTGGAGAAGAGACCATGGAATACCTGATCCTGATCTACGCCGATGAATCCCGCTATGACACCATGCCCGAAGGACAGATGGCCAGCCTGATGGCCGACTTTGCCAGCTATACGCAGGCGCTGGAGGCGGCCGGCGTGCTGCGCGGCGGCGCCGAGCTGGCGCCCGTGGGCAGCGCCACCTGCGTGCGCGTGCAAAATGGCAAGCCCGTCATCACGGACGGGCCGTTTGCGGAAACCAAGGAGCAGCTGGGCGGCTATTACCTGCTCGATTGCGCCAACCTGGACGAGGCGCTGGCCTGGGCCGGGCGCTGCCCGGTGGCTACTATGGGTACCATCGAAGTGCGGCCCGTGACGGCTTGACCATGGCCGGCGACGCCATTGGGGCCGTCGAACGCGTCTTTCGCCAGGAAAAGGGCAGGGTGCTGGCGGGCCTGGTGCGGCGCTTTGGCGACCTGGGCCTGGCGGAAGACGTGCTGCAGGAAGCGTGCCGCAAGGCACTGGAATGCTGGCCGCAGGCGGGCATGCCCGACAATCCCGCCGCCTGGCTGACGTCCGTGGCGCGCCATGCGGCGCTCGACCATGTGCGCCGGGCGGGCAAGAACGTGCCGGACGGTGACGCCGTGCTGGCGCGCCTGCCGGCGGCCACGGCGGAGGAAACGCACGCCATCGCAGATGACCGTTTGCGCCTGCTGTTCATCTGCTGCCATCCCGCGCTGGCGCCCGAGGCCCAGGTGGCGCTGGCTTTGCGCACCCTGTGCGGCTTGTCCACGGCCGAGATCGCGCGCGCCTTCGCCTTGCCGGAAGCGACGCTGTCGCAGCGGCTGCTGCGCGCCAGGCGCAAGATCGCCGAGGCGCGCATCCCTTTCGAGTTGCCGCCAGCACAAGACTGGCCGCAGCGGCTGGCGCAGGTGCTGCACGTGATCTACCTCGTCTTCAGCGAAGGCTATTGCGCCAGCGGCGGCGATGCCTTGCTGCGCGCCGATCTGTGCGCGGAAGCGCTGCGCCTGGGGCGGCTGCTCGACAGCCTGCTGCCGGGCCAGCCGGAAGTGCAGGGCCTGTTGGCCTTGCTGCTGTTGCAGGCGTCGCGGGGCGCGGCCCGGCTGTCGCCGGAAGGGCACTTGCTGACTCTGGAAGAGCAGGACCGCCGCCTGTGGCAGGGCGCCTTGATCGCCGAAGGCCTGGCCCTGCTGGAACGGGCGCTGGGTGCGCGCGCGCCCGGGCCGTACCAGTTGCAGGCCGCCATTGCCGCCTTGCATGCCAGGGCGGCCACGGCGGACCAGACGGACTGGCGCCAGATCCACGTGCTGTATGGCGCCTTGCTGCGGCACAAGCCGGAACCCTTGATCTTGCTCAATGCCGTGATCGCCTGCGCCATGGCGCATGGTGCCGGGCACGGCCTGGCGTGGCTGGATCGCCTGGAAGCCGTGCCCAGCCTGGCCCAGTCGCATTATCTGCACGCGGCCCGGGCCGACCTGCTGCGCCGCCAGGGCGACCGGGCGGCGGCGCACCAGGCCTACGCGCGGGCCGCGTCCCTGGCGTCGAATGCGGTCGAAAGGCAATACCTTCTCCGGCGTCAGGGGGAAATGCGCCTGCCGCTTGTATAATGCATGCAAGTTCAAACAGACTGCCTACCATGACCAATACGACCCATTTCGGATACAAAACAGTTGCAGAAGACGACAAAGTGCGCGAAGTCGCCAAGGTGTTCCATTCCGTCGCTGCCAAATACGACGTGATGAACGACTTGATGTCGGGCGGGCTGCACCGTCTGTGGAAGACGTTCACCATTGCCAACGCGGGCGTGCGCCCCGGCTTCAAGGTGCTCGACATCGCCGGCGGCACGGGCGACCTGTCCAAGGCCTTTGCCAAGCAGGCGGGTCCCACGGGCGAAGTCTGGCTGACCGATATCAATGAGTCGATGTTGCGCGTGGGCCGCGACCGCCTCTTGAATCGCGGCCTCCTCACCCCCACCTTGTTGTGTGATGCGGAGAAACTGCCATTCCCCGATAACTATTTTGACCGTGTCAGCGTGGCCTTTGGCCTGCGCAACATGACGCACAAGGATGTGGCGCTGGCGGAAATGCGCCGCGTGCTGAAACCGGGCGGCAAGCTGCTGGTGCTGGAGTTTTCCAAGGTGGCCGCGCCGTTGCAAAAGCCGTACGACCTGTATTCGTTCTCGGTCTTGCCGTGGTTTGGACAGAAAATCGCCGGTGACGCGGAAAGCTACCGTTACCTGGCAGAATCGATCCGCATGCATCCGGACCAGGAAACCTTGAAGACCATGATGGAAACGGCGGGCCTGGAACGCGTGCAGTACTACAATTTGACGGCTGGAATTGCCGCTTTGCATACCGGCATCAAGATGTAACTTCGCCTTTGCCGGTGAATCTAGGAGATGAAATGAAATTGAAGAAATTTTTGGTCGGCATGATGCTGGCCGCGACCACGGTATCCATGCTGGGCGAGGCGCTGGCCCGTCCCATGGGCGGTGGCCGTTCGTTTGGCCGCCAGTCGCAGAACGTGGGCCGCCAGGCTCCCGCCCCGGCGCCAACGCCGGCGCCAGCTGCCGCGCCGCGCCAGGCGCAACCGGCTCCGGCTCCCGCCCCGGCACCTGCCGCCAAGGCACCGAGCCGCTGGAAGGGCTTGCTGGGCGGCGCCTTGCTGGGCCTGGGCCTGGGTGCCCTGCTGTCGCACTTCGGTCTGGGCGGCGCTCTGGCCAGCATGATCAGCACCCTGCTGATGGTGGCCCTGCTGGCGGGCGTGGCCTTCTTCATCTACCGCATGGTGCGCGGCAAGCGCGACAGCAACGCCAGCGGCAATGCGCCGTTCGCGGGCTTTGGCGGCAACCTCTGCACTGGCCATCACGGCCTGACGGGCGTCGAGAGCTTGGCCGGCGGCGGCAAACCCTTTGGCGAGAGCATCAAAGGCGCGGCCATCCCCGCCGATATCAAAGACAAAGCGGCGCCGCGGATATTGGCGGGCAAAGCGTTCGGGCGTGGGGGCCGCAGACGCATCTTCGATGCAGGACGTGATCTTGGGCAAAACGATGCGGAATTCGTCCCCGCCCGACGGACACTCACGACGACGCGGTCGGCGCGGTCCAAGAACATCCGGTCCACCGCGCCAAAGATCGTGGTGCTGTCACACTGGGCATTGGCAGCAGCACCGCGCGCAGAGCCAGCCGCAATCAGGTCCAGTGCGCCCCGCTGCACCGGGGCAATCCATGAAGCATTAATCAAAGATACGACGATGATACCGGCGATAATCAGCCAGTGGACAGTGGCCCAGACGCGCATGAGTTCAAAATGGTCCTTGCTATGTCACAGTCGCGGGCCATCTGCTCCATCAATTCATCCAGAATGTCAAACTTTTTCTCGGGCCGGATGAAAGAATGAAATTCGACTTC
>NZ_RFSK01000096.1 GCF_009923995.1 Janthinobacterium sp. | reverse complement strand
TGCCGACGGGCGTGCGCGCCTTGTTCGACGGCAAGAGCGTCTTCAACAGCGCCGTGTCCGGCGCCTCGGTCGGCGACGCCATCCGCCTGGCCGAGCATGCGGCCAGGGTCAGCCCCGTCGAAACGATGGTGTGGGGCATCGACGCGCCCACGTTTTCCCTGCAGATGGGGGCGGCGCGCGTGGAAGGCAGCCTGACGGACCCCGGTCACGGCTTTTTCGCCCGGCGCGCCCTCGTCAATCTGAAGCGGGGCCTGACCCTGGACATGACGGAGGACAGTCTGCGCATCCTCACGGGCACCGCCGGCGACGTCTGCCGCTCCAACCTGGCCAGGTACGGGCAGCGCGACGAGACTTGCACCCTGGCGGGCATGCGCCACTGGCTCGGCACGCGGGACGCCATCCCCGTGCGGCTGCAGGAATTCGGCGATGGCCTGGGGCCGACGCCGTCCTCGACTCCCGCACTGGACGCCAGCATCGGCAAGCTGTGCCGCGGCAGCCTGCGCCTGCGCCTGTACATCAACCCCACGCACGCGCTGACCTTGTACGCGCTGCACTGGCGCGGCAAGTGGGATGCCATGCAGGCCTGGCAGCGGGGACTGGTGCAGCTCGTCGCGCGCCACCGCCGGCAGGGCTGCGACGTGCGCCTGCATGATTTTTCCGGCTTCAACAGCATCACGACGGAAGCGACCCCGCTCGTCAGCGGCAAGCCCGACATGCATTATTACTGGGAAGTGTCGCATTACCGGGACAACGTGGGCCGCATGATCCTGGCGCGCCTGTTCGGCGGCGGCACGCCGCCACCGGACGATTTCGGCGTCGAGCTGACGCCAGCCAACGTCGACGCCCACCAGGCGGCCATGCGCGCGGCGCGCGAGCGCTACCGCGTGGACCACGCGCGCGAGACGGGCTATGCGCAGCGGGTGCTGGACGGGCCGCTGATCCGGCGCTGAAGCGGGGGAGGCGCCATGCCGTTCGATACGTACCCGCCCGCCGTCCGGCCCGTCGTGCCGGCCGCGCCGCCGCTTCCCGGCATCCCTGGCAACCCCTCCGGCACGCGCCGCCACACCGACTTTCTCCACTTCCCGCCCTGACCATGGATACCACTGCCCGCCGCTACCTCGCCATCTTCCTCGCCTGCGTGCTGGCCGCGCTGGCCGTCGTTTCCGCCGTCAATTACCGCATCGATCCCTACCTGCTGCATCAGTGGGACAGCCCCCTGCTGCAGCGCCTGCGTCCCACCTACGAAAAGCTCAGCGCGTGGGGCAAGACGTATGCCGTGGCGCGCTACCGGCCCGCCGTCGTCTACATCGGCAATTCGCGCACGGAAATGGGCTTGCCGACGGGCGTGCGCGCCTTGTTCGACGGCAAGACCGTGTTCAACAGCGCCGTCTCTGGTGCCTCCATCGGCGAGGCCATGCGCCTGGCCGAGCACGCGGCCAGGGTCAGCCATGTGGACACCATGGTGTGGGGCATCGACGCCCCCTCGTTTTCCCTGGAACTGGGCTCGGCCGGCGTGGAGCCGGGCCTGACGGCCGGCGGCCCCGCGTTCTTCGCGCGGCGCGCCCTGCTCAACATCAAGCGGGGCCTGGCCCTGGACATGACGCGCGACAGCTGGCGCATCCTCAGCGGCACCTATGACGGCGTGTGCCTGTCCAGCCTGGCCCTGCATGGCCAGCGCGACGCGTCCTGTCTCACCAGCCGCCACCGCACCTGGGCCGGCACGGCGCGCGCCTTCACGCCGCGCCTGCAGGAATTTGGCGATGGCCTGGGACCGACGGCGCCCGCGCTGCAGGCCTTCGATGCCAGCGTCGGCACGCTGTGCCGGGGCGGCACGCGCCTGCGCCTGTACATCAACCCCACCCACGCGCTCACGCTCGACGCCCTGTACTGGCGCGGCAAGTGGGACGCCATGGAGCGGTGGCAGCGCGACCTGGCGCAGCTGGCGCAGCGCCACCGCGACGCGGGCTGCGACGTGCGCCTGTACGATTTTTCCGGCTTCAACAGCGTCACCAGCGAGCCCATCCCGCAGGTGACGGGGGCGGGCGCGATGCGCTACTACTGGGAAGCGTCGCACTACCGCGACAACGTGGGCCGTTTCATCCTGGCGCGCCTGTTCGGCGGCCCGCAGGCGCCGCCCGCCGATTTCGGCGCCGAGCTGACGCCGGCCGGCATCGGCGCCCACCAGGCGGCCATGCGCGCCGCGCGCGAGCGCTACCACGCGCAGCATGCCGCCGAAACGGCCTACCTGCGCCACGCGCTGACCTTGCCCCGCGAACCGAAATAGGGCGCCGGGGGCGCCAGGCGTACGCCGGGGAGCGGGGCGGGTGCGCTATGATGGTGTTTTGCCTTCCGGCATCTTTGCCGGTTCCTGCCGCCTCTCTTTTCAGGATGCCCCATGAAAATCGCCTTCTTTGCCAGCCAGCCCTACGACCGCCGCTTCTTCGACGAAGCCCTGCCGTCCCAGCCCGACGCGGACGGCATCGAACTGGTCTACCACAGCGCCTTGCTGAGCCAGGAAACCGTGGTGCTGGCGCAAGGCGCCGAAGCCGTCTGCGTCTTCGTCAACGACGTGCTCGACGCGTCCGTGCTGGCCTCCCTGCACGGCTACGGCGTGCGCGCCATCCTGCTGCGCTGCGCCGGCTACAATAACCTCGACCTGGAAACGGCCAAGCGCCTGGGCTTCTTTGTCGCCCGCGTACCAGCGTATTCGCCGGAAGCCGTGGCCGAATACACGCTGGCCCTCGTGCAGACCCTGAACCGCCACACGCACCGCGCCTACGCCCGCGTGCGCGAAGGCAATTTCTCGCTGGATGGTTTGCTGGGCGCCACCCTGCACGGCAAGACGGTGGGCATCGTCGGCACGGGCAAGATCGGCCTGGCCACGGCGCGCATCTTCAAGGGCTTCGGCTGCACCGTGCTGGGCCACGATCCGTACCCGGCGCCCGCGTTCGCCGAACTGGGCACGATGGTGGAATTGCCGCGGCTGCTGGCCGAGTCCGATATCGTCTCCCTGCATTGTCCCTTGATGGACAGCACGCGCCACATGATCAGCGCAGCGACCTTGCCGCAGATGAAGCAGGGCGCCATGCTGGTGAACACCTCGCGCGGCGGCCTGATCGACACGGGCGCCGTCATCGAGGCGCTCAAGTCGCGCCAGCTCGGTTCGCTCGCCATCGACGTCTACGAGCAGGAAAGCAACCTGTTCTTCCAGGACCGCTCGTCCGACATCATCGACGACGACATCTTCCAGCGCCTGATGACCTTCCCGAACGTGCTGGTGACGGGCCACCAGGGCTTCTTCACCATCGAAGCGCTGCGCGAGATCGCCGCCATCACCTACCACAACCTGGCATGCTTCCGCGAGGGCAGGGAGTGCGGCAACATCGTGCTCAGCTGACCTTGCCGGTTTTCGGCCTGGGCGGGGGCTTCGGTTTCGGCAGCGGCAAGGCGTCCGCCGTGCGCCGCGCCAGCTGGCTGAGCCAGTCGCGCTCGTCCCACAGTCCGCCGTCGATGAGGAAATACGGCTTGGCTTGCGGGTAGGGCGGCGCTTCCTGCAGCGCGCCTTGCGCGGTGATCCAGGCCCGGCCCGCCTCCGTCGGCTTGATGAAGAGCATGTCGTCGGCGACGATGGCGAACATCTTGACATCGCAATACAGGCCATATTCCCCAAACATCTTCTTCGCGCTGACGCCGCCCGCGCCGGCCAGCTGGTCGAGCAAAAAATCCACCGTGCCTTGCTGTGATGCCATGCCTGTCTCCCTGTCGTTGCGTGCCCTGGAAACGCCAGTGTAGCGCACGCCGTTTGCGCCGGCGGCGACTTTTTTCGGCGCAGGCAGGGCCGAAACAGGGCCGAAGCGGGCCGGAATAGGACTGGAATAGGGCCGGAATGGCCGGAAAACGGCTACACTGCGGCATTGATTATTTTGCACCGGCTTTCCCCCATGACTCCGCACGCCATCCTTCATCACGGCATCACCATCGCCACCCTGGCCGCCGGCCAGGACGTGGCCGAGCATTGCGCGCCCGGCAACACGGCCATCCGCCCGCAGGGCGACGGCTGGTGGCTGTATTTCGTCGACGAAGACGGTGCTGTCGACGGCTACGACAGCCCGTTCGCCAGCCACGCCGAGGCGCTGTGGGCGGCCAAGGCCGCAGCCGAGTTCAGCGCGGAATGACGCCCAGTCCATGGGCCGTCCTGGGCTTGCCGCAAGCGCCCGTGCCCGAGGCGGAAAGTGCGGACTACGGCGCCTGCCGCGCCGACCTGCACGGCCTGCGCCTGGTCCTGCGCGTGGCGAAAACCACGCCGACGAAAACCGGCCAGTTCGTCACCATCTGGAAGCGCCCCCATCCCGAAGCCGATATCGCCCCGCTGGATGAAGCGGACCCCGTCGACGTTGTCATCATCGCCGTGGCCGACGGCGCGCAGCACGGCTTGTTCATTTTCCCCCGCAGCGTGCTGCTGGAAAGGGGCGTGATGTCGCGCGCCAGCGCCGGCGGCAAGCGAGCCCTGCGCGTCTACCCGCCATGGTGCGCGCCAGCATCCATCCAGGCGCAGCGCACGCAGCGGTGGCAGGCGCAGTGGTTTGTGGCGGCGGGGGAGCAGATGCGGCTGGCACAATTGCTGGAGTAAGTTGTCTAAACGTCAAATTCCAGGCAAATCACCCCTTGTGGCAGCTAGTTTGCAACTATTGGATAGTTTTCATTTTGGAAATATCTATATAGTTCTGCCATGTTATGGCAGCCAGCGCTGCCTTTTTTTAATTATATGGGGGAAGAACATGGGTAGTCTCAGTATTTGGCATTGGTCGATAATTTTTTTTATTATATTTGTCACTGTTTTTCCTACTTGGAGAATTGTATCCAAAGCCGGTTTTTCTGGCTGGTGGAGTTTGCTGTCATTTATTCCTGTCGTCGGTTTTTTCGCTCTGTGGATATTCGCGCTTGTCGATTGGCCTGCCAAGGTGCCTGCTGATAAATAAATGTAATTGAAGTTAGATATGAATAATTTCAATTGGGAGTCGGCATGGCGGACTTAAGTCCGGAGAAACATGCCGGAAAGTGTAATATCTGATTCTTGATTTAATCAACTGACTAAAAATAGAAGGCAATATGGATAATGTCGCTGAACTGAAGAGGTTGGTCACGCAGATATTGGTTCTTATTTCTCAACCTGAGCCACAGACATTAAAGGAAGTCTTGGCGATGCTTGATGCCATTGCCTCACCGGAAAAATCTGAATCATGGAAGTTACTCGGTGATGCATTACTTGATGAAGCAAAAAAAACCAGCACATCGGATGCCGATGCGCTCTTTTTAATTGTGGTGGGAAGTAGTTGCGTGGGAGTGTCTATAGGATTGAAACGTGAGGAAAACCGCAAGGCTTCGCAAGCCTGAGCCTGCATTAGAGACAGACTCTCCATCCAACAGAGTGCGATCATATTTCCAGTTTCACAGCTGTTCAGGTGAGCAAATGGATCACCAGCGCAGCACACACAATTTCATGCACGAGTCAGTCCTTTTGATTTTTCCCTGATAGTTGGGCATATCACGCAGGAACGATATTAAACAGGCGCATGGCATCCGGCATTTCCGCTGCAGCTATCAGCTGCACCGCTTTGCCAGCTGCGGTGAGGTGGGTCTTGGCGCGGTCGAATATCACGACGGCTTTTTCATGCGTCAAATGGCGCGACATATACAGAAAGCCATCGACCCGGAGCGGGTTGCGATGCGCGGCCAGCGCCCACCGTTGAGGCAGGGTGCAACTTGCCGTCCCGGTCAGTCCCGCATGGCCGCCCATTTGCTTGAGGAAATGGCCCGTCAGGTCAAATAATCTCAAGTTGCCGCTGAATTGGCGTACCCATCGGCGCTCAATTTCGGATTTGGCGATAGCGCCTGCCGCGTCACCCCCATCTGTCCGGCCAGCGTCCCTGAGTCGAGCAGATCGCCTTTCTTTTCAAGGCCCGCATACCTTTCCAGTTCCTGATTGGCAAACTGTGCAAGGTATGCCTGGTTCGCTGGCGGCACCGTGCCGGCTTGCATAGTCTGGGTGCGCAGGTATCGCTGGATCAGATCGTGGAGGTCGGCATCGGATACCACGGGCACCCCCGGTAGTTGCTGCGGCACAAATGTCACATCTTGCTCGCGTGCCTGACGGGTTGCCCGCTTGGGGCGGCGCATCTTGACCAAGACGTAACCTTCGCCCAGATCGATGCCGCTCGCCCCGATTTTCCGGATCGAATCCTCCAGGGACTTGCTTGCGTCAGGCACAGCCGTTCGATGCGTGCTCCTCGCCTTCGCCGGCTTCGCTACTTCCAACTTTGCCATGACACCCTCCAGTGGCGCTATCAGATTCTACTCCAGAACCTGATATTGACAACAAAACAACTTTATTTCAGCGCGTAACGGCGTCAGGCCACCTTGCTCACCACATACCGGTATTTCCCCGACGCCTCCGCCGCGATTTCGTCGACTTCCTCGATGGCGATGTCCACCTGCGCGCCCAGCCTGGCCCGGAAGCCGGCGACGATGGCGCTGCGCGTGGCGTCGTCCAGGCGCGGCTGGCACACCAGCAGCACGCGGGTCTGCTGCAGGCTTTCCTGGATGATCTTGAAGCCGCGCACCTGCGGCAGTTCGCGCACGATGTAGACGAGGGCCAGGCCGTGCATGACGGTGCCGTCCTGCGCCGTGACGAAATCCGTGCTGCGGCCCTCGATCTTCTGCAGCAGGGGCAGGCCGCGGCCGCAGGCGCAGGGCCGGGTGGCCAGGGCGCCCACGTCGCCCGTGGCGTAGCGGATGAAGGGGTAGTCCTGCGTGGCCAGGTGGGTGACGACGATCTGGCCGGATTCGCCGGCGGGCAGGGGCTGGCCCGTGGCGTCGACGATTTCCACGATGATGTCCTCGGCCGTGACGTGCATGCCGCCTTCCGGGCATTCGTGGGCGATGAAGCCCGCGTCGCGCCCGCCGTAGCCGTTGGCCACGGGGCAGCCGAAGGCGGCGGCGATCTGCGCGCGCTGTTCGTCGTACAGGCGCTCGGCCGTCACGAACGCCACTTTCACGCCCAGGCCGTCGAGCGGCAGGTCGTGCGCGCCCGCGTGGCTGGCGACGCGGCACAGGGCGGACGGGTAGCCGAACAGCATGCGCGGGCGCCGGTCGCGCAGGGTGGCCACGTAGCCGGCCAGGCGTTCGGGCGACATGGCGAACGCGGGCAGCAGGGTGGTGCGCAGCAGCGCATCGCGCAAACGGCGCAGGCGGTCCTGCGCCCCCAGTTCGATGGGCGAGCCCCACAGCACGGCTTCGCGGTCGCCGATGTCCACGCCCCACCAGCGCGTGGCGCGCCACTTGGCGGCGATGTCATGGCTGATGCGGCGCCGTCCCAGGAAGAACAGCAGCGGCTCGCCGCTGGAGCCGCCCGTGGCGAACGGACGCAGGCCACTGGCGCGCGAGGACTTGAAGCTGTCGCGCGCGCCGGCGATGTCCGCCTTGCGCAGCAGCGGCAGGCGGGCCAGGTCCGCCAGCTGCCGCACCTCGCCCGGATCGAAGCGGCTGCGGGCGAACAGGTCGCGGTAGTAGGGCACGTGGTCGCCCGCGTGGCGCAGCAGGCGGCGCAGCCGCGCCAGCTGCCAGTCGCGCAGCTGCTGCTCGCTCCACCACTGCGAGCGCTCCATGCGCCGCAGCAGGCGCGCGCTGTGGTGGCCCTTGAACCATTCATGCAGGGGAAACAGCCAGTGGGCGACGAGGCGCGTGTAGGCGCCGGGGCGGGGCGCGGCGCGGATGCGGCGGTAGTGCGCGGCCAGGCGCGGCGCGACGCCTTCCCACGCAAAGCCGGCCGCATGCGCCAGGCCGGCGGCGGCCTGCGCGTGCGCGCGCGGCGCGTCGTCCAGCAGCGCCAGGATGGCCTGCGCCATGGCGGCAGGATCGCCGGGCGGCACCAGCAGCGCCGTCCTGCCATGTTCCAGCAGGGCCGGGATGCCGCCCACGTTGGTGCTGACGACGGGCACGCCGCAGGCCAGCGCTTCGAGCAGGGAGACGGGCATGTTGTCGGCCAGGCTGGGATTGAGGACGATGTCGCTGGCGTGGTACAGGGCCGGCATGGCGGCGTTGTCCACCGCGCCGGCGAAGGCGACGCCGTCGCGCACGCCCAGCGCGGACGCCAGCCTGGCCAGCGCGGCGCGCTGCGGTCCGCTCCCCGCCAGCACCAGGCGCGCCGCGGGATGGCTTGCGCGCACGATGGCAAAGGCGCGCACGGCGCTGGCGTTGTCGTACAGGGCTTCGAGGTGGCGCGGCACGAGGATGCACGGGGCATGTGGCGCCGGCGCGCGCGGCGGGCCGGGCGTGAAACGCCGCAGGTCCAGCACGTTCGGCACGATGTGGGCCGTATGGCCGTGGGCGGCGAAGACGTCGGCCAGGTAGGCCGAGGGCACGACGATGGCGCTGGCGCGGCGCAGGCTGAGCGACACCAGGCGCGGCGAGCGGGCGAAAAAGGCGGCCGCCTCGCCGCCCCGGTAATTGAGCAGGGCCGGCTTGCCTTTCAGGCTGGCGATCCACAGGGCGGGCGCGGCGTGCAGGTGCCAGGACCAGCCGGAATTGGCCATGACGTGGAACAGGTCGACCGTATCGGCGGCGCGCCACAGGCGCCACAGGTGCAGCGGCAGGCGCAGGGCGGCGCGCAGGTAGCGGATGCGCGCCAGCCAGGGCGGCAGCTGCGGCCCGTTGACGGCCAGCAGCTGCACCTGCGCGCCGTCGGCGCGCAGCAGCGCCGCCAGCTGTGCCGTCTGGTTGGCCATGCCGCCGGCCGGCGGCGGCACGGGACCGACGAGGGCGATGCGCAGGCCGCTCAGCATCATGGCCGCGCTCCCGGTGCGCGCGCCGGCCCGGCCAGGCGCGCATACACGGGCGCATAGCGCCCCACGCTGGCGCCCCAGCTGCGCTGCGTGTCGACAAAGGCGCGCGCCTGGCGCCGCAGCGCCGGCCAGTCGTCCCGTGCCAGCAGCAGCGCCAGGACGGCTTGCGCCAGCGCTTCGCCGTCGCCGGCGCGAAACAGCATGCCCGTCCTGCCATGTTCGATCAGTTCGCGGTGGCCGCCCACGTCGGAGGCCACCACGAGGCGCCCCTGCGCCATCGCCTCTAACGGTTTCAAGGGCGTCACCAGTTCCGTCAGGCGCATGGCCAGGCGCGGATACACGCAGATGTCGAGCAGGCGGTAATACGCGCCCACCTGCGCGTGCGGCACGCGGCCCGCGAAGACGACCTGGCCGGCCACGCCCAGTTCGGTCGCCAGCGCCGCCAGCGCCCCTTCCTGCGGGCCGCCGCCGGCCAGCAGCAGGCGCAGGGCGGGCTGCGCGGCCAGCATGCGCGGCATGGCGCGCAGCAGCAGGGCCAGGCCTTCGTAGGCGTAGAAGGAACCGATGAAACCGATGACAGGATGGCCTTCCAGTCCCAGCGCGCGGGCCAAGGCCGGAGGATCAGGGGCATCGAAGGCGTCCGCATCGACGGCGTTGGGGATGACGGTGATCTTGTGCGCCGGCACGCCGCGCGCGCACAGCTCGCGCCGCAGGCCGTCGCAGATGGTGGTGACGGCGTCGGCGCGGCGCAGCGCGTAGGTCTCCAGCGCCCGGGTCAGGCGGTAGCGCAGGCCGCCGGGCGGGCTGCTGCCATGGTCGGCGGCCGCGTCTTCCCAGAAGGCGCGCACTTCGTAGACGACGGGGATGCCCAGCGCGCGGCCCGCGTTGAGGGCGGCAATGGCGTTCAGGACGGGCGAGTGCGCGTGCAGGATGTCGGGCCTGAGGCGCTGCGCCAGCTGGCGCAGGCGCACGGCCAGGCCGATGATGACGGCCGCCTGGCGCAGCACGGGCAGGCACGCCCACCAGCGCGCATCGGGCGCCGTGCGGTAGAAATGCCAGCCGTCGACGAGCTGCTGCGCGCCGTCGGACGGACCCTGCTTGGCACTGGTGAGCTGCATGGTGTGCCAGCCCAGCGCCCGCTGCTGCCGCAGGATGGCCAGCGTGCGGAAGGAGTAGCCGCTGTGCAGGGGCAGCGAGTGGTCGAGGATGTGCAGGATGCGCATGGCTCACCCTGGGACGGCGGCGGCTACAGGGACGGCTGGGCTCAGGTCCGACGGGCCCGGCCCCGTTGCAGCCTGGCGCAGGAAGGCTTCGAACATCAGCAGCGACCACAGGGGCGCGCTGTAGTCGCGCCGTCCCGAGGCATGCTGCTCCAGCAGCAGGCGCACGTAGTCCATGTCGAACAGGCCGCACTGCGCCAGGGTGGGACCCAGCAGCCGCTGCTGCAGGCGCTGGCGCAGGGGACCGCGCAGCCAGTCGGCCAGTGGCACGGAAAACCCCATCTTCTGGCGGTACAGCAGTTCGTCGGGCAAGAGCGGGCGCAGGGCCTTCTTCAGCAGGTACTTGCCTTCGCCGCCGCGCAGCTTGAGCTGCGGCGGCAGGCCGGACATCCACGCCACCAGCTCGTGGTCGAGCAGGGGCGAGCGCACCTCCAGCGCATGCGCCATGCTGGCGCGGTCGACTTTCGTGAGGATGTCGCCTGGCAGGTAGGTCTTCAGGTCCAGGTACTGCACCTGCGACAGCGGGTCCTGCGCGGGACTGGCCAGGGCGTGGCGGCGCAGCACTTCCACGGCGCGGTAGCCGTGCAGGCTGCGCCGCAGCTCGGGGCTGAACAGGCGCGCGCGCATGGCGTCGCCCAGCAGGCTGACGCCGTGAAAATACGCGTCCGTCGTGTCGCGCGCCAGACCCTCGAAGGTGGTCTTGGCGCGCAGGAAGCGGGGCGCCCAGTCGGCCTTCGGGTACAGCCGGCCCAGGGTGCCGAACAGCGACTGGCGCAGGCCGGCCGGCAGCATGCCCCTGACTTTTTCCTCCCGCGTGTGCAGGCGGTAGCGCCGGTAGCCGGCCATGCTTTCATCGCCGCCGTCGCCCGACAGGGCCACCGTGACGCGCTGGCGCGCCAGCTGGCACACGCGCCAGGTGGGCATGGCGGAGCTGTCGGCGAACGGTTCGTCGTACAGGCCGGCCAGCCGGTCGATCAGGTCGAAGTCGTCCTGCTCCACCTGGCGCGCGTGGTGCAAGGTGCCGTAGCGGCGCGCCACCAGGTCGGCGTAGCGGGCCTCGTTCCAGGCCGGGTCGCCGAACGAGATGGAGCAGGTGTTCACGGGCGTGGGGCTGGCGCCCGCCATCAGGGCCACGACGGCGCTCGAATCGACGCCGCCGGACAGGAAGGCGCCCAGCGGCACCTCGGCCACCATGCGGATGCGCACGGCCTCGCGCAGGCGCGCCAGCAGTTCATCGGCCAGCTGCGCCTCGCTGGCGGGGGGATGCGGCAGGAAAGGCACGTCCCAGTAGGATTGCGGCGTGGGCAGGGGCTGGCCGGCGCGGATGGACAGCGTGTGCCCGGGCGGCAGCTTGCGCGCCTGCCGGAAGATGCTGCGCGGCTCGGGCACGTAGCCGTAGGCGAAATACTCTTCCACGGCCAGCGGGTCGAGCGCGCGCGGCATGGCCGGATGCGTGAGCAGGGCTTTCAGCTCGGAGCCGAACAGCAGGGTCCCGTCGTCCGCCTCGCCGTAGTACAGGGGTTTGACGCCCAGGCGGTCGCGCGCCAGGAACAGCAGGTGGCGCCGCCGGTCCCACAGGGCGAAGGCGAACATGCCGCGCAGGCGCCGCACGCACTGCTCGCCCCACTGTTCCCAGGCGTGGACGATGACTTCCGTGTCGCTGCTGGTGCGGAAGGCATGGCCGAACTGGCGCAGTTCCGCCATCAGGCCGCGATAGTTATAGATTTCGCCATTGAAGACGATGGCGATGCTGCGGTCGGCGTTGAACAGGGGCTGCTGGCCGCTGGCCAGGTCGATGACGGACAGGCGCCGGTGCGCCAGCCCCAGGCCAGGTTCGCGGTGCAGTCCCCCTTCGTCGGGACCGCGGTGGCGCAGGCTGTGGTTCATGCGCGAGAGCAGGCCCAGGTCGATGTCGCGCTGGCCCTGCAAGTCGAAGATGCCGGAAATGCCGCACATGGTAGGCCTCTCAGGGGTAGGTGGACAGGGGGGACGGGGCGCGCGCGCCCGTCAGGCGGTCGTACACGGCCAGGTAGGCGCCGGCCATGGCGGGCAGGCTGTGCTCGGCCAGCACCTGGCGGCGCCCGCGCGCGCCGTGGCGGGGGCCCAACTCGGGCATACTGTAGTAGTCGAGCATGGCGTCGGCCAGCATTTCGGGCGAGCCCGGCGGCACCAGCGTGCCGCTCCAGCCCGACTGCACCAGTTCCGCATTGCCGCCCACCTGCGTGGCGACGACGGGCAGGCCCGTGGCCATGGCTTCGAGGATGGTGTTGGAGCTGCCTTCGGCCAGCGAGGGCAGCACGAACAGGTCCATGGCGCGCAGCAGCTGGGCCACGTCGTCGCGCGCGCCGGGCAGCCAGGCCAGGTGGGCCGCGCCCGCCTGCTGCAGCAGGGTCAGACAGGCGTCGCGGCATGGCCCGTCGCCGATGATCATCAGGCGCAGGCGGGCACGGGCGCCCGGCTGGGCCAGCAGCAAGAGGAAGGCTTGCACCAGCGAGCGGTAATCCTTGACGGCGGCCATGCGCCCCACGCTGCCGATGACGAAGGCGCCGTTGCACAGGAAGCCGGGCGGTCCCACGGCGGCGGGCGGCCCCAGGCGCGGGTGAAACTGCACGCTGTCGACGCCATTGCCGATGTGCGACACCCGCGCGGGCGCGGCGCCGATGACCTCCACCAGCCAGTGCCCCAGGTCGGCGCTGACGGCGATGAAATGCTGGATCAGTGGCAGCAGGCACTTGCGCAGCAGCCGGTACTTGCGGCTGGTGCCGTGCAAGTCGCCGATGTCGCGCCCGTGCTCGCCATGCACGCGCAGGCGCACGCCCGCCAGCCAGGCCAGCAGCTGCGCCTCGATGCAGCCCAGGTTGCGCGTGTGTACGATGGCCGGCTGCAGCCGCTTGATGACGCGGTACAGGCGCAGGTAGTGGCTCCAGTCCTTGCCTTCGCGCTTGCCCAGGCTGATGATTTCCACGCCCGGTGCCGTCAGGCGCTGGCGGAAGGCGGTGGCGTTCTTCAGGCAGACGATGGCGTGGCGGTAGCGTCCGGGCGGCAGGTGGTTGATCATGTTGACGAGACCGTTTTCCAGCCCGCCCACGTCGAGCTGGTGGATCACGTGCACGATCAGCGGCGCGCCGTCGCTGCCCGCGCCGCCTGGCGCGTGCCCGGCATCACGCCCGCGGTCGCGTTTGTTGTCGCGCCCGTTGTCGCGCTTGTTGTCTGTATCAGGCGCCATGCGGCAGCTCCCGCAGGCGCTCTTCGATGGCGGGCAGGGCGGCGCGCAGGAAGGCTTGCAGGGCCGCGCGCGGCGGCGGCGCCAGCTCGTCGTAGGCCATGCAGACGATGACTTCCGCGCCATCCTGGCGCATGCCCAGCAGCTTGGCCCTGGCCAGCAGCAGTTTCACCAGCACGGGTTCGGCGGTGGCGATGCCGCCCTGGCGGTAGAAGCGCCACACCAGCAGGCGCTCGCCGCCCCGCGCCAGCACGCTTTCGCGCACGGCCAGGGTGCCGGCGGCCAGGGCGGGGTGCCGCATGCGGTGCGCGAGAGGCATCCAGCGCTCGCCGTACGGCCGGGACTGGTGCGCCAGCAGTTCGGCGTCGCGCGCCTGGTGCGCATACCAGGCCAGCTGCAGGCCGGCCTGCGCGCCCCCGTCCGCGCGCGCATACGTGGCGGCGAACTGCGCCGGCGCGCCCGCGAACGGCGCCAGCCATGCGGGCACGGCGCCGGGCAGGCGCGCCCAGCCGGGGGGATCGGCGGGGGCCGGCAGCGCGCCGGCGGGGATGCCGGCAGCGCCGCGCTGGCTGGCCAGGGACAGCGCCGGCCACAGGGCGGCCAGCAGCAGGCAGGCCAGGC
>NZ_RFSK01000095.1 GCF_009923995.1 Janthinobacterium sp. | reverse complement strand
GTGGTCATTAATGACCACTTTGTGTTTTGCGCTTGCTGGCCCTATCAATTTCACATTCCTTTACGCTAAGATGGCAGGCTATGCAGCCAGATACCGACAAACCACTCAGGGGCGATGCCGCCAAGCGGCGCCAGGCCGTCCTCAATGCCGCGCGCCGCATCTACGCCGAGGAAGGCGTGGACATTCCGATGCAGCGGATCGCCGATGCCGCTGGCGTCGGCCGTGCCACCGTGCATCGCAATTTCTTTGACCGCAATGGCTTGCTGCTTGCACTGCTGGACGAGGAGCTGGACCAGTTCGAGACGGAACTACGCGCCATCGACTTGCGGCAGCAGCCATTCGCCCTGTTCGACGCGTTCGCAAAACTGTCGTTGACCAATGCCGCCCTGCTGCCGCAGTGGCAGGCGATGAACGCCACGGGCCCGGAGTTTTCGCGCGTGCGGGACAAATTTGTTCAGATTGTGGAAAGTGTATTGCCGGACGTCGTTGCGTCAGGCGCCGTGCGCGCCGACCTGAGCGTGAGGGATGTCGAGCTGCTTGCAGGGATGCTGGGAGCCGCGCTCAGGGGCGAGAATGCCGCAGTGCGTAGCCAGTTGACGCACCGGGCGCTCCTGCTGATCAAGACCGGTATCCAGCTGACACCCTGATCAAGACACTGGCTGCGTTCCTTACCAGGGCTCGCACCGCGTCATCAAAATTAAGCTCGTTTTCTGGAGTGAATGAGTTCAATGATCAGCTTGGCCGGAATCTGCAGGCACTGCATCCAGAAATCAGGTGACCGTGGCGGTGTGCGATAGCCCACTCTCGTACCTGCCTACGGCCTCGACTTCCGGGGGTCCCAATGTTGGGGGCAACAGACGGAGCAGATTGGCGGGTTCTGTCGCATTCACGAACCTTGTATATTGAAAGGCAATACCTATGTCTGGCGACACTAATGTTTCTGCGCGACTCACAAGATGCCGCGAGGATCTTCGTATGTCACAAATACTGCTTGCCGAACGGGCGGGCATCAATCCCACGCAACTGTATCGCTATGAATCCGGCAAAGCCGAACTTCGCATGGAAGCGGCAGAAAAGATTGCCGCTGCCCTCGGCGTCAGCACCACCTGGCTTGTGGATGGAACGTTGCCCATTGCCAAGGAGACACACTTCGCCCCGCCAAAACCGGCCGGAGGTGGGCTGATCCTGCATGCGCTGGAACTTCCCCCTGCGTTGGCTTGTGCCGTGCAGCGCCTGTCCATGCAACATGGCAGCACCGTAGAAATGATGCTGCTGGACCTCGCGCATCAAGGCCTCGACGCCATGGACAAAAAAGCCCTGGCTGGCGCAGCCTCCGCAGGCACGAGCGAGAAATAGCCGCGTCCCTGCCTTGCCGGAAAGACCTTCGCAGCAGGTGGGCGGCGCAGCTCACGGGGGAACAGTATGCAAAACGTCATCCATGCGCCGACCTGTGAAATCAAAAAACGACTTGATGGCCGGATCGAACCATGACCTGGGTCAAGGTGGCAACCTCGATGCAGGCATTTCCTTGGCGCGAACGATCAATCCAATGCACATCAAGAAAATGGCCGTTGATAATTCTGTTCGAATCATCAACGGCCATCAGTTTTTCACTTTAAAATCAATCAGTTAAAGCGAGCTCATCATTCCCACTCGATAGTCGCAGGCGGCTTGCCCGAGATATCGTAGACGACGCGGTTGATGCCGCGCACTTCGTTAATGATACGGTTAGAGACCTTGCCCAGCAAGCTGTGCGGCAGGTGCGCCCAATGGGCCGTCATGAAATCCTGCGTCTGCACGGCGCGCAGGGCCACCACGTATTCGTAGGTGCGGCCATCGCCCATCACGCCCACCGACTTGACGGGCAGGAAGACGGCGAACGCCTGGCTGGTCGCCTCGTACCAGTTCGCTGGCAACGCGTCCGGGTCGACGGCCTGGCCGGCAACGAATTCGTACGGCGTGTTGCGCAGTTCTTCGATGAAGATGGCGTCGGCGCGGCGCAGCAGGTCGGCGAATTCCTTCTTGACTTCGCCGAGGATGCGCACGCCCAGGCCCGGGCCCGGGAACGGGTGACGGTAAACCATGTCATGCGGCAAGCCCAGGGCCACGCCCAGTTTGCGCACTTCATCCTTGAACAGTTCGCGCAGCGGTTCCAGCAGCTTGAGCTTCAGGGTGTCCGGCAAGCCGCCCACGTTGTGGTGGCTCTTGATGGTCTGGCCCTTCTTGCCTTTACCGGCCGATTCGATCACGTCCGGATAAATCGTGCCTTGCGCCAGCCACTTGGCGTTCACCAGCTTGCCCGACTCGACCTGGAAGACTTCGACGAATTCGCGGCCGATGATCTTGCGCTTCTGCTCTGGGTCCGCAACGCCGGCCAGGTGGCCCATGAACTGGTCTTCCGCGTCGATGCGGATGACTTTCACACCCAGGTTCTTGGCAAACATGTCCATCACCATCTTGCCTTCGTCCAGGCGCAGCAGGCCGTGGTCGACGAAGACGCAGGTCAGCTGGTCGCCGATGGCGCGGTGAATCAGGGCAGCGGCCACGGACGAATCGACGCCGCCGGACAGGCCCAGGATGACTTCATCCGTGCCCACTTGCGCGCGGATCTTTTCCACCGCTTCGCTGATGTAGTCGGGCATGTTCCAGTCCGACTTGCAGCCGCAGATTTCATGCACGAAACGGCCGATGATGGCCTTGCCCTGCACCGTGTGGGTCACTTCCGGGTGGAACTGCACGCCATAGAACTGGCGCTCCTCGTCGGCCATGGCGGCGATCGGGCAGCTCGGGGTGTTGCCCATCAGCTTGAAGCCTGGCGGCATTTCCAGCACCTTGTCGCCATGGCTCATCCACACTTTCAGCATGCCGTGGCCTTCGTCCGTGACGAAGTCGGCGATGCCGTTGAGCAGCTTGGTGTGGCTGCGGGCACGCACTTCGGCGTAGCCGAATTCGCGTACCAGGCCGTTTTCCACCTTGCCGCCCAGCTGGGCCGCCATGGTTTGCATGCCGTAGCAGATGCCCAGCACGGGCACGCCCAGCTCGAACACGGCTTGCGGCGCGCGCGGCGAGTCGCCATCCAGCGTGGAATTGTGGCTGCCCGACAGGATCACGCCGGCGGCGCCATAGTTGCGCACGAACTCGTCGCTGACGTCATACGGGAAGACTTCGGAAAACACGCCGGAATCGCGCACGCGGCGGGCGATCAACTGGGTGACTTGGGAGCCGAAATCGAGAATGAGGATTTTAGAATGCATGATGGGGACTTTATCTGGGGTCATTACAAAACCGGCGCACTGGGCGCCGGTCTGGTCTGTCGCTACCACAATAGCGTAGCTGGAAAACTGTTCAGGGCAAGACGCAGTGCCGAAGACAGTACGCATAGTACGGCGAGGCACTGGAACGCAACCATGGACAGTTTCTCCAGTACGCTTACTCGGAACGGTAGTTCGGTGCTTCTTTCGTGATCTGCACATCATGGACATGCGACTCGCGCATGCCGGCCGAGGTGATTTCCACGAATTCCGCTTTCTCGCGCAGTTCGTCGATGGTGGCGCAACCGCAGTAACCCATCGATTGACGCACGCCGCCCACCAGCTGGAAGATGATCGCCAGCACGCTGCCCTTGTAGGCGACGCGGCCTTCGATACCTTCAGGCACGAACTTGTCGGCCTTCATGGTGGCGTCCTGGAAATAGCGGTCAGCCGAACCATCGGACATGGCGCCCAGCGAACCCATGCCGCGGTACGATTTATAGCTGCGGCCCTGGTACAGGATCACTTCGCCCGGTGCTTCTTCCGTACCGGCAAACATGGAACCCATCATGACGGTCGAGGCGCCAGCGGCCAGCGCTTTCGAGATATCACCGGAGAAACGGATGCCGCCGTCGGCGATACATGGCACGCCCGTGCCTTCCAGCGCTTCGGCCACGTTCGAGATGGCCGTGATTTGCGGCACGCCGACACCGGCGACGATACGCGTGGTGCAGATGGAGCCAGGGCCGATGCCGACCTTGACAGCATCGGCGCCGTATTCCACCAGCGCCTTGGCAGCAGCGGCGGTAGCGATATTGCCGCCAATCACTTCCACTTGCGGATACTTGGTCTTGATCCACTTCACGCGGTCCAGGATGCCTTGCGAGTGGCCGTGTGCCGTGTCGACCACCAGCACGTCGACGCCGGCAGCGACCAGCAGGTCGATGCGCTCTTCATCCTTGGCGCCCACGCCGACGGCAGCGCCGACCAGCAGTTTGCCCTGGCTGTCTTTCGAGGCGAATGGGTGGGAAGTCGACTTCTGGATATCCTTGACGGTGATCAAACCGCGCAGTTCGAAGGCGTCATTGACGACCAGCACGCGCTCGAGGCGGTGCTTGTTCATCAGGCGCTTGGCTTCGGCCGTATCGGCGTCTTCCTTGACGACGACGAGTTTTTCGCGCGGGGTCATCTTCGCGGAGGCTTCCGCGTCGAGTTCCTGTTCAAAGCGCAAGTCGCGGTTGGTGATGATGCCGACCACTTCCTTGCCCTTGACGACAGGGAAGCCGCTGATGCCGTATTGTTCCGTCAGCGCGATCACGTCGCGGATTTTCATGTCCGGCGGAATCGTGATCGGATCGCGCAGCACGCCAGCTTCGAAACGTTTTACACGGGCCACTTCACGTGCCTGGTCCTTCGGATTCAAATTCTTGTGGATGATACCGATGCCGCCTTCCTGGGCCATCGCGATCGCGAGGCGGGCTTCCGTCACCGTGTCCATGGCTGCGGACAGCAAGGGAATATTCAGGGTGATGTTGCGGGTCAGGCGAGTCTTGAGGGACGTATCGGCGGGCAGAACGTTGGAGTAGGCTGGGACGAGCAGCACGTCATCGAATGTGAGTGCTTTTTGAAGTAGACGCATAGCATTTCCTATTGGCGCAAAAGCAGATTATACAGAAATTCTTGATTCCTGTCTTAAACATTCGCAAACCGCTGTAGACATAGTGGGAATGCCGTTTACGCTTCCCCATAAATGTCTGGAAAAGTCTGGAAAAGTCCACGTTTTCGCCCAAATTTCGCCCCCATATTTGCCCGTTTCGCCCACCATCCCGTTCTGACATGAGGCTGCGCAAGATCGGGATGGCAGGTGCCACAGCTACTATATAAAAGGCACCACCTGTAAGCATAACGCTAAAAGAAAAAATTACAATGAAGCACGCGCTGGGCGCCCTCTTCTTGCCCGCCCTGCTGAGCTGCGCTGCCAGCGGCACCGCAGCTCAGCAGCGGTGATCTGATAGGCATTGGCAGCTTCGCTCTCGCCGCCCGCTACGGTACACCCGTCGGCTACCAGCGTCAGGGGGACCATCTACAGCTCAACTATGGCAGCGCGGCGGCCGGCTGCCAAGTCATCGTGCTGGTCGACCAACAACAGCGCGTGGCCGGCTGGGCGTCATCGGGCAATCATTGCGTGGAAGGTGGGATGGGCCTAAAAGACGTGCTGGAGTAACTTTATCGCAGCATGCGCGCCTCGCTCTTCGTCAGCTCGCGTTCTTTCATGTCGACGCTGACCAGCCACCCGCCGCGCTCCAGCCGCTCCGGATGGCTCTCGAAACTCGAGTGCAACTGCAAGCCGCCCAGTTCGAACGATTCTTCCGACATCCACTCGATACAACAATCGATCAGTCGGCCTTCCGGAAATGTAGAAATCTGATGGCGGCGCAACTCAGCGCACGTGGCATGGCGCTGAAGCACATTTGAGAAATCATCAGCCACAGCCAGCAACCCGCGCGAGCCACTGCTCTCGCGCGCAAGTTTTTTCGGTAGCGCCGCTCCGGATCGATACAGTTCCCGGGTGCGGAATCCTATAGCGTTTTCCGGTACGAAAAGTTTGCATACCCAGGTCTGGGCGACCTCGCGGGTGCGGCCGGACTCATCCCTCGTTGCCTCAATGCCACTCAACACGATATTCCATCCTTGAACCCACACCAGTTTGGGTTTGGCCAGCTGCGCCAGGATTCGCGGTGCGCCTATCGTCTGCAGGCGTGCCACTTTTGAAGGGCGTTGATTCCCGTCCAGCGTTACGTCTACCACCAACAATTCGAGCAGCATGGCACCCTCTACTACCGGTGCAGGGGCTACCAGCACCGCCCCATCCTCTCGACGCCTTGATGCCCAAACCTTCATCATTCATCCCAAATATACTGTATAAAAACACAGTATATTGCCGAGCAAGGGAAACCAGAAGGTGAAATTTGTAACTAGAAAAGCCCGCCCTGCTCCGCTGGCGCGGCCGGCGCCGGTGTTTTTGCACGTGATCGCGGTTGCATAGGGTCGGGCTGCGCGACAAGCAGCTCCGCTGGATACTGCCGATAAACATCCTCTTCAGACACCAGCGAGCCGTTCAACCAGCCCTGGTACGGGTCCGGGTCCAGGATCATCACCATGCGCTTTTCGTCGTCCGGCTTGTGGAAGCGCTGCATCAGCGGGTGCCCGCGGCGTTAATCGTCAGCGTCAAGAACTACTGCAACGGATCCACTTACCGGAATTCCCATACGCCACCAAGAACCAAATGGACGCCACCAGTGCGTTTGATGCGAGCGCCCCTCGCAAATTAGGCGAAGAAGAGCAATAATGACAACGACTCAGTGATTTGTTAAAATTACCATGAAAATTCCGCAAAAGAATATCAATTACACTTCCGTTAAATAAAATTTAAAGAGCAACAAATGACAATAGACTGGAACGTAGTTGCAACAATAGCCGCGCCAATAGTTGCTCTCTTCGTCGGAGCGTGGGTGAATACTAAATTTGAAAATAGGCCAAAACTAATATCATATTTTAGTCACGTAGCAAACTTTACATTGCAACCGAACTCACCAAGCGCTCAGAAAATTAATATCCACTCAGTTGTTCTGCGAAACACCGGTAGAAGGCCTGCGTTAAATGTAAGATTACATCACAACGTACTCCCAAATTTTAACATATACCCATCACTTGTGCACCATACTGAAATTCTGCCAGATGGCACAAGTGACATCCTAATTCCTACCTTGGTCCCAGGAGAGGAAATAACTATTACCTATCTGTACACGCCACCAATTATTTTTGAGAGCATTCATGCCGGCGTAAAATTTGATCAAGGAATGGCAAAACAGATTACTGTTTTGTTGCAGCAACAACTCCCCTCATGGCTTCGACGATCAATTATCACAGTTTTCTTTCTAGGAATAATTTCAATATTTTATGCTTTATATTCTTTCATATCAAAAATATACTAACATAAAATCTCACCGATACAATAATTAATTTACAGGGATTGATTTAAAAATCCCCATTCAAATATTCTGAATAATGAATTAGATGAGTGTAATTCAAAAATTTTCACTAACATACAGCAGTACTTGCTTCCATTTCACTTTCACATTTCCGCCCACGCGGCGTCAGCGTGCTGTTTTCGTAGAAACGGCGCTACGGTACCAGCGACGGCAAAGGTTATGCCACTACGGGGTGTGGCAGCCTAGTCTAGGCTGCACGACTATTTGGACGAGAAACGATTGGCTTGGTGAACATTGGAAAAGCGACTAACAAGCATTTTTTCACTGAATTAAAAGCACGCAATAACCAAAATAGTGACAAGAAGGATAAAAAGCATGGATTCAAATACGCCAGCAATAAAATCTAAGTTCTGGTTCATCAACACAGATAAAGATAGCTTTGACAAGACTCCAGGCCATTCTAAAGATGACAGTCCATTTCGTTATTGGCTAGAAAATAAATGCCTATACGTTACCCCGGATCGAGAAGCCCCATTCAAGAAATACAATCTTGCGTTAAATAAAATTCAAGCCGGCGACTATATTTTTGCTTATGAGAAAAAGGTCGGCTTTGTGGCTGTCGGACGGGTAAGCGCGCCGAAAATTTTGCGCACAGCTAAGGGAGAAACATCGCTATACCCAGATCCGGGCGAAGTAGTGCGGTCGATTGCTGTCGACTGGGACAACTCAGTTCAGCGAAGTCTGAGACAAACAAAGACCTCTCACTTCATGGGGACTTTGTACGAAATACCGGAAGGGAGTCCAAAGTACCAAGATGCGCTTGAATTGTTTCAAGAGTTTGAGCGAAAGCAGCCCATCACGCAAATACCAAGCGAAGCACAACAGATCGAGCGGATCAATGCCAACCTGAGCTATGACAGCAAAACGCGCGAACAAATAATACAAGCTCGCGTCGGCCAAGGCGCGTTCCGCCGCGCCGTCTTGCTGCGGGAGCCAATTTGCCGATTAACCAAAATTGCCAATCCTAGCCACCTGGTCGCCAGCCACATCAAGCCTTGGGCAGCCTGCGAACATCAAGAGCACACAGACGGTAATAATGGAATAATGCTTGCGCCGCATATCGACCATTTGTTCGACAGCGGTCAGATTGGCTTCGAGGACAATGGCGACTTATTGCTTGCAGCAGGACTTGACAGAACCGTGCTACATGCATGGAACATTCCAGAGGTCGCAAACGTTGGTGCATTTTCGGCGGACCAGGCGCGATATCTGGCATACCATCGAAAAAATGTCTTTGAACGAAAAAATTCCCGCAACTGCCGAAATCTAATCGGCGATTGCGACACTCTGAATTTGTAGACACCCTGCAATAACCGCCTCCAGTCACCTTCGCATTTCCGCCAACGAGGAAAGTCTCGCGCCAGTGCCAGGACGATCCATGCCGTCCATGGCGCTGGCGCCCGCCTACCAAGCTACTTAGAATAGCCCAACCGGCTCAGCCGCCCTATCCCAGCTGTAAATAATCAACTCCTTCCGCTCCACCGCCCTGCCACCTCCGCCCACGTTGTACTGAATACCAGTTGTGTCCATCTGGAAGCGTGCGAAAACGCGCCGGATGTCAGGGTGATCGTTCAGGCTCAGGATAGCCTTACCCTTCAGCCTGTCCATCAGCTCGGCCATCTTCTCATACTGCTCGAACTCAAATTCCACGCCATACCCAGCCGTCTCCCAGTACGGAGGGTCCAGGTAAAACAGCGTGTGCGGGCGGTCGTAGCGCTCCATGCATTTGTACCAGTCCAGGTTCTCGATGTAGGCGCCAGACAGGCGCAGGTGCGCGGCCGACAAGTTCTCCTCGATGCGCAGCAGGTTGAGCGGCGGCGCAGTGGTGGCCGTGCCCCAATTCTGCCCGTCGACCTTGCCGCCGAAGGCATGCTGCTGCAAGTAGAAGAAGCGCGCCGCGCGCTGCAGGTCCGTCAGTGTATGCGGAGGCGTGTCCTGCAGCCACTTGAACACCTCGCGGCTCGACAGCGCCCACTTGAACTGGCGCACGAATTCCTCCAGGTGGCACTTCACGACGCGATACAGGTTGATCAGTTCTCCGTTGACGTCGTTCAGCACTTCGACCTCGGCCGGCGGCCGCATGAAGTACAGCGCGGCGCCGCCGGCGAAAACCTCGACGTAGCAAGTGTGAGGCGGAAATTGCGGGATGATGCGGTCAGCCAGGCGTCGTTTGCCGCCGATCCAAGGGATGATGGGTAAAGCCAAAATGTGTACCTCCTAGTGGTAAAGTTGAATTCCTCCCATGAGGCACTCCAAGCCCACTCACCAGGCTTCACCGGCTGATTGCCGCTGTTAGCGCAGCGACAATCAGCGCTCTGCTTTTTCATCTGGCAGAATACAGCCCGCAATTACTGCCTCCAGTTCCACTTCATACTTCCGGCCGTGCGGCCAGTCCCGAGCCAGCGCCAGGACAATCTCCCCGTCCGTTGCTGCCGGCGCCAGCTGGTCGAACTCGTAGACCGGCCGCTGCGGTACCTCCTTTACGCATTGGGTAAAGACTGGAACTTCGACCCGCAGCGGCGCGCTGCCGCAGCCGGCCAGCACCAATACAAGTATCCATTTCATCGCATACCCTCCAGCAGCAGCCTGACGGCTGGCATGGCCTCGTCGCAGGTATTGGCGCGCGCGCTCGCGATCTGCACCAGGGCCGCGTCGTACTTCTTGCCCTTGGCAGCGGCAGCCGCCTGCGCCGCCGCGCCGCGCTCCTGTGCCGCCAGGGTTGCCTTGGCCATGCCATCGATGGCGCGGTTTTGCTCGCTGATCGCGGCCCGCAGCGCTGCGCCGACGCCCTGCTCCCGCACCAGCTCCGCGCGCGCGGCGTCACGGTCGCCAGCGGCCAGCCACCAGCCGGTCGCGGTGGAGCTGGCCACCACCAGCAGCGCGGCGGCCAGCACGATGGCTGCCAGTTTCCAGATCCCGCTGACGGCGGCGCCCGCCAGCGTGCCCAGGGCGCTCATACGATGCCCGCCACGTAGCTGACGCCGCCGCCGGCAAACTTGGCCGTCAGGACCTGGCGCCGCGGCGCGCCAGCCGACAGGGCAATGTGCACCCACGTGCCTTCATAGATCAGCTGGTCGAAGGCGATATCGCTTTGCCGGATCAGCAGGGCCAGCGCCTTGGGCGCCAGCTTGGCCGTGCTGATATCGGCAGCCAGGCCCAGCACGTGGGCGCTATTTGCCGCGCCGCCCACGGCCTTGTTCAGCGCGGGCGAGCGGTAGCCGCTGGAAATGGCGATGGGCGCGCCGACCAGCGCGCGCACCTGCTCGAGCAGCGCGGCCAGGCGCGTGAGGTTGGCGACGATGGCGGGCGCCGGCGTGTTGTCGATGCCCTTGCGGGTGGCCACCTGGGAGGCGACCAGTTCGGCAAGGCTGAAATGGGGGCTCAGGTTCACAGTCCACCCCGCACGTCCTTGACGATCGCGGCCGCGTCGCGCGCCAGCTCGCCGATGTCCTTGTCGCGGCGCTTGTCGAGCCAGCGCACCGTGGCGCCCAGCACCCACCAGGCGGGCAAGCCGGCCGCCACCATCAGCGGCGCGGCGATGAAGAGGAAGCCCAGCGCCGGGTCGCTGCCGTACAGCACGGCGACGGCGCGCGCGCTGTCGAACAGGCCCGGCATCCAGTTGCGTACGACCACGACCAGGGCCGGCCCCATCAGGGCGGAAAACAGAATGGTGACGAAGAAGCGCACGCCCGCTTCCTTGGCGGTTTTTGGCCACATAAACATGAATCCCAGTGAGGTTGCGGCAGCGCCGGCCAGAACCGGGATGCCAAAAATTTTGATCAGTGCGCCGCCAGCGGCGGTTGTTTCGATGGCCATGGATGCCTTTCAGGTGGTGGAAATGAAAAAACCCGCCGAAGCGGGTTGGAGGTGAAGCGTGGAATGGTTATGCCGCTTCGAGCGCGGCCAGGCGCGCCTCCTGGCCGGCGGCAATGAACATGGCCAGCTCGTCATAGCGGAAGGCGTAGCGGTCGCCGGCCTCCAGCGTGACCTCGGTGTAGGCATCGCGCGCCTCAATGGCCGGGAAACCGGGGCTGCCCACCACGGCCGGCGTGACGACGTTGCCGAGCGCATCCAGCACGGCGGACGCCGCCTCGGTGGCGGCAATGGCTGGCCGCGCCTCGATGGCCGGATGCTCGACGGTTTCCTGCTCCCAGGTGTCGTGGCAAATAAAGCCGTAGTTGAACGGCTCCAAACCGTGCGCCTGCATGATCTCGATGGCGCGCTGCACGGTAGGACCGATGTGCTCGCGTGCCGCTTCACCCTTGCAGTCGATGGCGTCGCGCCAGCGGTAGACGCCGATGACGCGGGCAATATCGCGGGCTGCTGCCACCTCGGCCGAGGTCAAATCGCGAAAGTCGCATTTCAGACGGGCATCGGATGTGTTGATGGCGCCCGTGCGGGCATAGACCGTACTGAACGCCAGGGAGGAAGACCCGACATTTTTCGTATTGTCCGTGGACGGGATAACGCTGCTGCCAACATTACCTATGGACAGAACACCAGGCACCTCGACGTGGCCGCTTCCCCGCACGACCAGCAAGTCAGGCGTGCTTGGCGAGCCAGTGGATGCATCAGAGGCACGGAACCGCAAGGTATAGCCCTCTTTGTAGAGGCTACCAGCGCCAGAACTGGTGGCCAACACGAACGCGCCCTCGAACGCCTGCCCCAGCACCCCAGAAACGCCCAAGGAAATTGCGGGATTGACATTGGCTACGGTATTGTCGACGGCGTTCACCGGGGCATGCATTGTGGTGCGAGTCACGCCGTCGACACTACGAGCGTAGAGACTTTTGGTGCTGTAAATAACATCGGTATTAGCGAGTGGCCCACTCATCACCCCGCCGGTCAAAGGCAGACTGTTATATGGCCCGGCCGCAAACGCATCCCACATCTGGTTCAACACTTCGAGCACGTTTTTCATGCCTGGTAAAAATTTCGATGCCATTTTTAGAGCCCTTCAATTTCAAGTGGTGTGGAGTAGGTTTCGTAATACGGGGTAGCGACCGCCTCCAGATTGGCGACCCGGCCGTAAATCATGTGGTCCTGCTCGATCAAAGGATCCGCATTCTCGGGGAACAGACTGAACATCAGCGGCTTGATCGGGCCACACTCGCGCAGGATGTGCATCAGGCGCGCGCGGTCCGGCGGTGTCAGGCTCTCCAGGTTGATGCTCAGTTTTTTACTGGTCGTGCCGACAGCCGCTTTCGGGGAGCCGGCACTGGTACGGTAGGCTTCGCTGGTGTCCTGCAGCTGGAGTGACGCACCGTATGATGCGTTGTATTCAGGCGCAAAATAGTTGCCCGCCACGAGCCTGGACATTTCAATGTAGCCCTCCGGCGTATCAATACCTGTCACGTCGACAACCAGCTGACGCACCAGCACGGCGGAAAACCAGCTCACCAAATTGCTCCCGCCGCCGCGTGCCCAGGTGTTCACGCCACCCCATTTGTAGGCATTCCAGCCCAGCGGCATCTCGCCAAATGGGTAACTGCCCAGCGGCGCTTCAGGACACGGCATGGTCCAGCCAGTGTCGAGTACTGCCACGGCATCGCCGGGCTGGGCATAGCCGCGCACGCGCATGCGGGCGGTGCTGGTGAGGTTGGTGCTGAACAGGCCCACATACGCCACCACCTCCTGCGCTGGCCAGGTGGCGGTAATGGTCTGCGCCGTGCCAGTAGCGCGCAGCACAGCCGATTTGCGGTCGCGCTGAAGGTTGGCCGGCCCCAGCGCGCCGACCTGGCTTGATGCCGTGAGCACGGCGCGGTCGGCGGCGTTGTCGTGAAGGATGCGTAAATTGGCCATACTATTCCACCGTGGTATTAGATAAGCGTTGATACACCGCATTCACAGGCGGGCGATCAGCGCCAGGACGAGTGCCTATCGTCACCGCCTGCTCCACCATGGCCACGGTCACGCGGTAGGTATGATCGGCAGTGCTATGCGCATCATCAGTAAAAGTAAACGCCCCCGAGACACTGAGGTTGCATGTGGACGGCTCATCAAAATTGAGCGTATTTTCGATGGCAGCCGGTGGCCCTGTAAAAGTGGAGGTGGCCAGCAACGTATCCGCCGCCGCACCTGCAAGCCCCCTGTACAGGCGTACTACTGCTTGGGTACTTCCGGCTCCCGCCGTGTACTTGGCGCGGGTCGATCCCAGGCTTCGCCGCCAATCGAAGCTGCAGATCACCGTGATCAAACCGCCATTCGAGCCGAAGGGGCCGTTGATTAATTGCGCGTTCGGGTTTATCTCCGGGCTGGTCACCGCAGTTCTCAGCGCCCCGGCGGTCAACGCCCCGCCGAAATAGCCTGCGCCAGTGCGCTTGAGATAGAAAATTGCGTTGACGTCATTTTTGGCGCCGGCGCCGGCCCACATGGCATACACGGGATCATCCGGCCCCATTTCGACGCGAAACCCGGTGCCCTCGCCTGACACCACGTTGCCAGTGAACGTTGCCTTGCCGGCTAAAATTTTCAGCCCGGGCGCCTCCATGTCCCCATTGCTGGAAATTTGCATGTATCGCCCAGTGCCGTAACTCCCCCACTGCGCTCCCTCGGGGCCAAGATAGAATCCCAGACCATTGTTTGCCGGCCACCCCCACCCCGTGAAACTGCCCCCCATGACCGCACCGCGCGCCGTGAGGTTATTCACTTCCATATTGCCGGCACGGCTCAAACGCCAGCCAGCCTGGCCCGCCGCATAGTTCGATGACCAGATATCCCCACCGATCTTCGCATTGGTAATTGACGCGTTCTGGATGAACGCATCGGCGATATACACGCCGATGGGAATGGTGACGCCGCCAATCACGGTCTCCGTGGT
>NZ_RFSK01000094.1 GCF_009923995.1 Janthinobacterium sp. | reverse complement strand
GGCTTGCCGCGGCAAGCCCTTTTTTATAGGCACAGACATGCGTGCCGCATCAAACGAAACGCTTGCCTTCCAGCGGGAAGCCCTTGATGAAGTCCAGCGCGGGCAGGCGCTTGCCGCCCGGTTTTTGCAGTTCCGTCAGGCGCAGGGAACCGTCGCCGCAGGCCACGATGATGCCGTGCTGGGCGTCGGCGGCCAGCACCTGGCCCGGGGCTTCCTTGCTGTCCGCTTCGAGCACGTCGGCGGCCCAGATCTTGATGGTGACGCCATCGACCTGGCCGCAGGCGCCGGGAAACGGGTTGAAGGCGCGGATTTTCAGGCCCAGTTCCAGCGCCGGCTGGCTGAAATCGAGCGCCGCCTCGTCCTTGGCGATTTTCGCCGCATAGGTGACGCCCGCTTCCGGCTGCGGCACCGCTTCCAGCGGCTGCTGCTGCATCTTGCGCAGGGTTTCGACGATCATCTTGCCGCCCAGGCTGGCCAGCTTGTCGTGCAGGGTCGCGGTGGAATCGCCCGCTTCGATGGGCAGGCGTTCGACGGCCAGCATGGGACCCGTGTCCAGGCCTTCTTCCATCTGCATGATGGTCACGCCCGTTTCGTCGTCACCGGCCTCGATGGCGCGGTGGATGGGCGCCGCGCCGCGCCAGCGGGGCAGCAGGGAAGCGTGGATATTGATGCAGGGCTTGATGTCGAGTGTGCTGCGCGGCAAGATCAAGCCGTACGCGGCCACCACCATGACGTCGTAGTCCGTGGCCAGCAGGCGCTCATGGGCCGCTTGCGCTTCGGCGGCGCGCTGCGGGTCCTTGCTGTCCATGCGCAGCGACAGCGGCTGCAGCACCTCGATGCCGTGCGCCTGCGCGTACTGCTTGACGGCCGAGGCGTGCAGCTGCATGCCGCGTCCGGCAGGACGGTCGGGCTGGGTCAGCACCAGCGGGATCTCGAATCCCGCTTCGTGCAAGTCCTTCAGGGCCGTGGCGGCGAACTCAGGCGTGCCTGCGAAGATCACTTTCATATTATTCCTTGACGTGAGGTGCGCAGGCCCACGCCGGAGGCGCCAGGCTGGCGAGGTGTAACGGTACGGTCTTCAGTCTATCAGCAGCGGCTTAGAAACGGCGGTTCTGTGCGCGCAAGCTCGCTTCGCGCTCGAGGCCGCGGATTTCCTTGATCATCTTGGTCTTGATGCGGTTGCGCTTGAGCGGCGACAGGTATTCGACGAATACCTTGCCCAGCAGATGATCCATCTCATGCTGGATGCAGACGGCCAGCAAGCCATCGGCTTCCAGTTCGAACTGCTTGCCATGGCGGTCCAGGGCGCGCACCTTGATGCGGGCCGGGCGCTCGACGCCGTCGTAGACGCCGGGCACGGACAAACAGCCTTCGTCGTAGACCTGCTTTTCTTCGCTGGCCCAGGTGATTTCCGGATTGATGAACACTTGCAGCTGGTTTTTTTCTTCGGTGATGTCGATCACCATCATCTGGATATGCTCATCGACTTGCGATGCAGCAAGACCGACGCCGGGGGCGTCGTACATGGTTTCGGCCATGTCGTCGATCAGGGTTTGCAGGCGCTCGTCGAAAGCGGTGACGGGCTTGGCGACGGTGTGCAGGCGTGGATCGGGGTAACGCAGGATATTTAAGATGGACATACGGATTCGACTGGTTAAGGTGGGCGCCGGTGCGCCGGATTATTCATGCCTGGGCCATGCGCAAGGCGGCATGGCGGTATGGGCTGTCTGTTATCGAGTTGAGTGCGCTACGGTTGGCTGCGTGTGGCGCAACGGCGCGGCAGATGCGCTTGCCAGTGCGTCGATTAGTCTGCTGCAAAGGGAAATTTTATCACAGACGCCCGTGGCCCTGTGGATGGCGGGCCGTTTTCCCCGCCATCGGCGCCATCCTTGCGCGCGTCGGCATCGCCGGTTTGCCATGGCGCTAGCATGGGAGTGGCACAACATGGACGGAGGTTGTCATGCACGCAATTGCAACGGGGGCGGAGACGGCCGGCGAACTGGCCGGCTGGCTGCGCCTGCAGTATCTGCCCGGCGTGGGGCCGGTGGCGGCGCGCGCCTTGCTGGCCCGCTTCGGCCTGCCGCCGCAGATCTTCGCCGCCTCCTTCGCGGCCTTGCGCGAGGTGGTGCCGGCCGGCGTGGCGCGCGCCATCGCGCAGCCGCCCAAGCCGCTGGCCAACAGCCAGCTGGAACTGACCCTGCAGTGGCTGCAGCGGCCCGGCAACGCCGTGCTGACCCTGGCGGACCCCGCCTATCCGCCCCTGTTGCTGGAAATTGCCGATCCGCCCCTGCTGCTGTACGTGCGGGGCCGCGCGGAACTGCTGTCGCGGCCCGGCGTGGCCATCATCGGCAGCCGCAATGCCAGCGCGCAAGGCATGCAGAACGCGGCGGCGTTCGCGCAAGCCCTCGGCGCGGCCGGGCTGACCATCATTTCCGGGCTGGCGCTGGGCATCGACACGCACGCGCACGAGGGCGGCCTGCGCACCGGCGCGTCCACGGTGGCCGTGATCGGCACGGGCGCGGATCTCGTGTATCCGCGGCGTAATCTTGATCTGGCGCAAAGAATTGCCGAACAAGGCTGCATCGTCAGCGAGTACGCGCTGGGCTTGCCCGCCATGCCAGGCAACTTTCCACGTCGCAATCGCCTGATCAGCGGCCTGGCGCGCGGCGTGCTGGTGATCGAGGCGGCCGCGCAGTCGGGTTCCCTGATCACGGCGCGCCTGGCTGGCGAGCAGGGGCGCGACGTGTATGCCTTGCCCGGTTCCATCCACGCCACCCTGGCGAAGGGGTGCCATGCGCTCATCAAGCAGGGCGCCAAGCTGGTCGAGTCGGCCGACGACGTGCTGCAGGAACTGCAGTGGCTGAGCGGCGTTCCCGGCGCGCCGCCGGCGAAGCCGGAGGCGGATACGCCGCTGCTGGCGGCGCTGGGCCACGATCCCCTCGATGCCGATACCCTGGCCGCGCGCAGCGGCCTGGACATGGGTGCGCTGATGGGCGAATTGCTGGCGCTGGAGCTGGCGGGCCGCGTGGAACGCTTGCCGGGAGGACTGTTTCAACGCTGCAAATGACAGCTTGTCACTTGTGTGGCGGCCACGCCGCACGCTTGCCCTTTGTCGGCGCGCACCCTTGTGCCCCAGCGAACTTAGCTGCTAGAGTAGAGCCATGTTCGATATCCTGGTGTACCTCTACGAGACTTATTATCGCCCCGATGCCTGCCCCGAGCCGGCAGCCCTGGCGCGCAAACTGTCGGCCGTCGGTTTCGACGACGTGGAAATTTCCGAGGCGCTCGTGTGGCTGACGGACCTGAACGCCATGGCTGGCGTCGAGCAGACGCTGACGGCCAGTTCCACGGGCACGCGTTTCTACGTGAAGCAGGAAAGCGACGTGCTGGGCACGGCCGCCATCGGCTTCATCCAGTTCCTCGAAAGCGCCAAGGTGCTCTCGCCGCTGCAGCGCGAAATCGTCATCGAACGGGCTCTCGCGCTCGACGAGGCGCCCGTCTCGCTGGGCAAGCTGAAAGTCATCGTGCTGATGCTGCTGTGGAGCCAGGGCAAGGAACCGGATGCCCTGATGTTCGACGACCTGTTCGTCGACGACGAAGACCTGCCGCCCCGCCTGCTACACTGATAAACCGTGCAGGGCAGCGTTGCGGCGCCTTGCCCTGAACAGGTTGATGCTGTCCCGTGCCGCCCGCCGCATGAGTGTTTGCCTGTCCCACGCGCCGCTGCCGCGCCATCCCCTTTAATATGTCTGTGGCCGGCATGCGGTGCGCCGCCGCGTGTAGTTGAGCGTTGTGTTTGCGCCTGCGCAGTCTTGCTTGCAGATAACTTGCCGAATTCTTCAATAGACGCTTATCATTGGCCGCTTGACAAGACCACAAGTCACAAGGCCTTGCGCAGACAAATGCGTCGGCGCCTGGCAATGCACTGTATGATGCGCATGCTGAAACTATCCTAGAGCATTTTTCGAGACTAAAAAATATGACAAAAACCCTCATCATCGCCGAGAAGCCTTCTGTCGCGAACGATATCGCGAAGACGCTTGGCGGCTTTACCAAGCACGATGAGTACTTTGAATCGGATGAATACGTCCTGTCCTCGGCGGTCGGCCACTTGCTGGAGATCGCCGTGCCGGAAGAATTCGACGTGAAGCGCGGCAAATGGAGTTTCGCGCACTTGCCGATGATTCCACCGTATTTCGCGCTCAATCCCATCCCGAAGACGGAAGCGCGCCTCAAAGTATTAAACAAGCTGATCAAACGTAAAGACGTTACCACCCTCATCAACGCATGCGACGCGGGGCGAGAAGGCGAGCTGATTTTCCGCCTGATCGCGCAAAACGCCAAGGCCAAGCAGCCGGTCAAGCGCCTGTGGCTGCAGTCGATGACGCCGGGCGCCATCCGCGACGGTTTCGCCCACCTGCGCAGCGACGAGGAAATGCTGCCGCTGGCGGACGCGGCCCGCTGCCGTTCGGAAGCGGACTGGTTGATCGGCATCAATGGCACGCGCGCCATGACGGCGTTCAATTCGAAAGAAGGCGGCTTTTACCTGACCACCGTGGGCCGCGTGCAGACGCCGACCCTGTCCATCGTCGTCGAACGCGAAGATAAAATTAAAAAATTCGTGCCGCGCGACTTCTGGGAAGTGCGCGCCGAATTCGTCTGCGCGGCCGGCATCTATGAAGGCCGCTGGCTCGACACGAAGTTCAAGAAGGACGAGAACGATCCCGAGAAGCGCGCCGAGCGCCTGTGGAGCAAGACGGCTGCCGACTCGATCGCCACCGCCTGCCGCGGCCGCCAGGGCACCGTCACGGAAGAGTCGAAACCGACCACTTCGATGGCGCCGGGCCTGTTCGACCTGACCAGCCTGCAGCGCGAAGCGAACTCGCGTTTCGGCTTCTCGGCCAAGAACACCCTGGGCCTGGCCCAGGCCCTGTACGAAAAGCACAAGGTCTTGACGTATCCGCGTACCGATTCGCGCCACTTGCCGGAAGACTACATGCCGACCGTGCTGCAGGCGCTGGAAACGGTGAAGGACAACAGCAACTACCACCAGTTCGCCAAGCAGATCATCGACAAGGGCTGGGTCAAGCCGAACAAGCGCATCTTCGACAACACGAAGATCTCGGATCACTTCGCCATCATCCCGACGACGATCGCGCCGAAGAACCTGTCCGAGCCGGAACAGAAGCTGTACGACCTCGTCACGCGCCGCTTCATGGCCGTGTTCTTCCCGCCTGCGGAATTCCAGGTCACCACGCGCTACACGGAAGTGTCCGGCCATCAGTTCAAGACTGAAGGCAAGGTCATGACCAATCCGGGCTGGCTGGCCATCTACGGCAAGGAAGCGTCGACGGACGCGGACAAGGAAAGCAATGGCAACGGCAACCTGGTGCCCGTCGCCAAGGGCGAAACAGTGCACACGGAAAGCGTCAGCGCCAACGGCCTGGTGACGAAGCCGCCCGCGCGCTTCACGGAGGCGACCTTGCTGTCGGCCATGGAAGGCGCTGGCAAGCTGATCGACGACGACGAGCTGCGCGATGCGATGGCCGGCAAGGGCCTGGGCACGCCGGCCACGCGCGCGGCCACCATCGAGGGCTTGCTGACGGAACGCTACCTGATCCGCGAAGGCCGCGAACTGATCCCGACGGCCAAGGCATCGCAGCTGATGACCTTGTTGAAGGGCCTGGGCGTCAATGAATTGACGGCGCCGGAGCTGACGGGCGAGTGGGAATACAAGCTGTCGCAGATGGAAAAAGGCAAGATTTCGCGCGAAGAATTCATGCGCGAAATCGCGCAGATGACGCAGATCATCGTCAAGCGCGCCAAGGAGTACGATAATGACACCATTCCGGGCGACTACGCGACCCTGGAAACGCCATGCCCGAACTGCGGCGGCGTGGTGAAGGAAAACTATCGCCGTTTCGCCTGCACCAAGTGCGAATTCTCGATGAGCAAGACGCCCGGTTCGCGCCAGTTCGAAATCGCCGAAGTGGAACAATTGCTGAAGGACCGCACCATCGGCCCGCTGCAAGGCTTCCGTTCGAAGATGGGCCGTCCGTTCGCCGCCATCCTGCGCATCGTGCGCGATGAAGAGATCAAGAATTTCAAGCTGGAATTCGATTTCGGTCAGAACGACGAGAGCGAAGATGGCGAAGGCGTCGATTTCACGGGCCAGACGGCGCTGGGACCATGTCCCAAGTGCGCCGGCGGCGTGTATGAAATGGGCCTGGCCTATGTGTGCGAACACAGCGTGGCCAAGCCGAAGGCGTGCGATTTCCGCAGCGGCCGCATCATCTTGCAGCAGGAAATCTTGCCGGAACAAATGGCAAAACTGCTCAACGATGGCAAGACGGACTTGTTGCCAGGATTCATTTCCCAGCGTACCCGTCGCCCGTTCAAGGCTTTCCTCGTGCGCGGCAAGGATGGCAAGGTGAGCTTCGAGTTTGAAGAGCGCAAGGCCAAGCCGGGCGCCAAGACGGCAGCCAAGACCAAGGCGGCTGCCGCCGAGGCCGAGGGCGAAGAGGGCGCGGCGCCAGCGAAGAAAACGGCCGTCAAGAAGGCGGCGGCCGTGAAGAAGGCGCCGGCGAAGAAAGTTGCGGCAGTGAAGAAGCCGGCCGCCAAGAAGGCGCCGGCGAAGAAGGCAGCGGCAGCGGCGGAGTAATCCGCGGCGGCATCTGCCGGCATCAGGAAGCCAGGGATCGTTCCCTGGCTTTTTTTATGCGCATATGGGGTCAGCCCCCGCCTGTTGAAACCGGCTCCACCAGGCCCATTTCCCGCAGCACGTCATGGGCCGAGCGGAAGGCGTCGATGGCCAGCGGCATGCCGCAGTACACGGCCGCGTGCAGCAGCACTTCCTGGATTTCCTGCATGGATGCGCCATTGTTGACGGCGCCGCGCACGTGGCCGCGCAGCTCCTGGGCGCGGCCCAGGGCCGTCAGCATGGCTATCGTGGCCAGGCTGCGGGTTTTCAGGTCCAGGCCGTCGCGGCACCAGGTCGTGCCCCAGGCGTTGCGCGTGACGAAGTCTTGCAGGGGCGCCGTGAAGGCGTCCACCTGGGCGAAGGCGCGCTCGACGAAGGCGTCGCCCATCACTTGTTTGCGCATGCGCAAACCGTTCTCGAATTGGTCATCCATGCCGCGCTCCCTGTGGAAGGTACTCGTCAGATACTAGCGAGCGGGCAGGGACGTGGTCAAGTGTTTAGTCGAGATAATCGGAATACTCGCGCTGCGCGTAGTTTTGCAGGTTGGCCCACGGCTGGGCCTTGCTGACGGTCGGCTGCAGCTTGACGTCGACGCGGCGATAGAAGGTATTCGCGCGGTCGCCGCTTTCGATGATCAGCGGAATCTGTTTTTGCTCATCCCACAGGATGCGCTGGAACACGCCATTCTTTTCCACTTCGCGCCAGCGCGCGCCCGGCACGGTTGACGCCTGTTTCGCCAGGGGCATGGCGGCCACCAGCTTCGGGTCCAGCAGATAAAAACTGTTTTCCCAGGAACCGTCGAAGTTGACGTTCTCATACTCCGCCTTCGGGATGGAGACGACGATCTTGTCGTGCGCATCGATGTATTCCACGCGCACCGTGTTCTTTTCCAGCGTCACGTGACGGGGAATGAGCACGGGGTTGAAGTGCTTGTGTTCGTGCTGCGTGGGCGCCGTCGACGTTTTCAGCGCCACTTTCCTGTTCTCGCCATGGCTGTGGCCGGCATGCGCGTCGGTGGCCGGCGCCAGTACGCGTTCGACCCACACGTGGCCGGGACGGCGCAGCATCTTTTCTTCGTAGCGGCTTTCGCGCGTCACGCCTTCGGGCGTCAGGACGCGGCTGTAATAGGTGATGCCCAGGTCCAGGTCGGCAGGGGCGGCGGGGGCCGCCTGTGCGGTCGCCGCGAAGCCGGCGGCGAGGAGGATGGCGATCAGGGTCGGTTTCATGGTGCTGCCTTTTTGTGCAAAGGGGGCGGAGGGCCTATGCCATCCGCCCCGGTGGGGGTTACGCTGCTTGTGCTACATCAGAAGCCGAATGCGGCCTTCAGCAGGTCGAATACCTTGGTGTTGTCCAGGGTGCCCTTGAAGGCCTTGGCGCCGGCGCCTGTGGCCAGCAGCTTGACGTCGCCGCCGCCGTGGGTTTCGCTGGCCAGGCGCACGCCTGTTTCTTGCAGGTAGTTGTCTTTCAGGGCCGTGGCGCTGTCGACGTTGGTGCGCAGGTCAGGACGGTTCGGGCCATTGCCGAACACCAGGGTGGTGTAGGTATTGCCATCGACATCCTTGCTCGGCTGGTTATCCTTGTAGCCGCGGTTGATGTCGAGGATAGGATTGCCGCGCTTGCCGTAGCCGTTGAACGCCAGGGTATGGTCATGGTCGGCCGTGACGATGATCAGGGTATTGGCCAGCGTCGGATCGGTTTCCTTGATCTTGGCGATGGCCGCCTTGATGGCGTCGTCGAAGGCGATGGTGTCCGTCAGCGCGCGCTTGGCGTTGATGCCGTGCAAGGCGTGGTCGATGCGGCCGCCTTCGACCATCAGGAAGTAGCCATTCGTGTTTTTCGACAGCAAGTCCATGGCCTTCAGCGTCATTTCCGTCAGGCTAGGCTGGGTCGCGCCTTCGCCCAGCGGCGGCGTGGCGGTGCGGTCCAGCTCATATTCCAGGTGGCTGCGGGTGCTGTACAGGCCGATGAATTTCTTGCCGCTCTGCGCTGCCGCCATTTCCGCTTTCGTCGCGGCCACGGTGTAGCCCTTGGCGGCAAATTCGCTCAAGAGGTTGCGGCCATCGGCGCGGCCATACTTGTTGGTGGCCGACCATGGCGTGAAGTGGTTGCGGCCGCCACCCATCAGCACGTCGACGCCGTCGCCCAGGGCGGCGTTGTAGCCTGCGCCGCCCGGCACCGTTTGCGCGGCAATCGCGTATTGCGCGTTGCGGTTGCAGATATGCGAGAAGGTCGTTGCCGGCGTGGCGTGCGTCAGTTCCGTGGTGGTGATGGCGCCCACGGCCTTGCCCTTGGCTTTCGCCAGTTCCAGGATGGTCGGCACGGTCTTGCCGCCGGCCGGGCAGTTATCCACGCCCAGGTTGCCGTTGGCATCGCGGCTGGGTTCCTTGGCGATCGTGTCCTGCGCCATCGAGATGACTTCATTGTTCATCTTGACGCCGGTCATGTAGGCGGCCATCGATGGCGCGCTGTCCGTCGTTTGCGCATCGTTCGAGAACGTCTTGATGCGCGCCGTGCGTTCCAGCGTGTCCATCGTCAGGCTGCCGTCTTCCTTGTACTGGTAGATGCGCGCGGCCGTCACGACGGAGGGGCCCATGCCGTCACCGAGGAAGAAGATGACGTTCTTGGCGTCGGCGGCGTAGGCGCCGTTGGCAACGCTGGCGGCCACGAGCGTGGTCAGCAAGGAGAGTTTCAATGCATGTTTCATGTGCTTGTCCAATTCTGATGTCTTGGTGATTACAGACCGCCGGCGGTCTTGACCAGGCCGAATACTTTGGTGTTGTCGATGGTGCCCAGGAAGGTGTCCGCACCTTTGCCGATGGCGCCCAGGAAGACGTCGGTGCCGCCGTGGGTTTCATTGCCGGCCGTCGTACGGATCACCGCTTCCTGGTGGTACATATTGGCGCTGGTGACGGTTTCGTCGAGGCTGGCCATGGCGGCGCGGCTCGATTGCGTGCGGTTTTCACCATTGCCGAAGCCGATGATGGAATACGGTGCGCCGTCCAGGTCCTTTTCGACCGCGCCGGTGACGTAGTTCTTCACCACGCCCAGCACGCCCGCGTTGCCGGCAGCCGTCTTGCCCGTGCGCTTGGCGTAGCCGTTCAGCACCAGGGTGTGGTCGTGGTCGGCTGTGACGACGATCAGGGTATTGGCCAGGGTCGGGTCGGTGAGCTTGGCCTTGTCGATGGCGGCCTTGATGGCGTTGTCGAACGCGACGGTATCCTGCAGGGCCTTCTTGGCCGTGGTTTCATGCAGCGCATGGTCGATGCGGCCGCCTTCGACCATCAGGAAATAGCCTTTCTTGTTTTTTGCCAGCACGTCCATGGCCTTGGTGGTCATTTCCGCCAGGCTAGGTTCCTTGCTTGCATCGCGGTCCAGGTCATAGCTCATGTGGCTGGACGTGAACACGCCGAACAGGCGGTCCGTCTTGGCCGCATCGACGGCCTTGAAGTCGGCGGCGTTGTTGGCCACGGTGTAGCTCTTCGCCTTCAGTTCGGCGATCAGGTCGCGGCCATCGGAACGCTTGCCGCCGTCCTTGAACTGCGTGAAGAATTGCGCGCCGCCGCCCAGCACCACTTCCAGGCCCGTCGTGCCCAGGGCGCTGTTGTAGCCCGTGCCGCCCGGCACGAGGGCCGCGGCGATATCGTTTTCCAGGTCGCGGTGGCAGATGTGCGAGTAGGTGGCGGCCGGCGTGGCGTGCGTCACGCGCGCCGTGCTGACGACGCCGGCGGCGAAGCCCTTGGCCTTGGCCAGTTCCAGCAGGGTGGTCGCGGGCGTGCCGTTGCCGGTGCCGCATTTGTTGACCAGCTTGTTGCCATTCGCATCCGTGCCCGGATCGATGGCGACCGTGTTGGCCGACATGGAAATGACTTCATTGTTCATCTTGACGCCGGTCATGTAGGCGGCCATCGATGGCGCGCTGTCCGTCACTTGCGCATCGTTCGAGAAGGTCTTGACGAAGGCCGTTTCCGGCAGGGTGTCCATCGTCAGCGTGCCTTCTTCGCCCACCGAGTAGATGCGCGCGGCCGTCATGGTGGTCAGGCCCATGCCATCGCCGAGGAAGAAGATGACGTTTTTCGGCGGCGCTTCCACCACCACATCGTCTTTTTTACTGTCGCTGCCGCAGGCGGCCAGCATCAGGGTGATAGCGACGCTGCAACCAGCGACGGAAATTTTTCTGCGTGTCATGTGATTCATCCGGCTAGGTTTGAAAGAGCTAGCAAGATAACAATCCAATGTGACACCCTCATGACGATGTGACACGTTTTGTGACGGCGCTATGCCGTTGCCGTGATTGTCGTTTTAAGGGGCGTATGGACTGGAAAAATACACTGTGCCGTGCAAGTTGGCGCCATTCCGGTGGCGCGGCCGTGCTTATTGCATCGAATTACGCAATAAATTATTGCAATTTATCGGGTTTTTCTACCGATTCAAGCAACGTAAGATGCCTGCATCCCATCTACTTCGTGAAGGCGCACCATGTTCTCCAAATCCATCAGCAGCGTTCTTGTCTCCACCCTGTTTGCCGCCGGCGCCGCCTCGGCCGCCGCTGGCGCGCCCCTGACGCTGGACGTCTTCAATCCGGGCGAAGCGGCCATCTTCCCCGTCGCGTCCGTGCTGGTGGCGGGCCAGCATGACGCCGTGCTCATCGATGCGCAGTTTTCGCGCGTCGAAGCGCAAAAGCTGGTGGAAAAGATCCGCGCCAGCGGCAAGAAACTGACCACCGTCTACATCAGCCACAGCGATCCCGATTTTTACTTCGGCCTGGACGTGATCAAGGCGGCGTTCCCGCAGGCAAAAATCGTCGCCACGCCGGAGACCGTGGCGGAAATCCGCCGCAAGGCCGATGCCAAGGTCGCCTACTGGGGTCCCATCCTGAAAGACAATGCGCCGCACGGCATCGTCATTCCGCAGGCGCTGAAGGGCAAGCGCATCACCCTGGAAGGCCAGTCGCTGGACATCGCCGGCCCGACGCCCTCGCGCACCTATGTGTGGATTCCATCGATCAAGGCCGTCGTCGGCGGCGTGGTGCTGTTTGGGAACCTGCACGTGTGGACGGCCGATACGCAAAGCCTGCAGTCGCGCCAGGACTGGCTCAAGACGCTCGACGGCATCGCCGCCCTCAAGCCCGTCACGGTCGTGCCCGGCCACTTCAAGGTAGGCTCGCCCATGACGCCCGACAGCATCGGCTTTACGCGCGACTACCTGGTGACGTTCGAGGCGGAAACGGCGAAGGCGGCCAATTCGGCCGCCCTGATCGAGGCCATGAAGCAGCACTACCCGAGCCTGGGCCTCGATGGCGCGCTGGAGACGAGCGCGAAAGTGGCCAAGGGCGAGATGAAGTGGTAAATCCGTAGTGAAAACCGCGGCGCGGCGCCTGTACGGGCCGCGCCGCCTGGACTGAAACGCATTCAAGCATCAAGGAGCCAGCATGGCGTACCCTACACTGCATTACATTTTCGATCCCCTGTGCGGCTGGTGCTATGGCGCCGCGCCGCTGGTCGAGGCGGCGCGCGCCGTGCCCGGCCTGACGGTGGCCTTCCACGGCGGCGGCATGATGACGGGCAGTAATCGCCGCCAGATCACGCCCGCCTGGCGCGGCTATGTGCTGCCGCATGACCGGCGCATCGAGCAATTGTCCGGCCAGCCGTTTGGCGACGCCTACCTGAATGGCTTGCTGAACGACACGACGGCCATGATGGATTCCGAACCGCCGATCACGGCCATCCTGGCGGCCGAGGCACTGGCGGGCAAGGGCCTGGACATGCTGCAGCGCGTGCAGCGCGCCCATTATGTGGAAGGCTTGCGCATCGCCGACGTGCCCGTGCTGGTGGTGCTGGCGCAGCAGCTGGGCATGGATGGCGATGCTTTCCAGGCGGCGTATGCGCGGCAGGCGGGCGCGGCCACGCAGCGGCACATCGATGCCAGCCGCGCCCTGCTGGCGCGCGTGGGCGGGCAGGGCTTTCCCACCTTCGTGCTCGACGATGGCACGGGCAAGCTGTCCGTCATCGACATCGGGGGCTTCCTGGGCCAGCCGGGCAAGCTGCAGGCGCAGCTGGGCGGCATGTGCGATGCGGCCGGATGCGCCCTCTAGGGTAATATTGTAAATATCTATCGAATCGATAAAATCAATTAGCTTTTCCTTTGTTGTTGTACTCGTTACACTGATTCCATCAGTCAACAACGAAGGAAAAGCAGCCATGAGTCAACAGCCGCCATTGAGCACCGCGTCGGGCATTCCCGTCGCCGACAACCAGAATTCCATCAGCGCCGGCCCCCGCGGCCCCCTGCTGCTGCAAGACTTCCACCTGATCGAAAAACTCCAGCATTTCAACCGCGAGCGCATCCCCGAGCGCGTCGTGCACGCGAAAGGTTCGGGCGCCTACGGCACCTTCACCGTCACGCACGACATCTCGCGCTACACCAAGGCCAGGCTGTTTTCCGAAGTGGGCAAGCAGACGGCCACCTTTGCCCGCTTTTCCACCGTCGGTGGCGAACGCGGCAGCGCCGACACGGAACGCGACCCGCGCGGCTTCGCCGTGCGCTTCTATACGGAAGAGGGCAACTGGGACCTGGTCGGCAACAACACGCCCATGTTCTTCATCAAGGACCCGATCAAGTTCCCCGACTTTGTGCACACGCAAAAGCGCGATCCGCAAAGCAACCTGAAATCGGCGGAAATGATGTTCGACTTCTGGAGCCATGCGCCGGAAAGCCTGCACCAGGTCACCATGCTGTTCTCGGACCGCGGCACGCCGGACGGCTACCGCCACATGGACGGCTTCGGCAGCCATACCTATAGCCTGATCAATGCGGACGGCCAGCGCGTGTATGTGAAATGGCATTTCAAGACGCGCCAGGGCATCAGGAACCTGCCTGCGGCGGAAGCGGGCCGCCTGGCCGGTGCCGACCCCGACTACGCCCAGCGCGACCTGTTCGGCGCCATCGAACGGGGCGATTTCCCGCAGTGGGAAGTCAAGCTGCAGGTGGCGACGCAGGAGCAACTCGATGCCTGGGAGCAGCGCACGGGCTGGAACCCGTTCGACCTGACGAAGGTGTGGCCGCATGCGGATTTCCCGCTGCTGCCCGTGGGGATTTTCGAACTGAACCGCAACCCGGACAATTACCACGCGGAAGTCGAGCAGGCCGCGTTTTCGCCAGCCAACGCCGTGCCCGGCATGGGCTATTCGCCGGACAAGATGCTGCAGGGCCGATTGTTCGCCTACCACGACGCCCAGCTGTACCGCGTCGGCACGAACCACCAGCATCTGCCCGTGAATGCGGCCCGCTGCCCCTTCCATAACCAGCAGCGCGATGGCGGCATGGCCATCCACAATGGCGGCGCGGCGCGCAACTATGCCAACGTGGCGGCGGCCGGCACGCAGCCGCAGGGGCTGGGCCATGGCGAGCCGGCGCTGGCGCTGGACGGCGGCGCGGCGCGCTACGACGGACGCGGCGTGGAAGACGACTACACGCAGGCCGGCAACCTGTTCCGCCTGATGTCGCCCCAGGCAAAGCAGAACCTGTTCGACAACCTGGCAGGACCGTTGAGCCTGGTGCGGCCGGAAACCCTGCAGCGCCAGCTGGGGCACTTCGACCAGGCCGATGCCGCGTATGGCGCCGGCGTGCGGGCCGCCCTGCAGGCGCGTGGTGTGGCACTGTAAGGGCAGCTTGCAGGCGGAACAAGCTTGTTCCG
>NZ_RFSK01000093.1 GCF_009923995.1 Janthinobacterium sp. | reverse complement strand
AGCGCTTGCGCAAGCGCTTTCTTTTTTTGTGCGGATGGATGGTGTGTGGGTTCTCGATGAGGATAGGGGAAGCTGGCGTAGGTCGGATTAGCGCGCCAGGGGGGCGCGTAATCCGACAGCGGCGATGGCGGTGATGCCGGTTACGTGTGGTGATGGTGGTGTCGGCTTACGCGCTTGCGCGCCAACCCGACCTGCCCCGCCTGTCGGGGGTCTGACCCGACTGGTCAGACCCCAGCATGGGCTTACTGGATCACCAGCTCATGCAGTTCGCCGGGCGAGTCCGGGAACAGTTTCACGACGGTGGAGGTGCGCGTGCCGTAGCCCGGCGTTTCGATGCAGACGGCGGACAGCACGCGCTCGAGGTCGAGCGGCACGCCCGTGTCCGGCAAGCGGAAGTCGGGCGCGCGGCTAGTGTCGGCCAGCATGTCGAAGTAGGCGTCGTCGGGCGCGCCCTGGCACAGCAGGCTGGCGAACTGGGCCTTGGTTTTCAGCACCTTCGGCCAGGGCGCGTCGAGCAGGGCGTTGGACAGGCCATAGATGCCCGGCGCCAAAGGCTGGCCGTTGCGCGCATCGTCGTCGCCCCGGTTGGAAAACCAGATCAGGGTCTCGGCGTCACCCAGCACCAGGTTGTAGCCGTTGTAGGCTTTGCACCCGGGGCGGATCTGCGCGATGTAGTCCTGCGGCGACATGTTGCCCGCCAGGTAGTCGGCCACGAGGGCGCCGCGCGAGGGGGCGTCCGGCTTGTGGTCCTGCGGGCTGCGGATATTCGTGATGGCGGCAAAGCGCGAGCTGCCGCCGCCGGCCTGGGTGATGCCCATCCAGCTGCCGCCCGCCTGCAGGTCGCGGCCCGCGTACACTTGCGGGTGCTCGGGCCAGGCCCCGGCGGGGGCGCTGGCGCGTTCATAGAATTCGTCGCGGTTGGCGGCGGCAATCAGCGGGATGTGCGGATTGACTTTCCAGGCAAAAACGATCAGGCACATGGGGGCAAATCCATGAACACTTCCAGGTGCCGCGCGCCCGCCGTCAGGGCCAGCAGGCCTGCCTCGTCGGCGGCAGCGGCCAGCAAGTCCGTAAAGCCTTCGCCCACGACGGGATAGATTTCCATCCACGTCTGCATGCCGTCCTGCGCTTCGGGGCGGCGCTTGAGCTGCGGCGCCACGCCCGAGGCGGCGGCCAGTTTCGCCTGCATGGCGCGCACGCGCGCTTCCAGCGCCTGGGCGTGCTCCTCTTTTACCTGATAGTAGATGTACAGATCTTTCATGGCATTCTCACAGGTCGAGTGCGTCAAGCACGTAGGGCATGGGCAGAAATTGCACGTGAGCACCCTGGGCCGAGCCGTAGCGCACGGCGCCCGCCTCGCTTGAACCTTCCGCTATCGCCCCCAACTTCATTTCGACGAGGGCGTCAAAGCCGCCCGCACCATTGGGCGCGGCGTTGACGACCATGCCGCAAGGCTGCTCGGGATCGCTGACGGCAAACAGTTCGCCGCCCGCCGCGACCGTGGCATCGGCGATGCTGACGAGGGTGGTGCGGCGCTTGAGCTTGCCAAGATACTGGCTGCGCGCGACAATTTCCTGGCCCGGATAGCAGCCTTTCTTGAAATTGACGCCGCCCAGCAGCTCGAAATTGACCATCTGCGGCACGAACTGCTCCTGCGTGGCGGCCGTGATCTGCGGGATGCCCGCATGGATGTCCGACAGGTGCCAGGCGTCGTTGCCGCCCTTGGCCAGCTGCCCGGTCAAGCGGGGCCAGGCGTCGCGTGCCGTGGCGGCCGACGCCAGCCACTCGTAGCGGGGGCTGCCGAAGGCGTCGGCCACGCGCAGCAGGGTGCCGGATGCATGCTCGACCTTGCTGAACGGCGCGGCGGGCAGCACGGGGAACCAGGCGGACAGGGCCGCGCCGGCCTGCTGGCCGCCCAGGCCCAGGACGACCTGATTGGCTTCGTCCAGCGTAGCATCGTGCAGCTTGGCCTTGGCGCGTAGCACGAACATCTGCAGGCGCTTCTGGATGGCCGGCTGTATGGCGCGCGGCAATTGCAGATAAATGGTGGTGGCATTGCGCCACATCAGGAAACTGGCCAGCAGGCGGCCCTTCGGCGTGCAGTAGCCGGCCAGGCGCACCTGCTCCTGGCCCAGGTGCTCGACGTCGTTGGTCAACTGGCCGTGCAGGAAACTGGCTGCCTCGTCGCCCGTCAGGCCGATCAGGCCCTGGTCCGTGATGGCCGCCACAAAGCCTGCCTGCAGCTGGGGCACGGTCAGGGTCTGGCCGAAATCGGCGATGGGGGCGGCGGCGATGGGGGCGGTGCTGTCAGGCGCGCCATCGGTGGCAACGGGGCGGGCGCCTTGTGCTGTTAAAAATTGATTCCAGTTATTCATAATTTCCATTAGATCAGCGATTAAGCATTATCATTACGGGTTCATTATAGTGATGTCGCGCAGATTGCGTCGGCAGCGGCAAGATTCCCAGTGCTGGCGCCGCTTTGCGCCGACTTGTTTCACAAATGAACGATCACAACAAGCGGCCCTGCGCATGCGGGCACCGCATCACAAGAATCGGAACAATGGCTTTTTTTAAAAAACTTGTAATCAGTTCAGTCATCGTGGCCATCGGCGCCGGCGGTACTTTTGTGTACTGGGCGCAGCAGCCCATCACGACGGAAGGCGAAGCCATCCCGTTTGCGATCACGCCGGGCAGCGGCGCGCACGCGGCCGGCCAGCAGATCGCGGATGCGGGCGTGCCCATCGTGCCCATCCTGTTCAACCTGCTGGCGCGCATCGAAGGCAAGACGTCGAAGATCAAGGCCGGTTCCTACGAGCTGAAACCGGGCACGACGCCGCAGCGCCTGATCACGCAGCTGGCGCGGGGCGAATTTGCCCAGGAATCGCTGACCATCATCGAAGGCTGGACCTTCAAGCAGATGCGCCTGGCCATGGCCAGTCATCCCGGCCTCAAGCACGATACGGCGGCGCTTTCCGACAAGGAACTGATGGCCAGGATCAGCCCGGAGTACGTGCAGCCGGAAGGCCTGTTCTTCCCGGACACCTATCTGTTCGCCAAGGGCGCCAGCGAGATGCAGATCTTCAAGCAGGCGCACGCGGCCATGATAGGCCGCCTGTCCGAGGCGTGGGACAAGCGCGACCCGGCCCTGCCATATAAAAACCCCTATGAAGCGCTGGTCATGGCGTCCATCGTGGAAAAGGAAACGGGACAGAAATCCGAGCGCGCCATGATCGCCGGCGTGTTCGTCAACCGCCTGAAGACGGGCATGCTGCTGCAGACGGACCCGACCGTGATCTACGGCATGGGCGACAGTTACCAGGGCAAGATCCGCAAACGCGACCTGGAAGCGGACACGCCGTACAATACCTACACGCGCGGCGGCCTGCCGCCCACGCCGATCGCCTTGCCGGGCGCGCAGTCGCTGACGGCGGCCCTGGCGCCGGCCCGCACGCAGGCCCTGTATTTCGTCGCGCGCGGCGACGGCACCAGCCAGTTCTCGGCCAACCTGCCCGACCATAACCGCGCCGTGAACCAGTACCAGCGCTAATATCCATATCAGATCAAGAGTTTCATGACACAACACTATCAACCGCGCTTCATCACCTTCGAAGGCATCGATGGCGCGGGCAAGTCGACGCATATCGGCTTCGTCGCCGACTACCTGCAGCAGCGGGGCGTGGCCCTCGTCTCGTCGCGCGAACCGGGCGGCACCCGCCTGGGCGAAAAGCTGCGCGAACTGCTGCTGCACGAAAAGATGCACCTGGAAACGGAAGCCTTGCTGATGTTCGCCAGCCGCCGCGAACACATCGCGCAAGTCATCGCCCCCGCCCTGGAACGGGGCGAGTGGGTCATTTCCGACCGTTTCACGGATGCCAGCTTTGCCTACCAGGGGGGCGGGCGCGGCATGGATTTGCGCAAGATGGAGCAGCTCGAAGCGTGGGTGCATCCGCACCTGCAGCCGGACCTCACCTTCCTGTTCGACGTGCCCCTGGAAGTGGCCCGTGCCCGCCTGGACGCCACGCGCGCGCTGGACAAGTTCGAGCAGGAGCAGGCCGATTTCTTCGCCGCCACGCGCAACGAGTACCTGCGCCGCGCGGCCCAGTTTCCCGGGCGTTTCCGCATCATCGATTCCACGCAAAGCATCGCCGATATCCAGGTGCAGCTCGCGCAATTGCTTGATGTGCTGCTTGAACAAAGCATCGCAACACCATGATTTGCAAAGAATAATATGACAAGCTCCCTCTATCCGTGGCAGCAGGACGCGTGGCAGCAGCTGCAAGCCCTGCGTCCGCGCATGCCGCACGCCATCCTGTTCCATGGCGCGCAAGGCATCGGCAAGGCCGACTTCATCGAGCACTTTGCGCAAGCGCTGCTGTGCGAAAACGTGCGCGCCGACGGCCACGCCTGCGGCGCCTGCGCCTCGTGCGGGTGGTTCAGCCAGGGCAACCATCCCGATTACCGCCGCGTGCGTCCGGAAGCGCTGGAAGACGAGGTGGCCGACGAGGGCGAGGACGGCGAGGGCGCGAAGAAGAGCGCCAAGAGCAAGACGCCGTCGAAGGACATCAAGATCGAGCAGATCCGCAACCTGGCCGACTTCATGAACATTTCCACGCACCGGCAAGGCTTGCGCGTGGTGGTGCTGTACCCGGCCGAGGCGCTCAATACGCCCGCGTCGAACGCCTTGCTGAAAACCCTGGAAGAGCCGCCGCCGGGCACCCTGTTCCTGCTGTCCTCGAACAGCCTGGACCGCCTGCTGCCCACCATCCTGTCGCGCTGCCGCAAGTTTGCCTTGCCCATGCCCAGCCATGAACAGGCATTGACCTGGCTCAAGGCCCAGGGCTTGAACGATGCGGACAGCTGGCTGCGCGAGCAGGGCGGCGCGCCGCTGGCGGCGCTGGCCCAGTCCGAATCGGGCGGCCGCGAGGAAACGGAGCAGCTGCTGCAGGTGCTGGCCCATCCCGGCGTGGAAGCGGCCCTGAAGGCGGCGGACAAATTGCAGAAGGCGCCGCTGGCGCCGCTGGTGGCGTCCCTGCAGCGCTGGCTGTACGACGTGTTTTCCGTCAAGCTGTCCGGCACCATCCGCTACTACCCGCGCCACCGGCGCGAGCTCGAAGCGCTGGCGGGCCGCATCAACGTGAGCCGCCTGATGGCCGCCATCAAGGCCGCCAACGAACGGCGCGCCATCGCGGAACACCCCTTGTCGCCGAAGCTGTTCCTGGAAGACATGCTGCTCGATTACGCTTCCAGCTGCCAATAAAATCAAATACTTACACCCATTACTTCATTCATAACATGAGCTACCGCCACCGCATCGCCACGCTTGCCGACCTGCCTGCCATCGTCGCCATCTACAACACCACGATTGCTTCGCGCGAAGTGACGGCCGATACGGAACCCGTCACGGTCGAGTCGCGCCTGGCCTGGTTCCACGAACACACGCCCGAGCGGCGCCCCCTGTGGATCATCGAGGCGGCCGACGATGGCGCGGCCCAGCCAACTCCCCTGGGCTGGCTGTCGTACTCGAATTTCTATGGCCGTCCCGCGTACTCGGGCACGGCGGAACTGTCCGTCTACATTGCCGAGGAAGCGCGCGGCAAGGGCATCGGCGCCTACGGCCTGACGCAGGCCATCGCCCACGCGCCAGCCGTGGGCGTGCATACGGTGCTCGGTTTCATCTTCGGCCACAATGCGCCCAGCCTGGGCCTGTTCAAGAAATTCGGCTTCGAGACGTGGGCGAACCTGCCGAAGGTGGCCAATCTCGACGGCGTGGAACGCGACCTGATTATCCTGGGCAAGCGCGTCGGCTGAGGCCGTCTAGCCGCAGCTGCGCGTGCAGCTGCGGTACTGCACTTCACACGCTTGCAGGCGTTCGGCGCGGCGGGCGCGGAAGGCTTCGGCTTCCGTCGGGCGCAGCTGCTGCGACTGGGGTGCCGCGTCCCTGCCGGCGGCAACGTAGGGGTTGCTGCTGGGCTTCATCGTCAGGGCGGGGCTCGTATCGTCTTGCGTAGCCTGCTGCACGTGCGCGCGGCATTCCTGGCGCGCCGACGCGCAGACGGACTTGCACAGGCCGGCGTCGTTGCCTTTCTCCTGGGCTTGGGCTGCCGGCGCCAGGCAGGCCAGCAAGGTCAGCAAGGTCAGCGTCAGGGAAGCGGCGATTTTCAGCATGGCAGGACTCCGGGTAGTCGCACGCCGCCCCATGGCCGCGCATCGGCGGCCCACTATACATCCTGACAACGTTGCTGCCTAGCGGGGCAGGTCAAGGCCGGGGGATTGCCTGTCCGCGCCAGCCCGTTTGCCAGGCCGGCGCCGCGGTGCTACAGTCCAGACATTGTTTGCAAACCACGCGGGCACCGATCCGCACCGGAGGCGTCACATGAAACGCGTAACTGGCATCGGCGGCATCTTTTTCCACGCGCAAGACCCGGCCGCGCTGCGCGCCTGGTACCAGCGCCACCTGGGCCTGGACGTGCAGCCGTGGGGCGGCGCCGCCTTCAGCTGGGCGGATGCGGCCGGCCAGCCCACGGGCGGCACCACCATCTGGTCCGTCAGCGCGCCCGACAAGGAGCAATTCGCGCCCGGCAAGGCTGCCTTCATGATCAACTACCGCGTGGACGACCTCGACGCACTGCTGCAAGCCCTGCGCGACGAAGGCTGCAACGTGCTGGACAAGGCGCCGGACTCCGAGTATGGCCAGTTCGGCTGGGTCATCGATCCGGAGGGCAACAAGGTGGAGCTGTGGCAGCCGCCGCAGGGGCAATAGGCAGGGCAGGCGCCAGATCAGCGATAATACGGGTTCAGATAACCATCTTACTTATTTATGCGCGACATTATTGCTGGCTTTCTACGCTTCCAAAAAGAGGTTTTCCCCGCGCGCCGCGAGCTGTTCAAGACCCTGGCGACGGGGCAGACGCCCAAGGCGCTGTTCATTTCCTGCTCGGACAGCCGCATGGTGCCCGAGCTGGTGACGCAGCGGGAACCGGGTGAACTCTTCGTCATCCGCAACGCGGGCAACATCGTGCCCTCGTACGGCCCCGAACCGGGCGGCGTCAGCGCGACGGTCGAATTCGCCGTCTCCGCCCTGAACGTTTCCGATATCGTCATCTGCGGCCATTCCGACTGCGGCGCCATGAAGGCCATCGCTACCTGCGCCTGCCTGGACCACATGCCGGCCGTGCGCAGCTGGCTGCACCATGCCGATGCGGCGCGCATGATCAACGAATCGGTCGAGCATCCGACGGAGCAGTCGCGCATCGACGGCATGGTGCGCGCCAACGTGGTGGCGCAGCTCAACAACCTGCGCACGCACCCGTCGGTGGCCCTGGCCATGGCGCAGAACCGGCTGACCCTGCACGGCTGGGTCTACGACATCGAGAACGGCTCCCTCGACGCGCTCGACGAATCGACGGGCATGTTCGTGCCCCTGGCCGAACACCCGGCGTCGCAGGTGTAAGAGGCATGGCGGCGCCGGACGCGCGCCGCCGCCTTTCCCCTGCCAGTTTTTGCTCCCTCCGGTACAATCCCGCCTTATGTATATCGATTCCCACTGCCATATCAATTTCCCCGAGCTGGCCGCTCGCATGCCCGAGATCCTCGCCAAGATGGCCGAGAACAAGGTGACGCACGCCCTGTGCGTGTCCGTCGACCTGCCCGACTTTCCGCAGGTGCTGGCCCTGGCCGAACAGTATCCGCATATCTTCGCCTCCGTCGGCGTGCATCCCGACTACGAGGACACGCCGGAGCCGTCCGTGGAAGACCTCGTGCGTCTGGCCGACCACCCGAAGATCATCGCCATCGGCGAGACGGGCCTCGACTATTTCCGCCTGACGGGCGACCTGGAATGGCAGCGCGAGCGCTTCCGCACCCACATCAAGGCATCAAGAATCACGCGCAAGCCCTTGATTATCCACACAAGAGCGGCCAGTGAAGACACCATCCGCATCATGCGCGAAGAGGGTGCGGGCGTGGCCGACGGCGGCGTGGCCGGCGTCATGCATTGCTTTACGGAATCGCTGGAAGTGGCGCGCGCCGCCATCGACATGGGCTTCTATATTTCGTTTTCCGGCATCGTCACCTTCAAGAGCGCCAAGGACTTGCAGGCCGTGGCCCTGGAAGTGCCGCTCGAGCGCATCCTGATCGAGACGGATTCGCCCTACCTGGCGCCCGTGCCCTTCCGCGGCCGCATGAACGAGCCCGGCTACGTGGCCCACGTGGCGGAATACCTGTCGACCCTGAAAGGTATCCCGCTGGACCAGGTGGCGAAGCAGACGACGGACAATTTCTTCAAGCTATTCAATCAGTTGCCGTAACTTCTTAAGGTCTGACATGATGAAAAGACTCGCCGCGGCGATCCTGCTCTGCTGCGCTGCCGCCAGCCAGGCGGCGCCGGAACCGGCCGCCTTCTTCCGCGCCGTCTCCGTGGACAATGCCAGCGGCGTGCGCAGCATGCTGCTTGACGGCATGAATCCGAACCTGCCGGACGCGCAGCGGGGCGACATTCCCCTCGTGCTGGCCCTGCGCGACGATGCCGACAAGGTCTTCGCCGTCCTGCTGGCCGCGCCCGGCATCGACCTGGAAGCGCGCTCCGCCAACGGCAACACGGCGCTGATGATGGCGGCCTACAAGCACAAGCGCGAAGCCGTGGACGCCTTGCTGGCCAAGGGCGCCAAGGTCAACCAGAGCGGCTGGACGGCGCTGCACTATGCGGCCTCGGCCGGCGACCTGCCCATCATGAAGATTTTGCTGGACCGCGAAGCTGTGGTCGATGCGCGCGCGCCGGCCGACATCACGCCGCTGATGTTCGCCGCCCGCGAAGGGCAGGAGGGCGCCGTCAAGCTGCTGCTGTCCTGGGGCGCCGATGCCAGCCTGAAGAGCGGCCATGGCTGGACGGCCGTGCAGTTCGCCCAGGCGGCCGACAAGCCGGGCGTGGTGGCCATCATCACGGCGGCGCAGCAGGCCCGCGCGGCGCGCAAGTAAGCGTGCCCGTCAAAACACGGGCACGCTTCCGCTTCCCGGTCACGGCGCACACCCGCCCGCCACGGTATTGTGTGCCGTGGCAAGCCGAAAAAATATCTTCCAGATAATATTTTCCATGCCAGCGCTGAAACTGGCATGGAATTGCCTCTCATCTCAGCCCTTTGTTCCCGCCGCCGATTAACGATAATGATCCTGTCGCATTAATCAGGAGATACATCGCATGGGACATCACCCCAACGTCAGGCGCCGGCTGGTTTGTCGCCGCCCCTCGCGCAGCCCGTGCGATATCACTGCTTTCTGGAATGACAAAACCGATCGGCCATCGGAGCCAGACTCCAAGAGGACAGACATGCTGAATGAACGAGAAATCGAGAGTTGTTACCTGGGGCAATTTATCCCCGTCCATTACCACCACAATATGTTGATGGACCAGAACCGCATGCACGGGTTCAAGTCGGCGATCGATTACGCGGTGAAACCCGGCATGAAAGTGCTGGAGCTGGGCGGCGGCACGGGTGTGCTGTCGTGGTTTGCGGCCGCGCGGGCCGACAAGGTGTGGTGCGTGGAATTCAACCCGGACATGGTGAAGGAAGCGCGCAAGATGCTGGCGCTCAACCCGAACGGAGAGAAGGTCGAAGTGGTCCACGCGGACGCCTTCGAATACCTGCCGCCCGAGCCCGTCGACGTGGTCATCTGCGAAATGATCCATGTGGGCATGCTGCGCGAAAAACAGGTGGAAGTGATCGAATCGTTCAAGCGCCGCTACCTGGCCCGTTTCGGCGGTCCGCTGCCCATCTTCCTGCCCGAGGCCGTCATCATGGCCGTGCAGCCCATGCAGCAGGAATACGATTTCGAAGGCTTTTACGCGCCCATCGTGCAATTCCAGGAAACCACGGCCATCCATCCGGGCGTGCTGGAACTGGCGCCGCCGTCCGTCTACAGCATCATCGACTTCAGCCAGCCGACGGACAGCGTGTTCGGCTTCGACGGCAAGTTCGTCGTCGAGCGCAGCGGCACCCTGAACGCCTTGCGCTTCGTCACCAAGAACATCCTGGCCGTCGTGCCCGAGCGCTCGACCACCATCGACTGGCTGAACCACTACATGTGTCTGCCATTGGCCGCGCCCGTCGCCGTGAAGGCGGGCGACGTGCTGCAGGTGAGCTTCCAGTACCGCGCAGGCGGCTCGATTCCTTCGTTGGAAGCATCGATGCGCGCGCAGGTGATCTACGACGTCAGCCTGCAGCCCGTGACGCAGAGCGCCGTGTATGCATAAGCCGCATTAATGTAAAGGTAACGCCGCAGCGATTTCATCCTGCGGCGTTGGTCCATTCAGGGTATATTTCGTCTTTTACCCACCGGACAGCTTTACTATCATGGAACAGATCGATCAGCGTTACCTCGTGCAACAGAATAAAATCAGCGATGGCGAGACGAGGCCGCCCGTGTTTGCCAAGGTCATGCGCAGCAAGGAAGGCGTGTTTGAAGGCGTGTCCTTCATCAAGTCGAAGGACAAGGCCACCGTCATGACCATCGAGGATGCCAACCAGGCCATCAAATGGGCCACCAGCAAGAAGCCGAACGCGCACGAGTACGTCACCAAGATCATCTGCGTCGGCCAGTAAGCGGCCGCTTGCCGCCGCTCATTCCCCTTTTCGTACCGTCCATCCCCGCACGCTGCAGTCCGTCGCATGGCCGTTGCCGCCGTGGCGGCCCTTTTATATAGTGTCTTCACGGTAGCGGGGCAAGCACGGCTTGCTCCGCACATTTCATTCAAGGGGGGAAGGCGATGCTGGGATTCGTGCTGTGGCTGCTGTTGCTGATGCTGTGCTGGCCCCTGGCCTTGCTGGCCCTCGTGCTGTATCCGCTGGCCTGGCTGCTGTTGCTGCCATTCCGCCTCATCGGCATCGGCGTGGAAGGCGTGTTTGAGTTGCTGCGCGCCATCGTCATGCTGCCGGCCCGCGTGCTGGGCGGCGGACGGCGCTGACACGGTGCCCGCACGAAAAAAATGGCGCCGTCGGCGCCATTTTTGTTTGCTTGGACCGCTTACAGGTCGACCATGAAACCGGCGCCGATCGACTTTTGCGAATAGTTGTAGTCGATCAGGCTCTGGCCATAGCCGGAGAACAGCTGCACATAGCCTTTCAGGTTGGCCTTCAGGGGGAAAGCCCAGCTGGCCTGCATGGAACCGTGCTTCTTGCTGAAGTTGCGGCGCGCCGTGACGGCGTATTCATGGCCCTTGTTGCGATAGCTCAAGCGCAAATCGCCATGGCCCATGTAGTCGATGATGTCGATATTGTCATTGTCGACGACGCTGTTGTCGAGGCGGTGCCACACGCGGGCCGCGATGGCCAGGTTATCCTTTTCCATGCCCAGCTCGGCATACAGGCGGTTCCAGCTGCGCGACAGGGTCGACGTCTGGCCGTTGGACTGGTGCACGAGGCCGAAGTTCAGGTAATTGAATTCCAGGCCGGCGAAATTCTTGTTGATCGGCATCACCAGCATCAGTTCCGGCTGGTAATTGGTCTCGCGGAAGGGGCTCGACGCCTTGCGGTTATACGCCTGCCAGAAACTTTGCTGCGTGTAGCCGAACCACATGTCGATGGGCGTGCCCGCGATGTCTTCCAGCATTTTCATCTTGAAGCTCAGCTGGAAGGTCAGTTCCACGTGCTGGCTCTTGATGCCGCCCGGCGTGAAATCCTGGAACGGCTCGTCGTTGGAAGCGTCGCTGTAGTTGGCCAGCAGCAAATAGGTGTCGCGGTGGGGGCGGAAGTTGAACAGGCCCCGTTTCGAGGCATCGTTCAGCTCCCAGGACTGCTGGGTGCGCGAAATGGGCGCTTCCGGCGGCGCCGCGCCCGACTGGGCGACGGCGGGAATGGCGGCGTTCACCGCTTCCGGCGTGGCCACGCCAGGCGGGCTGACGAAGGTCAGCGGGGCGACCTCGGCGGCCGTTGCCAAGGTGACGGCCGCCGTCGCGGGATCGCCGCCGGCGGCGATGGTGGCTTTTTCCGCCGCCTTGGCCAGGGTGTCGAAGCAGCCGAGGCGGGCGCTGGCATCGCCGAGCACGGCGCAACGCTGCATTTGCTGTTCCAGTTCGCCGGCCATGGCCAGCGCAGGCGTCGCCAGCAGGGAAGAGAGAATTATTTTTCTTAGTCGGATAGTCATAGGCTGTGTGGGGCATGTCATTCGGTGCGCACCTGGGCTGGCATGCCGGCGGCGTCGCCTTGCACGGCAGGATGCCATGCGTATTGATACGGATTAATCTTTGTTGAATTAATACATATGAAAGTATAGCTGAATCCCTTATTTCTCCCCCTGCGTCTGGCGTGCGCGAGACTGGCGGTGTTGCGCGCATGGTAAAAACTGGTTACGCGCTGCCGCCCAAATCGATGTCTGCTACACTGGAAAACCGGTGCAGACACTGGCGCGCCGGGCTAGCCATGGAGATTGTGATGACCCGCAAAACACCTATCGAGCGCTACCGCAACATCGGCATCAGCGCCCATATCGACGCCGGCAAGACCACCACCACCGAGCGCATCCTGTTTTACACGGGGGTCAATCACAAGATCGGCGAAGTGCACAACGGCGCCGCCACCATGGACTGGATGGAGCAGGAGCAGGAGCGGGGCATCACCATCACCTCGGCCGCCACCACGGCGTTCTGGAAAGGCATGGCCGGCAACTTCCCCGAGCACCGCATCAACATCATCGACACGCCGGGCCACGTGGACTTCACGATCGAGGTGGAGCGCTCGATGCGCGTGCTCGACGGCGCCGTGATGGTCTACGATGCCGTCGGCGGCGTGCAGCCGCAATCGGAAACCGTCTGGCGCCAGGCCAATAAGTACCACGTGCCGCGCATCGCCTTCATCAACAAGATGGACCGGGTGGGGGCGGACTTTCTGCGCGTGCGCCAGCAGATCGCCGACCGCCTGAAGGGCGTGGCCGTGCCCATCCAGCTGCCCATCGGCGCGGAAGAGCATTTCACGGGCGTCATCGACCTGCTGAAGATGCGCGCCATCACGTGGGACGACGCCAGCCAGGGCGTGCAGTTCAGCTATGGCGAGATTCCCGCCGACCTGCAGGCCCAGGCGCAGGAATGGCACGAGCACCTGGTCGAGCACGCGGTCGAGGCCACTGTGGCCATGACGGAGCGCTACCTGAACGGCGACACGTTCACAGAGGCGGAACTCAAGCAGGCCTTGCGCGCGCGCACCATCCGCAACGAGATCGTGCCCATGCTGTGCGGCAGCGCGTTTAAAAACAAGGGCGTGCAGGCCATGCTGGACGCCGTCATCGAATACCTGCCGTCGCCCATGGAAGTGCCGCCCATCATGGGGCATGACGAGCACGACAACGAAGTGGAGCGCCATCCCACGGACGACGAGCACTTTTCCGCCCTGGCCTTCAAGATCATGACGGACCCGTTCGTGGGCCAACTGACCTTCTTCCGCGTGTATTCGGGCGTGGTGAACTCGGGCGACATGGTCTACAACCCCACCAAGAGCGCGCGCGAGCGGCTGGGGCGCATCCTGCAGATGCATGCGAACGAGCGCAAGGAAATCAAGGAAGTGTATGCGGGCGACATCGCCGCCGCCGTGGGCCTGAAGGCCGTCACCACGGGCGACACCCTGTGCGCGCTCGACCACATCATCGTGCTGGAAAAGATGGTCTTCCCGGAACCCGTGATTTCGCAGGCCGTGGAACCGAAGACCAAGCCGGACCAGGAAAAGATGGGCATCGCCCTGAACCGCCTGGCGCAGGAAGATCCGTCGTTCAAGGTGCATACGGACGAGGAATCGGGCCAGACCATCATGTCGGGCATGGGGGAATTGCACCTGGAAATCCTGGTCGACCGCATGCGGCGCGAATTCGGCGTGGAAGCGAACGTGGGCAAGCCGCAGGTGGCCTATCGCGAAACCATCACGCGCACGGTGGAAGATATCGAGGGCAAGTTCGTCAAGCAGTCGGGCGGCCGGGGCCAGTACGGCCACGTGGTGCTGAAACTCGAGCCGCTGGAACCGGGCACGGGCTACCAGTTCGTCGACGCCATCAAGGGCGGCGTCGTGCCCCGCGAATTCATCCCCGCCGTCGACAAGGGCATCGTCGAGACGCTCAAAGCGGGCGTGCTGGCCGGCTATCCGGTCGTCGACGTGAAGGCCACCCTGACCTTCGGCTCCTACCACGACGTCGATTCGAACGAAAACGCCTTCCGCATGGCCGGCTCCATCGCCTTCAAGGAAGGCATGCGCAAGGCCGGCCCCGTGCTGCTGGAGCCGATGATGCAGGTGGAGGCGGAAACGCCGGAAGAATTCATGGGCAACGTCATGGGCGACCTGACGGCCCGGCGCGGCATGGTGCAGGGCGTGGACGACATCCCCGGCGGTTCGGGACGCATCGTCAAGGCCCTGGTGCCGCTGGCGGAAATGTTCGGCTATTCCACCACCCTGCGCTCATTGACCCAGGGCCGCGCCACCTACACGATGGAATTCAAGCACTATGCGGCCGTGCCCAAGCATATCCTGGACCAGGTGGCGGCGGCGGGCAAGGCCAAGTAGATCCAATCAAACCCGAAGGGCAAATGCCGGGGTCGTACCCTGCAGGGTACG
>NZ_RFSK01000092.1 GCF_009923995.1 Janthinobacterium sp. | reverse complement strand
GTTCATTCGTGCTGGCAAAAGCGGCTGCGGAGGCAGCATGCGTTCGTGGGGTTGGCTACAGGGTGGAGCCAGTATCGGGGAGGGCGGCAGACCTGTCAAATCAGGCGCGATGACAGGTGCTGCCAGGCGCATGCCATGTCCTCCCGCCTTGCGAGATGCGTGAGACAGGCGTGGCTGGATCGTGGCGGCATGCGGGCGGGCCGTCCCGGGGCGACCCGCCGGCAGTTGTGCCACGGTCGCGCTCTCCGCCAGCTGGAAAGCTTCATGCTGGCATCAGGCGCGACCTTGGGTGTTGATGCGTGACAATGATCCTTAGAAATGGTACTCGGCGCGTATCATCGGCGTCTTCGCCGTCTGGCCCACGTTGCCCGTGGTGGCGGCCGAATTGCCGAACTTGTTCTTCCAGTACTGGTACTCCAGGCCCACGCGGAAGGTGTTCTTGGCGCTGCCCAGGGCCGCGCCCACGTCGTACATCACTTGCATGTCGATATTCGTTTCCACGGCCGTGTCGCGCCCCACTTCATCCTTGCCTTTTGAATCGATGAGGTTGAAGAAGCCTTCGAACGAGAACAGCGGCGACAGGGGGATGGCCCAGGCACCCGTCAGCATGGCGTGCGTCTTGTACGTGTAGCGGCCCGTCACTTGCGAGATGGGCGGGAAGGCGCCGCTGGGGGCATTGCTTTCGCGCAGCAACAGCAGGCTGGTGTTGAAGAAGCCGGGCACGTCCCACATCAGGGTGGGGCCGGCCACCAGCATGCGCTTGCGCGAGTTGTAGCCGACGTCATTTTTCGTGTTGACGTCGAAGCCCAGGGTCACGCCGACGCCGCGCACGGGGCCGAACTTGATGTCGCTGCCGCGCACCTTGCCGATGTCGATGGTATTGCGGTAGACGAGATACGCCTCCTGCGCGCCGGAGGTCTTGCCCAGCGCGCCGGGGTCCTTGCTGTCCGATATCAGGAAATCCAGGTTGACGAAATTGCTGCCGTATTTGTAGCCGCTGGCATGCGTGATGGCAAAGATGTTCTTCTTGATGTCATCGGGATTGAACGGTTCGCGGTAGTCGTTGCCGGCGCGCCAGCTGAGCGCCGTATCGCTCCATTCGGCGGCCTGGGCGGTCGCTCCCAGGCCGAGGGTCGTGGCAAGGCATAGCAACAGACACGGTAGGTTTTTTGGCACTTTCGGCTCCTGGTGGCGGTGTGGGAAAACGGATGGTCGGGATGGCGGGGCGCGGTGGCCGCACGCTGTTGCGGCGCGCCGTTCAATCCATGATGCGAGCATCGGCGCGCCTGACGATATGTAGTATTTGCATACTTACTATCATTCACTGCATATAATCATCGCACCTTCGCGGCCTTGCGGGGCAAGGCGGCTGCTGTAAAGCTGCTAATTTTTTTCAAAATTGTATACAGGTGTTGTTTTTTTGTGGAAATGAAAACAGGCGCCGCCACGCCATGCCCCCAAGTGCCGCGGATGCCGATACGATAGCGTTCAGACAGTGGCAGGGCCCGGTTTTTTTTCCAATCGACAGACCGCAGCGAGGCACGAGAGCGACGATGACGGCACGCCTGGAACTACGCGATATCAGCAAGCGCTATCCATCCGTGGTGGCCAACGACGGCATCGACCTCACCGTCGCGCCGGGACAGATCCACGCCGTGCTCGGCGAAAATGGCGCCGGCAAATCGACCTTGATGAAAATCATCTACGGCGCCGTGCAGCCCGATGGCGGGCGCATCGCGTGGAATGGCCGCGAAGTGGACATCGCCAATCCGTCGGCCGCGCGGGCGCTGGGCATCGCCATGGTGTTCCAGCACTTTTCCCTGTTCGACACCTTGACCGTGACGGAAAACATTGCCCTCGGCTTGCCACGGGGAACCAACATGGCGGAGCTGGCGCAGCGCATCGAGGCGACGGCGCGCCAGTACGGCCTGGACCTGGAGCCGCAGCGCCACGTGCACACCTTGTCGGTCGGCGAATGCCAGCGCGTGGAAATCGTGCGCGCCCTGCTGGCCAGGCCGCAACTGCTGATCCTCGACGAGCCGACGTCCGTGCTGACGCCGGGCGCCGTGGAAAAACTGTTCGCTACCCTGCGCCAGCTGGCGGCCGAAGGCTGCAGCATCCTCTACATCAGCCACAAGCTCGACGAAATCCGCGCCCTGTGCCACACGTGCACGGTGGTGCGCGCCGGCAAGAATGTGGGCGTGTGCGATCCTTCGCAAGAGTCGGCGGCCAGCCTGTCGCGCATGATGATCGGCGCCGAGCCGCCCGCCGTCACGCGCGCGGCGCGCACGCCGGGCGCGGCCATGCTGAGCGTGCGGCAGCTGGACCTGCCAAAGAGCCATCCTTTCGCCATGCAATTGACGGATATCAATTTCGACGTGCGCGCGGGCGAGATCGTCGGCATCGCGGGCGTGTCCGGCAATGGCCAGCAGGAATTGCTGGCCGCCCTGTCGGGCGAGGACATGCGTGCGGTCGCCGCCAGCATCGTGCTGAACGGCACGCCTGCCGGGCGCTTGCCGCCTGGCCGCCGCCGCGCCCTCGGTTTCGGCTTCGTGCCGGAAGAGCGGCTGGGGCGCGGTGCCGTGCCCGACATGGCGCTGGCCGACAACGTGTTGTTGAGCTTGCAGACGCCCGCCACCATCCGCCACGGCTTCCTGCGCCACAAGGTCATCGCGCAGCGGGCGGCCGCCATCATCGCCCGCTTCCAGGTGAAGGCGGGCGGGCCGCAGGCGCTGGCGCGCAGCCTGTCCGGCGGCAACTTGCAGAAATACATAGTCGGACGCGAAGTCATGCGCGAACCCACCGTGCTGGTCGTGGCGCAGCCCACCTGGGGCGTGGACGTGGGCGCGGCCGCGCAAATCCGCGCGGAATTGCTGGCCTTGCGCGACGCTGGCTGCGCGCTGCTCGTCGTGTCGGAGGAACTCGACGAACTGTTCGAGATCAGCGACCGCCTGCTGGTGATGGCGAAGGGAAAGATATCGCCCTCGCTCGCCGTGGGCGAGGCCAGCGTGGATCTCGTGGGGCAATGGATGAGCGGGCTGTGGCCGCAGGAGGCTGCCCATGGCTAAGTTTGCCCTGCGCCTGGAAGCCCGTCCCGCGCCATCGCGGCTGATGGCGTGGCTGTCGCCCGTGCTGGCCGTGCTGCTGACCGTGCTGTGCGGCGCGCTGCTGTTTGTGGCACTGGGCCACGACCCGCTGGCCGGCCTGGCCGTCTTCTTGGTGGAACCCCTGCGCGACGCGCACGGCTGGTCCGAGCTGGGCCTCAAGGTGGCGCCGCTGCTCTTGATCGCCGTGGGCCTGGCCATCTGCTTTCGCGCCAACATCTACAACATCGGCGCGGAAGGGCAGCTGACCCTGGGCGCCATCTGCGGCGGCGCGGCGGCCCTGTACCTGGACACGGGCGATGGCGCGGGCGGGGCCGTCGTCATCGGCGTGTCCTTGCTGGCCGGCATGGCGGGCGGCATGGCGTGGGCGGGCCTGGTGGCGTGGCTGCGCGACCGCTACAACGCCAGCGAAATCCTCGTTTCGCTGATGCTCGTCTACATCGCCCAATTGCTGCTCAGCTATCTCGTGTACGGCGTGCTGCGCGACCCGGAAGGGTTTAATTTTCCCCAGTCGAAACTGCTGTCGGACGGCTTGCTGCTGCCGATGGTCATCAGCGAAACGCGCTTGCACGTGGGCATCGTGTTTGCCTTGCTGGCCTCATTGGGCGGCTGGCTGTATCTGTCGCGCAGCATTGCCGGTTTCCGCCTGCGCGTGGGCGGCATGGCGCCCGCCGCCGCCCGCTACGCAGGGTTTTCCTCGCGCAAGACCCTGTGGTCGTCCCTGCTGATCTGCGGCGCCCTGTCCGGCCTGGCGGGCGTGTGCGAAGTGCTGGGGCCGATGGGGCAGCTGACGCCCACGGTCTCGCCCGGCTACGGCTTTGCCGCCATCATCGTCGCCTTCGTGGGAAGGCTGCATCCCGTGGGCGTACTCTTTTCCAGCTTCGTCATGGCCCTGTTCTATATCGGCGGCGAACTGGCGCAATCACGGCTGGGATTGCCCAGCGCCATCACGGGCGTGTTCCAGGGCATCTTGCTGTTCGCCTTGCTCGCCTGCGATGTGTTGATCCAATACAAACTGCGCTGGAGGAAACATGGATAACCTGGCCCTGACGATCGCGCCACTGGTCGCCGCCAGCATCAACGCGGGCACGCCGCTGATGCTGGCCGCTCTCGGTCTATTGGTGAATGAAAAGGCGGGCGTGGTCAACCTGGGCGCGGAAGGCATGATGCTGGTGTCCGCCATCACGGGCTTTGCCGTGGCCGTCAACACGGGCAGCCCCACGCTGGGCTTTCTGGCGGGGGCGGGCGCCAGCATGCTGCTGTCCGGCTTCTTTGCCTGGCTGACCATATGGCTGGGCACGAACCAGTACGCGACGGGCCTGGCCTTGTCCCTGTTCGGCGCGGGCGCGTCCACGTACATCGGTTTGAAGTACGTGGGCAACAGCCTGCAGAATGGCCGCTTCGGCATCCCCTTCCTGGAAGACATACCCGTGCTGGGACCGGCCCTGTTCCGCCAGCATGCCATGGTGTATCTGTCCCTGCTGCTGTGCGCCGCCATCGCCTGGTTTTTGTACCGCACGCGGGCGGGCCTGGTGCTGCGCGCCGTGGGCGAGTCGCCCGCGTCGGCGCATGCGCTGGGCTACCCCGTGCGCCGCATCCGCCTGGCGGCCGTGCTGTTCGGCGGCGCCTGCTGCGGCCTGGCCGGGGCTTTTTTGTCGCTCGTCTACACGCCCCTGTGGGTCGAAGGCATGGTGGCGGGACGGGGCTGGATCGCGCTGGCGCTCACCACCTTTGCCACCTGGCGCCCCGCGCGCGTGGTGGGCGGCGCCTATCTGTTCGGCGGCATCACGATATTGACCTTCCACGCGCAGGCGCTGGGCGTGCCCGTCGCCTCGCAGCTGCTGTCCATGCTGCCGTACGTGGCGGCCATCGTCGTGCTCGTTTTGATTTCCAGCAATGCCAATTACATCAAGCTCAACATGCCCGCTTCGTTGGGGAAAAATTTCAATCCAGGAAATTAATCACTCACCACAAGGAAAACCATGTCCAAGAACTTACTGTGCGCCGCCGTCTGCAGTGCCATCCTGATGCCCGCCATGGCCGCCGCGCCCGCCGCCGCCCCGTTGAACGTCGGATTTGTTTACATCAGCCCCATCGGCGACGCGGGCTGGACCACGCAGCACGACCTGGCCCGCAAGGAGATGGAAAAGGCGCTGGGCGGCAAGATAACCACCCGCTACGTGGAAAACGTGCCGGAAAGCGCCGATGCGGAACGGGTGATCCGCGACCTGGCGCAGACGGGCAGCAAGCTCGTCATCACGACTTCGTTCGGCTACATGAATCCCACCTTGAAAGTGGCGAAGCAATTTCCTAACGTGAAGTTCATTCATTTGACGGGCTACAAGACGGCGCCGAACGTGGCCAACACGAATGCCCGTTTCTACGAGGGCCGCTACCTGGCCGGCGTGTTGGCCGGCAAGATGAGCAAGACCCACGTGGCCGGCTACGTGGCGGCCTTCCCCATCCCGGAAGTGTTGCAGGGCGTCAACGCTTTCACGCGGGGCATGCGCAGCGTGGACCCCAAGGCGGAAGTGAAGGTGGTGTGGGTGAACAGCTGGTTCGACCCGGGCAAGGAACGCGACGCGGCCATCACCCTGATCGGCCAGGGCGCCGACGTGGTCACGCACCACACGGATTCCACGGCCGTGGTGCAGGCGGCGGAAGAGAAGGGCAAGTATGCGATCGCCTACCACTCGGACATGAAGAAGTACGGACCGAAGGCCCAGCTGGCCGCCGTCACCCACCACTGGGGCGAGTACTACACGAAGCAGGCGCAGGCCGTGCTGGACGGCACGTGGAAGTCCAGCAGCACCTGGGGCGGCATCAAGGATGGCATGGTCAAGCTGGAAGGCATCAACGCGGCCGTGCCCGCCGACGTGAAACAGTTTGTATTGGCGCGAGAGAAAGACTTGGTTGCTGGCAAGCTCAATCCTTTCAGCGCGCCCATCAAGGATAACGACGGCAAGGTGCGCCTGGAGAAGGGCGTGCTGGACGATGCGGCGCTGACGAAGATGGATTATTTTGTCGAGGGCGTGGCGGGAAAAGTTTCCGGAAAGTAATGGGGAAGCGCAGGAACTTGCTGTAATATTGCCGGAAACGGGAGCCGGGCCGGGAGCGCATTCCCGGCCCTTCCACACAGCAGAGCCTGAACAGGCCCGTACCGGAGATGAGCCATGGATAGACTGGAAGTATTCAAGATTATCGCGTTGCAAGCGAGCAAGGGCGAGCTGACGTTCCCCGCCAACGTCAAGGCCACCTTGAAGCTGCAGGAGGCGCTGGACGACCCCGATTGCCACATCGAGGCGGCCGCCCGCATGGTCATGGCCGAGCCGCTGCTGTCGGCGCGGGTCGTGGCCTTGGCCAACTCGGCCGCCTACAACCGTTCCGGCAATGAAATCGCCAATGTGCGCGCGGCCGTCTCGCGCCTGGGCTTTGCCACCTTGAAATCGATGGTGGCGTCCGTCATCGTGCGCCAGCTGGGCAGCCAGATCACGGACCCGCAATTGCGCGCCAAGGCGGCCAAGCTGTGGGAACACACGGCCCACGTGGCCGCGCTGAGCCAGGTGATCGCCCGCAAAGTCACGCACGTGGACGTGGAAACGGCCATGTTCGCCGCCATCGTGCATGAGGTGGGCGGCTTCTACCTGCTGTCGCGCGCCGAGGAATATCCGGGCTTGCTCGATAACAATACCGAAGACTGGATCGAATACGGCGAAAAGCTGATCGGCCGCGGCGTGCTGCGCCAGCTGCAGGTGCCCGACATGGTCTTGCAGGCCGTGGAAGGCATGTGGCACGGCGGCAGTCCCTTCCCGCCCCGCACCCTGGGCGCGACCCTGGTGCTGGCGAACGACCTGTCGCCCGTCGGTTCGCCCCTGCACCCGCCGGAAAGCGCCGCGCGGCGCCAGGCGGCCGCGAAGATCGACTTCGGCATCGGCGGCAGCACCCTGCACACCATCCTCGAGGAGTCGGCCGAGGAGATCGAATCGCTGGCGGCCGCCTTGCTCGTCTGACGTCCTGCCCGTTGCCATCCCCGCCCTTGCCGCGGGGATTTTTTTCGTCCGCATTTTGATGCATCTTGCCCTATGGCATACAATCGCCCGCTCGGCTATCCGCCGGACCGCTTTCCTCCTCTTACCCAAAGGATTTTATGCAGAAGCTGTTCTCTTCCCTGGCCGTCACGGCGCTCGCTTCCAGCCTGGCGCTGGCCTTTTCCGCCCACGCCGCCGCGCCTGCCGCCACCAGCTTGCCGGTGGTGCAGGAAGCGCCCCTGCGCGCCCACCTGGCCTTCCTGTCCCATGATTTGCTGGAAGGCCGGGGCACGGGCCAGCGCGGCGCCGACCTGACAGTGGCCTACCTGGAAACCCAGGCCCAGATGGCCGGATTGAAACCCTTGCGCGGCAACAGCTACCGCCAGAGCGTGCAGATCGCCGGCGTGAAGTCGCTGCCGGCCGAGAGCAGCCTGCACGCCGTGGCGGGCGGCAAGCCCGTGCCGCTGGCATTCGGCCCGGACTGGGTGTGGGCCACGGGCGACTCCGTGGCGGCGCACACCTTCGACGCGCCCCTGGTGTTCGTCGGCTACGGCATCACGGCGCCGGAAGAAGGCTGGAACGATTTCAAGGGCAGCGATGTCAAAGGCAAGATCGTCGTCATGATGGTCAACGACCCGCAGCCGACCGCCGTCGAGCCGAACCGCTTCGCCGGCAAGGCGCTGACCTATTACGGCCGCTGGACGTATAAATTCGAGGAAGCCAAGCGCCAGGGCGCGGCCGGCGTGTTGCTGATCCACACGAAGCCATCCGCCTCCTACGACTGGAGCGTGGTGCAGAACAGCTGGAGCGGCAGCGAGCGCTTCCAGCTGGCCGACCGCACGGCCGGCACGCCGCTGCAGGGCTGGATCACGGAAGAGGCGGCACGCCGCCTGTTTGCGGCCGGCGGGCAGGACCTGGACGCCTTGCGCGCCAAGGCGGAAAGCAAGGACTTCAAGGCCGTCGCGCTGGATGCCCGGCTGTCGGGCGACATGAAATCGGCCGTGCGCAAGGTGGAGCAGTTCAATATCGCCGGCATGGTGCCGGGCACGGACCCGGCACTGAAAGATGAGGCCGTCATCTACAGCGGCCACTGGGACCACCTGGGCAAGCAGGCCGCGGCCGGTGACAAGCCTGGCGCCGACATCATCTACAACGGCGCCGTCGACAACGCCTCGGGCACGGCGGGCTTGCTGGCCATGGCGCAGGAAGCCGTCAAGAAACCCGCGAAGCGCACGCAGATCTTCCTGTGGGTGGCGGCCGAAGAGCAGGGTTTATTGGGCAGCGCCGCCTACGCGGCGGACCCGCTGTGGCCCCTGGACAAGACGGCGGCCGCCCTGAACCTGGACAGCCTGAACTTCGTCGGCGCCACGCACGATATCGGCGCGCAGGGCAGCGAGCGCACGGAACTGGGGGCCATGGCCGCCACGGTGGCGAAAGCCATGGGCATGCATATCGCGCAAGCGCGTCCCGACCTGGCGGGCGGCTACTTCCGCAGCGACCATTTCAGCTTTGCCAAGGCAGGCGTGCCCGCGTTTTCCATCAATGGGGGACGCGAGTACGTCAAGGACGTGGAAGCGTCGAAAGCCAAGGCGGCCGCGTACGGCCCCCGCTACCATCAGGTGAGCGATGAATACGATGCCAGCTGGGATCTGTCCGGCATGACGCAGCAGGCGCAATTCACCCTGAACCTGGGCCAGGCCGTGGCGAACGCCGCGAAGATGCCGGCCTGGAAGGCGGGCGACGCCTTCGGCAAGGTGCGCGAGCAGCTGAAGCAGGCTGCGAAATAAGTCTTGATGGCATAAAAAACCGCTCGTTTGAGCGGTTTTTTTTCGGCGTCGTTCGACTTGCTTAAGGTGCCCGTTCCAGGCGGCGCTGCGTATGGCGGTACTTGCTCCACACCAGCAGCATCAACAGCGGCATGGCGCCGCCCACCATGCACAGGGCCGGCCAGCCGCCGGCGGCGAAGCTGGCACTGGCCAGGGCCGAACCCGCCGAGGCGCCGATGAAGCCGCCCGCGATGAACACGGTGGTGACCCGCGCGCGCGCATGCGGCGCCAGTTTATAGATGATGGACTGGTGCGTCACCTGCAAGCCCATGACGCCCATGTCCAGCAGGACGATGCCGATCAGCAGCAGCACCAGCGAGTGGGCGCCGAAGCCGATCAGGGCCCAGCCCGCAATCGAGGCGACGGCCAGCAGCCAGGTGGCCTGGCGCGCATAGCCGCGGTCGGCCATGCGGCCCGCCGTGTTGGCGGCAAAGGCACCCGTCGCGCCGGCCAGGCCGAACAGGCCGATCTGCATTTCCGAATAGTGATACGGCGCGCCGCTGAGCAAAAAGGTCAGGCCCGTCCAGAACACGCTGAAGGTGCCCAGGCCCAGGCCCGAGAACAGGGCGCGCTGGCGCAGCAGCGGTTCCTGGCGGATGATGTCGGCCAGCGAGGCCATCAGCTTGCCGTACTGCAGCCTGCCCCGCGGTGCCTCGTTGGGCAGGATGCGGCGCAGCATGACGAGGAGGGCGGCCACGACGATGGCCGCCAGCACGTAGACGGTGCGCCAGCCGCCGCTGATCTGCGCCACCGTGCCGGAGACGGTACGCGCCAGCAAGATGCCCAACAGCAAGCCTGTCATGACGGTGCCCACCATGCGGCCCCGGCTGTGATCGGGCGCGTACGACGCCACCATGGCCGTGACGACCATCAAGGCGCTGGCCGTGATCCCCATCAAGACGCTGGCGATGGCAAAGACGATAATATTCTGGCTGGTGGCCGCCAGCAGCAGGGCACCCATCTTGGCAACGAGCATCCACGTCAGCAGCTGGCGGCGGTTCAGTACGTCACTGAGGGGCACGAGGAAGACGATGCCCAGCACGTAGCCGATCTGCGTGGCCGTCACCAGGTAGCCCGCTTGCGGCACGCTCACGCCGAACGAGGCGGCCAGCATGGACGTGAGCGGCTGCACGTAGTACAGGCTGGCAACGAGCACGCCGGCCGACAGGGCAAACAGCAGGATGCGGGTGGAGGTCAGCAGGGTGCTGGCGTCGAGGGAGTGGGTGGCGGCAGGGACTGCTGGTTTCATGCGGGACGACTTTCTTGGAATGAAGCTTTTGGATCAGCATGATAGCGGGGTAGCGCATTTCCTGCCGGAGGCGGCCGATTTTGCGGCGGGGTATCCGGCGGAACGGCAGGCAAAGCAGCACATAGAACGGCAGGCGGAGCGGCAGGCAGAACGCCAGGCAAAGCAGCAATAAGAACACGGCAGGCAGAGCGGCAGGCAAAAAAATCCCGGCGATCGTTGCCGACGGCCGGGAAAAGGGTATATCGGGATATACCGGGGAGGAAGACAGAAAACATTGTGCAACTGCGCAAACGGCTGCATGTCGGCGCGCGGCCGGCGGTGCCCGCTATCCCGGCGCCACCGGCGGGCAGGTGCGGGCTGCCGCGTGTGGCGCACGCGCCGCCGGCGTTCGCGGCAGTGCGGGATGCGTCGTCAGGCTTGCTGCGCCAGCTCCGCGTGCACCTGCGCCGTGATTTCATACGAGCGCAGGCGGTGACGGTGTTCGAAGATCTGCGAAGTGATCATCAGTTCGTCGGCGCCCGTCTCGGCGATGAAGGCAGCCATCTTCGCCTTCACGGTGTCCGGCGCGCCGATGGCCGTGCACGACAGGACGGAATCGAGCATGGCGCGTTCCTGCGGACCCAGCTGCTCCAGGTAGCCGGGCACGGGCGGCTGCAGGCGCGACGGGCGGCCCGTGCGCAGGTTGACGAAAGCCTGCTGCATCGACGTGGCGCGCAGCTGCGCTTCCGCATCCGTGTCGGCCGCAAAGACGTTAAAGCCCAGCATCACGTACGGTTTCGCCAGCTGCTTCGACGGCTTGAAATGCTCGCGGTAATACGCCACGGCCTGCAACATCATCTGCGGCGCGAAGTGCGAGGCAAACGCATATGGCAAGCCCAGGTGGGCCGCCAGCTGGGCGCCGAACAGGCTGGACCCGAGTATCCACACGGGCACTTTCGCGCCCTTGCCGGGCACGGCGAGCACGCGCTGGCGCGGCTCGTCGGACATATAGTCCATCAATTCCAGCACGTCCTGCGGGAACTGTTCCGCGTCGGACTGCAGGTCGCGGCGCAGCGCGCGCGCCGTCGTCTGGTCGGAACCGGGTGCCCGGCCCAGGCCCAGGTCGATGCGGCCCGGGTGCAGCGCTTCCAGGGTGCCGAACTGCTCCGCGATGACGAGCGGCGAATGGTTGGGCAGCATGACGCCGCCCGCACCCACGCGGATGGTCTTGGTGCCGGCCGCCACGTGGGCGATCACGACCGCCGTGGCGGCGCTGGCGATGCCGGGCATGCCGTGGTGTTCGGCCAGCCAGTAGCGGTTGTAGCCCCAGCGTTCGCCGTGCTGCGCCAGGTCGAGCGTGTTCTTGAACGACTGGCTGGCGTCGCTGCCTTCGGCGATGGGGGCCAGGTCGAGTATGGAAAATGGAATCATGATAGCGATATCGGGACGTGGTGGAAAATCACAATGGACGATTTGTCTATCCCCTGACGCCAGCAGGGTCGGCCGGCAGGCAGCATGGCGGGGAAGACAGGCTGGACACATGATAATGCGAATCGGGAATTTGCGTACTGATCGGTAAAAAACCCGTAGCGATTGGAAATCGGCCCCGGCAATGCTAGAGTGGCCACCCCTGTTCCCTACGCCTCGCCATGTTCAAGAAACCCGTCCTGCTGGCCCTGAGCGGCCTGCTGCTGCAATCCGCTGTGTCCGTTCACGCCGCCCCCGTCAGCCTGCAGGCGCAGGAAACGGCCCGCTACGCCCTGGCCACCTATCCCGAACCATTGATCGCCAGCCTGGCGAAGATGATCAGCTACAACACGGTGGCCGACCCTGCCGTGCCGTTTGCCGACAATCCCCAGCACACGGGCTTCAAGCGCTACCTGGCGCAGGAAGCGCAGCGCCTGGGCTTTGATTTCCACGACCACGGCCACGTGGTGGTGATCGGCATGGGGCAGGGCAGCGAGCGCGTGGGCGTGATCACGCATGGCGACGTGCAGCCCGTCAATCCCGCCAAGTGGGCCCGCTCGCCCTTCGAACTGGACCGCACCAGCGAACCGGGCAAGCTGCTGGGACGTGGCACGGAAGACGACAAGGGTCCCATCGCCACGGCCCTGTACGCGATGAAAGCCATCCAGGACAGACAGGTGCCGTTGAGCAAGCGCATCGAGCTGTACGTCTACATGGCCGAGGAATCGGACTGGGAACCGCTGAAACAGTTTCTCAAGACGCACACGCCGCCGCAGGTCAACATCACCATCGATGCGGAATACCCGGTGGTGACGGCCGAGAAGGGCTACGGTTCCATCAAGCTGACCTTGCCGCCGCGCACGGCCCTGCCAGCCAGCGGCGGCCCCGTGCTGCAGCGCCTGACGGGCGGTTTTTTCGGCAGCCAGATCCCGGAAGATGCGCAAGCCGTCATCGATCGCGCACCGGCAGCGCTGGAAGCGGCCATCCGCGCCCGCGCGCAGCAGCAGAAGGGCATGCGCTACAGCTACGCGCGCGACGGCGACACCCTGACGGTGATGGCGCTGGGCGTGTCGGCCCACTCGTCGAAGCCGGAAGACGGCGTCAACGCCATCAGCATGCTGGCCGACGCGCTGGCCGTGCAGCCGTGGCAGGGCACGCAGGCGGCCGACATGCTGTCGTTCCTGAATGAACTGGTGGGCACGGGCATCTACGGCGAGCGCTTCGGCCAGATCGCCTACCGCGACGGCTTCATGGGACCGATGACGGTGGCGCCCACCGTGCTCAAGCAGAATGGCAGCGCGCTGGAACTGAACATCAACCTGCGCCGCCCGCAAGGCAAGACGGCGGCCGTGCTGCAGCAGCAGGTGACGGCCGCCTTCGACGGCTGGAAGGCGCGGCGCCAGGTGCCGGCCGCCCTGCAGGTGCAGATCGGCGAGCCGTGGCTGCAGACGGCCGCGCCGCAGATTCCCACCTTGCTGTCCGTCTTCCAGCACTACACGGGCATGGCGCATCCGCAGCCCGTCGCCATCGGCGGTGGCACCAATTCGCGGCTGTTCCCGAACGCCGTCAGCTTTGGCCCGGCCATGCCGCACACGGTGTACACGGGGCATTCGGAACATGAATTCATCACGGAAAAACAGTTGCTGCTGAACTTGCAGATGTACACGGCCGTGCTGATTGAGCTGGCGCAATAAGAGCCAGCCGCCGAAAGGCACGGCGGCGGCTGCCCGCCGCGCTTCCCTGGCACTGGCTGGCGAGCGGCCTGGACGCCGGCGCTTTTGAGGCGTCCCCGCCGGGCATCCGGCGGCGCTGTCCGGCATGGGAATGCCCAGGCTAGCGCCAGGCCTTGCCAGCCTTGAAAAAGTGGAAGGACGTCATAGACTGCAAGCCTGGGACGGAACGGAATCGCCGAACTTTTTTGGCGGACGCGGGTCTTACGTCTCCATGGACGCAAGGGGGCAGTCATGCATCACAAGCACATGGTGTTGTCGCGGGCGCGGTCGCTTGCAAAGGGGCAAAAGGAACTGGCGGGAGCGGCGTCATGAACTGGCCGCTGGAACTGGAAGTGGCGCACAAGCTGGCGCAGATGCGGGGCTGGCTGGAGCAGGAGCATGCGGGCGCCGTGCGCCTGCGCGGCGTGGACTGGTTTGCCTGGGCCACGGCGGGGGCGTCGAACAGCCATTGCCATACGGCCGAGTGCGGCTGCGCGGAAGTGCTGGTCACGCGGGACGCCGCCTACATCCTGACGGATGAAGCCGAGGCCCCGCGCATGCGCGCGGAAGAGGTGCGGGGACCGTGGACGTGGCAGGTGGCGCCGTGGATGCAGCCGCAGCTGGCCGAGTTGCGCGAACACTTCGTGCAGCATGCGGCCGGCGGCGCGGCCGTGCTGTCCGACCGGCCAGGCGTGCGCGAGCGCAGCCTGCCCGTGTGCCTGCGCGAAGAGCGGCTCGTGCTGCTGGAGTCGGAGCAATTGCGCTACCGGCAAGTGGGGCAACTGGCCGCCAGTGCCGCGGCGGACGCGCTGCGCCAGGCCCGTCCCGACTGGAGCGAGCAGGAACTGGCCGCCACCTGCGTGCGCGCCCTGTGGCTGCGCGGCCTGCAAGCCGTGCATGTGCTGGCCAGCGGCCTGGAGCGCCAGCAACGCTACCGCCGCGCGCCACCCGCCGACGTCGCGCTCGGCACGCAGGCCGTGCTGGCCCTGTGCGCCCGGCGTTTTGGCCTGTGCGCCAGCCTGAGCCGTCAACGCCACTTCGGCCCGGAACAGCGTCGCGCCGATGGCGCGGCGGCGGCCATGGGCGATGCCGATGCGGCCATGCTGGCGCTGGAAGCCGTGGCGCTCGATGCCTGCGAAACGGGCCATGCGCTGAGCATGGTGTATCACGCGCTCGACAGCGCCTATGCCTATGCGGGCCAGCCCGACACGGTGCGCACCAGCCGCCAGGGGGGCATCCACGGCTACCTGGCACCCGAAGTGGCGGCCGGCGCGCACACGGAAATCATCCTCAAGCGCGGCATGGCGCTGGCGTTCCATCCCAGCTTGCCCGGCAGCACGGTGGAAGACACCTTCCTGCTCGACGGCGGCCAGTTGCACAACCTGACGCACGACCCCGCCTGGCCATCGGCCATGGTCCAGGGCCGGCGCCGGCCGCTGACGCTGGCGCTGGCTTAGTAGTGACAGTTACGCTGGCTTAGTTAGGTAACCCAGCCCCACGCCCCAGCCCAGCCGC
>NZ_RFSK01000091.1 GCF_009923995.1 Janthinobacterium sp. | reverse complement strand
TTGGTGCAATTGTATTTGTAGGAACACTAGAAGTTATAGCATTCGCAAAACTTGCATCATCCATAGGTTCTATAGTATTTGGAGATAATATTTGGACTGCTACTTCTTTTGGCATCTCATTAACAATTGTAGCGGCCGTTGTCTTTGATATTCCAAGAATAGTTGCAATTTGCCGGACACTTTTGCCATCTGCAGATAATTCTTTAACCTTTTTCCTAGTATCATCTGGTATTTTCTTAGTTGTGCGCTTTACAGGCACAGGCGCAGCCACAGCCACAGCAAGCTCAGCAGCAGTGGCAGCCGCAGCCACAGCAAGCACAACAGCCACAACAACAATGGCAGGCTGAGCCTCCGCAAACACAGCAGCAATGGCAGCAGCAACAGCAGGCACAGCAGCAGTGGCAGCAGCAGCCTCAGCAGCAACAGCCACCGCCACACCCGCCGCCACAATGGCAGCCACAGCAACAGCCGCAGCAACAGTCTCAGCAGCAATGGCAGACGCAGCAACAGCAGCCGCAGCAACAGCAGCCGCAGCCGCAGCAGCAATGGCAGCAGCAACCTCAACAACAATGGCAGGCGCAGCAGCCCATGAATGGCCAGATGGCGCAGCAGAGCTCCGAAGCCATGCTGGCCGCCGCCATCAGCCAGTTTCCCGTCTTGCGCCAGGGCGTGCAGTTTGAGCGTGCACGCGATGGTTTTTCCATCAATGGCCAGCGCTATGTCGATGCGCAAGGCACGATATCGGCGTATTCCTACGATATTCCATCGGGCGACTTCACCTATGTCCTCGAAACCGAACCCGGATACTATGTCGTGAAAGCGGGGCGGGCGACGACGCAAAACGAACCTGTCGTCATCGCCAACGCGCAGCGCGGGGGCGGGCTTTGGACAGTCACGACCGTGACCGGCAGGAGCTTCTCGGGCCGCCGCCTGATTCCGTCGTCGCGCGGCTTCGTGATTGCCAGCGACAATATGGGATCGCGCTATGTGGCAGGGAAGGGCGCCACCAGTTTCGCGGCACCGGCCGACTTTTCCATTGCACCCTTGCAAAATGGTGATGCGGTCAATACCGGCTATGTCTTGCTGGAACGGGCACCCGTCCCGGAAGGCCCCTCGCAGGTAGGCAATATCGTGGGGGGACTGATAGGCGCAGCGAAACTGATCGGCCCCGCCGCAGGCCTGGGCACGAGCGAGAATTACGCCATGCTGGATGTCTTGAAAGGCAGTTCTGGCAATGCCGGTGGCAGCAAGTCTGCGGAAGCCGATATCGCGGTCGGCCTGGTGGGCGCGGCGCAAGCCCTGGGCAGCAGCATGGGCATCGGCAAGAAGGATGACTATGCCTTGTTCAATGTCTCCAGTGGCCGTATCGTACCGCTCAATATCACGCTGGAAAGCAAGCAGGCGGAAGTATTAAGCGATTGCAAGCTGAAAAATGCCATGGCCGCAAAGTGCTCGCGGCTGGAATCGCTCGACAGCATCTATGCCGCAGGCGGCAAGCGCAATATGGAGCATTATTTCTGGCGTATTCACTGGTTCAACGTGCCGGGACGTCCTATCCTGGTCGCACAGGAAAAGGGCACGAAAAAGGTGACCGCCACTGACCTTAACAGTGGCAAGAAAGTCATCCTGTTCGAGCGCATGCTGGGGATTTCTGATTTTGCCGTCACACAGGAGATCGACGGCAAGATCAATGCCACCGCCAAGATGGGCTTTTCCAGCGAGTCGCGCCAGGATGTGGCTGCCTTGATCGACAAGCTGAAGAATGTGGCGGAAGACAGCGATATCAACTGATCGGCTGTCACTGTTGTCGTTATGGACAGGCCGCAATCCTCGCGTTGTGGCCTGTCCTGCCTGTTCTTCTTCCCGTTTTGCCCGCATGCGCCGTTCTTTGACGATGCCATGGGGCAGGCGCGGCCAGTGTGGCTTACAATATCGTTTTGCATCAGCTACTTGAAAACTCACTATGTCCAACGAGCAACCAGCAGTCGTCACCGAAGCGGCTTACCTCACCCTGCATTATCGTCTTGCTACTGTTGACGGTACTGATATTGTCACGACCTTCAGCGGCAATCCCGCGACCTTGATGCTGGGACAGGGCCAGCTGGCGCCGTTCCTCGAGCAGCGTTTGCTGGGCTTGCCTGAAGGCACGCACCAGACCTTCGAGCTGGCGGCCGGCGAAGGCTTCGGCGAGCGCAATCCCGAGCTGGTGCAGTCCGTCTCGCGCGCCACCCTGGACGAAAACTCCGTGCCGGGCGCCGACTACAAGATCGGCGACCTGGTCGATTTCGCTGCCCCGGGCGGCGGCCGCTTTGCCGGCGTGCTGCGCGAAATGCGCGACGATTCGGCCCTGTTCGACTTCAATCATCCGCTGGCGGGCCAGCCGCTGCGCTTTGAAGTCAAGCTCATCTCGGTCCTGTAAAGAAGGAGTAGCGATGGATAAGGAACTGTTACTGGCCCAGCCCCGCGGTTTTTGCGCTGGCGTCGACCGCGCGATTGAAATCGTCGAACGCGCCTTGCAGCAATTTGGCGCGCCGATCTACGTGCGCCATGAAATCGTCCACAACGCCTACGTGGTGGCCGACCTGCGCAACAAGGGCGCCATCTTCATCGATGACCTCGATGATGTGCCGGCCGGCAATACGCTCGTGTTTTCCGCCCATGGCGTGTCGAAAGCCGTGCGCGCCGAGGCGGAATCGCGCGGCCTGAGCATCTTTGACGCCACTTGCCCCCTCGTCACCAAGGTGCACATGGAAGTGGGCAAGATGCGCCGCGAAGGGCGCGAGATCATCATGATCGGCCACGATGGCCACCCCGAGGTGGAAGGCACGATGGGCCAGGCAGACATGGGCATGCACCTGGTGGAAACGCTCGATGATGTGGCAAAACTGCAGGTCGCCAACCCCGACAGCGTGGCCTATGTCTCGCAGACAACGTTGTCAGTTGACGACACTCGCGACATTATCGAGGCCCTGAAACAGAAATATCCGAACATCGCGGAACCGAAAAAAGGCGACATCTGCTACGCCACCACCAACCGCCAGGAAGCCGTGAAATTCATGGCGCCGCAGGTGGAACTGGTGATCGTCGTGGGCAGTCCAAACAGCTCGAACTCGAACCGCTTGCGCGAAGTGGCCGAGAAGATGGGCACGCCTGCCTACATGGTCGACAATGCCTCGCAAATCGATCCGGCCTGGCTGGAAGGCAAGCTGCGCGTGGGTGTGACGGCCGGAGCCTCCGCGCCCGAGGTGCTGGTGCAGGCCGTCATCGACCGTCTGAAAGAGTGCGGCGTGAAGAGCGTGCGCCCGCTCGACGGCGTGCAGGAAGCCGTCACCTTCCCGATGCCGAAAGGCCTCGATGGCATCAAGCGCGACGTCGCCTGAGCCGGCAGGGTGACTGAATATCGATGAAATAGTGACCTTAAAACCGAATTTAATTCGGAAATGATTGATTTATTCCAAGCTTAGTTTTTGCAAAAGATCGTTATGATTGCCTCAAGCTTGAATATGTTGTCGTTATGACTAAGCAGGGGCACGCCCGTTTTTAGTGCGTGCACCATGCTGGTGAGAACGGTCCAGGGATGGCACTGCAGGAATTTTTCCTCCGGTGCCGTTTTTGTATCAGCGGCGCGTGTTCCGGCGGAAGTTGTTCCCGACAATGTAGATTTGATAGGGCAATCTGACCATGGATACCTTCATCCAGCAAATCATCAACGGCCTGGTGCTGGGCAGCATGTATGCCTTGGTGGCCCTCGGTTACACGATGGTGTACGGCGTCTTGAACCTGATCAACTTCGCCCACGGCGACGTGCTGATGATCGGCGCCATGGTGGGCTTGACCATCCTCAAGCTGCTGGGCATTTACGTGCCGGACTGGCCCGGCTACCTGAAACTGGCCACGGCCATCCTCGGCGCCATTCCCGTGTGTATCCTGGTCAACATCCTCATCGAGCGGGTCGCCTACCGCCGCCTGCGCAACGCCCCCCGCCTCGCTCCCCTGATTACCGCCATCGGCGTGTCCATCCTGCTGCAAACCTTTGCCATGATGATCTGGACACGCAATCCCCTGCCTTTCCCGCAACTGCTGTCGACCGACCCCATCAATATCGGCGGCGCCGTCATTTCACAGACGCAAGTATTGCTGCTGGCCCTGGCCGCACTGTCCATGGGCGGACTGGTCTTGCTGGTGGAAAAAACGCGCATGGGCCGCGCCATGCGCGCCACGGCGGAAAACCCCCGCGTGGCGGGCCTGATGGGCGTCGATTCCGACAAGGTCATCGTGGCCACCTTCGCCATCGGCGCCGCGCTGGCGGCCGTGGCCGGCGTCATGTGGGGTGCCAACTATGCGTCCATCCAGTTTTCCATGGGCGCCATCCCCGGCCTGAAGGCGTTCTGCGCGGCCGTGCTGGGCGGCATCGGCAATATCTATGGCGCCATGCTGGGCGGTATCTTGCTGGGCATCATCGAGAGCCTGGGCGCCGGCTACATTGGCGACATCACGGGCGGCTTCCTGGGCAGCCACTACCAGGATATCTTTGCCTTCGTCGTGCTGATCATCGTGCTGACCCTGCGCCCGTCCGGCATCATGGGCGAACGCGTGGCCGACCGTGCCTGATGTGACACTGGGAGATTAAATCATGGCACTACTCGATTTCGACGCTAAGAAAAATCCGGCCAAGGCCTATGCCGGCATGCTGGGCCTGGCCGCGCTGCTGGTGGTGTTTCCCTTCTTTGCCGCGCAGTTCGGCAATTCATGGGTGCGCATCATCGACATGGCCTTGCTGTACATCATGCTGGCCCTCGGGCTGAACATCGTCGTCGGCTTCGCCGGCCTGCTCGACCTGGGCTACATCGCCTTCTATGCCGTGGGCGCCTACCTGACGGCCCTGCTGGCGTCGCCCCAGTTCGCCATCCTGCTCGAATCCGTGGTGAACCAGTACCCGGTGCTGGGCGAGTCCCTGGTGCACCTGATGGGGCCGGAAATCCGCGAAAACGGCATCCATCTGTCGATCTGGGCCATCGTGCCCCTGGCCGCCGCCGTGGCGGGATTTTTCGGCGCCCTGCTGGGCGCGCCCACGCTGAAGCTGCGCGGCGACTATCTCGCCATCGTGACCCTGGGCTTTGGCGAGATCATCCGCATCTTCATGAACAACCTGAATGACCCCATCAATTTCACGAATGGCCCGCAAGGCATCAATTTGATCGACCCCATCCGCATCTTCGGCGTCAACCTGGCGGGCGAGGCGGGCAGCAACAGCACCGTCGTGGTGGGCGGCTTTTCCATGCCGTCCGTGAATGCGTATTACTTCCTGTTCCTTTTCCTGTGCATCGCCGTCGTCTTCGTCACCAAGCGCCTGCAGCATTCGCGCCTGGGCCGCGCCTGGGTGGCCATCCGCGAGGACGAGATCGCCGCCAAGGCCATGGGCATCAACACGCGCAACGTGAAATTGCTGGCCTTTTCCATGGGCGCCTCGTTCGGCGGCGTGGCCGGCGCCATGTTCGCCTCCTTTCAGGGCTTTGTCTCGCCGGAATCGTTTTCGCTGACGGAATCGATCGCCGTGCTGGCCATGGTGGTGCTGGGCGGTATCGGGCATATTCCCGGCGTGATTCTCGGCGGCATCATCCTCGCCTCGATCCCGGAAGTGCTGCGCCATGTGGTCGAACCGGCCCAGCAGGCGCTGTTCGGCCACGTGGTGATCGAGGCGGAAGTGCTGCGCCAACTGCTGTACGGCCTGGCCATGGTGTTGATCATGCTCAACCGTCCGGCCGGCTTGTGGCCGGCACCCAAGCACGAGGACCGGCCCGACCACGACGTCGACCAGCCGGGAAAATCCACCGGCGTCGTGTCCGCTTAAGCGAGGAAGACCATGAGCGAACAGATCATTCTCAATATCGCCGGCGTGAATAAACGCTTCGGCGGCCTGCAGGCATTGACGGACGTGGGCATTACCATCAAGCAAGGCCAGATCTATGGCTTGATCGGGCCGAACGGCGCCGGCAAGACGACGTTTTTCAATGTCATCACGGGCCTGTACCAGCCCGACACGGGCACTTTCGAGCTGGCCGGCAAGCCGTATTCGCCGTCCGCGCCGCACAAGGTGGCCAAGGCGGGCATCGCCCGCACCTTTCAGAACATCCGGCTGTTCGGCGACATGACGGCGCTGGAAAACGTCATGGTGGGACGCCACGTGCGCTCGCACCAGGGCGTGTTCGGCGCCATCTTCCGCCACAAGGCGGCGCGCGAGGAGGAGGCGTCCATCCGCCGGCGCGCCATGGAACTGCTCGATTTCGTCGGCATTGCCCAGTTCGCCAACCGCACGGCCCGTTTCCTGTCGTATGGCGACCAGCGGCGCCTGGAAATCGCCCGCGCGCTGGCCACCGACCCGACCCTGCTGGCCCTGGACGAGCCGGCGGCGGGCATGAACGCGACGGAAAAGCTGGCCCTGCGCGAGCTGCTGGTCAAAATCAAGGCGGAAGGCAAGACCGTGCTCCTGATCGAGCACGACGTGAAACTGATGATGGGGCTGTGCGACCGCATCACGGTACTCGAATATGGCAAGCGCATCGCCGAAGGCTTGCCGGCCGAAATACAGCAAAACCAGGCCGTCATCGAGGCTTACCTGGGGGGATCGCACGCATGAGCAATGTATTGAAGGTGGCGGGCCTGCACGTGGCCTACGGCGGCATCAAGGCGGTGAAAGGCATCGACCTGGAAGTCAACGAGGGCGAGCTGATCGCCCTGATCGGCGCGAATGGGGCCGGCAAGACGACGACCTTGAAAGCCATCACGGGCACCTTGCCTGCGTGCAAGGTCGACGGCACGATCAGCTACCTGGGCGAATCGCTGAAGGGCTCGAAATCGTTCCACCTGGTGGAGCGGAAGCTGGCCATGGTACCGGAAGGGCGGGGCGTGTTTACCCGCATGTCGATCCGCGAAAACCTGATGATGGGCGCCTATACGCGCACGGACAAGGCAGGCGTCGAGGACGATATCGCCAAGTGGTTCGACGTGTTCCCCCGCCTGAAGGAGCGGGCGGCGCAGATGGCCGGCACCCTGTCGGGCGGCGAGCAGCAGATGCTGGCCATGGCGCGCGCCCTGATGTGCCACCCGAAGCTGCTGCTGCTCGACGAGCCGTCGATGGGCCTGTCGCCCATCATGGTGGAAAAGATCTTCGAGGTCATCCGCAGGGTGTCGTCCGAAGGCATCACCATCCTGCTCGTCGAGCAGAATGCCCGCCTGGCCCTGCAGGCGGCGCACCGGGGCTACGTGATGGATTCCGGCCTGGTGACCATGGGCGGCAATGCGGCCGACATGCTCGACGATCCGCGCGTGAAGGCCGCGTATCTGGGCGAATAAAGCAAGCGCGCATAAAAAATGCCCCGGCTGGGCCGGGGCATAATGGCATCCGTGGGGGAGAAGCGGGATGGATGCCTGGAGGAGCTGGTAACAGCGACCGCCGCAGCGGCCGCCTGGTAATTACTTGGCGGCGGCGCGCGGCACGACTTTTTCAGCCGCTTGCGTGAACTGGTTCACGGCCGATGCCAGGTTCGCTTCGATGGCTTCGACGGCTTGCTTGCTGGTTTTCGAGAATTGCTCGTAGCCTGCATTGGCGTTGCCGATGGCCGTTTTCAGGATGGCGACGGCGTTTTCCGAGCCGGCTGGCGCGTTCTTCGTCACTTCTTCCACCAGCGACAGGACCTTGCGGTTGGTTTCGGCGATTTGCGATTCGGCCGCTTTGCTGAATTCAGCCTGGGTACCCGACGTGATGGCAGCCAGGTGACGGCCGTAGGCGATGGCTTTTTCGGCGCTAGGCTGGGCTTGCGCAGCGGTCAGCGAGAAGAATTCTTGTGGGTCTTTTGCCGACAGCAATTGCTTGGCGGCGGCCGTCGATTCTTCCAGCGTTGCCTTGGCAGCGGTCAGGTTCAGTTCGACGATCTTTTCGATGCCTTCGAAGGCCTTGCCCGTCAGCGACGAGAACAGGGCGAATTGGGCTTCCAGGTTGGCTTTGGTAGCGGACGAAAACTGCTCAGGAATTGAAAACATATAAATCTCCAAAATATCGAAATCTGGTTAATTTGATGCTGCGTGTACCGTTTGGGAAAGCAGGTGAATCTAAATTTTTCAAGCTGAACAAGAATTGTGCAACGCAACAAACCCTATTCTACGGTTAAAAAAAATGAAGTCAAGCGAATCTTGTGCGATGCAACAATTGAATAGATTTGCATCAAAAACCATTGTTTCTAAAGAGAAATATTTGATTTCTGCGTGTTAATGGTTTAAGCCTAAACCGTTATTTCCCCGCCTTTCGGGACGGGTGCGGCGCAGCATGCTAGACTTTGCCTCCCGCACTGGCGCAGCGCCCCGGTGCCGACCCCGTTTCCCGAGTTGATACCATGTCCAATCTTCCCGCCGCGGCTGGCGCCAGCGGCAAAGCTCCTTTCCTGGCCACCCTGGCACCGATGGCCTTGCCCGCTTTCTTCGTGTTGTTATGGAGCACAGGTTTTATCGTCGCCAAGTTCGGCCTGCCCTACGCGCCGCCGCTGACCTTTCTGCTGCTGCGCTTCCTGGGCGTGCTGGTCATCCTGCTGCCGCTGGTGCTGCTGTTGCGCGCGCCATGGCCCGTGGGACAGTTCCGCCAGATCGCCGTGGCCGGCATCCTGATGCAGGCCGGCTACCTGGCCGGCGTCTGGTGCGCCATCAAGCTGGGCATGCCGGCCGGCCTCTCTGCGCTCATTGTCGGCATGCAGCCCGTGCTGACGGCCTGCGCCGCGCCCCTGATCGGCGAATCCGTGCGCCCGCGCCAATGGCTGGGCCTGGTTTTCGGCCTGCTGGGCGTCGCTTTGGTGGTGTACGCGAAGATCAACCTCGTGGGCTTGACGGTGGAAAGCGTGCTGCTGTGCGTGTTTGCCCTGCTGTCGATGACGGCCGGCACCATGTATCAAAAACGCCACTGTCCCCAGTTCGACTTGCGCACCGGCACGGTGGTGCAGTTTGCCGCCTCCATCGTCGTGGTCTTGCCCTTCGCCCTGTATTACGAAGGCCTGGATTGGCAGTTCAGCAATGTGCAATGGACGGCGAATTTCATCGGCGCCTTGCTGTGGTCGGTGCTCGTGCTCTCCATCGGCGCCATCTTCCTGCTGTTCGCCCTGATCCGCCGCAGCGACGCCACGAAAGTGACGGGCCTGCTGTACCTGACGCCGCCCACGACGGCCGTCATGGCCTGGCTGATGTTTGGTGAAGCGTTTAATATGCTGGGCATCGCCGGCATGCTGGTGGCCGTCGTCGGCGTGGTGTTCGTGGTCAAAAAATAAAGCAACAAGCAGGAGAGCAGGGCAGTGAGCAAGCAAGCATTTGAAACACCGTCGACGCAGCAAGCCGTCGATGCGGCCATCCTGTCGCGTCGCTCGATCCGCGCCTTCTTGCCCACGCCCGTGGCGCAGGACGACATCGCGCGCATCCTGGAAGTGGCGGCGCGCGCGCCCTCGGGCGCCAACATGCAGCCATGGAAAGTGTATGTGCTGTCGGGCGAGGCGCGCCAGCGCCTGTCGCGCCGCATCCTCGATGCCTACGAGGCGCCGGCAGCGCCCGATGCGCCCGCCCGCACGGCGTCGTACACCTATTATCCGCGGCAGTGGACGGCGCCGTTCATCGCGCGCCGCCGCAAGATCGGCCTGGACCTGTATCAGCTGCTGGGCCTGGAGCGGGGCGACACGGCCGGCATGGCGGCCCAGCACGGGCGCAATTTCCAGTTCTTCGACGCGCCCGTCGGCCTGATCTTCACCATCGAGCGGGTGCTGGAGCAGGGGTCCTGGCTCGATTACGGCATGTTTTTGCAAAACATCATGCTGGCGGCGCGCGCGCGGGGACTCGACACTTGCCCGCAGGCGGCCTTCATCCATTACCATGACATCATCCGCGAGGAACTGGACGTGCCCGCCAGCGAAATGGTGGTGTGCGGCATGGCCCTCGGCTATGCGGACCCGGACAGGGTCGAGAACCGCCTGAGCACGGAACGCGAGCCGCTGGCCGGCTTTGTTAAATTCATTGCCACTTAGTTATCTATAGCGATTTGCACAAGTAAACACGGAATCAAGGATGAGCTTGTTTGCTCGCCACCAACGATTTGTATTTCATTGCTGCAATAAATACTGTCCTAACTGTTAAATGGGCTTGCGATTACTCTGCATTTCGCTACACTGCAATAAGGCAACAGCTTCACGGGGAATTATCGAATGGCTAAGTTTAAACTTGCGCTGGGTGTCCTGGCTTCCCTGCTGTTTGCGCTGGCGCCGGCTGCGGCCGTGCACGCCAAGGAAGCAAACGGCAAATCCTCAGCCTCCAAGAAACACAATTCCAAGAAAGTCAAAGTCGTGCTGCGCAAGGGCACGACGGCCGCGCCGCGCGAAAAGACCGTGCGCCGGGTCGTCATGGTGCGCGGCAAGCGCAAGGTCATCTACCAGAAGGTCAGCAGCGTGGCCGTGCCCATGGCCGCGCCGATGCCCACCATGGGCGACCTGGCGGGCCTGAACCTGACGCGCGATCCGCTCGACCTCAAGTCCAGCGTGGCGCTGGTGCTGGACCAGGCCAATTCGGAAGTGCTGTTTGAAAAGAATTCCAATGTGGCCCTGCCCATCGCTTCCATCACGAAGATGATGACGGGGCTGGTGGTGGTGGAAGCGCACCAGGACATGGATGAAGTGCTGACGATCACGGACGACGACGTCGACCGTGCCAAGTTCAGCAGTTCGCGCCTGAAGGTGGGCTCGCAATTAACACGTGGCAATATGCTGCACATCGCCCTGATGAGCTCGGAAAACCGCGCCGCCTCGGCCCTGGGCCGCAATTATCCGGGCGGCTTGCCCGCCTTCGTCGACGCCATGAACAGCAAGGCGCGCCAGCTGGGCATGATGGATACGCATTACGTCGATTCCAGCGGCCTGTCGAAAATGAACGTGGCCAGCGCGCGCGACCTGGGCAAGCTGGCCATGGCCGCCTTCCAGCAGCCCCTGCTGCGCCAGTATTCGACGGACCCGAAAGCCATCGTGGAAGCGAGCGGCCAGCCCATGCAGTTCGGCAATACGAATCACCTGGTGGCCAACCCGGGCTGGGAAATCGGCTTGCAGAAGACGGGCTTCATCAACGAGGCGGGACGTTGTCTGATGATGCAGGCCGTCATCGAAGGACGGGCCGTGATCATGGTCTTCCTCGATTCCAAAGGGAAACAGTCGCGCACGGCCGACGCGGGCCGCATGCGCAAGTGGCTGGAAGCCCTGAAGCCAGCAAACATGAGCCTGCCTGGTGGTTAATGCAGAAAGTTGTCGGCACGACGCCTGACAAAACCGTCGCGAGCGGTCGTGACTTGTGGCTAGGCAGCGCTACCGTACCCTGTACGGGGGCGCCGCGCCGGTGAACATCGCCGGCCGCACAGCGCGCCGCGCAGCACGTTGGGTCAGGCGTTCTCAGTCTTGCGGGATATAACCCAATGTGACGGAAATCTGGTTCGCCGTTTCCACCAGGTCCACCAGCCATTCATCCTGCAGGCGGTCGGCGGGCGCCGAGATCGACAGACCCGCGATCAGCTTGCCCGAGTCGTCGCGGATGCCGGCGGCCATGCAGCGCACGCCCAGTTCCAGCTCCTCGTTGTCGCGCGCATAGCCGCGTTCGCGCACCAGGCTCAGTTCGCGTTCGAGCTTTTGCAGGTCCGTGATGGAATTCTTGTTGTGCCCGGCCAGGCCCGTGCGCGTGGCGTAGGCGCGGATGGCTTTCGGCTCGTCCACGGACAGGAACAGTTTACCGGTCGACGTCAGGTGCAGGGGGCCGCGCCCGCCGATGGCGCGCACCACCTGCATGCCCGAGCGCTCGGAAAAGGCGCGGTCGATGTAGACGATCTCGTCGCCCTGGCGCACGGACAGGTTGATGGTCTGCTGGGTTTTCTTGTGCAGCTGGCGCATGAAGTCCAGCGCCGCTTCGCGCACGCTGAGGCGGCTCTTCACCACATTGCCCAGTTCCAGCAGGCGCATGCCCAGGCGATACGTGCCCGGTTCGATGCGGTCGACAAAGCGCGTCAGCACCATGTCGTTGAGGATGCGGTGCGCCGTCGAGGGGTGCAGCCCGGATACCTTGGACAATTCCTTCAGGCTGACAGGGTCAGAATATTTCGCCAAGGCATCGAGCAGGGCAACCATGCGCTCGATCACCTGGATCGTCGTCTTTGGAGCTGCGACCGGTTCAATTTTCATGATGGATTTGGTGCAATGCAGTATTCATGCATCTTTATACCATGATGTGAAAAAATAGTGAAATGTTCCGAGATAATCGGCGAAAAAATTGTCACAATCCCTATGCCGGCCGTCATAATGGCTTTATTGCACCCGTGCCTCACCCTGGAAAACCATGCAACCTGTAAATGAATTCAAGAGCAAGAGCGGCCTGAAACGCATTTTTTCCGCCTTTTTCTACTCGCTGGACGGCTTGAAGGCGGCCTGGCGCCATGAACACGCATTCCGCCAGGAACTGGGCCTGTTCGTCGTCGGCACGGTCATCGCCTTGCTGCTGCGCATCTCCGCCTTTGAAAAACTCGTGCTGATCGGCGTGCTGCTGCTGGTGCTGATCGTCGAACTCATCAACTCGGCGCTGGAAGCCGTGGTCGACCGCATCTCGCTGGAGCGCCATCCGTTGTCGAAAAATGCCAAGGACTTCGGCAGCGCCGCCGTGCTGCTCACCTGTATCCTGGCCTTCGCCACGTGGGCCGTGGTCCTGTTCAACCGCTTTTATTGATCCCTGTCAAAAGCTGCTGCGCATCGGTATGGGCAGCCTGCGATGCTCGCTGCCTCGGCGGCCCCGTGCTCGGCACGCTTGCGTTTCTCGACCGCCTATTCCTTCCGCTCGCCACGGTTTGCTCCGGCGTCTTAACTGCTAAATCCCCGTTGCGCGCCGTCCATATGCGAAAAATGTATATCAAACGGTGAAACGCTTCGTTCTCTTTGCGGCCGCGGCGCCGTAATCTGGTGGCTCTGAAAGTTCAACCACACGGGGATCTTAGATGCTGTCGAAAAAAATCATCATAGCCACCGCCATCAGCGCGTTTGCCATTCTGCAAACGGCGCAGGCTGCCGATATCACCCTGCTCAATGTGTCGTACGACCCGACGCGCGAGCTGTACCAGGATGTGAACACGGCATTTGCCAAGGAATGGAAAGGCAAGACGGGCGACAACGTCAAGATCAAGCAATCGCACGGCGGTTCCGGCAAGCAGGCGCGCGCCGTCATCGACGGCCTGGAAGCGGACGTGGTGACCCTGGCCCTGGCCTACGACATCGACGCGCTGGCCGAGCACAAGCTGCTGGCGGCCGACTGGCAAAAGCGATTGGCGCACAACAGCTCGCCGTACACTTCGACCATCGTGTTCCTAGTGCGCAAGGGCAACCCGAAAGGCATCAAGGACTGGAATGACTTGATCAAGCCGGGCGTGTCCGTCATCACGCCGAATCCGAAAACCTCGGGCGGCGCCCGCTGGAACCACTTGGCAGCGTGGGGCTACGCCCTGCGCCAGCCGGGCGGCAGCGAAGCGAAGGCCAAGGATTTCCTCGGCAAACTGTACAAGAACGTGCCCGTGCTCGATTCCGGCGCGCGCGGCGCCACCACCACCTTCGTCGAGCGGGGCATCGGCGACGTGCTGATCGCCTGGGAAAACGAAGCCTACCTGGCCGTCAAGGAACTGGGCCCGACCAAGTTCGACATCATCACCCCGTCCGTCAGCATCCTGGCCGAGCCGCCCGTCGCCGTCGTCGACAAGTTTGCCGACAAGCACGGTACGCGCAAGGTGGCCGAAGCTTACCTGAACTACCTGTACACGGACGAAGCGCAAGACATCATCGCCAAGAACTACTACCGTCCGGCCACGGACAAGGCGGCGAAGAAATACGCATCGCAGTTTGCCAAGGTCAACCTGTTCACCATCGAACAGGTGGCGGGCGGCTGGACGGCGGCACAGAAGGCGCACTTTGCCGACGGCGGCATCTTCGACCAGATCTACCAACCTAAGTAATACCGGCTGGCAATCGGCAACGATAGCCAGACCCTTACTGAAAGGGCAACATCATGGCGCTGCGCAGCTTTTCCGATTACCGGGTACTGATCGTGCCGGGCTTGCATAACAGCGGCCCCGAGCATTGGCAGAGCCGCTGGCAGCGCCTGTATCCGCAGTTCGAGCGGGTCGAGCAGGATGACTGGAGCGTTCCCGACCTGGCCGCCTGGTCGGCGCGCCTGGAGCGGGTGCGGCGCCAGGACAGCCGTCCCACCCTGATCGTTGCCCACAGTTTCGGCTGTTTGACGACGGCGCACAGCCTGGCCCGCGACCCGCAGGGCGTGGCCGGCGTGCTGCTGGTGGGACCGGCCGACCCGGACAAGTTTGGCGTGGCGCAAGCCCTGCCGCAAAAGCGTTTGCCTTGCCCCGGCATCCTGATCGCCAGCCAGACGGACCCGTGGATGACGGCCGAACACGCCACACAGTGGGCGCGGCGCTGGAATTGCAAGTATATCGATGGCGGCGCCCTGGGCCACATCAACGCGGAATCCGGCTTGGGCGACTGGATCTATGGACAGGCCCAATTACAGACGCTGTTTGATCTGGCGCAAGGGGAGCGCCGCCACCGCCAGGCCGCTTGAGTATCTGACATAACCTACTGCGCGTCGCGATTTGCGGCCTGCGATGCTCACCGTGCTTATGCACGGCTGCGCTTCTTAACCACAAATCGCTGCCGCTCGCTACGGTTCTGTCAGATACGCATTACTATATTATTATTGAACGCCTACTACTCATTGAGGAGATCACGATGACCTTACGCCTGGGCGATGTCGCCCCCGATTTTGAACAAGACAGCTCCATCGGCCCGCTGAAATTCCACGAGTGGGCTGGCAATTCCTGGGTGGTGCTGTTTTCCCACCCGGCCGACTTCACGCCCGTGTGCACGACGGAACTGGGCTTGACGGCCAAGCTCAAGCCGGAATTCGACAAGCGCAACGTGAAGGCCATCGCCCTGTCCGTCGATGCGGCCGAATCGCACAAGAGCTGGATCAAGGATATCGAAGAGACGCAAAACACCGTGGTGGGCTTCCCCATCATCGCCGACGTCGACAAGAAAGTGTCCGTGCTGTACGACATGATCCACCCGGAACAGTCCGTCACGGCCACCGTGCGCTCCGTCTTCATCATCGACCCGAACAAGAAAGTGCGCCTGATCCTCACGTATCCGCTGAGTACGGGCCGCAACTTCAATGAAATCCTGCGCGTTATCGATGCCCTGCAGCTGACGGACGGCTACACCGTGGCCACGCCCGGCAACTGGCAGGATGGCGACGACGTCATCATTCCATTGACCGTGCAGGATCCGGACGTGATCCAGCAGAAGTATCCGAAGGGCTTTACGGCCGCGAAGCCGTATCTGCGCCTGACGCCGCAGCCGAACAAGTAATTCTGGGGTCAGTTGCTTCGCAATCGGAATGCGTCCCATTGGGACGCATTCCCCC
>NZ_RFSK01000010.1 GCF_009923995.1 Janthinobacterium sp. | reverse complement strand
GGCATGTCGCCGATTTCATCGAGAAAGAAGGTGCCGCCGTGGGCCAATTCGATCTTGCCCAGGGTTTGCCGGGCCGCGCCCGTGAACGCGCCACGCTCGTAACCGAACAGCTCGCTTTCCAGCAAGTTTTCCGGGATCGCCGCGCAATTGATGGCGACGAAGCGCTGGGCATGGCGGCTCGACAGCGCGTGCAGGCCCCGCGCAATCAGTTCCTTGCCGCTGCCCGAGTCGCCCAGCAGCATCACGCTGGCCGACGAGGGCGCCACCTTTTCCACGCTGCGGCACAGTTTCAGCATGCCGGGATCGCGGCTGACTATGCCGGCCAGGGGCGAGTCGGCCTGCGTCTGCAACATGCGGCGGTTTTCCTGCTGCATGGCGTGCAGGTAGAAGGCGCGCGCGATGACCAGGCCCAGCATGTCCGCGTCGAACGGTTTCTGGTGAAAATCGTAGGCGCCCAGGGCGATGGCCTTCAGGGCATGGGCCCGCTCCTGGTTGCCCGAAAGGACAATGATCTTCGTGTCCGGCGCCAGCGCGAGGATGTGCTGCAGGGTTGCCAGGCCTTCCGTGGCGCCGTCCGGGTCGGGCGGCAGGCCCAAGTCCATCGTCACGACGGCCGGCTGGTGGCGCCGCACCAGCGCCAGCGCCGCCTCGCGCTCGCCCGCCAGCAGCACGTCGTAGGCGTCAAAGCTCCAGTGCAGCTGCTTTTGCAGGCCGGGATCGTCTTCGATGACGAGCAGTTTTTGCTTGGCCATGCTTGTCCTTTCTGTTGTCACGCGGCATGCAGGGGCAGGATCACGCGGAACGTCGTGCCCGCCTGCGGCGCGCTGCGCACTTCCAGGCTGCCGCCCACTTCGCGGATGTATTCGCGGCTCTCGAACACGCCGATGCCCATGCCCGCCGTCTTGGTCGTGTCGAAGGGCTTGAACAGCCGTTCGCGGATGAATTGCTCGCTCATGCCCTGCCCCGTATCGTCCAGTTCCACGACGGCGCTCTGGCGCTCGCGCAGCAGGCGCACGGCCACCGTGCCATCGCCGGGCGTCGCTTCGATGGCGTTCTGGATCAGATGGCCCAGCACCCGCTCCAGGCGCGCCCGGTGGGCCAGCACCGTCAGGCCGCCATCGACGATTTCCAGCCGCGGCGTGGGCGCCAGGCTGGCCTTGGCCGCCACGGCCTGGCGCAGCAAGCCGTCCAGCTGCAAGGGCGCGGGCGCCTCGGCCGCTTCGCCCAGCGCCAGCTTTTGCAGCAGGGTCTTCATTTTCTGCACGGAATGATCCAGCGTGCCCAGCATGTCTTCCTGGAAGGCGGGGTTGGCGCGGTGCTTTTCCGCGTTGCTGAGCAACAGGGACAGCTGGAAGACGAGGTTTTTCAGGTCGTGCACGATGAAGGTGGACATGCGGTTGAACGACTCGAACTGGCGCGACACCATCAGCGAGTCGAGCGATTCGCGGTGCGCCAGGTAGCTGGCGGCCTGGCTGCCGGCGATTTTCAGCACGTCGCGGATTTCCCAGTTCAGGCCGATGGGCGTGCGGGGCCGCGCCAGGGCGACAAACGCGAACAGCTGGCCGTGCAGCATCAGGGGCACCAGCAGCCACACGTCCGGCAGGGCCAGCAGCGCGGGCGGCAGGACCAGGCCGCCGTACTGGCGCGGATGCTGCCGGCAGCCGGGCACGTCGATCACCCACTGGCGTGCTTCGAGGAACTGGCACAGGGAGCCGGACGCCGGCTCGCTCCAGGACGACGGCGGCCAGTTCCAGCTGGCGGCCGGGGCAAACTGTCCCTGCTCGCGCAAGATCCACAGGGCGCCGGCGCGGCTTTCCACCAGCTGGGCGACGGCCTGTATCGTCCGCTCGCCCAGGGCCGGCCCATCCTCGGACAGCGCGCGCGTGAATCTGAGCCATTCCTCGCGGTAATCGAAGATGGCGTTATAAAAATGCTTGTTGATGCTGACCTTGAGCTTGGCGCGCAGGCTGCCGGAAAACAGCACGCCCGCCAGCAGCAGGGCCGCGCCGCCCAGATAGGCCATCTGCATCAGCGCGCCCCAGGTGCCGCCGAAATAACGCAGGTAATAGGCGCTGGCCGCCATGGCCAGCAGGTAGATGGCCGAGCCCAGCAGGGCCGCCGAGCGGTACAGCATCTGGCGCGAGACGGACAGGCCCAGCGCCCAGCCCGGGTTGCGGGCCGCGGAAACGGCCAGCAGCGGCGCGCACAGGGCGTCGACGATGCCGCGCGCGGCCCAGATGTCTTCGTTGATCGCGCGAAACAGCAAGGCATCGCTGTACAGGTAAAAGTCATAGGCAAACAGGCCGCCCACGCCCAGGCAGGCGAACTTGATGCCCCAGCGCGTCAGCGGCGGCGTGTTGCGGTACCACTGTTCCACCAGCAGCATGCCCAGCACGGCCAGCAGCAGCCGGCAGGCGCTGGCGATGATGCGCGCAGGCAAAGGCAGCGCCAGCCAGGACGAGGCCACGGAGCACAGCCACGGCGCCAGCGCGATGACGGCGATGCCCGCCACGATGGCGCGCAGGCGCGCCCGCGCTGGCGCCATCAGCAGCAGCAAAAACACCAGCCAGGCCAGGGTGCGCAGCGTTTCCAGCGCATCGCCGGCCGGCGCAAGACGCCGCTCCAGCAGCACCAGCACCACCGTGCCCGTGGCCCAGGCCCCCGTCGCCAGGCAGGCGGCCAGCAAGGCACGCGCATGCTGCCGCGCGCGCCAGTTACTGATGAGCAGCAGCCCCAGGGCGAAAAACGCCAGCGAAGCGAGGCCGTGGCTGAGCGCCGCCCCATCGGCCACGCCCAGCCAGGCCGGCTGCCCCCGCATCATCGGCTGCCCTTGCCAAACAGCACCACCTGCACCGTATCGAGCAGGATCAGCAGGTCGAGAAACAGGCTGTTGTTCTTCACGTAATACAGGTCGTACTGCAGTTTTTTCACGGCATCGTCGACGGACGCGCCGTACTGGTAGCGCACCTGCGCCAGGCCCGTGATGCCGGGCTTGATGTTGTGACGAATGTTGTAGTACGGCACCTGCTCCTTCAGCTGCTCGACAAAATACGCGCGCTCGGGACGGGGACCGACAAAGCTCATCTCGCCGCGGAACACATTGAGCATCTGCGGCAGCTCGTCGATGCGCAGCTTGCGGATCAGCTTGCCCACGCGCGTGACGCGCGCATCGTTGGCCTTGGCCCACATGGGCTTGCCTTCGCGCTCGGCATCGCAGCGCATACTGCGGAACTTCAGCACGTTGAACGGCAAGCCGTCGCGCCCCACCCGCTCCTGCTGGTAAAACACGGGGCCGCCGTCTTCCAGGCGGATGCAGATGGCCGCCGCCAACATCACGGGCAGCGCGGCCAGGCAGATGACGCTGCTGGCGGCCAGGTCGAACAGGCGCTTCGACGCGGCGCGGACAAAGCTCTGGTCGAAGCCGCCGCCATAGATCAGGTAGCTGGGCTGCAGGGAATCGATGCGGATCTGGCACGCTTCGCGCTCGAAGAAGGTGGCCGCGTCGATCACCTTCACGCCGCCCAGCGCGCATTCGAGCAGTTGCTTGGCGGGAAATGCGCCATTGCGCCGGTCGCTGACGGAGACGACGATTTCATGCGCATCGTGGCGCTGGGCCATGGCCAGCAGGGATGGCTCGGCCGGCAGCAGGGCCGAGGCCGGCACGCAGCGCTGCTCGCCCGCCACATCGATGCAGCCCACCACCGTGAACTGGTGGAAACCGATCTTGCTGGCCGCCAAGTCCATGCATTCGCGCGCCAGGGCGCCGCCGCCCACGAGGATGAGGCGGCCCTCCATCAGCGCCGACTGCGAGGACTTGAACACCACCAGGCGCGCCAGCAGCACGCCGATGGCGCCCAGGCCGAAGATCAGCACGCTGCCGCGGCCGAAGTGCAGGGAGGGAATGAAGCGTATCAGCACGCTGAGCACGGCAAAGCCCAGAGCGAACGAGGGCAGGATGCGCAGCAGGGTGTTGCGGATGTCTTCGCGCGAACGGTGCTGGTACATGCCCAGCGCACTCATGCTGAGCACGATGACGAGGGTGAAGATGGTGGACGACAGGTAGACCTCGCTCACCCGCACGAGGCGGCTGCCGTCCGCCAGCCACAGCAGGGACGTGAGGGTGGCCGACAGCAGCAGGATCAGGATTTCCAGCAACAGCAGGATAAACGCTGTTTTCGAGACGTAATGGCTGAAGATGCGGATCATGGGACCTCCTGCGGCAAAAGGCACCGGGCCGCCCGCAAGGCGGTCTGCTGCCGGTCTTGCCATCATGGCGGACTGTTCCGCAAAGACATTGATGCGTCACAAGCTACAGCACAGCCTATCTTTCATCGGCAGAATTTATCTCAACACATTACCGATTGATGTGAAATGGACTATAGTATGCTTCCCCTAAACGAGATAAATGTCATGAAATTTGATGTAGCGATTGTCGGCAGTGGCCTGGCGGGTTTATCGGTGGCACTGCATCTGGCTGAAACGCGCACCGTCGCGATCATTTCCAAGCGCGCCCTGCTCGATGGCGCCAGCAACTGGGCGCAAGGGGGCATCGCGGCCGTCCTGGACTCGGGCGACAGCCACCAGCAGCATATCGAGGATACCCTGATCGCCGGCGGCGGCCTGTGCGACGAGAGCGCCACGCGCTACATCGTCGAGCACGGCCGCGAAGCGATCGAATGGCTGATCGAGCAAGGCGTGCCGTTTACGCGCGACGCCTCGGCCGAACTGGGCTTCCACCTGACCCGCGAAGGCGGTCACAGCCAGCGCCGCATCATCCATGCGGCCGATGCCACGGGCCACGCCGTGCAGGTGACGCTGGAAGAAAAGGTGCGCTCGCACCCGAACATCACCCTGTTCGAACACCATTGCGCCATCGACCTGATCACCTCCGACAAGCTGGGCATGAAACCGGCCCAGCGCAACGCGCAGCCCCATTGCCACGGCCTGTACGTACAGGACGAGCAAACGGGCAAGGTGCTGACCTTTGCCGCCGAGCACACGGTGCTGGCCACGGGCGGCGCCGGCAAGGTGTACTTATATACAACGAATCCCGACACGGCCAGCGGCGACGGCATCGCCATGGCCTGGCGCGCCGGCTGCCGCGTGTCGAACATGGAATTCATCCAGTTCCACCCCACGTGCCTGTACCACCCGTATGCGAAGTCCTTCCTGATCACCGAAGCCATCCGTGGCGAAGGGGGCTTGCTGAAGCTGCCTCCTGAAGCGGGCGCGGCAGCGGGCACGCGCTTCATGCTGGCCCACGACGAGCGGGCCGAACTGGCGCCGCGCGACGTCGTGGCGCGCGCCATCGACTTCGAGATCAAGAAGCGGGGCCTCGACTACGTGCACCTGGACATCAGCCACAAGCCGGCCGACTTCCTCATCGAACACTTCCCCACCATCTATGCGCGCTGCCTGGAACTGGGCATCGACATCACCAAGCAGCCGATTCCCATCGTGCCGGCCGCCCACTACACGTGCGGCGGCGTCGTCACGGACCTGTCCGGCCGCGCCGACCTGCCGGGGCTGTACGCCGTGGGCGAGACGGCTTGCACGGGTCTGCATGGCGCGAACCGCCTGGCATCGAATTCCTTGCTGGAATGCATCGTCATCGGCCGCGCCTGCGCGCAGGATATCGAAAGCAAGGAAAAGCTGGGCACGCCCTACCTGCCCGACTGGGATGAAAGCCGGGTCACGGATGCGGATGAAGAGGTGGTGATTTCGCACAACTGGGACGAGCTGCGCCGCTTCATGTGGAATTACGTGGGCATCGTGCGCACGACGAAGCGCCTGGAGCGGGCCCAGCACCGCATCGCCCTGCTGAAGGAAGAAATCGACGAGTACTACCGCAACTTCCGCATCACGCACGACTTACTGGAATTGCGCAACCTCGTCGACGTGGCCTCGATGATCGTCAACAGCGCCCTGTCCCGCCGCGAAAGCCGCGGCCTGCACTTCAGCCGCGACTACCCGGAAACCTTACCCAAGGCGATTGCCAGCGTGCTGACGCCGCCGCATCGGTAAGCGTACCAGACCCTGACGGAACCCCGGCAAAGGCCGGGGTCCTTCACTGCGTGACCGGAATGTGCGCCATTACGCACCTTCCCCCTCAGGGTACGGCCCCGGTCATTGTCCTGGGGGGCAATGACGCCCCTCACTGCTCCGGCATTTCAATCGCAATCCCGTCCTCCGTGTAAGAGAACTTGGCCGACTCCCCCGTGCACTCCCCCTGGGGTTCGTCCGCCGCATAGCGGCACTCGCTTTCCAGGCTGCCATCCGCGCGCCAGTGGCGCGTCCAGCCCTGGCGCTCGCCATTGGCGTATTCGATCAGCTGGCGCGGCTTGCCATCGGCATACCAGGAGCGCAGGGCGCCCTCTTCGCGGCCGCCCTCGTTCCACTGTTTCTGCACGAGCAACACGCCTTGGGGGCTGAAGCGCTGTTCGCTGCGCAGCACGTAATGGCCGCTGTGCGTGCGCCGGCTGGCCACCTTGCCGTCCGGATAATATTCGACGCTTTCGCCGGCAGGCTTGCCATCGACATAACTGCCCGTGCTGCGCACTTGGCCATCCGGGAAATATGCCGTGCCCGGTCCCGTCTTGATGCCGTTGACGTACTGGCTGCGGCTTTCCACGCTGCCGTCGGGATAAAACAGCAGCAGTTCACCCTCCGCCTGGCCCTTGAGCTGCGTCATGCGCGTGCGCAGCTTGCCATCCTCATCGAAGGTTTCCATCAAGCCATCGGCGCGGACGCCGTTGCGGTAGCTGCGTGACTCGATCAGCTTGCCGCTCTGGTGATAGGTCTGCTCCTCGCCGTCCTGCACGCCATTGCGCCACGTGCCGCGCATGGAGATCTTGCCGTCCGGATAATAGCGGGTCTGTACGCCCTCCTGCACGCCGCGCCCATCCTGCTCCACCTGCATTTCCAGCTGTCCATGCGGGTAATACATGCTGTAGTTGCCCACCAGCTTGCCGCGCAGGTAATCGGGGCCGTCGACCTGGCCCGACAGTCGCGTCGGCTCGCCGTCACGCACGTGGAATACCGCGACTTGCCAGGTGCCCGGAGTCTTGCCTGGCGGCAGCGGCACGACGAGCGCATAGCGCGCATGCTCCTTCACTTCGCCGCGCCGCAGATTGTTGTTCAGGTACAGGCGCGCCTTGCCATCGGCACACGCTTGCGGCTCGCAGCCGCCCAGTTTGCTAACTTCGGGCATGGCCGCCGCTGCGCCGGGCGCCGGACACGACGGGATGCGCATCAGCAAGGGCGTCGCCTCGCGTATCAGCGGCGCCAGCTGCTGCTTCATGGCCGCATACTGCGCCGCATCCAGCCCGACCGAACGGGCATCCATGCGCACCTGGCGCCCACCGCAACCATTGTCGCTGGCCAGGGTCAGGACATCGCCGCCGCCGGACGCGGCCGTGATCGCCGTGACCACTTGCCGCTGCTCGATCTCGGCGCTGGCCAGCGCCGGCCACAGCAGCGCGATGCCCAGCACATGCTTCAGTTCAATGCGCGCCATGCCTGCTCCTTGCGTTCCAGTTCCTGCGCCGGCGGCGCCTGTTCGCAGCCGCCCTGCGCCTTGCCGGCCACATAGCGGCATTCACTTTCCAGGCTGCCATCCTCGCGCCAGCGGCGGCTCCAGCCGTCGCGCCGGTCGTTGACGTAGTCGATCGTGCGCTCGGGCTTGCCACTTTCATACCATGAGCGCGACCTGCCCTGCTCGCGCAGCTGCGTGTCCCAGCTGCGCTCCAGCACCAGCACGCCTTGCGGGCTGTAGCGCTGGAGCTTGCGCAAGGCGCCGCCATCGCCATACTGCTGGCGGCTTTGCACCTTGCCGTCCGGATAGAATTCCAGCGCCACGCCCGTGGGCAGGTCGTCGACCTGGGTCATGCTGGCGCGCACGGCGCCATCGGGGTAGTACTCGGTGCTGCTGCCATTGAACTTGCCCTTGCTCACTTGTGTGCGGCCGGCTACTTTTCCGTCCGGGAAAAACGCCAGCAGCTCGCCTTCCATGCGGCCATCGCGCAGCACGTAGCTGGTGCTCAGCTTGCCGTTCGCGTCAAAGGTCTGCACGGGACCGTCCACGCGCTGTCCGTCGCGGTAGACGCTGGCCTCGCGCAGCTTGCCCGTGGCGTGATATTGCCGGTGCGTGCCTTCCGGCAAGCCATGGCGCCAGTTGCCGCGCGATTCCAGGCTGCCATCCGCGCGGAACAGGCTGGTGACGCCATCCTGCCGGCCCTGCCCATCCTGCGCCACCTGTTTCTCGATCTTGCCATCGGGGTAATACGTGACATAGCCGCCCACCAGCTCGCCCTGCGCATAATCGGCGCGGTTGACCTGGCCGGACAGGCGCAGCTGCTGCCCCGCCACACTAAAAATGTCGACCTTCCACGTCCCCGGCAGCTTGCCTTTCGGCAGGGGTAACAGCAGCACGTTGGCGGCGTTTTCCTGCTCGACGGGGTAGAAACGCTCGTGCAGGTACAATCGCGCCCGGCCATCGGCGCAATCGGCAGGCGTGCAGGCGGCGATCTGGCGCACGATGGGCACGCTCGCATCCTCCGGGCATTGTTTCAGAGTGACGAGCATGGGGGTCCCGGCGCGCATGCCTTCAGCAAGCTGGACTTTCAGTGCCTCGTAGGGCGCCTCGTCCAAGTTCACCGAGCGGGCATCCATGCGGATCTGCCTGCCGCCACAGGCCGTCGTGCCCGCAATGGTGTACACATCGCCGCCTTCGCTATCCGGCTCGGCGGCAATAGCTGTCACCACCTGGCGCTGCACGATGTCCGCCTGCGCCGGCGCGGGCCACAGCAAGGAAGCGCCAAGCATGGCGCCTAGGGTCTTGATTTTCATGGCATTCCTCTAATGTTCCGTCGTGGCGGCCACGCCGGCCGGCACGAAGCTGACCTGGCCGTCGCGGTAACGCACCAGCACCACCACCTTGGCATCCTGCAACTGTCCGTGCTGCACGGCCGGCAAGTAGGTCCAGCGCTTGACGCTATCGAGCAGCACCTTGTTGAGCATCGGCTCCATCGGCAACTCGGCCGCCGCATGGCTGAGAGTGCCGTCCGCGGCAATGGTCAGGGCCAGGCGGTTTTCGCCCGTCGCGTGCTTGGCATCGAGCACGCCATACGTCTGCGTCGTCATGGTTTCGCGCAGCACGCCGCCGACCTGGTCCGGCAAGGGCGGCAAGGTTTTCAGCCTGGCCGCCAGCAGCGCGCCATCGGCCAGCGCCTTGTCCCAGCGTTTCTGGTAGGCGCCCGGCTGGGCCAGGCGCAAGACCTTGGCGGCCAGGTCCATGCGCTGCGCCATGCGCGCCACGCCATTGTCGGCCGGCTGCCCCGGCTCGACTGGCAATGCCTGTTCCACGGCGTAACGGTAAGCCGTCAGCTGCGCCAGCGCCACCAGGTTGACGGCCTCGCGCTCGTCGCCGCCGCGCAGCAGGGCCGCAGCCGCGATGCCCAGCCAGGCCGTGCCATCGGTCGGACGCGCCCACACGGCTTGCTCGAAATACTGGCGCGCCGCCTGCCCTTCGTTCAGGCTCAGGTGCATGCGGCCCATGGCCGCCGCCACCAGATGGTCGCGCGGGTTGGCTTGCAGCAGATCAAGATAGGTGGCGACCAGCGCCGGCTCATAGCCGGGGACCCAGCCCAGTCCTTCCAGCAAGGAGGCGCGCAGCTGGGCCTGCGTGCGGTCGCCGCCGTAGACGGGCGACTTTTCCTGCCCGGAACGGTACAGCAGTTGCAAGCCCCGCGTGACGGCATCGTCGTCGCCCTTGCTGATCGCCTGCGACAGGCCGCGCACGGCCTTGCGCGCATCGGACGGCAGGAAGCCGGCCGCCTTGCGGGGGCGCCAGCTGAATGCTTCCAGGCCAGCCGCCCGGTCGGCCTGGGCCTGCAGCGCGGCCTGGTCCTTCGTTTCGTCGGACGAGGAAGTCCAGGCCGTAAAGCCGATCAGGAACAGCACGATCAGCACGACCACGACGGCCCAGCCCTTGCCCGTGATGGCGCCGCCAGTGTTGCCCGCCAGGGGTACGGCGGCCGGCGCCTGCCCCGGCGCCGTGCGGCGGGCGCTGCGCGGCTGCGGCAGGGAAACCTGCTGCTGCGCCTGCACGGACGCTTGCGCGGCCGCGGCGATGACTTGCTCGCGCGCACAGGCGGCGCAGCCCAGGCCCGCGAAATGCTGGTGCTCGGGATTGACGGCGCACACGGCGAGCTTGCCGCCGCTGCGCTGCGCATAGCCGCGCAGCAACTGCGCCCAGTCCGCCGCCGACGGCCGCTGGGGCCTGGGAGACGGGGAAAAGGCGCGGTCGAACATGGCCCGCAGCTCGGGCGGCATCAGGGCGTGGCCGCTGGTGGCGTTGGGCGCCATGCCCTTGTGGCGCTGTACGCCATAGGCGTAATAGCCGTCGCGGATGCGGCCGGGAATGTCCGTGGGCGCCTGCGCATGGCCGGGCCGCCCGCTGTAGGGGTGGATGCCGAAGTTGAGCAGCTGGAAGATGACGACGGCCAGGGCAAACCTGTCCTGCGCCATTTCCGTGCCCGCCGGCATGCCCTTGCGCTGGAATTCCGGCGCCAGGTAATCGGCCGTGAATTGCTCGGCAGGAAAACGTTCCGCATGGCCCTGGATGCTGAAGCCGTCGCAGTCGAGCATGGCGATGTACAGCGAATCGCGGTAAAAGCGCAGGTTCACGGGCTTCAGATCGACCACGTAATGCTGCTGCTGGTGCAACGCGTCGATGACGGCGGCCAGGTTGGCGGCCAGGGTCAGCTTGGGACCCAGCCCCGTGGGCAAGCCCGCCGCGCGCGCCTGGCGTTCCTGCATGATCTGTTCCAGCTCGGCCGTCTGCGCCATGTCCAGCAGTGGCATGACGAAGCCGGCGAAACCGCCCTGGCCGTCGAACGCGGCCGCTTGCGGCCAGGCGATCTGCACGTAGCGCTTGCCGTTTTCCAGCTGGTCGGGCAGCTCGGGCGACAGTTCCAGCATGGCTTCGAGCTTGCGCCGGTTGGCGGCCCGGTCCAGGTGCGGATGGTAGAGCTTGGCCACCTGCGCGGGCGCGCCGGGCAGCAGGTAGACGCTGCCCGCGCCGCCGCTCTTGATCAGCTTGCCGAGCACCAGGCTGCGCGCCTGGTCCAGCCAGATCTTGCCACCCGGACTCAAGCCGGGCGCGACTCCCTGCTTCTGGCTCATGCGCGCAAGGCCAGCAGCAGCGTCTTGTCGTCGCCCGTGATCTGGTGCGTGCGCGGGTCGGCCAGGGTGGCCGCCAGCGCCGCATTGCCCAGCTCGACGCTGTCGACCGTGCGCAGATAGCCTTGCACGGCATCCATGAAGGGTGCGTACAGGCCCGCATTATTCTTGCTCATGGCAAAGGGCATGCAGCCGTCCGACATCAGCACGACGCCGCGCGCGGTTTGCGGAATCGCAAGCAGGCGCAGCTGTTCACGCCAGCGCGCGCCGGACAGGAAATAGGTTTCGTTGGCGTACTCGCCGTTGGCGGGCAGCGAAATCCGTTCGCCGCCATCGTCCAGCTGCGCCACGCCCAGGCCATCGCCCAGGTGAAAAAAGAAGCCGGCATCCTTGCCCATCACCACGCCCACCACCGTGCTGGCGTAGTCGTCCAGCGTGGCGTTGGCGGCGCGGGCGATGTCGTCCAGCGCGGCGCGCACCTGCGCCAAGGTGCCGGCCAGCGCGCCGTCGTGCAGATCCTGCAGCGTGGCGCCCTGCTCCAGCCGGCCGGCCAGCGCCTGCACGGCGTGCGTGGCGATAAATTGCGCACCCTGCTCGCTGAGCCTGGCCGAACCGGCGCCGTCGCAGACGATGGCGAGCAAGACGTCGCCCACGATGGCGTGCGCGTGGGCATCCTGGCAAGCGATGGCTTTATCCAGGTGCGCCTTGCCCGTGACGGACGCGCCGAACACGCGCCAGGTAGTTTGTACTGCGGTCATGGATCAGCGGACTTTCACGTATTCACGACGGACCAGCCGTCCGTCGACGCCAGCTGCGCCTGCGCGCCCGGGCGCGACTGCGACACCACCTGCATGCTGGCGCTCAGCCACAGGAACAGTTCACGGAACTGCAAGCCTTTCAGCTGCTTCACGCCCCGCCCGCCCCGGCTGGAAAATTCACCCAGGGTATCGATATTCGCGTGCTCGCCCACGCAGATGGGGAAGATCGCCACTTTATTGGCCTGCTCGGCCGCGCGCGCCTGCTGGGCGCCCTGCTGCCAGCGGTCCGTCGGCTCGCCGTCGGACATCAGGAACAGCCACGGCCGCGTGTATGCCACGCCGGCGGCGCGGAAACGCTGCTTTTCCTGCTCGATCTCGGCCAGGGCCAGTTCCACGGCCGCGCCCGTCGGCGTAGTGCCGTTGGCGGCCAGGACGGGCGCCGTGAAATCCATGGCGTCGCACCAGCTGCTGGCGACGACGGCCTCGTCGTGCGCGCCAAACTGGATCACGAGGATGCGCACGCGCTTGGACGCGATCACGTCGGACTTCAATTCCTGTTCCAGCAAGGCCAGGCCTTCGTTCAGCAGCGCGACGGGCTCGCCGTCCATGCTGCCGGAGCAGTCCAGCACGAGCACCAGCGGCGTGCGTTGTTCGGTATTGTCGACCAGGGCGACGTCGGGGATCATTATGGATGTCATGTATTTTTGATAGAGTTGCGAAATAGCCTAGCCCGAGAGCTTACCCTATGGATATGTTTTCCATGCGTCCGATTGCATCGGATTCCGCTCGCCACCATCGGCATGATTCGTTTTCACGAGAATTGTTGCGAGGATTGTTCAGTCCGCTTGACAGAACGGCTTACTTGCTTTGAAAGCAACAACTGCGTACACTGTGCCGTCCCGGCTTTCCGGCAGCAGCCATCGATTGCCACAGCAACAGGGTTCGCCAACAAACTTCCTGTATCAAATGTCAACAATATTCTACTCGGCAGCCAATGCACCTACGTCCATTGCAAGCTTCCTGGTCACCATGCCACATTTCATCGCGGGGACGGCATTGCTGTGCGCGAGCTGGTACCGGAAGTGCTGGATTATTAAGGGTGCGAACGGGACCGCTGGCCTTATCGTCCAGGCGCTCTTTGGCGCAATTTTCTTTTTCATACCTGCCCGTGACATGACGCAAAGCTGGATCGATACTTTTGCCTGTCGTACCGCGCTGAGAGAAGGCAATGCGGCCACTGTGACGGGTACGCTAACGATCAATAAAACGTTTAATAAGCCGGGTTACGGCTATATTGACTTCGATATAGACGGACATTCGTATAGGACGCGGACCGAAGGGATAACGTGCGATTGCGGTTATATTCAATCGATAGGGCGACGTGTTCTACGCGCCAAGAATACCCAGGTGAAGGCGCAAGTACTGTATGGGTATGTCCTGAGTCTCGAGTCAGTTCCATGACCAGGCTGGCACGGCAATAGGGGAACTTGACGATGATGCCGGTCGCCAGCCTGGAAGAGCTTGAAGAATTCCTTGGAGAAAAACTTGACCAGTTCGAACGGGGGCCGCCGATGGTGCATCAAGGGCTGCGTCTGTCGCATGTCTGCAAGCAGGTGCAACTGGGTATCCTGAGCAATAACGCCAGCGCCGTGCGCATCGCCTGCCGGGTAATCACGGAAGACCCTTCCATGCCTTTCGGGAAATGCATCAAGAGTGATTTCGCCAGGGCATTGAGGCAACGTGTCCACCTCCTGTCCCGGATGCAGCGACGGGACCTGGCAGCGAAGACCTGTGCCTTGCTGGCACTCGAATTCTGTCCGCGGGAAACCGAAGATTATTGCAAACTGATTAAAAAATTTGTCCCCTCCGAGCTGTTGCCCTGGATTGCGGAAGTCCGCGCCAGCGATGAAAAATCCCGCTCGCTCCTGGAACGCCTGATTTCCGAAGGTCCGTGACGTCCATCGGCAGCGGCCCCCCATTGCGGCAACGATGTCTTTGTACTATCTTGATAGATGCCACGCCCGATGGCCGCGCCGGACCCGTCCCGCACGAAGGCGGCCCGGTCCGCGCCGCATCGCAATCCTAATCCAGCCACGCGCCGGCGCGCCCAGGCGATACTGCGCAACACGCGAATGGGGACAGCATGACGGCGCCACTCCCGGCCCAGGGCCTGACGGGCGAACTGACAGCAAAGCTGCTCGAGGCGGCCGGCGACGACGCCTGCTGGCCGCAGCTGTGCCGCGACATCGCCCGCAGCCTGGACGCCGCCGGCGCCACCCTCACCCTGTACCGCGACGGGGCGCCCGGCCAGTTGCTGGGCGGAACCGCGCTGCCGTCCGGCGCAGGCCTGCCGCTGGGCGCCATGATCCCCATCGATGCGCGCAGCCTGGCCGTGCTGGCCATCTATCGCCGCCATGGACCGCGCGACGAGGATTGCCTCGCCGACACGCCATTGCAAGCCCTCGTGCCGCCGCTGCAGCGCGCCCTGCGCCTGCGCCAGCGCCTGCACGACGACAGCCTGGCCGGCCGCTGCGGCATGGCGGCGCTGGACGCCATGGGCGCGGCCGTGCTGCTGCTCGACGGCCAGCTCGGCGTGCTGTTCGCCAGCGCCGCCGGCCACGCCCTGCTCGACGCGCCCCTGCGGCAGGGGCCGCCGCCCGCGCTGGCGCGCGCCGTGCGCCTCGTCATCGCCAGCATGGACGTCGCGCCGCAATGCCAGTGCCTGCGCCTGCCGCGCAGCCAGGCCCGGGCGCTCGTGCTGACGGTGGCGCCGTTTCCCGCCTGGCCCGCCCCCTGCGCCATGGTCATCGCGCGCGACCCGGCCCGCTCGGCCATGTCGGTGCCCGCCCTGCGCCAGCTGTTTGATCTGACGCAAGCCGAGGCGCAAGTGGGCAAGGCCCTGGCGCAGGGGGCCACCATCGGCGAAATCTCCGCCCGCTGCGGCATCAGCGTCAATACCGTCAAGACGCATTTGCACCACGCCTATCTGAAGACGGATACGCGCCACCAGGGCGAACTGATCGCCCTGATCCACGGCGCGACGGCGCACCTGGCCATGCTAGACGCTTGAGGCCGCGTCATCCGATCGGATGATGCGCGGCGCAACTTGCCTGCCTACACTAACAGGGCCGCCTGCCTGTGCCCTGACCATGTGGAGCGCAGCGCGCACAGGCAGTCCGGCCTGGTTTTCCCTGGCATCCGCATCGACATCGCCGCGCCGGCAGCGGACGGCGCCACTAATCAAGGATGGGTAGAAAAATGAAAACATGGATACTCGCCGGCACCCTGGGCGTCTGCGCCCTGCTGGCAAATGCGCAATCGCTTCCCGACAGCCAGACCGTCGTCATTCCGGGCGGACGCCTGCTGACGATCGAACTGCCGGCCCACCGCCACGTCATGAACCGGGAAGATTTTTCGCCGTTCCGCGGCGGCTACGAGCTGTCGAACGGGCAGGTGCTCTACCTGCGCAACGCCAGCAATGTCGGCGTCATCATGTATGCGCGCATCGACAACCAGGATGAACACCGCATCGTCGCCACCGCCAGCAACCGCTTCGTTGCCCTCGACCGGCAGCTGGCCATGCGCATCGACCTGCGCGACGACGGCAGCGTGGGCGGCGAAGTGCTGATGCAGGTACCGGCCGAAAGGCTGGTCAGCGGCGAGCTGGTGCCTGCGCACGTCGAAAACCTGAGCCTGGCCTCGCGCTGAGGCGGCACGGCGATGGGGCGGATGGCACGATGACGGGGCAGGCAGGCGTAGCCGCGCCACCCCGCCGCCGGAGGACATGGCAGCCATGAGCAAACAACTTTCCGTCCAGCAGCAAAACGCGCAGGCGCTGGCGGCCATCCGCCAGACGGCCGCCTGGTGGCGCGCGCTGCCCCTGCCCGACGCCCTGCGCCAGTGCGCGGCCAGCCACGGCGTGATGCTGGACGCGGCCATCATGCTCGACCTGCAACTGGCCTGCCCCGGCCTGCCCGCCATCCATGGCACCTTGCTGAGCGCGGACGGCAGCTTCATCCGCTTCGAGATGGACCTGGACGACGCCCTGCGCCCCCTGCCCGGCAGCGTGGCATGGCAGGACATCAGCCCAGCCTACGACCAGGCCGCCCACAAACGGGGCACGGGCGTCGGCTACGGCTTGCTGTGCAAGAAAGTGCTGCAAGAAATGAATCAGCCGCGCGCCCGCACAGGCCCGCTGACTGCCGGCAACTTCGTCCTTGAACCCGCACATCGCATGCTATCATCGCCGCCAAATTCATGAGACAAATGGCAACGGCACATGCGGCAACCCTCCGGCAGTCTATCCCTCTCCATGCTGCGGCGCGGCCTGCGCCTGCTGGCGTGGCCCCTGCTGGCCCTGGTCAGCGCCGCCTGCACCAGCACCATGCGCCACCCTGCCAGCGCACCCACGCCAGTCGTCCTGCGCTTTACCTATGACGACGGCAAGCCCATGCGGCATGACAATTACCTGGCCCTGGCGCGCCAGGAAACGTATATCAAGCAGTGCAGCAAGATAGGCAGCACCCGTGTCTGCGACATCGGCTCGGATGCCCTCTTCATGGGCGGCGACGCCCCGCTGGACGCCAACGGCGAAGTGCGCGTCACCCTGCACTCAACCGGCCCCATCGGCAACCATCCGACCAGTCTTTGCATCCAGGGCAAGGGCTACGTCTTTGATTCCGGCGACTGGCGACGCGGCCCGTTTCACCCCGGGCAGGTGATCGAGATCCGCTACCGTATCAGCGAAGTGGAAATGGCGTGTCCCTGGTCGTCAAGCACGCCGCCCTGGTGGGACAGAGGACTCGAACCGCATGGCGGTTCTCCGGGTGGCGGCGGATGAGTCAGCGCCACAGGCTGCCACTATCACCTGGCTGGGCGCGCGGGGGGGCAAGCAAGCGGTGCAAGCACGGCGGTACCAAGTCATCCCGGCGCCGGGCCAGCTGCGGCACGGGCACTGTGCCATCGGTGCGCCGCGCCATTGACGGGCCACTCATGTCAGCGGGCATACGCAGCTGAGGATCACCCCAAACAGTGAAACAGCCGGGGTCGGACCCCTGAGGGTACGACCCCAAACCCTTGCCTTGGGGGGTGAAAAGCGTCGTCATTTAACGGCATTCCCCTGTTCAAGGGCATCCTTCCCGGCAGCGCCCTCCCCGGTTTCCATCTGGATTGAAATACAGCCCGCCCCACGCAACAGCGCACAAAACACCACGAAAACCGATTAACTTGAAAATTAACTTCTTTGCAGTTGAAAAATAAGTAACTCCATGGCAGCATGGAATGACATTTTTCTTTACTGCAAGGTTGTGATGGACAAGCAATTGCTGTTGATTTGCGCACTGACATTTATCATCCACATTATCGGTACCCTCGCCTATTCCGTGCGCATCGCCGGCATCCGCACGCGGCGCATCGCCGTGTCCCTGGCCCTGTTCAGCATCCTGATGCTGCTGTCGCGCACCTCGAATTCGTTTTTAGGACCATTCCTCGCCAAGCGTGTGGAAACCGGCATCGACCAGCATGTGGCCGCCGGCACGCTGTTGGGCGACTTCCGCTGGCTGCTGTTCTCCGCCAGCCTGGCCACAATACTGGGCGCGATACTCATTCCCACCTTCCAGCGCGCCTTCTGCCGCGCCGTCGAGCACTTCCAGATCCACAGGTCGGTACCGAAACTGCTGCTGCATGCCGTCTTCAAGGGCGGCCTGTCCTACCTCAGGACGTCCGCCAGCCTGCCCAAGCCCGCCAACGTCACGGGCCTGCGCGAAAAATCCGGCGTCTCCGTCTCCATGACAGCCATGAACGTCATCGCCACGGCCCTGTGGACGGTAGGCGTCTTCGCCGCCCTGTACGCAGGCGTGCTGGACCCCAGCGTGCGCGTCACCTCCAGCACCCTGTCTTCCATCATCAACGGCGGCGCCACCATCATGATGGCCGTCTTCATCGACCCGCACATGTCGGGCATGACAGATGACGTCATCGAAGGCAAGATCGAAGAATCGCAGTTCCGACGGGCGGTGGTGTGGCTGGTGGGGAGTCGATTGGCGGGGACGCTGATTGCGCAGTTTTTATTGGTGCCGTCGGCGGTGGTGATTGTGGGGGTGGCGAAGGGGTTGTAAGTGTAGATTTAAAATTCGAGAAGATAGGACGTCTTCTTTTAAACAACTAAGAGAAAGAAAAATTACATGTCGAATCCTAGCATCACTACCTTGAAAATTAAAAATTTCGGATGTATTGGCTCAACAGGAGTTTCTATTGACATAGATAAAATTGTTGTTCTAGTAGGCGCAAACAATGCAGGAAAAAGCACTATATTAAGAGCCTTTGAAGTTGTTACCGACTGTCTAAAACTAGATCAAGACGATTTTCACAACCGAGAAATAATAGCTGATCAACTTCCTGAAATAGAACTTCATTCAATCGCAAATGCCGAAAACAAACCGGGCGATGAATGGTGCGCACCAATTGTAGATGGAAGCTTCCTAATCAAAGAGAAATGGACTTGGGATGGAGTTGGTGCTGAACCTAAACGCGTTGGATTTAATGTAAATAAAAATGATTGGGCACAACAAGCAGACAAAGAAAAAATGCCGTGGGGTGTAAACAACGTCGCAAAATCACGTAGACCTAAACCGCATCGCGTTAACACTTTTGATGATCCAGAAATTCAAGCTAAAGCTATTACATCACTGTTCAAGAGCTTACTTGAAGATCAAATAAAAAATCTAAAACACAAAGAAGATGACGAATTATCAAGATATGAATTTATTCTAGAAAGCTTAAAGAGTTTACGATTAGATTCAAAAAATATGCAAAAGACCGGAATTAAAGAAATAGAGGAACAGGCAAATTTAATACTTGAGCGAATATTCCCAAGTTACGGATTAAGCATTACTGCTCCTGAAAGCATAGCACCTATTTCAATTGAATTACTTGGCGAAGAATTCTCTGTAGAAATGGGAGTAAAAGATGGCATCTCTCTTCCGCTACAAAAACAAGGAAGTGGTACCCGAAGAACAGCTTTATGGACTATTCTTAAATTACTTGCAGATAAAGGAATGAAAGCCAAACCAGCAGGAAAAACTGCAAAGTCTTTTCACGAGGGACTTGGACCAAACACAGCACATATTCTTCTGTTAGATGAGCCGGAGGTAAGTCTACATCCCCGCGCAACACAAAATGCAAGAGATGTTCTTTATGCATTGCCAGAAAATGACAATTGGCAAATAATGATTACCACTCACTCCCCAAGCTTTATCGACTTAACCAAAGATCATACCACCATAATCCGCGTAGAGAAAAATATTGGTGACGAAATAAAAGCTACGACTCTTTATCGGCCAGAAATAGCGAAATTAGATGTTGATGACAAAGAAAATTTGAAACTATTAAATCTATTTGACTCACATATTTCTGAAGCATTTTTTGGAGGAAAAATTTTAATTGTTGAAGGCGACACCGAATATTCGGCATTCAACCATATAAAAAACGAAGAAGAAAAGAATGGGAACTTCCAGTATAATGACTTAAATATAATAAGAGCAAGAGGCAAGGTAACTGTGGCATCCATGATGAAGGTTTTAAATCATTTTGACTCGGAATATTTTGTTTTACATGATACAGATTCGCCGTTCACAAAATCAAAAAAGAAAGACAAAGAAAAAAGCACCGAAGATATAACAATATACAAAGAAATAATTATAAAAAATCCTGCCTGGACAAACAATGAGAAAATTCTATCTCAAATGAGTGAAAAATCAAGAGTTATCGCTTCGATTATGAATTTTGAAGAAGCCTATTTCTCCGAGATCATCGAGAGTGACAAACCAGAAAATTGCATTGAACATTTAAAGAACGAGGAAGATTCATACAACAAAATAAAGCAACTTCTCGATAGCATATTAAATATTAATGATGCATTGCTTCCCGAGGGGGCAATTTCCTGGTCCGACATGACTGAACTAAAGGATCACATTGATATATGGCAAGGAAAAAATAAAATAGAGACCATATAAAATCCACAAAAAAAGCCGCTATCTCCCGACAGCGGCTTTCTCATTGCTACCCCAGCAGCAGCGCCTTGAACTCCAGCGCTGCCCTGCAAGGTAACTAATTACCCCACAAACTTCCGCGCATTCCTGAACATGCGCATCCATGGCGAATCCTCGCCCCATGCTTCAGGGTGATAAGACTGCTGCACCGAGCGGAACACGCGTTCAGCGTGCGGCATCAGCACGGTGAAGCGGCCGTCTGGCGTCGTCACCGAGGTAATGCCTTCCGGCGAGCCGTTCGGGTTGTACGGATACGCTTCGGTCGCGGCGCCCTTGTTGTCCACGAAGCGCATGGCTTTGGTGACCTGGGTGATGTCGCCCGTTTGCGAGAAGTCGGCGTAGCCTTCGCCGTGGGCGATGGCGATGCCGGCCTGGGTGCCGGCCATGCCGTTGAAGAAGATGGATGGGGAATCCATCACTTCGACCATGGCAAAGCGGCCTTCGAATTTCTCCGACTTGTTGCGCGTGAACTTGGGCCAGGCGTGGGCGCCGGGGATGATGGATTTCAAGTTGCTCATCATCTGGCAGCCGTTGCAGATGCCCAGGCCGAAGCTGTCCGTGCGGTTGAAGAAGCGCGCGAACTGTTCCGCCAGGCTGGCGTTGAACAGGATGGTCTTCGCCCAGCCTTCGCCCGCGCCCAGCACGTCGCCATACGAGAAGCCGCCCACGGCGATGACGCCCTGGAAGTCGTCCAGCTTGACGCGGCCCGCGATCAGGTCGCTCATGTGCACGTCGACCGCCGTGAAGCCTGCCTGGTGCATCACATACGCCGTCTCGATGTGCGAATTGACGCCCTGCTCGCGCAGGATGGCGACGCGGGGACGCACGCCCGTGGCGATGAATGGCGCGGCGATGTTCTCGTTCTGGTCGAAGGTGACGATCGGCGACATGCCCGGGTCTTGCACGTCCAGCAGACGGTCGTATTCGGCGTCCGCGCAAGCCGGATTGTCGCGCAGGCGGGCGATGCGCCAGCTCGTTTCGCTCCACAGGCGGTGCAGCTCGGCGCGCGGCTGGGTGTAGATCAGCTTGGCGTCGCGCGTGAATTCGATCACGTCGCGGTCGTTCAATTTGCCGATGATATGGCTGCAGGCGCCCAGGTTAAACGTGCGCAGCACGTCCATGACGAGCGACTTTTCTTCCGCGCGCACCTGGATGACGGCGCCCAGCTCTTCACTGAACAGGGCGCGCAGGGTCAGTTCGTTGCGGCGTTCCGCTACCTGGCCGGCCCAGTTCTTGGCGTCGCCCCAGTCGCTGGAATGCTCGCCTTCCATGGTCAGCATGTCCAGGTTGACGGACATGCCCGTGTGGCCGGCGAAGGCCATTTCCGTCAGGGTGGCGTACAGGCCGCCGTCCGAACGGTCATGGTAGGCCAGCAGCTTGTCGTCGCTGTTCAGCTTTTGAATGGCGGCGAAGAAGCCTTTCAGGTCTTCCGCACTGTCCACGTCCGGCGTGGCGTTGCCCAGCTGGCCCATGACCTGTGCCAGGGCGGAGGCGCCCAGGCGGTTCTTGCCGCGGCCCAGGTCGATCAGGATCAGGGACGTGTCGCCCTGGTCCGTCTTCAGCTGCGGCGTGAGCGACTTGCGCACGTCCGTCACCGGCGCGAACGAGGAGACGATCAAGGATACCGGCGAGGTGACGGATTTCGCCGCGCCCGTGCCCTCGTCTTTCCATGTCGTGCGCATGGACAGCGAATCCTTGCCGACGGGGATGCTGATGCCCAGCGCCGGGCACAGGTCCATGCCGACGGCTTTGACCGTGTCGTACAGGGCGGCGTCCTGGCCAGGCTGGCCGCAGGCGGCCATCCAGTTGGCGGACAATTTGATGTCGGAGATGTCGGCAATCGCTGCGGCGGCGATGTTGGTGACGGCTTCGCCCACGGCCATGCGGCCCGAGGCGGCGGCGTCGATGACGGCCAGCGGCGTGCGTTCGCCCATGGCCATCGCTTCGCCCAGATAACCCTCAAAGCTCATGGTGGTGACGGCGCAATCGGCCACCGGCACTTGCCATGGTCCCACCATCTGGTCGCGCACGGTCATGCCGCCCACGCTGCGGTCGCCGATGGTGATCAGGAAGGATTTGTCGGCCACGGTAGGCAGCAGCAGCACTTTTTGCGCCACATCCGTCAAGTCCATGCCCGTCAGGTCGATGGCAGGGAAATCGTTGGCCACGTGGACCACGTCGCGCTGCATCTTCGGCGGCTTGCCCAGCAAGACGTCCATCGGCATGTCGACCGGTTCGTTGCCCAGTTCCGGGTCAATCAGCTTCAATTGACGCTCTTCGGTGGCCACGCCCACGGCGGCGAACAAGCAGCGTTCGCGCTCGCACATGGCCTTGAACAGGGGCAGGCTTTCCGGCGCGATGGCCAGGACGTAGCGTTCCTGCGACTCATTGCTCCAGATTTCCTTCGGCGCCATGCCCGATTCTTCCAGCGGGATCTTGCGCAGGTCGAAAATCGCGCCGCGCTTGGCGTCGTTGGTGATTTCCGGGAAGGCGTTCGACAGGCCGCCCGCACCCACGTCGTGGATGGAGATGATCGGATTGTCCGCGCCCATTTGCCAGCAGGCGTTGATGACTTCCTGGGCGCGGCGTTCCATTTCCGGATTGCCGCGCTGGACGGAATCGAAGTCCAGGTCGGCCGTGTTGCTGCCCGTCGTCATCGACGAGGCGGCGCTGCCGCCCATGCCGATGCGCATGCCCGGGCCACCCAGCTGCACCAGCAGGCTGCCGACGGGGATGTCGTTCTTGTGCGTGTGCTGCGCCGAGATATTGCCGATGCCGCCCGCGATCATGATGGGCTTGTGGTAGCCGAAGACGGCGTCCGGTGCGCCGGTTTCCTTCGCGCCGACGTTCTGTTCATACGTGCGGAAGTAGCCGCCCAGGACGGGACGGCCGAATTCGTTCGAGAACGCGGCGCCGCCCAGCGGGCCTTCGATCATGATCTGCAGGGGCGAAGCGATGCGTTCCGGCTTGCCGTATTGATCTGCCTCAGTACGCGACGCCAGCGGCGCCGTCACGGAAGCGGCCGTTTCCCAGCTGCGCACGGCGTCCGGCAGGGACAGGTTCGACACGGTGAAACCCGTCAGGCCAGCCTTCGGCTTGGCGCCGCGGCCCGTCGCGCCTTCGTCGCGGATCTCGCCGCCCGCGCCCGTGGAGGCGCCGGGGAATGGGGAGATGGCCGTCGGGTGATTATGCGTTTCCACCTTCATCAGGGTGTGCGTCAGTTCGTTTGAGGCCGCATATTCGTGCTTGTCGCCGCGCGGGTAGAAGCGCGACACGGTGGCGCCTTCCATGATGGACGAGTTGTCGCTGTAGGCGACGACGGTGCCCTTCGGCTGCAGTTCGTGCGTGTTCTTGATCATGCCGAACAGCGATTTCGGCTGCGCCACGCCGTCGATGGTCCAGTCGGCGTTGAAGATCTTGTGGCGGCAATGCTCGCTGTTCGCCTGCGCGAACATCATCAGTTCCACGTCCGTCGGGTTGCGGCCGGCCTTGGTGAAGGCGGCGTCCAGGTAGTCGATCTCGTCTTCCGACATCGCCAGGCCCAGCTCGACGTTCGCCGTTTCCAGTGCGGCCTTGCCCTGCCCCAGCAAGTCGATGGATTCCAGCGGACGCGCTTCCAGGGTGCGGAACAGGTCCTTGGCATCGTCCGCGCTGCGCAGCACGGATTCCGTCATGCGGTCGTGCAGCAGGTCGGCCACGGCCTGCACCTGCGCGTCCGTCAGTTTGCCGGCGCCAATGGCGCTGCCCAGGATGCCCGATTTCAGGTTGATACGGAAGGCGATGCCGCGTTCGACGCGCTTGATGTGCGCCATGCCGCAGTTGTGCGCGATGTCGGTGGCCTTCGAGGCCCACGGCGAAATCGTGCCGAAACGGGGGATGACGAAGAATTCTTCGGCGGCGCCTTCCGTATTGTCGGCCTGGGCCGGCTCGCCGTACGTCAGCAAGGCGCCCAGGCGCGTGCTGTCGTCGGCCGAGAGGGGCGCGCTGGCATCGATGAAATGGACATAGCGTGCTTGTACGGCAACAATCGCAGGCGAGACGGCTTGCAGTTGGCTTAACAGACGGTGGCTACGGAAATGGGACAGGGCATTGGAACCCGGCAGTATCAACATGATTGGAAGGTGGTTGATGCAGCGTGGCTGCGGGTTAAAGGTAGGTATGACAATATCTTTCGTACGGCAAATTTCCTTTGCGCGCATTATACCCGTTTTACCCCTGCTTTATGACCGGAACTTATGGCTTTGCGGCCATTTTGCCCGTGAAACAGGCAGTTTTCGTCAACTTGCAACAAGCTGCGCCGGATCGTCAGGCGATCACATAGCGGTTCTTGCCCTGGCGCTTGGCCAGGTACAGCGCTTCGTCGGCCAGGCGGTAGCTGTGGCCCAGCTCCCTGCCCCGGTCCAGTTCCGCCACGCCCACGCTGATCGAGACGAACTGCACGGCCAGGAAGCCCTGGCTGACGGCCTCGACCAGGCCGCCGGCAAAGGCGCGCACCTGTTCGCGGCTGCCCGCGTAGACGATGCCGAATTCCTCGCCGCCCAGGCGGCCGCACAGATGGCCCTGCGCCTTGTCGGCGATGATGGCCGCCGTGCGCACGAGCACGTCGTCGCCCGCGTCGTGCCCCTGCTGGTCGTTGATGGTCTTGAAATCGTCGATATCGATCATCAGGAAATACAGGGTGCCGCCCTGGGGCGCGCCATGCATCTGCTGGGCCCGCTGCGTGAACATGCGGCGGTTGTTCAGGCCCGTCAAGCCATCCTGGAAGGCCAGGCGCGTCAATTCCACCCGGGAGTGATAATTGCGCAAACGCAATAAACTGAAGCTCACGTTCAGCGCCAGGCCGAACAGCACGCTGACGACGATCATCAGCGGCGCCCACGATTCGTCGGGCAAGCCCGCGTTGACGGGATACAGGCCGTGGCCCACGTTCCACCATACGCCCGCCACCACGGCCAGGTAGCTGAGGCCGCCATTGAAGATGGAGGCGATAGCCAGGGTCATGAAGACGCCCACGGGCAAGACCCAGAAGCTGGCGTGGTGGACGGCGTCGGCCATGGTGCGCAGGCCGAAGGTCAGCGCCAGCACGGCGCAGGCGCCCGTGACGGTCAGCACGGGCAAGGTGGTGCAGCGGTAGCGCACCACCAGGCTCATCAACATGCCCGCCAGCGCCAGCCAGGCGTGCGTCAGGTTCGGATGGTAGGCGGGCGGCATCAGCAGCCAGGTCAGGCTGAAGGCGACGATTCCCAGCACCTGCGTGACGAGGCCGACGCGGTGCAGTTCCGCAAAATAGGTGTGCTGCTGTTCGCTGTTGCCGCCAAACGCGAGGGGGACGGCGACGCGCCGCAGGGTAGGCATGGAAGGAAGGCGCATCAGGAAGGCTGGATTTTCTCTGGTAAAGGTACAACGCCAGCGGTCACGTCACGGTGAAACTCTGCGTCTACGCCACATCCGCCCCGTTTGCGGCCGGCAGGATGATGCAAATAGCATACCTGCTCCCTGGCGCCTTCGCAACACTGATGTGCATGCCGTCAGGCGATGACGTAGCGGTTCTTGCCCTGGTGCTTGGCCTGGTACAGCGAGGCATCGGCCTGGCGATAGCTGTGCGCCAGTTCCGTGCCGAAGGCCAGTTCGGCAATGCCCACGCTGATGGACACGGCCTGGCCCGGATTGAAGGCGAGGAAGACGGCATCGACGAGGCTGGCGGCGAACTGGCAGACGGCGCGCCGGTCCCCCTGGTAGACGATGCCGAACTCCTCGCCGCCCAGGCGCCCGCACAGCTGGCCGCCGCAGGCGTCGGCGATGATGCGCGCCGTCTTGACGAGCACCACGTCACCGGCGTCATGGCCCAGGGTGTCGTTGATTTTCTTGAAATTATCGATATCGATCATCAGGAAGTACATGGGGTGCCGCTGCTGCTGCAATTGCTGCGTCAGTTCCGTAAAACGGCGGCGGTTGTTCAAGCCCGTCAAGCCATCCTCGTAGGCCAGGCGGGTCAGCGCTTCCCGGGCGCGGAAGTCGCGCAGGCGCAACAGGTTGAAACTGATGCTCAGCACGAGGCCGAACAGCATGCTGTAGGCGATCAGCAGGTTCGCCCAGGCGGCATGCGCCATCGCAGGGTCCAGCGGGAAATGGCCATAGCCCAGTATGCCCCAGACCGCTGCCGCCACGATGAGGTACACCACGCAGCCATTGAAGATGGGCGCCGCCAGCAGCACCATGAACACGCCCACGGGCTGCATCCAGAAATCCGCCTGGCCCACCCCTTCCGCCAGCAGGCGGAAGCCGAAAGCGATGGCGCACATGCCCAGCGCGCCGCCCAGCTTCAGCACCCAGATGGCGCGCGCGCCCACGTTGATGCCGATGGCCAGGGCGATGCCGGCCAGCGCAGACAGCAGTGCGGCCATGTTCAGCGTATTGACAGGGGGAATGAAGGCCCACACCAGCAAAATACTCGCCAGGGCAAAGGATTCGCTGATGACGGCCATGCGGCGCAATTCGGGGAAATACTTTTCAGCATGCGCCCGCCCTCCGCCGAACAGCAGGTGATGCAGGGTTTGCTTGCGCGTGTCGGTCAAATACATGGCGGCTTTCCAGGCGAGGTATCCAGCATGGTCAAACGTAAAAGGTTGCCCTCAGGATACCCCGCGCCTGCCCCGCCGGCAAGCGCGCCCACCTGCCGTATCGTGCCGCGCGCGTTCGCCTGCATTTTGTTAGCGATTTGCACCGGCTTTGCAGTATGCTGGCAAATAATAATATTATTAGGCAACTACGTCGCACCATCGAGCCGCAGAGCCATATACAGATGAACGAGAGCTGAACAATGCCAGAATATAGCGACTTATCTGTCCTGATCGTCGACCCGAACCCCAGCATGCGGGGCAACCTGCACAATATGCTGAACCAGGCAGCCATCACCAAGGTGGAATATGCCGTCAATTCCGGCACGGCCATCCGCCTGCTGACGAAAAAACCGTTCGACATCATCCTGTGCGAATACGATCTTGGTAGTGGCACGGACGGCCAGGACGGCCAGCAGCTGCTGGAAGACTTGCGCCACCACAAACTGATCGGCCTGTGGACCATCTTCATCATGCTCACGTCCGAAGCCATCCACAGCAAGGTCATCAGCGCCGCCGAACTGACGCCGTCCGATTACATCCTGAAGCCGTTCACCGTCGACGTGCTGAGCGGGCGCATCGAGCGCGCCATCGAGCGACGCGCCATCTTCCTGCCCACCTACCAGCTGATCGACAAGGGCGACCTGCGCGAAGCCGTGAAAAGCTGCCGCGCGGGCGAACTGCAGCATCCGCGCCTGGCGCCCGATTTTGCCCGCCTGCGCGCCGAACTGCACCTGACCCTGGGCGAGTGGCGCGAAGCGGAACAGATCTACGCCGACACCCTGGCCACGCGGCCCATGGCCTGGGCCCACCTGGGACTGGCGCGCACCCTGTTCGAGCAGCAGCGCCACGAAGATGCGCAGGATGCGCTGCTGGAACTGGTCGAGCAGAATCCCCGCTTCATGGCCGCCTACGACTTGCTGGCAAGGAACCATGAAGCCATGGGCCAGCAGCTGCAGGCAAAGAAGATCCTCGAGGACGCCGTGGCCATTTCGCCGCACATGGTGCGCCGCCTGCGCCACCTGGGCGGCATCGCCTTCGACACGGGCGACATCGGCGCGGCCGAGCGGGCCTACAAGCAGGTGGTGACGAAAGCGAAGTATTCGGAATTCCGCGACCCGGAAGACCACGTCAACCTGGTGAAAACGCTGGTAAAAAAGGGCGACGCGCCGCAGGCGAGCGGCGTGCTGCGCGACATGGAGCGCTCGCTGCGGGGCGGCGCCAACGTGGAAGCGTGCCGCGCCATCTCGGCCGCCATGCTGCATGAACTGTCGGGCAACGACATCGCCGCCGCCAGCGAGCTGCAGCTGGCCGCCGCCGCCCTCGACGGCGCGCGGGGCCTGTCGACGCAGCTGAAGGTGGGCCTCGTGCAAAGCTGCCTGAAAAACAACCTGGAGCAGGCGGCGTCGGACGTCATGATGAAGCTCGTCAACGAGGCGGACAGCGACGTGACGATGGAAGCGGCCGTGGACGTGTTTGAAAAGGCGGGCCGCCATGACCTGGCGCAAGGCATGGGCCAGCAAATCACCAACCAGGTGCAGGAACTCATGCAGGATGCGGCCAGCAAGTCGGAAAGCGGCGAATTCAAGGGCGCCGTCTTCGTGCTGCGCCAGGCCCTGCGCAAGACGCCGGGCAACCTGCCCGTGCTGTTCGCCTCCGTCGACGCCATCTTGCGCCAGCTCAACATGCTGGGCTGGGAAGCCCCGCTGGCCGAACAGGCGCAGCACCAGATGCAGGTGATCCGCAAGATCGACCCCAAGCATCCGAAGCTGGAGTCGCTCAGGCAGCAGTATGCGGCCACGCAGCACAAGTATGGTATTGCGACCTGAGCCTGCCTGCTCCCTTTGACAGCCGGGACCGGACCCTGCGGGACGCGCCGGCCCGTCCGGCCCGGTCCTTGCATCCGGGTTGAGCGCGCCTGGCAGACCTCAATGACGACCAAAAAAGCAATGAATTCGCACGCCGGGCGACTCCCCGCCTCCCGTCCGCCATCAAGGCGGCAGCGGACTGTTGACAAACGACGTTCATGCCAAAGAACTCCTTCCGCGAGGTGATCGTATTCAAGACATTCTTGAAACCCGCACTCGTGCCCGTCACTACTGTGGCCAATTTCAAGCTGTGCCGGCAGGCCTCGGCTTAGTTTCCGACATTACGATCAACAGTTGCAGCGCAGTCGTCAATGCGTTTGCGGCTGACGGTTTTTTCTGGGCGAAGGAAATAAAAATTGGCGAGTGCTGCCGGCATGCTGGAGCGAACGACCGTACCTTGCAGGCTGGGCACTTTCCGCATCTGCAAAATGATTCACATATGGTTTATGAAAAAACATTACAATAAAATCATTTTCAAATAAGCCATACAGTGGCGCTTGTACTTGCAACATTCCAGAGGAAATATGGAACAACTTTTAACGCTTAGTCAAATCACACTGGCTTCTGTGGTCATTGCCGGAATCCTCGCTGTCGTTATCCGCAGTATTTTCCATTCCCGCCATGAGTACAAGGTCGAAGAGACCGGTATGGTGCATACTCTTCCTCAGATACCGATGAATGAATTAGGCATTCTAAGCCCCCAGCTGAAATTCGCTGACGCCAGCATGGCTCCCGCTCAACCGTTCCTTTTCAAGATCACGGGCATGGATGACGACAATGTGACTGATGACTGCCTTCACTTAGCCGGAATAAGCAATACCTCTTATATCGAATAAGCTGCTGATGCGATAAAAAAGTCACCATTGCAATTGAGCAAAGCTGGCTCGGTTGTTATCGTCCGCGTTTCGGCGAATGTGCCATGACTTGACGGAGTCTCACTTTTTAGAGGTGCCCGCCTGCCTTGGCCAGTCAGGCGATTCCTTATCGGCGGCTTTCTTTTAAGCCTGCGAAGCACGCAGCACCAGGCCCGAGTCGCCGTGTATCTGCACTGTTGTAGACAGCGCTCCCAGTCCGGTGAGGGCCGCCGCTGGCAGATGTTTTGCCAAGCGGCAACAAATCAGCTAGCAATTTCCGCAGTTTTATATGAATATGCTGAAACAGGATGATGACGGAGCAGTTGCAGCAGACTTTTTTTGTCACTGCATCTTCTTCTTAGTCGCCAAAACAGGACACTCACATCTGAAAGCACATTTGCAATGAACACACCGGAAAACACTTTTTCAATTTCGCTGGATCAAGTCAACAGCGTTTTCGGAATTTCGGCCCCTACGCTGCGCGCATTGGCAAATAGCCATGGCGTGACCGAAGAGGCAATCATCGTCCGGGCGCTGAACGAGTGGGCCAAGAAGGAAATCCCGGACCTTGATCTTGACTCGCCTGAGCTGTCCGAAAAGCAAATTCAAGTTCTGCTCGATTCTGCAAGCAAAAAGGACGTTTTGAAGGACAACGCCCCATCTTTGCTTAATTTGTATAAAGCAACCTTCCCCGAATCAGGAAACTGATCATAAAAACGGCATTGATACCTCCAACAACAGGAGATTTTTTAGGGTTTTGGCGTCCAGATCATCTCGATCGAACTGAGCCAGGACCTAAATCACATGCCGTTTCTAGGGGCAGACAGGCATTGTCGGCACCGTTTTCCGGGTATTCGTTCATGGATGCCATGATTATCGTTGACGCCACTTTACTTCTTTGATGTAAAGAAAAACAACATACAGAACATTAAAGGATTTCCAAATGAAAGAATTATTCAAAGACATAATCAAGGAAGTGGTGATTGCTGGAAAACAAGGTCCACGTATTTATTTCGAGCCTTTTGTCTTTATTTTCAAAACCTTTCGCGGCCAGTCCACAAAACAAGACATTCGATGATGAAACTCAAGCGCCGCCCGCTGCGCTCAGTCTAGCATTGCCCTCTCCACTAAAACCACATCCCAAGGATGTGGTTTTTCTCCTTCTTATCATGCGGGCGCATAAGCGGAAGCTACTTTGGCGTAAGACGCTCTGCGCTTCATAGCCAGCATGCGCATAGGGTATTATTGACGGACCAGAAATATTCATCAACTCTCCAGGGGCATGAAGGAATGAAGGTGTACCTCGACGATGAGCGCACTACGCCGGAAGGCTGGACTCGCGTGTATTGGCCTGATGAGGCAGTAGCGCTATTGGCCGCCGGCGGTGTTGCCGAAATTAGTCTCGACCACGATCTTGGCGATGACGGGCGGGGCACCGGCTATGACGTCGTCTTGTGGATCGAGGAAGCAGTCGCATTGCGCGGTTTCAAGCCCCCGCTTATCCTGGTTCATTCGGCCAACAGTTCCGCGCGTGAAAAGATGCAGGCAGGTATCGCTGCCATCCGCCGCCTCGCCACTGGGCGCGGTGTCAGTGAACGGCAATAGACGCAATGTCATATAGGTGTACAGACTCATAGGTGTACAGACTCAAACTTGCGCTGACAGTCGCTGTCAGATGATTGACAGTCTTAATACCCATATCTTGACCAGGGAGACGCCATGAAGAAACAGATCATCCTCAACCTGCCCGTGCAGGATCTGGGCAAATCCAGGGCCTTCTTTTCCGCCCTCGGCTTTACCTTCGATCCCCGCTTCAGCGGCGAGAACGCAGCCTTCATGAACATCGTCGGCGACACCATCCAGGCCATGCTGACGACGGAACCGTTCTTCCAGTCCCTGATCGACAAGCCGGTCGCAAATGCCAGGCAAGCCAATGAAGTCGTCATTTGCCTCAGCTGCGAAAGCCGGGAAGAGGTGGACAGCCTGATCGCCAGGGCAGTCGCCGCCGGCGGCCGCACGCCGCATCCGCCCGAGGATCACGGCTTCATGTACGACCAGGGCTTCGAGGATATCGATGGCCACCTGTGGAACCTGGTGTGGACGGCGCCGGAAGCCTGACGCCGGGCGCATTCCCCTGCGTCTCTGGCAGGCATGCCCCCGACCAGCAATGCTGTCGGATTATGGCCCTGCGGGCCTGATCCGACCTGCTTTTTACGCTTTCAGAGGCGCGTGGCGCAGGCGGGATCAGCGTAGCGCCATCCGACGCCACTGGTGCCTGCGTCGTCTAGTTCCGCGCCACCCTCGCCACCACCAGCTCGATCAATTCCGCGATCAGGGGCCGGAACGCGGCGGCGCTGCCACCCTGCCCCAGCATGACGGTGCGCGTGGTCAGGTGCGAGAAGACGGCGTCGAAGAGGATCTGCGGCAGGTTGGACAAGGCGGTATCGGGCGCGATGCGGCCCTGGGCGCGCTGCTGCTCCAGCAGGCGCAGGATCAAGGCGTGCCACACTTGCGGACCGTGCTCGTACCAGGTCTGGCCCACGGCCGGCACGGCGGCCGCGCCCGTGACGACGAGGCGGTAAAAGTCCACGTGGCGGGGGCTGGTGACGACGGCCACCAGTTCATCGAGGATCAATTGCAAGCCCTGTTCCAGGCCGACTTGCGACGTATCAAGCTGGCGCAGCGCGATGATGAAATCGGCGCACAGGTATTCGACCACGGCCACCAGCAGCTCCTGCTTGCTGCCGAAATAGCGGTAGGCCGTGGCTTTCGAGCCGCCCGCCGCCGCCACGATGGCGTCCATGCTGACGCCGTCGTAGCCGGAGGCGAGGAAGAGGTCTGCCGCCGCCACCAGCAGCTTGCGCCGCCGCTCCTCGCTTCGGTTAGTCGGGGAAGCGGGAACGGTGCGCAACTGGGGCATGAAGCAAACTCTTACTGTGTCTTGGGAAGCGCGTATGCTATCACGTAATCCCCCCGGTCCGGGCTCTGGCGGGCGCCACCCGCGACCACCACCACGTACTGGCGGCCCGACCTGGGCGACACATACGTCATCGGCGTGCCTTGCGAGCCGACGGGCAGGCGCGCCTTCCACACTTCATGCCCTGTGGCGATATCCATGGCGCGCAGGTAGTAATCCTGCGTGCCCGCATAAAACACCAGGCCCGATGCCGTGCTCACGCCGCCGCCCAGGGTCGGCATGCCCAGCGGGATGGGCAGGCGCGCGCGCATGCCGTTGATGACGGCGTCCTGCACCGTGCCGGCCGGACGCTCCCACACTTTCTTCTGCGTCTTGAGGTCGATGGCGGCAAACACGCCCCACGGCGGGCTTTGGCAGGGAATGCCCAGCGGCGAATTGAAGGCCTTGTGGTCGATGACGAAGGGCGTGCCATCCATGGGATAGGTGCTGCCCACGCCGTGGCCCGACGTCAGCTTGGCCACGTCCACCGTTTCGCGCGGCACCAGCTTGACCACTTGCGGCATGCGGATATCGTTGACGAACATATAGCCATTGCTTTCATCGACGGCCGCCCCGCCCCAGTTGAAGCCGCCGTAGTAGCCCGGATAGATCAGGGTCTCTTTGGTACTGGGTGCCGTGAACTCGCCCTGGTAATTGAGCTTGCGGAAGCTGATGCGGCAAGCCAGCTGGTCGAAGAAGGTGGCGCCCCACATCTCGCGCTCCGTCAGCGTATCCGCGCCCAGGGCCGGCATGCCGGTGGAGTATGGCTGCGTTTTTGCCACCCAGTCGCCGGCCGCATGCTCCTGCGGCACGGATTTTTCCACCACGTCGGCGATCGGCTTGCCCGTGCGGCGGTCCAGCATGAAGATCTGGCCACGCTTGGTCAGCTGCACCAGCGCGGGAATCGTGCCGCCCTTGCCGTCCGGGACGTCGTACAGGGCCGGCTGGGCGGCCACGTCGTAGTCCCAGATGTCGTGGTGGACGGTCTGGAAGGTCCAGCGCTCGCGGCCCGTGGCCATGTCGAGGGCGACGATGGCCGACGAGTATTTCTCCGTCAGCGGCGGACGCTTGCCGCCCCAGAAGTCGGGCTGCTCGTTCCCCAGCGGCAGGTAGACCAGGCCCAGGGCATGGTCGACGGCGGGCGTGGACCACATGTTCGGCGTGCTGCGCGTGTACGTCTGCCCTTCCGGCGGCAGCTTGGTGATGGCCGGATTGCCCAGGTCCCAGGCCCACACCAGCTCTCCCGTGTCGGCGCTGTAGGCGCGCACGACGCCGGACGGCTCGTCGACGGAGCGGCCATCAAAGACCCAGCCGCCGAGGATGATCAGGTTGCGCGCGATGGTCGGCGCCGACGTGTAGGCGTAGTACGGCACGTTGGCGCGCACCTTGCCCAGGCCCGTCATCAGATCGACGGAACCTTTGTCGCCGAACCCCTCGCACAGCTTGCCCGTCTGCGCATCGATCTCGATCAGGCGCGCATCCATGGTCACTTGCACGATGCGTTTGGCGCACGCGCCCTCCTGCGGCGCGCCGGCCGCCTGCATGCCTTCAAACTGGAACGGCTGTGTCACCGAGGCCGGCTCGTAGTAGCCGACGCCGCGGCAGCGGTTCCACGTCTTGGTGTTGGCGGGACGCGAATAGTAGCTCCAGCGCTCCTTGCCCGTGTCCGCGTCGAGCGCGACGACCTTGCTCGTCGGCGTGCACGTGTAGACCGTGTCGCCGATCTGCAGCGGCGTGTTCTGCGATTCCGACGCGCCTTCGGCCAGCTCGCCCGTGCGATAGCTCCACGCCACCTGCAGCTGGCCGACGTTCCGCTTGTCGATCTGCGTGTAAGGGGCGAAGCGCGTGCCGTGCGGCCCATAGCCATAATGCGCCCAGTTGGCGCTGCCGTCATTGACGGCCGTCACGGCATCCTGCTGCGGCTGCACGGTGGCTTCCAGCACGCCGTGCGGCTTGAACATGGACGCGAAACCGGCCGCCAGCACGACGGCGAACAGGGCGGCGAAACCGCGCGACTGCCCCGGACGCGCATGGCGCGCGCCCCCCGGCAGCCACGGATGCACGAGGGCGGCCACGAGGCCGATGACGAGCCATGGCGCCAGGCGCGGCACCATGGGCCAGAAGGCGAAGCCGATTTCCCACACGGCCCAGATCAGGGTGCCGACGACCAGCACGGCGACGACGGCGCTGGCCAGCCGCTTGCGGCGCAGGTACAGCACGCCGGCGAGGAGCAGGCCGAGACCGGCCAGCAGGTAATACCAGGAACCGCCGAGGGTGAGGAGTTCGATGCCGCCAGCCGCCAGGGCCAGGCCGGAAAGTCCCAGGAAGATGCCGAAAACCGCCAGGGCAATGCGCTTGCCCCTGGAGACGGGCGGGATCGCCGCCGCTCCATTCTTTGTTGAAGTGTCCATTTTTTATCCAAGACGCCTCCCCTGCCCAGGCAAACACGTCGGGGATGGCTGATTTTTATAAAACCACGTAGTGAAACTGTACTGTACGGTTTCATTTTATGCCGATTTTTGACGCAAGGAAAGAAAAATTGATGTCGGAGCTTGATTTTGGGCGGGGATGGGATGATTTGGTGGGGATGTCGGATTAAGGGGTCAGACCCGATGGGTCTGACCCAGCCTTGTGCGTCGCTCGGAGTATCCAATGATGCTCAGGGCTCAGCACCGGAAAAGCTGGAGTCGGACCCGACGGGTCCGCCCCCTTGTCAAATTACTCAGCCAGCGACGCCATGTCAATCACAAAACGATATCTGACATCGCTTTTCACCACGCGCTCGAACGCCTCGTTGATGTCCTGGATGCGGATGATCTCGATGTCGGAGACGATATTGTGCTTGCCGCAGAAATCGAGCATTTCCTGGGTTTCCTTGATCGAGCCGATCATGGAGCCGGACAGGCTGCGGCGCGCGCCCACCAGGCCGAAGGCGCTCACGGGCGGCACGGCGCCGTCCGGGATGCCGACGATGACCATGTTGCCATCCACTTTCAGCAGGTTGATGTAGTGGTTCCAGTCGATGGCCGCGCCCACGGTGCAGATGATCAGGTCGAAGGTGCCGGCCAGCTTGCTGAACGTTTCCGCGTCATTGGTGGCGTAGTAATGGTCGGCGCCCAGGCGCAGGCCGTCTTCGCGCTTCGACAGGGTCTGGCTCAGCACCGTCACTTCGGCGCCCATGGCGTGGGCGATCTTCACGCCCATGTGGCCCAGGCCGCCCATGCCCAGGATGGCGACCTGCTTGCCAGGGCCGGCCTTCCAGTGGTTCAGCGGCGAGTACAGGGTGATGCCGGCGCACAGCAGCGGCGCGGCGGCGTCCAGCGGCAGGTTGTCGGGAATCGACAGCACATAGCCTTCCTTGACGACGATGCTGTCCGAGTAGCCGCCCTGCGTGGCCGTCTTGCCATCGACTTCCAGGCCGTTGTAGGTCTGGATCAGGCCTGGCATGTACTGTTCCAGGTCGACGTTGCGCGTCTTGCAGGTGGTGCAGGAATCGACGAAGCAGCCCACGCCCACGTGGTCGCCCACCTTGAACTTGGTGACGTCGGCGCCGACGGCCGTGACGACGCCGGCGATTTCATGGCCGGGCACCATGGGGAAGGCGGAGCCGCCCCATTCGTCGCGCGCCTGGTGGATGTCGGAATGGCACACGCCGCAGTATTTGATCGAGATGGCCACGTCGTCGGCGCGCGGGGCGCGGCGCTCGAACGTGAACGGTTGCAGTGCGGAGGTCGGGCCCAGTGCGGCGTAGCCTTTGGCGATGGTAGTCATGAAAACTCCTGTATCTGTATGTGTGACGGGGGGAGACGCGTGTCTTGCATGCGATGGCGCTAGTCTGCGGCAAATGCGCCGCGCGCGTTACCGCGATCCTGCAAGACCTTTGCACGATCCTCCAAATCTGCGTAAGATCATCCCCTGCCCTTCCCCGCCTGATGCATACTGGCCCCCATGTCCACACAGCTCCCCCCGCAAGACGAAATCGCCGCCCTGATCAGCCGCCACGCGCCCCGCAATGGCGACTACGCGACGGCCATCGGCAACCTCACCTTCCACCGCCAGTCCTCCGTCACGGAATCGCTGTTCCACGCGGCGCGCCCCAGCGTGGCGCTGATCGCGCAAGGGGGCAAGCAGGTCACCCTGGGCACGGAAACCTTTCATTACAGTCGCATGCAGTACCTGCTCACGTCCGTCGACCTGCCCGTGCAGGTGCGCGTGGTGGAGGCGAGCGAAGCGGCGCCGCACCTGTGCGTGGTGCTGGGCATCGACATCGCCGACGTGGCCGCCCTGCTCGACAGCGAACGTGCCGGCGATGGCGCGGCGGCGCAGAAAATCCTTCCCGCCACGCGCGGCATTTCCGTCAGCGACGTCTCGCCCGAGCTGCTCGACGCCATGCTGCGCCTCGTGCGCCTGCTCGACAAGCCGGACGACATCGCCGCGCTGGCGCCCCTGATCCGCCGCGAACTGACCTACCGCCTGCTGAACGGCCCCGTGGGCGCGCGCCTGCGCCACATGGCCCTGGCCAGCAGCCAGTCGCACCAGGTGGGCCAGGCCATCGACTGGATCAAGCACCATTACGCCCAGCCCCTGCGCATCGAGCACCTGGCCGGCATGGCGAACATGAGCATGTCCTCGCTGCACCACCACTTCAAGGCGATTACCGCCATGACGCCGATGCAGTACCAGAAACTGCTGCGCCTGCAGGAAGCGCGGCGGCTGATGCTGGTCGAGCAGATCGATGCCGGCACGGCCGGCTACCGCGTCGGCTACGCCAGCGAGTCGCAGTTCAGCCGCGAATACAGCCGCCAGTTCGGCCGCGCGCCCATGCGCGACGTGGGCCAGGTGCGGGCGCAGCTCAGCGGCGCCACGGCCTACGGCACGCCATCAGTGGCCTGACGGCCGGCGCCGCCTCACGGGACGGGGATCCGCATGGCCAGCAGGGCCGCGCCCAGGCATTTCCCATGCGCGTCCAGCGCCAGCGAGCGCGTCACGCCGCCGCCCAGCGCCTGCTGCATGACAAAATTGAATGCGCCCAGCTGCGGCAGCTCGTAGCGCGTGACGCCGCCCCGCACGACGCCCGCAAAATGCTGGCGCACGCGCTCGGGCGTCACTTCCCGGCGCAGCAGTTCGTAATCCTTCTGCTCGTACGCGATCAGCGACAGGTTAGAGATATCGCCCTTGTCGCCGGCGCGCGCGTGCGCCAGTTCGCGCAGCGCGATGGTCTTGATGGCGTTCATGTCAGTTCTCCTCGCAGTGGATGGCGGCACGCACGCGCGCCGCGTCGACCAGGGTGGCGCGCACGGCCACCACTTCGCGCGCCGACTTGCTGGCGCCGCCGCCGCCCGACGGGCCGCAGGTGTACAGGGTCTCGACCTCATTGCCGATGCGCGCCGCCTCCTTCAGGCTGGCCGCCCGTCCGGCCACGCGCAGGCGCACTTCATACGGTTCGCCGTGGGCGGCGGACAGCGCCCCGCCATGGATGGCATTGACGCCGATCAAGTCAAAGCGCAGCTCCTCCGTCTGCACGCCGCACAGTGCCAGGCGCTCGGCCACGATGGCTTGCGCCAGTTGCGCCCGCGCCAGCGCGCCCGGCCCCGCATACGAGATCTGCCCTTCGCCGATATAGCTGTCCAGGTAGCCCAGGGTCACCTTCAGCTGGCCGCTCTTCGCATGGCCCGTGGCGCCCGTGATGGCCACCCGGTCCGGCCCTAGCTGCTGCATGCGCACGCGGGAAAAATCCGCCACCACGTCCGGCGTCAGATAGGCGGCCGGGTCGTGGATCTCGTACAGCAGCTGCTCGGTGCAGGTGGCCACCGTGACGCAGCCGCCCGAGCCTGCCACCTTGGTGATGACGACGCTGCCATCCTCGCTCACTTCGCCGATGGGAAAACCGAGTCGCGCCAGCCTGGCCACGTCCTTGTAGCCGGGATCGGCAAAGTAGCCGCCGCTGATCTGCCCCGCGCATTCGAGCAGATGGCCCACCAGGGTGCCCTGCCCCAGGCGGTGCCAGTCGTCCATGGCCCAGCCAAACGCGTGGATCAGCGGCGCCAGCACCAGCGCCGGATCGGCGACCCTGCCCGTGACGATGACATCGAAACCCTGCGCCAGCGCGTCCACCAGCGGCTGCGCGCCCAGATAGGCATTCGCCGACAGCAGCCTGTCGCCCAGCTGCGCCACGGGCGCGCCCGTGTCGTCGAGGTAGTCGCCATTGTTCACCAGCGCCAGCACGTCGTCGCCCGTGATGGCCGCCACCTTGATATGCGGCAAACCCAGCTCATTCGCGATGGCGCGGATGGAGGTCGCCGCGGCCAGCGGATTGGCCGCGCCCATGTTGGTCAGGATGCGCACGCCGTTCTCGCTGCAGGGGCGCAGCACGGCGCGCATGCGCTCGGCCAGCAGCGGGTCGTAGCCCTGGCGCGGGTCTTTCGACTTCGCCTGCTGCGCCAGCGCGATGGTGCGCTCGGCCAGGCATTCGAAGATCAGGAAATCGAGTTCGCCGCGCTCGGCCAGTTCCACGGCCGGTTCGATGCGGTCGCCCGAATAACCGGCGCCGGCGCCGATACGGATGGTTTTCATGCTGTGCTCCTCTTGAAATGATGCCGTCTACAGCGGGAAGATGCCCAGCACGATGCAGCTGATGGTCATCACGATCGACGCGGCAAACAGGTATTTGAAGGTGTATTTCTGATGGTCGGCCAGGTCGATGCCGGCCAGGCCCGCGACGAGGAAGGTGGCCGGCGTCAGCGGGCTGACGGGAAAGCCCGTCGTCATCTGCCCCAGCAGGGCCGCCTGCGCCACCTGGACCGGTTCCACGCCCAGCATCTTGCTCACTTCCGCCACCACCGGCAGCACGCCGAAGTAGAAGGAATCGGGGTCGAACAGCATCGACAGGGGCATGGACAGCACGCCCAGCACGGCCGGGATGTGCGAGGCCATCTCGGGCGGCACGAAGCCGACGGCCGTCTTGGCCATGGCCGACAGCATGCCGGACTTGTTCATGATGCCGGTGAAGACGCCGGCGGCGAACAGGATGCTGGCCATCAGCAGCGCCGCCTTGGCATGCGCATCGATGCGGGCGCGCTGCATGTCCGCGTTCGGGTAGTTGATCATCAGGGCCAGCACGACGCCGATCATGAACATCACGACGGGGTCGACCTTCCCGCTGATCATCACGCCCAGCACGACCACCGTCAGCACGATATTGATCCAGAAATTCTTCGGCCGGCGGATGGCCTGTTCCGCCTCCGTCAATGCATGCACCTGCACGAAGCCGGCCGGCGCGCCGGCCGTCAGGCCCAGGCGGATTTCCTCCTTGCGGCCCAGGTAATAGGCCACGCCGAAGACGAAGGCCAGGCCGATCAGCTGCACGGGAATCAGCGGCATGAAGATCTCGCTGACGGGAATGTGCAGCGCCGCCGAGGCGCGTATCATCGGCCCCGTCCACGGCAGGAAGTTCACGCCGGCCGCCAGCGACGCCACGCAGGCGAGGATGCGGCGGTCGATGCCCAGGCGCGTGTACAGCGGCAGCATGGCGGGGATCGTCACGAGGAAGGTGACGGCGCCCGAGCCGTCGAGGTGGATCAGCAGGGCCAGCAGGGCCGTCCCCGGCACGATGCGGGTCGGCCGGCTGCCCACCACGCGCAGGATGCCGCTAATGACGGGATCGAGCATGCCGGCGTCCGTGACGATGCCGAAGAACAGGATGGCGAACACGAACATGCCCGCCACCGGCGCGATGTTGGTGATGCCGGCTACGATGAATTTCGACGTTTCCATGCCGAAGCCGCCGACGAGGGCCGCGACGATGGGAATGGTGATGAGCGCCACGAGAGGCGACATTTTCTTGGTGAGGATGGCCGCCAATAGAATGGCGATCGTGCAAAGTCCGAGCAGGGCCAGCATGGTTGTTGTCTCCGTAGGTTGTGTGTCCCTCGTCTGTGCGGGGTTTAAAGCATTCTGCTGCCGGCGCTTTATATTGTAAAATCGATTTTTCAGGATGATTATCCTGCTTTTCCGATCAAAGAATGCTGCCCAATATTTCCAGCAAGCTACTGCAGGCCTTCGTCGCGCTGGCCGACTGCCGCCACTTCACGCGCGCGGCCGAGCGCTGCCACCTGTCGCAATCGGCCTTCAGCGCCGTGATCCAGAAACTGGAAACGGCCCTGCATGCCAAACTGGTCGAGCGCGACACGCGCAACGTGATGCTGACGGTGGAAGGCGAGATGTTTGTCGGGGTGGCGCGCAGCCTGCTGGCGGACATGGAGGCGGCCTTCGGCAACCTGGGCGACTACGTGGCGCGGCGCAAGGGGCGCGTGGCCATCGCCGCCCTGCCCTCGCTGGCCGCGCATGGCTTGCCGGCCGTGATCGCCGAATACCGCGCCAGCTACCCGGGCATCCAGGTACAGCTGCACGACGCGCTGTCGGACCAGTGCCTGAACCTGCTCAGGCAGGGCAAGGTCGACCTGGCCATCACGGCGCCCAGCGCCCGGCTGGCCGAATTCGACACGCGCACCTTGTGCAGCGACCCGTTTTACCTCGTGTGCCGGCGCGACCATGCGCTGGCGGCCCGGCGCCGCCTGCAGCTGGCCGACCTGGCCGGCTGCGAATTGATCCACCTGGCCAAGTCGACCAGCGTGCGCCAGCACGTGGAACTGCTGGTGCAGGGCATCGCCGTGCGCGACAGCGGCCTGGAAGTGGAGCACTTGGCCACCGTCGCGGGCCTGATCGAGCATGGCCTGGGCGTGGCGCTGGTGCCGGCGCTGACCCTGTTCCAGTTCCGCAAGCTGAACCTGGTGGCCGTGCCGCTGGCCCAGGGCCAGCCCGAACGCCCCATCCTGCTGGCCACGCAGCGCAGCCTGTCCATCGCCGCGCAGGGCATGCTGGAGCTGATCGAGCTGCGCCTGGGCGGCGGCGCCGACGTGCCCTGACCGCGTGCGTCAGGCCTTGCCAAATCCTCCCCCGCCCGGCGTTTCAATGACGAACACGTCGCCCGCCTGCATGTCGGTCTTGCCGATATGCGCCAGGTGCTCCACCGTGCCGTCGCGCCGCTCCACGTAGTTGCGCCCCAGCGCACCGGGCGCGCCGCCGTCCATGCCGAACGGGGGAATGATGCGGTTGTTCGACAGGATGGCCGCCGTCATCGGTTCCAGGAAGCGCACCCGCCGCACGCCGCCATTGCCGCCATGCCAGCGCCCCGCGCCGCCCGAACCCGCGCGGATGCCGTAGCTGTCCAGGCGCACGGGGAAGCGCCACTCGAGGATTTCCGGGTCCGTCAGGCGCGAATTGGTCATGTTGGTCTGCACCACGTCCGTGCCATGGAAACCGGGGCCGGCGCCCGAGCCGCCCGAGATCGTCTCGTAGTACTGGTACCTGGCGCTGCCGAAGGTGAAATTGTTCATCGTGCCCTGCGAAGCGGCCATGGCGCCCAGCGCGCCATACAGGGCGTTGGTGATGCAGGTCGACGTTTCCACGTTGCCCGAGACGACGGACGCGGGATAGCGGGGGTTGAGCATGGAGCCGGGCGGGATGATCACCGTCAAGGGCTTCAGGCAGCCCGCGTTCAGGGGAATGTCGTCGTCGACGAGGGTGCGGAACACGTACAGCACGGCCGCCATGCAGACGGCGGACGGCGCGTTGAAATTGTTCGGCAGCTGGCCGGAGGTGCCCGTGAAGTCGATGGTGGCGCTGCGTGCGGCCACGTCGACCCGTATCGCCACCTCGATGCGCGCGCCGTTGTCCAGCTCCAGCGCATAGCTGCCATCCTTCAGGGTGGTGATGACCCGGCGCACGGCTTCCTCGGCATTGTCCTGCACGTGGCCCATGTAGGCTTGCACGACGGGCAAGCCGAAATGCGCGACCATCTTGCGCAGCTCCTCGGCCCCCTTCTGGTTGGCCGCCACCTGGGCCCGCAGGTCGGCCAGGTTTTGCCGGGGATTGCGGGCCGGCCAGCTGGCGCCCTGCAGCAGGGCCAGGGTGGCGTCTTCGCGCATCACGCCCGTGGCGCCGTCGACCAGCCGGAAATTGTCGATCAGGACGCCCTCTTCCCCGATATGCGTGGAATCGGGCGGCATGGAGCCGGGCGTGGTGCCGCCGATGTCCGCATGGTGGCCGCGCGAGCCCACGTAGAACAGGATGGCGGCGCCCTCCTCGTCGAACACGGGCGAAATGACGGTCACGTCGGGCAGGTGCGTGCCGCCGTGGTAGGGGTCGTTCAGCATGAAGACGTCGCCGGGCCGCATGCTGCCGGCATTGCGCGTCATGACGGTGCGGATGCTCTCGCCCATGGACCCCAGGTGCACGGGCATGTGCGGCGCGTTGGCGATCAGGTTGCCTTGAGAATCGAAGATGGCGCAGCTGAAGTCCAGCCGCTCCTTGATGTTGACGGAATGGGCCGTGTTCTGCAGGCGCAGGCCCATCTGCTCGGCGATCGACATGAACAGATTGTTGAAAATCTCCAGCATCACGGGGTCGGCGTCGGTCACTGTCTGCAGACCCTGGTCGCAGCGCCCCGGCAAGGCGGCCACCCGGCGCAGTATCAAATGGCCATGCGCCGTGACGTCGGCGCGCCAGCCCGGCTCGATGACGGTGGTGGCGTTGGCGTCGCTGACGATGGCCGGGCCGTCGATGGCGTCGCCGGGGCGCAGGCTGTCCGCCCCATACAGGGCGCTGTCGCGCCAGGCGCCGGCGCAGTACATGGCCACCGTCGCCTCGGGCGCCAGCGCGCCCGCGCGCGCCGCGTAAGCCGGTGCGGCAGGCTGCGGCGCGTCGGACGCGCCGATGGCTTCCACGGAAATGGCTTCGACGATCAGGGCGCGCGCCGGCATCAGGAAGGAAAAGCGTTTTTTATACGCCGCTTCGAACTGCGCCTGCATGCCGGCGGCCGTATCGGACAGCACGACGATGGCCGTATCCGTGCCTTCGTAGCGCAGGTGCACGCGCGACACGAGGGCGATGCGCTCCCGTTGCACGCCCTGGCGCAGCAAGTCGCCCCGCGCCAGTTCGCCCAGCTGCGCCAAATCGGCGGCCAGGTCCGCGCCCAGCGCCGCCTCGATGGCCCGCTCGCGCATGGCGCTCTGGTCGGCCAGGCCCATGCCGTAGGCCGACATCACGCCCGCCAGGCTGTGGATGAAGACCGTGCGCATGCCCAGCGCGTCGGCCACCAGGCAGGCGTGCTGGCCGCCCGCGCCGCCAAAGCTGGTCAGGGTGTACTCCGTGACGTCGTGGCCCCGCTGCACGGAAATCTGCTTGATGGCGTTGGCCATGTTGCCCACGGCGATGGCGACATAGCCTTCGGCCACCTGCTCCGCCGTGCTCCCCACCGTGCGCGCCAGCGCCTCGAACTGGGCGCGCACGGTGGCCGCGTCGAGCGCTTCGTCCGCATCCGGGCCGAAGACGCGGGGGAAGTAGGCCGGCTGCAGCTTGCCCAGCATGACGTTGCAGTCGGTGACGGCCAGCGGGCCGCCGCGCCGGTAGCTGGCCGGGCCGGGGTTGGCGCCCGCGCTGTCCGGCCCCACCCTGTAGCGGGCGCCGTCGAAATGCAGGATGGAGCCGCCGCCCGCCGCCACCGTGTGGATGCTCATCATGGGCGCGCGCATGCGCACGCCGGCGATCTGCGTCTCGAAAACGCGCTCGAACTCGCCCGCATAGTGCGACACGTCCGTCGAGGTGCCGCCCATGTCGAAGCCGATGACTTTATCGAAGCCGGCCAGCGCGCTGGCGCGCACCATGCCGACGATGCCGCCGGCGGGGCCGGACAGGATGCTGTCCTTGCCCTGGAAGGCGCGCGCGTCCGTCAGGCCGCCGTTCGACTGCATGAATTGCAGGTGCACGCCGGGCAGCTCGGCCGCCAGCTGGTCCACGTAGCGGCGCAGGATGGGCGACAGGTAGGCGTCGACGACGGTGGTGTCGCCGCGCGCCACCAGCTTCATCATGGGGCTGACCTCATGCGACACGGATACCTGCGTAAAACCGGCCTCGCGCGCCAGCTGCGCCACCCGTGCCTCGTGCGCGTGATGGCGGTAGCCGTGCATCAGCACGATGGCGATGGCGCGCAGGCCGCGCGCATGGGCCTGCGCCAGCGCGGCGCGCGCGGCCGCCTCGTCGAGTGCCAGCACCACCTCGCCGTGGGCACCCATGCGTTCATTGATCTCGATCACGTCGCCATACAGCAGTTCCGGCAGGATGATCTGGCGTGCGAACAGCTGCGGGCGGTTCTGGTAGGCGATGCGCAGCGCGTCGCGGAAGCCCCGCGTGATGGCCAGCACGGTGGGCTCGCCCTTGCGTTCGAGCAGCGCATTCGTCGCCACCGTCGTGCCCATCTTGATGGCGCCCAGCCGCGCCACGGGCAGCGGCGCGCCGGGCGCAAGGCCCATCAGCTGGCGCATGCCGGCCAGAGCCGCGTCGCGGTACTGGCCCGGATTGTCCGACAGCAGCTTGTGCGTGGCCAGGCTGCCGTCAGGGCGGCGCGCCACGATGTCCGTAAAGGTGCCGCCCCGGTCGATCCAGAATTGCCAATCCATCGCCTTGCCCCCGTCTTGAGTGAGATGGCTATTGTAGCCGCCAAATCGGGCACCGTTTCAGGCGTGCGCGCCTTGCCTTCCGCACGGATCGGCCTTATGTTGAAGGCATACCGACAACTGGAACATGCACATGCCCCTGACCGACTCCGCCCACCCCTTGTACTGCGTCGCCGAGCTGCGCGCCATCGAACAGGCAGCCATGCAGGACCTGCCGCAAGGCTTGCTGATGCAGCGCGCCGGCCAGGCCGCCGCCAGCGCCGCCCTGAAACTGCTGCACCGCCAGGAAGACGGCGACGGCGCGGGCCACCGCCGCGTGCTGGTGCTGGCCGGCCCCGGCGACAATGGCGGCGACGCGCTGGAAGCGGCCGCGCACCTGGCCGGCAGCGGCATCGAAGTGCTCGTCTGGCTGGCCCCCGAGGCGCGCGCCACCTCGCCCGAGCGGGAACTGGCGCTCGTCCGCGCCGGCGGCAGCGCCGCGCGCTTCATCGAGGCCGACACCAGCATGGCCTCGGCGGCCGTCGGCGCCGCGCCGTGGGACCTGGTCATCGATGGCCTGTTCGGCATCGGCGCCTCGCGCCCGCTGGCGGGCGAATGCCGCGACGTGGTCCAGCTGGTGAACCAGCTGGACTGCCCCGTGCTGGCGCTCGACGTGCCCAGCGGCCTGCACGCGGACACGGGCGCCGTCGACGGCGTGGGCATCCGCGCCACGCACACGCTCACCTTCATCGGCGACAAGCCGGGCCTGCACACGGCGAACGGCCGCGATCATGCGGGCGAGGTGGAAGTGGCAAGCCTGGCCATCGACCCGTCGCTGCTGCCTGCGGCGAAGGCGCAGCTGAACGGCCTGCAGCTGTTCGCCCGCCAGTTGCAGCCGCGCCGGCAGAATACGCACAAGGGCAGCTATGGCAGCGTGGCCGTCATCGGCGGCGCGCACGGCATGGCGGGCGCGCCCATCCTGTCAGCCCGCACGGCCCTGCATGCGGGCGCCGGGCGCGTGTACATCGCCTTTCCCGACTCTCCGCCCCCGTTCGACAGCGGCCAGCCGGAACTGATGTGCCGCCGCGCCCAGGACGTGGATTTCTCGGGCCTGCACTTTGCCGCGCTGGTGGCGGGGCCGGGCCTGGGCGACAGCGTCGATACGGTGGAACTGCTGCAGCGGGCATTCGAGAGCGACAGCCCCCTGCTGCTGGACGCGGACGCGCTGAACCTGATGGCGGCCGAACCGGAACTGCAGTCGGCGCTGGCCACGCGCACGGGAGCCGGGGCGACGATACTGACGCCGCATCCGCTGGAAGCGGCGCGCCTGCTGGACATGACGGTGGCGCAGGTGCAGGCCGACCGCCTGGGTGCGGCGCGCCAGCTGGCCGCGCAGCTGGGCGTCATCGTGGTGCTGAAAGGCTCGGGCACGGTCATCGCCGCGCAGGATGGCAGCGTGGTGATCAACGCCACGGGCGGCCCCGCCCTGGCCACGGCCGGCACGGGCGACGTGCTGGCGGGCCTGTGCGGCAGCCTGCTGGCCCAGGGCTGGCCGGAATGGGAAGCGGCGCTGGGCGCCGTGTGGCTGCACGGCGCGGCGGCCGACGCGCTGGTGGCGTCGGGCGAAGGCCCCATCGGCCTGACGGCGGGCGAACTGATCCCCGCGATCCGCAAGTTGATCAATGCCTTGTCGGTGTAATAACGACGTATTACAAGGAATGCCACGACGCCTGACAGTACCGTAGCGAGCGTCAGTGATTTGTGGCCGGGAAGCGCAACTGTGCTCTGGCACAGTGAGCATCGCCGTCCGCAAAGCGCGACGCGCAGCAGGTAATGTCAGGTGTATCTAGATCAGGCGGCCCGCCGCAATCGTGATGGTGCGGCCGCAGCGGGCCGCGATCGAGCTGTCGTGCGTGACCAGCACGAGGGTCGAGGCACGCTCGCGGTTCAGCTCGAACATCAGCTGGATCACGGCTTCGCCGGTGGCCGCGTCCAGGCTGCCCGTCGGCTCGTCGGCAAACAGCAGCGGCGGCTCCGTGACGAAGGCGCGGGCCAGCGCCACGCGCTGCTGCTCGCCGCCGGACAGGTATTTCGGATAGTGCTTCAGCCGGCTGCCCAGGTTGACGCGGCCCAGCATGGCTTGCGCCTTGTCCTTCGCCTGCGGGTCGCCGCGCAATTCCAGCGGCAGCATGACGTTTTCCAGCGCCGTCAGGTGGGCCAGCAGCTGGAAGGACTGGAAGACGAAGCCCAGTTTTTCCTTGCGGAAACCGGCGCGGCCATCTTCGTCGAGGGCGAAGATATCCGTGCCGTCAAGCATGACCTTGCCTTCGCTGGGCGTGTCCAGTCCCGCCAGCAGGCCCAGCAAGGTGGACTTGCCGGAACCGGAGGCGCCGACGATGGCCAGCGTCTCGGCCGTTTGCACGGTAAAATCGACGCGGTGCAGGATGGTCAGCTCGCCATCGGCATCGGGTACGCGCTTGGCCAGCTGGACCACTTCGATGGCTGGCCGGGCATTTTGGCTGTTGGCTGCGGCGGGCCGCTGGGCCGCCGCGTCGGACGGGAGGAAACTGGTGGAAGTCGCTTTAGGGAATTCGGGCATGCTGATCTATCTTAAGAAATTACGTGAACAAATAAGTGTCAAGGGCAGTAATCCGTCGCGGCGGCGCGCCTTGGCCTTGCTTCCTGCGGCAGCCCTGCTCATGGTGTCAGGCATGACGAACGCCTATTCTGCACCAAAAACGCTGCTGGTGCTCGGCGACAGCCTCTCGGCCGAATACGGGCTTGCGCGGGGCACGGGCTGGGTGGCGCTGCTGGAACAGCGGCTCCAGGCGCAAAAGAACGACACGCGCATCGTCAACGCCAGCATCAGCGGCGAGACGACGAGCGGCGGCCGGGCACGCCTGCCCGCCTTGCTGGCGAAGCACCATCCCGCCGTCGTGCTGATCGAGCTGGGCGCCAACGACGGCTTGCGCGGCCTGTCGCTGGCCGCCACCGAGGCGAACCTGCGCGCCATGGGCGACGCCTCAAAAAAAGCCGGCGCGCAAGTGGTGCTGGTGGGCATGCGCATGCCGCCCAACTATGGCCGCGACTATGGCGACAAGTTCCATGCCATCTACGGCAAGCTGGCCAGGGAATGGAAGGCGCCCCTCGTGCCCTTCATGTTCGAAGGCATTGCTGACCAGCCACAGCTGTTCCAGGCCGACCGCATGCACCCGAATGCGCAGGCGCATCCGGCGATCTTGAACAACATCTGGCCCCAGCTGGCACCGTTGCTGAAGGCAAAATAAGCGAGGTGTTGACGTTGGCTCTACCCCGAGGCAGACATCAGGCGGCAGACGGGGTCGCCGAGACCCGGCGGGGGGATGTACCCCAGTGGGGTACATCCCGATCGCGAAGCGACTGACCCCGGCTTTACGCTGGTGGCTATGGAATATTTCATGGCACGCATATTCCACAAGAGCCGACGGGGGAATTTTCGCCAATGGCTGGCATACTCCACAGACAAAAAATAGCCGTTCTAACCCGACGCAGAAATCAGGGGTCAGAACCGATGGGTTTTCCCCAGCTTTACGCTGGCGGCCATGGAATATTCCAGATTTTCACCCCGAAGGCCGAACTGCCGGGGTCGGACCCTGAGGGTCCGACCCCGGTCTTGCGCCCTTGGGTTAAACAAGGTTCATAACTCGCAGACAAAAAAATAGCCGCTCGAGAGCGGCTATTTTTATGCATGGAAACTAATTACGGTGCTTCCGGCGCGACGGCAGGCGCGGTGACCGGCTTGACGATCTTCACCTTGGCCTTGGATTTCAGGTACTCGACGTAATCGTACATTTCCTGTTGTGCCAGGATGGAGCTGATCTGGTCTTTCTCTTGCTGGCGGCGCGCTTCGTCCACCTGGGCCGGCTGCTGCACCTTGCCGATGCGGTAGATGCCATAGCCCAGGGCTGGCAGGTCGACGCCCACGTAGGCTGGCAGCTTGCTCGTGTCGGCCTTCATGACTTGCGCGATGGCGGCACGGTTGATGCCGTCCAGCTTGCTACGCGACACCCATTGCGCGGCGCCGAAACCGGTGGCGTCACCCGAGGCCTTCAAGGCGGCCAGCTTGGCTTCGCCCGCTTTCTTCGCCAGCTTTTCCGCTTCTTCCATGGTCACGCGCTGACGGATCATGGCTTCGACGTCGGCCAACGGACGCTTCGATGCCGGCTTGAATTCCACCACGCGGCCAGCGATCAGCACGTTCGGTGCGACGGTCACGGCTTCCGTGTTGCGCTTGTCCTTCAGCGAGTCGTTCGAGAAGATGGCGGCGAGGAACTTGGCGTTGTTGAACGGCGCGTTGCCCAGTGCCGGCGACGGCGTGCGCGACAGATTGGCGACGGTTTCCACTTTCAATTTCAGCTTGTCGGCGACGGGCTTCAGGCTGTCCGATTGCTCGTACACGGTATTGGTGAAGGTTTCCGCCATTTCCGAGTATTTCTTGGCAGCAAATTGCTTGCGCAGGTCGGCCGTGATTTCACCGCGCACTTCGTCCAGCGTGCGTACGTGCTGTGGCTTGAGCGAGGTCACGGTCAGGATGTGGTAGCCGAAATCGGAAGCGACGACATCGCTGATTTCGCCCTGCTTGAGTTTCGCGACGGCATTGAGCAGCGGCGTCGGCAGGCCATCCTTGCCGATCACGCCCAGGTCGCCACCCTGTTCCGCGGAGGCCGGATCTTCCGACTTGGCTTTTGCCACGGCGGCAAAGCTGGCTGGCGCCTTGCGCACTTCGGCCAGGATGGCTTCGGCCTTGGCCTTGGCGGCGGCCTTGTCGGCGGCGGAGGCGTCTTTCTTGACTGCCACCAGGATATGGCTGGCCTGGCGCGCTTCTTCCGTCGTGTAGGCTTTCTGGTTCTTCGCGTAGTAGCCGGTCACGTCGGCGTCGGTGACGTCGACCTGCTCGCCGGCGGCGCTGTCGTCGAGCACGACGTATTCGACCTTGGCCTGCTCCGGGATCATGAAGAACTTGGCGTTCTTCTCATAGAAATCCTTGACCATGGCGTCCGTGACCTTGACTTCCGACACGTACTGGGCGATCGGCAACAGCAGTTCCTGCACTTCACGCTCTTCCGAGGTGATGTCCGACAGGCGCTTGGAGACGGTGTTCGGGGCGAAGGCCGTGCCTTGCACGGCGCCCGCCAGTTGCTGCAGGGCCAGGTCGCTACGGCGGCGCGCATCGTACATCTGCGGCGTCATGCCCTGGGCGGCCAGCATGGCCTTGTAGCGTTCCAGGTCGAATTTACCATCCGGCAAGGTCAGGCCAGGGATGGCCAGCACTTCTTTTTGCAGCACGGCATCGCTGATGACCAGGTGGCTGCGGCCCACTTCGGCGGACACGGCGCGCTCGGCGATCAGGTTGTCGAGGATGTTCTGGCGCGCTTCCGGCGTATCGAACATTTTCTGGTCGAACTGCTCGCCCATCATCTGGCGGTAGCGGTCGATCTGCTGGCGTTGCGCTTCTTCATATTGCTGCTGCGTGATCACCTGGTCGCCGACCTTGGCGATGGTGTTCGCGCCGTCGCCGAAGCTTTGGTAGCCGCTGATACCGACCAGTGCAAAAGACGGGACGATGACCAGCATCAAGAGAAACTGCATCAAGCGTCGATGGGTACGAATAAATTCAAACATGGTCAGCCAATTCGGGATGAGTGGATCACTATAAAAAAAGGCGAACATGCGTTCGCCTTGATTTCTTCGGCGGAATGGACGGGACAGATGTCCACTTCCCCTTTAGATTCAACAACTTGGCGCTGGAACTAAAGCAGGATTCTGACGCCCAAGCCATTATCTCCTGATTCTACAATGCCCATAGCGCTATAGCAAGAGTAAATCAGGGGCCGCGCCCTGCCCCGGCGGCGCGGGCGCAGGCATAGCCGGCGGCACGCCAGGCTCGTCCATTAAACCCGATCCAGCTTAAAGGGGATTTAAATGCACACGCCTTCCTTATTCAAGACGGCCCTGCGGGGATTTAAAAGCGGGCGACGCGAAGATAATCGGGCGCATAAAAGAAAAACCCGCGCTGCTTATTCGGCAGCGCGGGTTTCTATATTCTGGCGGAGCGGACGGGACTCGAACCCGCGACCCCCGACGTGACAGGCCGGTATTCTAACCAACTGAACTACCACTCCTTGAGAGCGTATTTTTTTGGCGGAGCGGACGGGACTCGAACCCGCGACCTCCGACGTGACAGGCCGGCATTCTAACCAACTGAACTACCACTCCGAAAAATACACAGTACTGCTTGCATTTGTTTTCAGGATCGTCATTCGCAGAACTTCAACCCTGAAATCGCGGCACCCTGGAGTGCCGCCAAACGTTTTCGGTGATTGTCACCTCACCGAAGTCCGTTAGTTTACCGCATCCTTCAAAGCTTTACCAGCTTTAAATTTTGGAACTTTTGCAGCTTCGATCGTGATCGCTTCCTTGGTACGCGGATTGCGGCCGGTACGCTCAGCGCGTTCGCTCACCGAGAAAGTACCGAAACCAACCAGCGTTACGCTGTCGTTGTTTTTCAAAGTTTCCGTCACGCCGCCGATAACAGCGTCGAGTGCGCGCGCAGCGGCGGCTTTGGAAATGTCAGCTTTTTCAGCAATGTGGTCGATCAATTCAGTCTTGTTCACTAGCATCCCCAATTACAAAGGTATAAAACGTTTACCGTATCGTTGCGGCACTTTTGGCACCACAGCTGTCCGGCGAAAAAAATGTGCAGGCGTATTAAACAAGCCACACTGTATATGTGTCAAGCGCTTTGGGGGCGCAATTCACGTTTCAATATAAAACAAGCGCTCTAAAAGCGCTTGTTTGGGGAAAACAGGGGTAAAACGTTAGTGTTTTACCACCTCACCGGCCGCATCCGGCTTGGCCGCGGCAGCCGTCACGGCTTCCACGGCAGCCACTTCCGCCAGCGGTTCAGGCAAGCGTTCGAGGGCGATTTCCAGCACTTTGTCGATCCAGCGCACGGGCACGATCTCCAGCTTGTTCTTGACGTTGTCCGGAATTTCGGCCAGGTCCTTCACGTTCTGCTCGGGAATCAGCACCGTCTTGATGCCGCCGCGATGGGCCGCCAGCAGCTTCTCTTTCAAGCCGCCGATCGGCAGCACTTCGCCGCGCAAGGTGATTTCGCCCGTCATCGCCACGTCGGCACGCACGGGAATGCCCGTGAAGACCGACACCATGGCCACCGTCATGGCCGCGCCTGCCGAAGGACCATCCTTCGGCGTCGCGCCTTCCGGCACGTGGATGTGGATGTCGCTCTTCTCGAACACGTCCGCCTTGATGCCCAGGCGCTGTGCCCGGCTGCGCACCACCGTGCGGGCCGCCTCGATCGACTCTTTCATGACGTCGCCCAGGGTCCCCGTGCGGATCACGCCGCCCTTACCCGGCATCGACACGGCTTCGATGGTCAGCAAGTCGCCGCCCACTTCCGTCCATGCCAGACCGACCACCTGGCCCACCTGGTTTTCTTTCTCTGCGACACCAAAATCGTAGCGGCGCACGCCGAGGAACTTGTCCAGGTTCTTCGAGTTGACGATGACTTTCTTGTCGGACTTTTTCAGCAGCAGCATCTTGACCACCTTGCGGCAGATCTTCGACACTTCCCGCTCGAGCGAACGCACGCCCGCTTCCCGCGTGTAGTAGCGGATGATGTCGCGCAGGGCCGACTCGGCCACCGAGATTTCATCTTCCTTCAAGCCATTGTTCTTGATCTGCTTCGGCAGCAGGTAACGCTGCGCGATGCTGGTCTTTTCGTCTTCCGTGTAGCCGGACAGGCGGATGACTTCCATGCGGTCCAGCAAGGCTGGCGGAATGTTGTACGAGTTCGACGTCGCCACGAACATCACGTCCGACAGGTCGAAATCGACTTCGATGTAATGGTCGGAGAACGTGTGGTTCTGTTCCGGGTCCAGCACCTCCAGCAGGGCCGACGACGGGTCGCCACGGAAATCGGCGCCCATCTTGTCGACTTCGTCGAGCAGGAACAAGGGATTGCGCACGCCGACTTTCGACAGCGATTGCAGGATCTTGCCCGGCATCGAGCCGATGTAGGTACGGCGGTGGCCGCGGATTTCCGCTTCGTCGCGCACGCCGCCCAGGGCCATGCGCACGAACTTGCGGTTCGTCGCGCGGGCGATGGACTGCCCCAGCGAGGTCTTGCCGACGCCCGGAGGGCCGACGAAGCACAGGATGGGGGCTTTCAGCTTGTCGACGCGCTGTTGCACCGCGAGGTACTCCAGGATGCGTTCCTTGACCTTGTCGAGGCCGTAGTGGTCGCCTTCGAGCACTTTTTCCGCATTCGACAGGTCGTTATTGACCTTGGATTTCTTTTTCCACGGCAAATTGACGAGGGTGTCGATGTAGTTGCGCACGACGGTGGCTTCGGCCGACATCGGCGACATCAGCTTGAGCTTTTTCAGCTCGTTGGTGGCCTTGTCCAGCGCTTCCTTCGGCATCTTGGCCGAAGCGACTTTTTTCTCCAGCTCGTCGAGGTCGGCACCATCCTCGCCCTCGCCCAGTTCCTTCTGGATGGCCTTGACCTGTTCGTTCAGGTAGTACTCGCGCTGCGACTTTTCCATCTGGCGCTTGACGCGGCCGCGGATGCGCTTTTCCACCTGCAGGATGTCGAGTTCGCCTTCGAGCTGGCCCAGCAGGTGCTCAAGGCGCTTGGCCACGCTGAAAATTTCCAGGATGACTTGTTTTTGCTCAAGCTTCAGGGGCAGGTGCGCTGCCACCGTGTCGGCCAGGCGGCCGGCATCGTCGATGCCCGACAGGGACGCGAGGATTTCCGGCGGGATCTTTTTGTTCAGTTTGACGTACTGGTCGAACTGCTGCACGATCGCGCGGCGCATGGCTTCGACTTCCGACTCGTCGCCCGGCTCGGACTCGAGCGGCGTCAGGTCGGCGATGAAGTGCGTCGGCGCATCGCTGATATGGTTGATGCGGGCACGCTGCGCGCCTTCGACCAGCACCTTGACGGTGCCATCGGGCAGCTTCAGCATTTGCAGGATATTGGCGACGCAGCCAATTTCATAGATATCCGAAGGCGACGGCTCGTCCTTCGCGGCTGCTTTTTGAGCGGCAAGCATGATGCTCTTGCCCTGCTCCATCGCAGCTTCCAGCGCCTTGATCGACTTTGGACGGCCAACGAACAGCGGTATCACCATATGCGGGAAGACGACGACATCCCGCAACGGCAATAACGGCAGTTGAGTTTGCTCAGTTAATTTGGAAGTTGTCATGGCGTACCTTATAGAAAGCGTGTTTACGATGTTGGCGCTCGCTGCCAAAACACAAGACCGGCGAGAATAAATAATTCTGTGAAACAAACATAAAGTCTATTTCGCAAAACACACCCGCATGACGGTAACAAGTGCAGTTGTCACAGTAAAAAAGCCACGCGCAGCTAAGCGCCGCGAGTGGCTTTACGATTGAAGCCTGCACTCATTGATTTAAATTGTACTGCCATGCATTAAGGAATCAAAACCCTTTTTATGCATTTCACTCGGCAGTATTCAATTTTCTCCGGAGGCTTTGGCAGTCTCTTGATAAATCAACAAAGGTTTGGCGCCGCTGGTGATGGTATTTTCGTCGATGACGACTTTCACCACATTTTGTTCGCTCGGCAGTTCATACATGACGTCCAGCAAAGCGTGTTCCAGGATGGAACGCAGGCCACGGGCGCCCGTCTTGCGCGCCAGCGCCTTCTTGGCGATCGCATGCAGGGCGGCCGGACGGATCTCCAGTTCCGCGCCTTCCATCTCGAGCAGCTTGGAATACTGCTTGATCAGCGCATTCTTCGGCTCGACGAGGATCTGGATCAGCGCCTCTTCCGTCAATTCCGCCAGGGTGGCGATGACGGGCAGGCGGCCCACCAGTTCCGGGATCAGGCCGAACTTGACCAGGTCTTCCGGTTCCGCTTGCAGCATCAGTTCGCTGGCCGAGCTTTGCGACTTGCTGCGCACCGTGGCCGAGAAGCCGATGCCGCTCTTTTCGGAACGGTTGGCGATCACTTTCGACAGGCCGTCGAAGGCGCCGCCGCAGATGAACATGATGTTGGTCGTGTCGATCTGCACGAAATCCTGGTTCGGATGCTTGCGGCCGCCTTGTGGCGGCACGGATGCCATCGTACCTTCGATGAGTTTCAGCAGGGCTTGCTGCACGCCCTCGCCCGACACGTCGCGCGTGATGGACGGATTGTCGGACTTGCGCGAAATCTTGTCGATTTCATCGATGTAGACGATGCCGCGCTGGGCTTTCTCGACGTCATAGTTGCAGCTTTGCAGCAACTTCTGGATGATGTTTTCCACGTCCTCGCCCACGTAACCGGCTTCGGTCAGGGTGGTGGCGTCGGCGATCACGAACGGCACGTTGAGCATGCGCGCCAGGGTCTGTGCCAGCAGGGTCTTGCCCGAGCCGGTAGGACCGACCAGCAAGATGTTGCTCTTGGCCAGTTCGATGTCGTCTTTCTTGCCCAGGTGCTTGAGGCGCTTGTAATGGTTGTACACCGCCACCGACAGGATGCGCTTGGCAGTCTGCTGGCCGATCACGTACTGATCGAGCAAGGCGGCAATTTCTTGCGGCGTCGGCAGGTCGGATTTGGTCCCGGTCACCGTCTCGATGCTGGACGTTTCATCACGGATGATGTCGTTGCACAGGTCGATGCACTCGTCGCAAATGAACACGGACGGGCCGGCGATGAGTTTCTTCACCTCGTGCTGGCTTTTGCCGCAGAACGAGCAATACAGTAATTTTTCGCCGCTAGAGGATTTTTTGTCTGACATAAGGCATTTTGGTTGGAACTGCATTAACAATATTGCAAAATCGCAAGCCGGATGGCGGTTGCCGCCCACACAGGCGGGAACCCATGGCGCAAGTCAACAACGTGCACAAGCTCCATGCTACCCGAAATAAAAGCGAAACGCCCGAACGTTTGAGCGCCCGGGCGTTTACTTACAACCTTAGCAATACCGGTAGGGGCTCATCAAGCGCGGCTGGTCAACACTTTGTCGATCAAACCATACTCAACGGCCTCGTCGGCGGACATGAAACGGTCGCGGTCGGTGTCCTTGGCGATCTGTTCGATCGACTGGCCCGTGCGCTCGGCCATGATGCCGTTCAAGCGGGTACGCAGGTAGAGGATTTCCTTCGCCTGGATCTCGATGTCCGACGCCATGCCTTGCGAACCACCGGACGGCTGGTGAATCATGATGCGCGAGTTCGGCAGCGAGAAACGCTTGCCCTTGGCGCCGGCGGCCAGCAGGAAGGCACCCATCGAGGCGGCCATCCCGGTACACAGGGTCGAGACGTCCGGCTTGATGAACTGCATGGTGTCGTAGATGGCCATGCCGGCCGAAACCGAGCCACCTGGCGAGTTGATGTAGAGCGAGATTTCCTTTTCCGGATTTTCGCTTTCCAGGAACAGCAGCTGGGCGACGACCAGGTTGGCCATCTGGTCATTGACCGGGCCGACCATGAAAATCAAGCGTTCCTTCAGCAGGCGCGAGTAAATATCATACGAGCGCTCGCCGCGACCGCTTTGTTCCACCACCATCGGCACCAGGCCGAGCATCTCTGTGTCCAGCGCTGGATTACGGTTCATACCTGTCATTTCATTTCCTTGTGAAGCAGTTAGGGGATACCGCACCGACCTTACGGCAAGAGGCGGCATCCCAATACCAACTGGTTTACGCTTGTGCGTTGCTTCCCATCAGTTCGTCGAAAGCAACTGCTTTCGTCGTGACTTTCGACAGGCCCAACACGTAAGTGACGACGTTTTCTTCCAATACAAGGGCTTCGATCTCACCCAGACGACGACGGTCGCTGTAGTAGTACTTCAGCACTTCGCGTGGATCTTCGTAGCTTTGGGCGAAATCTTCGATCTGCGCCTTGACTTGCTCAGGCGTAGCCTGCAGGTTGTTGTCGCCCACCAGCTGCGACAGGATCAGGCCCAGGCGTACGCGACGCTCGGCCTTTTCCGCGAACAGTTCTGCTGGGAAAGGCACGTCCTTGACGTTCATGCCGCGCTGCGCCATGTCCTGGCGGGTCATTTCGGCCAGGCGCTCGGAATCCTGAGCGATCAGGGTCTTTGGCACTTCCAGCTCAGCAACTTTGATCAGCGCGTCCATGACGGCTTCCTTGTTGCGTGCTTTCACGCGGCCAGCGACTTCGCGCTGCAGGTTGACTTTGATGTCTTCGCGCATCTTGGCCAGGTCGCCATCGGCAACGCCCAGGGATTTGGCGAATTCGGCATCGACTTCCGGCAGGTGCGCCCATTCCAGCTTTTGCAGGGTGATGGTGAACGAAGCGGTTTTGCCGGCCACGTCCTTGCCATGGTAGTCCTCAGGGAACGACAGCGGGAAAGTCTTGGACTCGCCCACTTTCAGGCCCAGGGTCGCTGCTTCGAATTCCGGCAGCATGCGGCCTTCGCCCAGCACGAAAGCGTAGCCGTCGGCTTTGCCGCCCGGGAATTCCACGCCGTCGATCGAGCCGACGAAGTCCACGGTCACGCGGTCGCCGTTGGCAGCGATAGCTTCACCGCCGTCGCCGTGTTCGCCAGCTTCGCCCTTGGTGTGGAAGTGCACGCGCTGCTTGCGCAGGATGTCGATGGTCTTGTCGATTTCGGCTTCCGACACGTCGGCTTGCACGGTTTCGATTTCAACGGCCGTCAGGTCGCCGATGACGACTTCCGGGTACACTTCAAAAGTGGCATCGAAAGCCAGCTGGCCTTCGGCTGCTTCTTCTTTCGGCACGATGTTCGGGAAACCTGCGACGCGCAGGTTGTTTTCGTTGGCGGCGTCGTTGAAAGCGCGGCCGACTTTGTCGTTCAGCACTTCGGATTCGATCTGGTAGCCGTATTGTGCTGCGACCATTTTCAACGGCACTTTGCCCGGACGGAAGCCCGGTGCCTTAGCCGTACGGGCTTGCACTTTCAGGCGCTTCTCAACTTCCGTGCGGACGTCCGTCAGCGGGAAGGAGATCGTGATACGACGTTCGAGTTTGCCCAAGGTTTCGACTGCAGTTGCCATGTAAAAAATCGTCCAAAAAATAAACACTGTTGGTACGAGAGAAGAAGACCCGACCCCTTGCGCCATCACTGGCGGCAAGACATGGGTCCAGCTTCACTCGCTCGCATATTCATCTGTAAAAGTACTGAAAGCAGGACGATGGACCTGGTCTACCCGGCTGAGGGGGAAAACCCGCACCAGGCACCAAACAATCCGCCGCGTCCAGTACTGCGACAGGGCTCCGAGCGTCCAGCCATGCTTCAAGGTAAATCGCAGGGCCGGCCATCATTCGGTAAAGCGTGGCATTATAACAAAGGACTTCGGAGAAGTGGCTGGCTTTGCGGCCCGGCCACAGGTGATGCCAGCGGCAGCGAACGAATCGCCGCAGCCCGGGTCTGCCCTGTCTTTACTCTTGCCCCGGCATTCTTCATTTCGCCAGAGACAGGCTTTCCAGCCTGTTTCGTCTCGTAGTATATGCGAACTGTCGCCCCGTCCGAAACAAAGAAATGCGCTCCCGATGACAATTTAAGGCAAAAAACCTTTGATTTGCCTCAATTTGGCCATTTTTCAGGCAAACCTAAGGCCCCCGCCCCCTCTCCAAGTGAATTTAAGGGAGAAAACATCATGAGCGACAGCGCACCCGGCAGTTCCAGCAATGCCAAAGCCAAGCTGCAAATGGTCCTCAGCCGCCTGCTCGATGGGGTAAGCGATGACGACCTGCAAAAAATCCAGACGGAAGTCGATGAAATGGAATTGCGCATGACGGGCGATGGCCACCACGACCACGACCATCCCACCGTCGCCTGACGCGGCAGCGGCCCTGCCCACCCCGCGCGCCGCGCCGCCCGGCCCTGACGTGCTGGACGCCGTCGAAACGGCGCTGGTACGCCACCGCGCCTTTGGCGACAGCACCTACATCCGCGACCAGCTGGCCGTCGCCTACCGGCGGCGCCTGCACAAGCTGGGCAGCGCCCTGCCCGAGGCGGAGCGCCTGGCCCGGCTGCTGGACGCGGCGGCGCCGGCCCGCCAGCGCCAGCTGCTGGGCGACACGGTGCTGCGCTGCGCCGTGCAGCACGCCATGCGCCAGCTGCACCTGGGCGACGACTATGGCTTGCCCCTGCCCCGCTGCGCGGCCCTGTTCCAGGGCGCCGCCGGACACCTGCGCGCCGGCCTGCCGGGAGGACCGCTGACGGCCCGCCTGCCCGCCCTGGCGCGCCTGCACGACGGGCGCGCCAGGGACGAGGATGACACTTATATATGGCATGCCTGGCAGCAAGACACGCCCTATGCCGCGGCGTTTCTTGCCGTGATGGAAGATAATTACGGCGCGCCGCTGGCCACGCCCACGCCGCACGAGCGCGCCCTGCTGCGCCGGGGCCTGCGCCTGCTCGACGCTCTGCTGCCTCGCCTGAGCGCCAGCGCCCTGTCGCACGTGCAGCTCGTCGCCCTGTTTCCCACGCTGGGCACGTGGCGCGGCAAGGCTTCCAGTTCGCAATTCCGCGTCAATGGCAGCGTGTTCCTGAACCAGGAGCTGATCGGCAACCCCTGGTGGCTGGCCGAGCACCTGCTGCACGAGGCGCTGCACCAGAAACTGTACGATTTCCGCCATGGCCACAGCCTGCTGGCCCCCGACTATGCGCGCGAGGACGGGGCCAAAGTCTGCTCGCTGTGGAATGCGCCCGACGAGGACGGCAACCACTGCTGGGATGCCCACCGCGTGCTGGCCGCCTTCCACGTCTACGTCCAGCTGGCTCTGCTGTGCCTGCTAGCGGAGCGGCACGAGGCGGCCCTGGCACCCCTGTACGGCCCCATCGGCACTCACATGAGCGGCAGCCGCCGCGCCATCGACCGGGCCCGCTACCTGGGCGAACAGTTACGCGCCGTCACGTGGCCCGAACTGGGACTGGCCGGCCGGCGTATGACGGACTGGCTGACGGACGTGCTCGACACGCTCGACACGCAGCGGCGCCCCGCCGGCGCCACCGTCCACCTGCTGCTCGACCTGTACGAGCGCCAGAGCCGCAAGCTCGACACGTATCTCGCGCAGCAGCCGCCGCCCCGCAGCGACACGCTGGGCGTGCAGGCGCAACAGGAACGGGCGATGGCGCAGGCGGCGCTGCGCCTGCTGGACAGGGAGATGCCGACGCCAGCGCAAGAGCAAGGCTGGCCACAGACGCGACAATATGTACTACAGGCACTATTGCCGGTGGCACAGGATGTATCCATGATGGAAAGAACGGGCTACCCGCAGGCGCAGGCCCTGATCACGCAGATGGTGCAGCAGTCGAGCCGGCAACTGGCCGCCCTCGGCGCACTGGGTTGATACTGCCCTGGAGAAAATCTTGATGGCGCTGCACTTCCGGGCTGGAACAACCCGGACTGGTGCGGATGGGGAGACTCGAACTCCCAAGCCGAAGCACTGGCTTCTAAGACCAGCGTGTCTACCAATTCCACCACATCCGCATTTTGCACTACTTGTAACAGGCTCCTCCCTTGATTTTAACAACTCGGGAGCGATCTGGCTACCGTGGGCTACATGAGCAAGCCCTCGGTAAAGCAAAGGCGGCATTCTACTGGAATTCCCAGAGGAATGCCGCCTTTTTTTTGCTGCCCCGCAGGGCGCACCGGCCGTCCGTTGGCGGCATTTTTACCCCGGAAGCAGGCACCGGGGCCCTGCCCTCAGGGGACGACCCCGGCATCTTCGCCGTTCGGCCGCATGGCGCATGTACCGTGCGGCACAGTCCGGGGCATTACGCCGCCGGCGTATCCACCTTCCCGCCTGCCGGCTCCGGCTTCCTGACGCGGAACCAGGCCGCGTACAGGGCCGGCAGGAACAGCAGGGTCAAGGCCGTCGCCAGGATCAGGCCGCCCATGATGGCCACGGCCATCGGTCCCCAGAAGACGGAGCGCGACAGGGGGATCATGGCCAGCGCGGCGGCAGCCGCCGTCAGCACGATGGGGCGGCAGCGGCGCACGGCCGAATCGATGATGGCGTCCCACGGGGCCGAACCATCCTTGATGTCTTGCTCGATCTGGTCAACGAGGATCACCGAGTTGCGGATGATCATGCCGAACAGCGCGATGACGCCCAGGTTGGCCACGAAGCCCAGCGGACGGTGCAGCAGCAGCAAGGCAAAGGCGGCGCCCGCCACGCCCAGCGGGCCCGTCAGGAACACGAGCAAGGCGCGCGAGAAACTGTGCAGCTGCAGCATCAGCAGGGTGAAGATGATGAAGATGGCCAGCGGCAGATTCGCCGCGATCGACGCTTCCGCCTCGCCGCTGTCGGCCGCCACGCCCTTCACGGTGATGCGGTAGCCGGCCGGCAGCTTGGCGCGCAAGGCGTCGAGCTGCGGCGCCAGCTGGGTCGATACGGTCGCGCCCTGGATGCCGTCGACCACGTCCGACTGCACGGTGATGGCCCATTCGCGGCGGTCGCGCCAGACGACGCCCGGTTCCCACACGAAATGCACGCGGGCCAGCTGCGAGATGGGCACGGACTTGCCTGTTGCCGTCGGGATATTCGTGTCATTCAGCACGGAAATCGTCGCCCGCTCCTCCAGCGGCTGGCGCACCTGGATATCGATCAGCTTATTGTCTTCGCGGAACTGGCCGATGACCGTGCCCGACAGAATCGTATTGGCCGCCTGCATCACCGTTTTCGAGGTCACGCCCAGCGCGCGCATCTTGTCCTGGTCCAGGTCCAGGCGCAGCACTTTCACGGATTCATTCCAGTTGTCGTTCACGCCCAGGGTGTTCGGATTGGCGCGCAGGATATCCTTGACCTGGTCGGCAATGACGCGCACGCCCGCCACTTCCGGGCCCGTGACGCGGAACTGCACGGGATACGGCACGGGCGGCCCGTTCGGCAGCAGCTTGACCCGGCCCCGCACTTCCGGGAAATCCTTCTTGAAGACGTCGACGATTTGCTGGCGCAGGCGCTCGCGGTCGGCCAGGCTCTTCGGCAACACCACCACTTGCGACACATTGGTCTGCGGGAAGATCTGGTCCAGCGGCAGGTAGAACCGGGGGCTGCCCGTGCCGACATAGCTGGTGACGCTTTCCACGCCGTCGAGCTTGCCGACGAAAGCCTCGAATTTCTTCACCTGCTTTTCATTCGCGGCAAAGGTCGTGCCTTCGGGCGACCACAGTTCCACCATCAGCTCGGGCCGGCTGGAATCGGGGAAGAATTGCTTTTCAATAAAGTTAAAGCCATAGATGCCCAGCGCAAAGATGGCCAGGGTGGCGGCGATCGTCGTCTTGCGCCACTCCACGCACCAGGCCACCGTGCGGCGGAAGCGGCGGAAGTTCGGCGTATCGAACAATTCATGGTCGTTATGCGCGTGCGGCTTGACCTTGAGCAAGACGTAACCGATGTAGGGCGTGAAGACGACGGCCACCACCCAGGAAATGATCAGGGCCAGCGCATTGACGGAGAACAAGGAAAACGTGTATTCGCCGGCGGCCGACTTGGCCAGGCCGATGGGCAAGAAGCCCGCCACCGTGATCAGGGTGCCCGTCAGCATGGGCATGGCCGTCGACGTGTAGGCAAAGGTGGCTGCGTCGAAGCGCGACATGCCCTCTTCCATCTTGCGCACCATCATTTCGACGGCGATGATGGCGTCATCGACGAGCAGGCCCAGCGCGATGATCAGGGCGCCCAGGGAAATCTTGTGCAAGTCGATGTCGAGCAGGCGCATGCACAGGAAAGTGACGGCCAGCACCAGCGGAATGGTCAGCGCCACCACCAGGCCCGGCCGCACGTCGATGCGCAGCGGCTTGGTGTGCAGGCCCAGCGCGACGAAGCTGACGGCCAGCACGATGAGAATGGCTTCGATCAGGGTATGCACGAACTCGCCCACGGAAGCGGACACGGCTTCAGGCTGGTTCGACACGCGCTGCAGTTCTATGCCCACCGGCAACTCGCTCTTCATGCGCGTCACCGTCGTCTGCAGGGCCTTGCCCATGTCGATGATGTTGCCGCCCTTTTCCATCGACACGCCCAGGCCGATCACTTCCTTGCCGTTGAAGCGCATCTTGTCCTTCGGCGGATCCGTGAATTCGCGTTTCACCGTGGCAAAGTCGCCGAGGCGGAAAGTGGTGCCGTTGGCTCGCAGTTCCAGGTTTTCCAGGTCCTTGACGGTGGCCATGGCGCCCGTCACGCGCACCTGCAGGTTGTCCGTCGGCGTGACCAGCACGCCCGTGGCGTTGATGCTGTTCTGCTCGGACAGCTGCTGCACGATCGCGTCGAACGGGATGCCCAGCTGGGCAAATTTCTTGTGGGAAAAGATGATATTGATCTTTTCATCCTGCACGCCGAACAGTTCCACCTTCGACACCTGTCCCACCGCCAGCAGTTCCTGGCGCACCTTGTCCGCGTAATCCTTCATTTCCGCGTAGGTAAAACCGTCGCCGGACAGGGCGAAGATGGAGCCATACGTGTCGCCGAACTCGTCATTGAAGAACGGGCCCACGACGCCGGCCGGCAAGATGCCCTTGATGTCGCCGATCTTCTTGCGCACCTGGTACCAGGCGGCGGCCGTTTCCTTCGGCGGCGCCGACTCGCGCAGCTCCAGCAGGATCAAGGTTTCGCCCGGCTTCGAGTAGCTGGTGATTTCATTGATGTACGGCGTTTCCTGCAGCTTCTTTTCCAGCTTGTCCGTCACCTGCTCGGCCATCTGCAAGGCCGTGGCGCCGGGCCAGTACGCTTGCAGCACCATGGCGCGGAAGGTGAACGGGGGATCTTCATCCTGGCCCAGGCTGGCATAGCTGAGCATGCCGCCGATCAGCAGCACGGCCATCAGGTAGCGCGTCAGCGGGATATGTTCGAGCGCCCAGCGCGACAGATTGAAACCGCCCTTCATTTGGCGGCACCCACGCTGACGGGCGACGCGGCGGCAGCCACCGGCGCGGCCGTTTCCGCGCCCAGGATGGTGACTTTCTGGCCCGGCTTGAGCAGGTTGACGCCGGCCGTGACGACGGTCTGGCCCGCCTTCACGCCCGAAGTCAGCAGCAATTCATTGCCGGCCACGCCGCCGACGGTCACGGGCACGAGCTTGACGGCGCCGTTTTCCACCACCCACACGGAACTTTGCGATTTCTCGTTGAACAGGGCCGTCAGCGGCACCTTGATCTGCGGCGTGGCCGTCTGCGAGGCGAACTGCACCACGGCCGTCATGCCCAGGCGCGCCTGGGGCGCGTCGGGGATGCTGACCTTGGCCAGGTAGGTGCGCGTGGCCGCATCGGCCACGGGCGACACTTCGCGGATCTTGCCCGGCAGCGCCTGCTTCGGGTCGGCCCACAGGCGCACGGTGACATCCTTGACGCCGCGCAAGGTCTCGACCTTGTCTTCCGGAATGCCGATCACGACTTCCTTCTCGCCGGACTTCGCCACCACCACGACGGGCGTGCCGGGCGCCACCACCTGCCCCACTTCGGCATCGATGCGCGTGACGACGCCATCGGCGTCGGCCACCAGGCTGGCATAGCCGGACTGGTTGGCCTGGCCCCTGTAGGCGGCCTGGGCCGCTTCCACATTCGATTGTGCCGCCTTGTAGGCCGCGTCCTTGCCATCAAGCACGGCCTGGCTGACGAAATTTTTCTCGCGCAAGTCCTGATAACGCTTCAGCTCGGCACGTGCCAGGTCGCGGTTCGTTTCCGCGCTGGCCAGCGCCGCCTTGGCCTGCGCCTGCGACAGCTGCAGGTCGACGGGGTCGAGCTGCATCAATACCTGCCCCTTTTTCACGACGGCGCCCACATCCACCTTGCGCGCGACGATCTTGCCGCCCACGCGGAATCCCAGCTGCGACGCCACGCGGGGCACGACCTCGCCCGCCAGCTCGGCACTCACGTCGACATTACTGCTGGACAACACAATCGCGCGCACGGGGCGCACGTCCTCCACCTTCGGCACCGGCTTGGAACAGGCGGCCAGGGACACGGCCAGGGCGGCGGCGGCCATCAGGCGCAGGGCGGGAAGAGCGGTTGCGCCGGTCTCGCGGCGCAGGGTTTTCAGGGCAAACAAGGTATTTTCCTTTACTATGCGGGCTGTTGGATTTTTGCGTGAGGAAACTTTTCGCTGGCCGGACGGCTCCACGAAAAATTTTCCGCACGCGATATCCTTAAATTTGTGACAATATCAGCTGGATCATCGGAGGCAGCTGCGGCCTCTTACTGACTTTCTGGTTATTAATTATAATCGCGCCTAAAAGTTTTTAGTGACTTTTGCGTCACTAATCTCGCGATTACAAAAAGAAGCGTATTCAATGCCTGTAGACCATTACGAAAATTTTCCTGTTGCATCATTTTTACTGCCGCGCCGCCTCGTGCCGGCCGTCGAGGCCATCTATGCCTTCGCCCGCAGCGCCGACGACCTGGCCGATGAGGGCGACGCCACGCCGGCCGAACGCCTGGCCGCCTTGCACGCCTACGAAGAAGCGCTGGGCCGCATCGAGCGCGGGGAAGGCCACGCCGGCGAAACGGCCGCCCTGTTCGAGCGCCTGGCCGCCGTCATCGCCAAATTCCAGTTGCCGCTGAAACCGTTCCGCGATTTATTGTCGGCATTCAAGCAGGACGTGGAAACGACGCGCTACGCCCGTTACGAGGACGTGCTCGACTATTGCGCCCGTTCCGCCAATCCCGTCGGCCTGCTGATGCTGCACCTGTACGGGGCGGCCGATGAACAGAATGTACGCGATTCCGATGCGATATGTTCAGCGTTGCAACTAATTAATTTCCTGCAAGACGTCGCCATCGACCAGCAAAAGGAGCGCATCTACCTGCCGATGGAAGACCTGAGCCGCTTTGCCGTCTCGCCCGCCGCCTTCGAGCGGCCCGAGGCGCACGGCAAGTGGAGCGCGCTGATGCGCTTCGAGGTGGCCCGCACGCGGGCCCTGATGCTGTCCGGCGCGCCGCTGGCCCTGCGCTTGCGGGGGCGCATCGGCTGGGAGTTGCGCCTCGTGGTGCAAGGCGGCTTGCGCATCCTCGAATGCATCGAGGCCGTCAATTACGACGTCTTCCGGCGCCGCCCGAAGCTGGAGAAGCGCGACTGGCTGATCATATTCTGGCGCGCCCTGCGCATGTCGCGCAAAAGCCTGCGTCAAGAGACGCAAGTAAAAACGGCTTTTCCCCCGTCGCCCACTCTGTAAGACGATAGAATAGCGGCTTCGATCTGCAACCCTTGCTCTTTTGACTATGTCTCCCGACGAATACTGCCAACAAAAGGCCGCCCAGAGCGGCTCCAGCTTCTACTACAGCTTCCTGTTCCTGCCCGCCGAACGCCGCAAGGCCATCACGGCCCTGTACGCCTTCTGCCGCGAAGTCGATGACACGGTCGACGAGTGCACGGACGAAGCCGTGGCACGCACCAAGCTGGTCTGGTGGCGCAAGGAAGTCAAGGCCATGTACGAGGGCAACCCCACGCACCCCGTGATGCGGGCCCTGCAGCCGCACCTGGACGTTTACAAACTGGAAGAAAAGCATTTGCAGGCCATCATCGACGGCATGGAAATGGACTTGAACCAGACCCGCTACCTCGATTACCAGGCCATGAGCCGCTATTGCTGGCATGTGGCCAGCGTGGTGGGCATCTTGTCGGCCAGCATCTTCGGCGCCACGCGCCCGGAAACCTTGCTGTACGCGGAAAAGCTGGGCCATGCCTTCCAGCTGACCAACATCATCCGCGACGTGGGCGAGGATGCGCGCAAGGGGCGCATCTACCTGCCCATCAACGAATTGCAGCAGTTCAACGTGACGGCGGCCGACCTGCTGAACGCCCGCCACAGCGAAAACTTTGAAAACCTCATGCGCTTCCAGGCGGCGCGCGCGCAGCAGGCGTATGACGACGCCCTGGCCCTGCTGCCGGCCGAAGACCGCCGCGCCCAGCGCCCGGGCCTGATCATGGCCGCCATCTACCGCACCGTGCTCAACGAAGTCGAGCGCGATGGCTACCACGTGCTGCAACAGCGCATCTCGCTCACCCCCATCCGCAAACTGTGGCTGGCGTGGAAGACCTGGGTCCGTGGCTGACCAGGCCGTGACGGGGCGCTATGCCGTCATCGGCGCCGGCTGGGCCGGCTGCGCGGCGGCCATGGAACTGGCCCGCGCCGGCCATGCCGTCACCGTCTACGAGGCGGCGCGCACCCTGGGCGGCCGCGCGCGCCGGGTCGAGCGGGAAAATACCGTGCTCGACAACGGTCAGCACATTTTGCTGGGCGCCTACACGGAAACCTTGCGCCTGATGACACTGGCGGGACAGGACCCTGGCGAGCTGATCCTTTCCCTGCCCCTGCAGATGCGCTATCCGGCCGGCAGCGGCGGGATGGACTTCGTCGCGCCGCGCCTGCCCGCGCCGCTGCACCTGGCGTGGGCCTTGCTGCGCGCCAAGGGGCTGCAGCGCGCCGACAAGCTGTCGCTGATGCGTTTTTCCACGGCCATGCGATGGATGGGCTGGCAGCTGTACAACGATTGCAGCGTCAGCGAACTGCTGCAGCGCTTCGACCAGACGGACACTCTGTGCCGGCTGATGTGGCATCCGCTGTGCCTGGCGGCGCTGAATACCCCGCCCGAACGGGCGTCGGCCCGCGTCTTCATCAACGTGCTGCGCGACAGCCTGGGCGCGCGCCGCCGCAGCGCCTCCGACATGCTGGTCCCGAAGGCGGACCTGAGTGCCCTGCTGCCCGACGCGGCCGGCCGCTACGTGGCGCGGCACGGCGGCGAGGTGCGCACGGGCGCCAAGGTGGACGCCGTGCGCTCCCTGCCCGATGGCCGCTGGCAAGTCGATGATGCCGGCACGTATGACGGCATCGTCGTGGCCACCTCGTCCGTGCAGGCGGCCAGCCTGCTGCAAGGCGTGCAGGACGCGCGCCTCGATGAAGTGCTTGCCCGGTTGCAAGCCTTCACGCCGGAAGCCATCAGCACCTGCTACCTGCAGTACGACGCCGCCGTGCGCCTGGACTTGCCGTTCTACGCCCTCGTCGATGCGCCGGAGCTGCAGCACTGGGGCCAGTTCGTCTTCGACCGGGGCCAGCTGGACGCCCGTCAGGCGGGACTGCTGGCCGTCGTCATCAGCGCGTCCGGCACGGCCGCCGGGCAGGGCCACGGGCCGCTGGCGCAAGCCATCGCCGCCCAGCTGGCGCAGGTCTTGCGCCGGCCGGAGCTGGCACAGCCCGCCTGGAGCCAGCTGATCACGGAAAAGCGCGCCACCTTTGCCTGCACGCCCGACCTGCTACGCCCCGGCAACGCCAGCGGCGTGCCTGGCCTGCTGCTGGCCGGCGACTACACGGCCGGCGAAGACCGCGCGCAGGACTACCCGGCCACCATCGAAGCGGCCGTGCGCAGCGGCGTGGCGGCAGCCCGGGCCATGCGTGCGGGCGCGACGGCAAAGTAGACTTGACGGTGCATCCTGCCCTGGTGTCGCTGGACCCTGCCAAATTGCATTCTGTCGCACTGCGCTGGTGCGGCCGCCTCCGCTTGGGTACAGTTTGATCATCGACAAACCACCCGCCACGAGGAACGCCATGCACACCACCTTGCACTTGAAAACCAGCCTGAAAGCCGTGGCACTGGTGCTCATCGTGGCGCTGGCCGTGTTCAGCGTGGCCGATGGCCAGCAGCCGCGGCAGGCGCCGATGCTGCTGAGCCAGGCAAGCATGCTGCTGCCGGCAGTCGGCTGACACGGCCTTACGGACCCGAAACCATGATTATGAACAAACAGGATTTTCTCGACGCGCTGCGGCGCGCGCTGGCGGGCTTGCCGCCCGACCTGGCGGCCAAGACGCTCGACTATTACGAACAGACCTTCATCGAAGGCGCGGCGGCCGGCCGCAGCGAGCGCGAGATCGCCGACGACCTGGGCGATCCGAAGAAAATCGCCCTGACCCTGCGCAGCAGCACGCACCGCCAGGCCTTCGAGCAAAGGAAGACGCCCGTCAACCTGCTGCGCCTGCTGGTCTCGCTGGTGGGCCTGGCCATCTTCAACCTGTTCATGGTCGTGCCCGCCGCCGTGTATGCGGCCCTGCTGGCCACGCTGTACGCCGTCGGCCTGAGCCTGTACCTGGCCGGCATCGCCATCACGGCCAGCGGCTTGTCCGGCGCAAACGAGCTGGTGCTCGACGGCCCCCTGCGCTACATGCTCATCCATGATGACGACGGCGGCGACGGCGATGACCGGCGCGAAACCCGCATCACCATCGGCGACACGGGCATCGAAGTACACCACGTGCCCGGCCCCGCCAGAGACGCGGCGGAGACGCCCACGCCGTCCTCGCGCGTCATCGAACGGGCCGAGGCGCTGGCCGGCAGCGGCATCCGCATCTCGACCGACATGGACCGCGATGCGCGCACGACGCAAACCGTGTTTGGCATGGGAATGTTACTCGGCGGCATAGTCATCTTCCTGCTCAGTCTGGTGGTCACGCGCTATACCTTGATCGGCATCAAGCGCTATATCGCCATGAATGTCTCCCTCCTCAAAGGTCACTAGAAAGGCAGCCATGAAACGTTTATTCAAAGTGGGCCTGTCCATGTTCCTGCTGGCCCTGGTCCTCATCGCCATGTCGTATGCGGCCCTGCGCGCCAAGGGCATCAGCAGCCCCAGCAGCGCTGCCGGCCGCGCCGTGCGCAGCGACACGCGGCCCGTTTCCGCCAGCATCACCAGCATCGACCTGGCCGGCCCCATCGACCTGGTGCTGCGGCGCGGCAGCACGCCGTCGCTGAAGGTGAGCGGCGAACAGCGCCTGCTGTCGAACGTGGAGACGAGCGTCGACGGCACGACCCTGCATATCGGCCCGAAAGGCATGCTGTTTCACCACCGCCAGCCCCTGCGGGTGGAACTGGTGCTGCCGGCCCTCGTCCGCCTGGAAGTGCACGGCAACGGCGACAGCAAGATCACGGGCTTTTCCGGCGACAGTTTTATCCTGGAATTGATGGGATCGGGCAACGTCAGCTTCACGGGCCGCTACAAGCAGGTGCAAGCCACCGTCAACGGCAGTGGCGACCTCGACATCAACGCGGGCAACAGCGACAGCGTGGTACTGGAAATGGTGGGCTCGGGGCGCATCGCCGCCAGCGGCAATACCAAGTTCGTGCGCGCCGACCTGAGCGGTTCGGGCGATATCGATGCGGAACACCTGGCCGCCGACAAGGCCAGCGTCAGCCTGCAAGGCTCGGGCCAGAGCACCGTCTTCGTGCGCGACGCCGCCAACCTGACCCTGCGCGGCAGCGGCGACATCCACGTCCACGGCAAGCCGCGCCAGCGCGATGCGCAGAAAAGCGGCTCGGGCGACATCATCTGGCATTGACGAAGACAGCCGCTCGCCACCTGCCGGGCGGCGCGATGTGCGGCGGGCGATGCCCGCTGCCTCGGCGGCCCCGGACTGGCGTACGGCGGCGCTTCCCGGCCACCGCCGCCCGCGACGATGGTGAACGGCGTCGTGGCGCTAACGGTTCAATGCCGTGGTAATTTAAGAATGCTCTTCCAGCCATGCCACGGCCTGCTCGCCCGCCGCCTTGCCTTGCGCCAGGCAGGCCGTCAGCAGGTAGCCGCCCGTGGGCGCTTCCCAGTCCAGCATTTCCCCCGCGACGAAGACGCCCGGCATGGCGCGCAGCATGCTGCCGTCGATGCCGTCGAACCCCACCCCGCCGGCGCTGCTGATGGCTTCATCGATGGGACGCGGGCGCCGCAAGGTGACGGGCAGCAGCTTGATGGCGCGCGCCAGCTTCGCTTCGTCGGCGAAGTCGGCCGCGCCCAGGCATTCGCGCAGCAGGCCCGATTTCACGCCCTTGATGCCCAGCCGGCTTTGCAGGTGGCTGGACATGGAACGGGCGCCCCGGGGCCGCGTCACTTCCTCGAACACGCGTTCCTGGCCATGGTCGGGCGCCAGGTCCAGCCAGATGGTGGTGCTGCCCTCGGCGGCGATCTGATCGCGCAGGGCGGACGACAGCGCGTAAATCAGGCTGCCTTCCACGCCGCCCGCCGTGACGACGAACTGGCCCTGGCGCTTGACCGTCAAGCCGTCGCTGTCGCGCGCCGTGATGGCCACCGTGGCCAGGTGCTCGCCCGCGTAGCGGCTGCTGAAATGCCCGCTCCAGTCCACGTCGAAGCCGCAATTGGCCGGCGCCAGCGCTGCCACGGGCACGCCCTGCCCTTGCAGCAGCGGCACCCAGGCCCCGTCCGACCCGAGCCGCGCCCAGCTGCCGCCACCGAGCGCCAGGATGACGGCGTCAAAGCTGAACTGGCGCTCGCCGTCCGGCGTGGCGAAGGCCAGCTGGCCATCGCGCCAGCCCGTCCAGCGGTGGCGCATGTGGAACTGCACGCCCGCTTCGCGCAGGCGGTGCAGCCAGGCGCGCAGCAAGGGCGCCGCCTTCATGTCCGTGGGGAAGACGCGGTTCGAGGAACCGACGAAGGTGTCCACGCCCAGGCCGTGCACCCAGTCGCGCACCTTTTGCGGGCCGAACTGGTCCAGCGCCGGTTTCAGGCAATTGGCCTGCCTGCCGTAGCGCGAGACGAAGGCCTGGTAGCCTTCCGCGTGCGTGATGTTCATGCCGCCCCGCCCCGCCAGCAGGAATTTGCGGCCGACGGACGGCATGGCGTCGAACAGCTCCACCCTGGCGCCCCCGTCGGCGGCCGCCTGGGCGGCCATCAGGCCGGCGGGGCCGCCGCCGATGACGGCGATGTGAAACGGAGGGGAACTGGAGTTGGTCATGGCAGGCTGGGAAGACGGTGAAAACCCCGGCATTTTAGTCGAGATTGGGCAGGAGATGGCCGGCCGATGGCGCTGGCGCCCAAAAATGAGGCATACTGCGCGGACATGCTGCGACGATCAGCGGTTTATATCATGGAACAATGAGACACGAGAGGAGAAACACATGGGTGCAGGATTCTGGATTTCCCGCTATTTGCTGGCCAGCTCGATTTTATTCATCATCCTGACGGTGGTCGAGTACAGCAAGGGCACCACCAGCCGGGCCGACATCCTCAGCGCGCTGGCCTGGTCGCTGGTGGCATCGGCCATCTTCATCGGCTCGAAATACTGGCGCTACAAGAAAGCCATTGCCTGCGCCACGTGCAGCGACACGACGGCCGGCAAGCCGAAAACCAAGTCGCCATGAAAAAACGGCCACTTCGATGAAGTGGCCGCCCTGGAGCATGGAGGATCAGCCGCCCGTCACGGGCGGGAAGAACGCCACCTCGTCGCCGTCCTGAACGGCGGCGTCGGCGCCGCACATCACCTGGTTGTGCGCCATGCGCAGCGCGCGTCCCTGCGCCAGCGCCTGTTCCCACTTGCCGCCGCGGGCGATCAGGAAGGCGCGCACCTCGCCCACGCTGGCCAGCGGCTCGGCCACTTCCAGTACTTCCTGGGCCGTGCCCACCAGTTCGCGCACGCTGGCGAAAAATCGCAGATTGATCTTCATCAAGGCTTCCTCAGTACAGCAATTCATTGAACGGGATGAAGCGCAGCTTGTCGCCGCGCGCGATCGACAGCCCCGGCGGGCAGTCGATCAAGCCGTCGCCCCACACGGTGGACGTCAGCACGCCCGAACTCTGGTTGGCGAACAGTTCCAGCGCGCCGTCGTCATTCACTTTGGCGCGCAGGAATTCGTTGCGCTTGTCCGCCTTCAGGCGCTCGAAGGCGGCCGGCAGCGCATAGCCGCGCGGCGCCAGGTCGCCCGCCACGCCCTGCAAGCGCAGGATGAAGGGGCGCACGAACAACAGGAAGGTGACGAAGCTGGAGACGGGATTGCCGGGCAGGCCGACAAAAAAGGCATCCTGCACTTCGCCGAAGGCCAGGGGTTTGCCGGGCTTGACGGCGATCTGCCACATGTTCAGCCGCCCTTCCGCTTCCACGGCCGGCTTGATGTGGTCTTCCTCGCCCACGGACACGCCGCCCGAGGTGATGATCAGGTCATTGCCCTGGGCCGCCTGGCGCAGCACGGCCTTCGTCGCTTCCAGGCTGTCGGGCACGATGCCCAGGTCCGTGATCTCGCAACCGAGGTTTTCCAGCAGGCCCCGCAGGGTAAAACGGTTCGAGTTGTAGACGGCACCCGGCGCCAGCGGTTCGCCGGGCATGGCCAGCTCGTCGCCCGTGAAGAACACGGCGACCCGCAGCTTGCGCAGCACGGGCAGCTGGGCCAGGCCCACGGAGGCGGCCAGGCCCATTTCCTGGCTGCGCAGGCGCCGGCCGGCGCCCAGGATGACGCTGCCGGCGCGGATATCCTCGCCCTGGCGGCGCACCCATTCGCCCGCCTGCGGCACGTGGTTCACCGTCACCACGCCGTCAAGCACGCTGCACTGCTCCTGCATCACGACGCAGTCGGCGCCGTCGGGCAGCAAGGCGCCCGTGAAGATGCGCGCCGCCGTCCCCGGCTGCAATGGCTGGCCCACGTGGCCGGCCGCGATGCGCTGCGACACGGGCAGGCTGGCCGTACCGCTGGCGCAATCCTGCGCGCGCACGGCATAGCCATCCATCTGCGTGTTGTCGCGCTCGGGCACGTCCAGGGTCGACGTTTGCGCGGCCGCCAGCACGCGGCCGTTGGCGCGCAGGGTGTCGACCAGTTCCACCTCGGCCACCGGGCGCGCCGCGCCCAGCATGAAGGCTTGCGCCTCGGCCACCGACAGCATGGGTTTGCGTTGCGCGGCTGGATCGTTCATCACAGGCCCGCTCATCACAAGCCCGTATTGGCGGCGATGTACGCCTTCATTTTTTCCACGTCCGCCTCCATCACGACGAACTTCTGCGGCAGGTCCTCGATGTTCTCGAAACCGGCCGGGCGTTCCGCGTCCACACCCAGCGCTTCGAGGATGGTTTCGTTGAACTTGGCCGCCAGCGCCGTTTCCAGCACGATCATCGGCACGTTCGGCTCCAGGTGCTCGCGCGCCACCTTGATGCCGTCGGCCGTGTGCGTGTCGATGGTGATGCCGTAGTCGTCGGCCACGTCGCGGATGGTGTCGAGGCGGTCCTGGTGCGTCGACTTGCCCGACTTGAAGCCATACCTGGCCACCAGCTTGAACTCGTCGCCGTCGCTGCCCGGCTTGCCGGACAAATCAAAGCCGCCGTGGGTTTCCACTTTCGTGAACAGGGCGCGCACGCGCTCGCTGTCGCGGCCCACCAGGTCGTAGACGAAGCGCTCGAAGTTCGACGCCTTCGAGATGTCCATCGACGGGCTGCTCGTGTGGTACGTTTCGGCGGACTTGCGCACGCGGTAGACGCCCGTGCGGAAGAATTCGTCGAGCACGTCGTTTTCATTCGTCGCGGCCACCAGTTTCGAGATGGGCAGCCCCATCATGCGGGCGATATGGCCGGCGCAGATATTGCCGAAGTTGCCAGACGGCACCGTGAACGACACTTTCTGCTCGTTGCTGGTGGTGGCCGCCAGGTAGCCGCGGAAGTAGTACACGACCTGCGCCACGACGCGCGCCCAGTTGATGGAGTTGACGGTGCCGATCTTCTGCCGCGCCTTGAAGGCCAGGTCGTTCGAGACGGCTTTCACCATGTCCTGGCAATCGTCGAACACGCCTTCGACGGCGATGTTGTAGATGTTCGGGTCTTGCAGGCTGAACATCTGCGCCGTCTGGAAGGCGCTCATTTTCTTGTGCGGCGACAACATGAAGACGCGGATGCCCTTCTTGCCGCGCATGGCGTATTCGGCCGCGCTGCCCGTGTCGCCCGAGGTGGCGCCGAAGATATTGAGTTCGGCGCCCGTCTTGGCCAGGGTGTATTCGAACAGATTGCCCAGCAGCTGCATGGCCATGTCCTTGAAGGCCAGGGTCGGGCCGTTCGACAGCGCCTGCAGGATCAGAGTGGTCGATCCGCCCTTGACGACGTTTTCTTCCAGCACGCGCAGCGGCGTGATGTCGGCCGCGTTTTCGCCGGCGCGGGCGTTCTTGTAGACTGCCTTGGTATAGGTTTTCGCCGTCAGCGCCTTCAGGTCCGCGGCCGGGATATCGGTGGCGAACTTCTTCAGGATTTCGTAGGCCAGGTCGGCATACGACAATGTGCGCCAGGCGTTCAGCTCGGCACCAGTGACTTGCGGGTAGTGTTCAGGGAGATACAGTCCGCCATCGGGGGCGAGGCCGCCCAGGAGGATGTCGGAGAATTGCTGCGGATTCATTGGCGCTTTATCAGCGCGGGTAGACACGTAGTGCATAGATTTGAAGAGTCCAGTTGAGCTGAGTGCGGTTGATCATGAATGGCAGCGGATATTATAGTGCCAGGCGCTGCCCAAGGCGAATCGCAAGCGTCCCCAGGCGCCCTGGCCGCCGCACCTGTTGTCAAACAGCAGCGTCCGGCATTGCGGGAATCACGGCAAAAGCATTGCACTTTGGAAATTTTTCAGGCCGAGATCAACGCTGCGCATAAAGATGCGCCCGCATGCTGGCGTGCGCGCCGGATTTGCGCCACACTGGCGCTTGTCGGCCGAATTGAGGCCATTCATGGAACCGGCCATGTCGCTGAGTAAAAAACCGTATTTGCAAAGCGCCGCCCTGCGCCCCGATGCCGTCGTCGACCTGGACCGCTATCCCTTCACCATCCCCGCCATCCGCGACTTCGTGCACGTGGACTTCCACCGCGACGTGACGTTTTTCGTGGGCGAAAATGGCAGCGGCAAGTCGACCATGCTCGAAGCGCTGGCCGTGGCGCTGGGCTTCGGCAAGGATGGCGGCACGCGCAACGTGCGCATCGCCCTGCCCTCGGACAAGGAATCAGGCCTGCATGCGCATTTGCGCCTGAGCAAGAGCTATAAAAAACCCGAGGACAGCTATTTCCTGCGCGCGGAAAGCTTTTTCAACGTTGCCACCTACATGGACGGCATGCCCGAATACCTGGCCGGCTACGGCGGCAAGTCGCTGCACGCGCAATCGCACGGCGAAGCGTTCATGGCGACCCTGATCAACAAGCTGCGGGGCAAGGGCCTGTATCTGCTGGACGAGCCGGAGGCGGCCCTGTCGCCCAGCCGCCAGCTGGCCGCCCTGTCCGTGATCCACCAGCTGGTGCAGGACGACTCGCAGCTGATCATCGCCACCCACTCGCCCATCCTGCTGGCTTACCCGAACGCGAAGATTTTGATGTTTACGGGCGGCGGCATCCACGAAGTGGCGTATGAAGACACGGAACACTACGCCGTGACGCGCGATTTCCTGAATCACTATCCGAGAAGGCTGGAGCAGTTGTTCGAGGAGGAGTGAGGTTGTCATAGACGCAGCGGAAATCTGGGGTCAGACCCGGCGGGTCTGACCCCGGCCCTCAGCAGGCGGCGTGGTTGACGGTAATTACGTGCACGGCCAGCCCGCCCAGGGACGTTTCCTTGTACTTGTCCTGCATGTCCGCGCCCGTCTGGCGCATGGTTTCGATGACTTCGTCGAGGCTGACGAAGTGCGTGCCGTCGCCCTTGAGCGCCAGCGAGGCGGCCGTGATCGCCTTCACGGCGCCCATGCCGTTGCGCTCGATGCAGGGGATCTGCACGAGACCGCCGATGGGGTCGCAGGTCATGCCCAGGTGGTGCTCGATGCCGATTTCGGCCGCGTTCTCGATCTGTTCGTTCGTGCCGCCCAGGGCCGCCACCAGGCCGGCCGCCGCCATGGCGCAGGCCACGCCCACTTCGCCCTGGCAACCCACTTCGGCGCCCGAGATGGAGGCATTGCGTTTGCACAACATGCCGATGGCGGCCGCCGTCAGCATGAAGCGGCGCACGCCGCCCACGGGGTCGCTGGGGCGGCAATCCTGCGCGTAGTAGCGCAGCACGGCCGGGATGATGCCGGCGGCGCCATTCGTCGGCGCCGTCACGACCCTGCCGCCGGCCGCGTTTTCCTCGTTGACGGCCATCGCGTACAGGCTGACCAGGTGCACGGCATCGTGCGGCAAGTCGTTGGCGCGGTTGTCGGACGCCTTCGCTTCCTGCGCCAAACGCCACAGTTTCGCGGCGCGGCGCTTGACGTTCAGGCCGCCCGGCAGGTTGCCCGTCGTTTCCAGGCCGTGCGCGATGCAGTCGCGCATGACGTGCCAGATGCGGTCCAGGCCTTCATTGAGTTCCGCATCGCTGCGCTTGACGCATTCGTTGGCGCGCAGCATTTCCGGGATCGACAGGCCGCTTTCCACGCCATGCGCCAGCAGTTGCTCCATGGTATCGAAAGGGAAGACGACGCGGGCAGCAGCGGCCGATTCCACGGCCGCCTCGGCCTGGGCTTCGCCTGCCTCGCGGATGAAACCGCCGCCGATGGAGTAATACACCTTGTCGACGCGGCTGCCGTCCGCCAGTTTCAAGGTAAACAGCATGCCGTTCGGGTGCTCGGGCAGCGATTCGCTCTTGTGCCAGATCAAGCCCGTGGCGGCCGTGAACGGTACCACGTGGGTGCCCAGCAGCGCGATCTCGCCGGCCGCCTCGATGGCGGCCAGCATGCTGTCGACGGCATCGGGCGCCACGTGCTGCGGGGTTTCGCCCATCAGGCCCAGAATGACGGCCTTGTCCGTGGCATGGCCCACGCCCGTCAGCGCCAGCGAGCCATACAGCGCCGCCTCGACGCCCACTACCTGGTCCAGCGGACCGTATTCGACCAGGAAACGCCGCGCCGCCACCATCGGCCCCACCGTGTGGGAACTCGACGGCCCGATGCCGATCTTGAACAGGTCAAATACGCTCATATCCATGTAGTGTCTCTTTATATTAGTATGTTTTTATAAATGCTCGTGCGTGCTCAGGCTGCCTTGGCCGCCTGCCCTGCGTCGACATTGGCCAGCATGTCCGTGACCATCTGCTCGACGCCGATCTGCGCCTTCCAGCCCCAGTCGGCGCTGGCCTTGCTGTCGTCCAGGCTTTGCGGCCAGCTGTCGGCAATGGCCTGGCGGCTGTCCGGCTTGTAGCTGATCTTGAAGTCCGGCACCATGTGCACGATGGCCTTGGCCAGTTGCTCGGGGTTGAAAGACACGCCGGCCACGTTGTACGAGGAACGGATCTTGATCGATGCCGCCGGCGCGTCCATCAGTTCGATGGTGGCGCGGATGGCGTCGGGCATGTAAATCATCGGCAAGGTGGTGTTCGCATCGAGGAAGCAGTCATAACGCTCGCCGCGCAAGGCCGCGTGGAAGATGGCGATGGCGTAGTCCGTGGTGCCGCCGCCCGGAGGCGATTTGTAGCTGATGATGCCCGGATAGCGGATGCTGCGCACGTCCACGCCGTACTTGTTGAAGTAGTACTCGCACAGGCGCTCGCCGGCCAGCTTGCTGATGCCGTACATCGACGTCGGGTCCATCACCGTCATTTGCGGCGTGTTGACCTGCGGCGTGTTCGGGCCGAAGGCGGCGATCGACGACGGCCAGAAGATGCGCAGCGGCTTGCCCGCCTCGCCCCGCTCGCGCGCCAGCTCCAGGATATTGAGCAAGCCATCCATGTTCAGGCTCCACGCCTTCAACGGCGCCGCCTCGCCCGTGGCCGACAGCATGGCCGCCAGCTGGTAGACCTGGGTGATGTTCTCGTCGGCGATGAGCTTCGCCAGGCCGTCCTTGTCCAGCACGTTCAACTGCGCGTAGCGCTTGGCCTGGTACAGATTGTTCGTGCCGATGTCGCTGGCGATGACGTTGTCCGCGCCGTGCTGCTGCGCCAGCGCGCCCACCAGTTCACTACCGATTTGGCCGTTTGCGCCGATGACTAAGATGCGTTCCATGCTATTTTCCTGAATTCTTGTTAGTTGGTAGTGGTAGTGGTGGTCAGCAAGCCGAGTTCCTTGCCGGCCTGCTCGAAGGCGGCCAGCACCTTGACCAGCTGTTCGCGGGTGTGGGCGGCCGACAGCTGCACGCGCACCCGGGCCTGACCCATCGGCACGACGGGATAGAAGAAGCCCGTCACCAGCACGCCCAGTTCATACAGGCGGGCGGCGAATTTCTGCGCCACGGGGGCGTCGAACAGCATCACGGGGACGACGGGATGGGTACCCGGCTTGATAGTGAAGCCGATGCGCTCGATTTCGCTGCGGAAGAAAGCCGTGTTTTCATGCAGGCGGTCGCGCAGTTCCGTCGACTTGGCCAGGCGTTCCAGCACCGACAGCGAGGCGCCGGCGATCGATGGCGCCAGGGTGTTCGAGAACAGATAGGGGCGCGATTTCTGGCGCAGGGTGTCGATGACTTCCTTGCGCGCCGAGGTAAAGCCGCCCATGGCGCCGCCCAGGGCCTTGCCCAGGGTGCCCGTGATGATGTCGATGCGGCCCATCACGTTGTGGTGTTCGTGCGTGCCGCGGCCCGTCGCGCCCATGAAGCCGGAAGCGTGGCATTCGTCGATCATCACCAGCGCGCCGTACTGGTCGGCCAGGTCGCAGATCTTGTCCAGCTGCGCAATCGTGCCATCCATCGAGAAGACGCCGTCCGTGACGATGACTTTATGGCGCTTGCCGGCCACGACGGCCGCCTGCAGCTGCACTTCCAGGTCGGCCATGTCGTTGTGCGCATAGCGGTAGCGGCCAGCCTTGCACAGACGGATGCCGTCGATGATGGATGCGTGGTTCAGCGCGTCCGAGATGATGGCGTCGTTTTCATCGAACAGGGGCTCGAACACGCCGCCGTTGGCGTCGAATGCGGCCGCGTACAAAATCGTGTCTTCCGTGCCCAGGAAGCTGGAAATGGCTTGTTCCAGTTCTTTATGCACGGTCTGCGTGCCGCAGATGAAGCGCACGGACGACAGGCCGTAGCCGTATTTTTGCGTGGCGGCAATAGACGCTTCCTGCGTCTGCACGTCGCCAGACAGGCCCAGGTAGTTGTTCGCACACATATTGATCAGGGTACGGCCATCGTCGCACACCACTTCGGCGCCCTGGCGCGAGGCGATCACGCGCTCGGGCTTGTACAAGCCCTGCTGGCGCAGTTGATCGAGATTCTGTTGCAGACCGCTGAAAAAGGTGTTCTTCGCTTGCTCGCTCATGATATTCCTTGTGTCCCTGATGGATGCGTGTGGTGTCCGTGTGGTCTCAGCCGCCATAGGGGAAAGCCGCCGCTTGACCGGTGCGCGCACAATGCTGTACCGTGAAGCGCTGTTTGAAGTCTACACGTTTCCGTGTTTTCCTTCAAAATCCACTATTTCGAACTGAAATTCAATATAGTGGATATTACCCAAGCCTATTGAACTTTGCAAGCCACCTGCCGATGAAAACCAGCGTTTCGACCAATTCCCCCCCAGAAGTGGGTGCCACCCTGCAACGGCTGCGCCTGGCGCGCGGCCTGACACTGGAGGATTTGTCGCGCATCGCGGGCGTGTCGAAGTCCATGCTGTCGCAGATCGAGCGCGAAAAGGCCAATCCCACCATCGCCATCACGTGGCGCCTGGCCAATGCCCTGGGCGTGCAGATCGGCGAATTGCTGTCCAGCGCGGAAAAAGCCGTGGAAACCATCCGCGTCACGGACGCCCACGAAACCCCCACCCTGCCCGGCGACCACGCGGGCTACGTGCTGCGCATCCTGGGGCCGATGGAACTGGCGGGCAAGTACGAATGGTATGAAGTGACGCTGGCGCCGGGCGGCGAACTGGCGTCGCAGCCGCATGACCCGGGCACGACCGAGCATTTGACGGTGATCCACGGCAACCTGGAGCTGGAAGTGGGCGCGGCGAAGAAAAAGGTCAAGAATGGCGGCACGGCGCGCTATCCGGCCGACTTGCCGCACACGATACGCAATCTGGGCAAGACGGAGGGCAAGGCGCTGCTGGTGGTGATCCACCGGTAAGTGCGCTCCAGCAGTGCGCAATATGTCCATATGGCTATGCTAAGATTTTAGAATAGACAAGATTTCCAGGCCTGGATGTCTTCGCAGAGCGTCGCGGCACATCCCGGCTCGTCCAGTCACGCTGTCACGCGCGTGGCATCCAGGCTGCCAACGCTTACACGGAGCCACAGCGATGACCATTTCCGATAGCACCACCACCTTCCACCATAAAAAAGTCGTGCAGTACGACCCGGACCTGCCGTTCGACGCGGCGCCCGGCATCGTCTACCGCTTGTCGCTCGACTACGACGACACGCGCAAGATGGGCGAACTGATCGCCGGCTTCCTCGAGCGGGCCGACAAGGCCACGCTCGAGGCGCTGATCATCGGCATGTGGGGCGACCCGTACGAAGCGGGCGCCGACGAGGTGATGGCCGCACTGATCGCCCAGGCCCCGCAGCTGCCCAATCTGCGCGCCCTGTTCATCGGCGACATGACGTACGAGGAATGCGAAATCTCGTGGATCGTGCAGGGCAGCTACAAGCCCCTGCTGGACGCCTTCCCGCTGCTGGAGGAATTGCGCATCCGCGGCGGCAATGAGCTCGTCATCGAACCGTTCGCCCACCAGCACCTGCGCAAGCTGACCATCGAATCGGGCGGCCTCGACCAGAAAATCGCCGAGGCGCTGGCGCAATCGAGCATGCCGCAGCTGGAACACCTGGAACTGTGGCTGGGCACGGAAAACTATGGCTTCTCGGGCGACGTGGACCTGTACCGCAAGGTGCTGGCGCAGCTGACCGTGCCCACCCTGAAGTATCTGGGCCTGCGCGACGCGGAAATCGCCGACGACCTGGCCGTCTGGCTGGCGGAAGAACCGCTGGCGGCGCAGCTGCACACCCTGGACCTGTCGCTGGGCACCATCGGCGACCTGGGCTCCGTGGCCGTGCTCCATCACACGCAGCTGGGCGGCTTGACGCGCCTGGACCTGTCGCACCACTACATTTCGGAGGAAAACCAGGCAAAGCTGAAGGCCCTGCCTTTCGAGGTGGTGCTGGACGACCCGCAGGAAGAGGACGAAGACGACGGCGACACCTTCCGCTACGTGGCCGTGGGCGAATAGGCGGAGCGGCGCCCTTTGCACCTCCCCCTCACCCTGCTGGCCACCGCCGGCAGCAAGCGCGTGCGCCTGATGCAGGCGGCGCGCGCGCAGCTGCGCCTGCCGCCCGCGCAGGTGCTGGAATGGCGCGACTGGCTGGCGCGGCCGGACTTGCTCGGTGCCGCGCTGGCGCAGCCGGGCCGGCTGAAGGTCGAGCCGCCCGGCGACGATCCCGCCGCCCACCTGCGGTTGCTGCGGGCGGGCTGCCGCCTGCTGGACCGCCCGCCCGTCGCCGCCCCCGCGCACGGCCAGCTGCTGGCCATGGATGCCTGGTTTGCGGGCTTTTCCCATGCCATGCAGGACCTGGCGGCGCAACTGGCCCGGCTGCCGCAGGCCCGCGTCTTCAATGCCCCGGCCGAGATCACCCTCATGACGGACAAGCTGGCCTGCCAGCGCCACCTGGCCGCGCACGGCGTGCCCGTGCCCTTGCTGCTGGGAGCAGTGGAGAACTACGACCACCTGCAGTCGCTGCTGCATGAACATGGCCTCGACCGCGTCTATCTGAAACCGCGCTATGGCTCGTCCGCTTCCGGCGTCGTCGCCTACCGCAGGAACAAGGCCGGGCGGCAGCAAGCCACCACCTCGGCCTCCCTGTCGCGGGCGCACGGCCAGACGCATTTGTTCAACGTCAAGCGCATGGCCCGCTACGAAACGCGGCACGACATCGCCGCCCTCGTCGACGCGCTGGCCGCGCAGCAGCTGTACGCGGAAGCATGGCTGAACAAGCCGCGCTGCGGCGACAGCCACTACGACCTGCGCGTCGTGACCGTGGCCGGCCAGCCCGCGCACCGCGTGGCGCGCATCGGCGACCGCATGATGACCAATCTGCACCTCGACAACCGCCGCGGCGATGCATCCGGCCTGCTGGACGGCGCCGGCATGCGGGCACTGGAAGACACGGCGGCCCTGGCCGCGCGCGCCTTCCCGGCCAGCCACGTGACGGGCTACGACCTCGTCGTGCGCCACGGCCAGGCCCGCGTGCTGGAGGCGAACACCTTCGGCGACCTGCTGCCCGGCTTACTGTGGCAAGGCGCCGACACCTACGCGGCGCAACTGGCCCGCTTCCCTCACCATGCCTGAACTAACCTCCGCCATCCCCGACATGCGCGCCATCGTCGGCAGCCACGACATCGTCTTCATCACGCTCGACACCCTGCGCTTTGACGTGGCGCAAGCCCTGTACGCGGCGGGAGAATTGCCCGTGCTGGGGCGCCTGCTGCCACCGGGCGGCTGGGAGCGGCGCCACTCGCCCGCCACCTTCACCTATGCGGCGCACCAGGCCTTCTTTGCCGGCTTTTTGCCCACGCCGGCCGCGCCGGGCCGCCATCCGCGCCTGTTCGCCAGCGCGTTTGCGGGCAGCGAAACGACGTCGCCCGACACGTTTGCCTTCGAAGAAGCGGACCTGCCCGCCGCGCTGGCCGCGCGCGGCTACCGCACCATCTGCATCGGCGGCGTGGGCTTCTTCAACAAGCAGACGGCGCTGGGCTCCGTGCTGCCGTCGCTGTTCCAGGAAAGCCACTGGAGCGCGGGCATGGGCGTGGCCAGCCGCCATTCGACGCAGAAGCAGGTGGCGCTGGCGATGCAACTGCTGGCCGAAAACGCCCAGCGCACCTTCTTATTCCTCAACGTGGCCGCCCTGCACGCGCCGAACCGCGCCTACCTGCCCGGCTGCCGCGCCGATTGCCTGGACAGCCACGCGGCGGCCCTGCGCTACGTGGATGGCGCGCTGGCGCCCCTGTTTGCCGCCTGCGCCGCGCGCGCGCCCACCTTTGCCATCGTCTGCTCGGACCACGGCAGCGCCTATGGCGAAGACGGCTACCGGGGCCACCGCATCGCCCACGACAGCGTGTGGAGCGTGCCCTACGCGCATTTTTTCATAGAACCCGATACGGCCGCCTCAAAACAGCCACCCCAGGAGTCCCCATCGTGAACCCTTCCGAACAAGCTGGCACCCTGGCGCAGCGCATGCGCCACACGCCCTACCAGGCCTATTCGTATTCCTACCCGCACAAGGCGGCCTACCGCGCCCTGCCGCAGGCGGCGCCGCTGGCGCCCCTGTGGGCGCGGCAGGACCGCTCCGCCCTCTTCGCCTACATCCACATTCCATTCTGCGAAATGCGCTGCGGCTTTTGCAACCTGTTCGCCATGGCCCGCCCGGGCGCCGACATGGTCGAACGCTACGTGCGGCAGGTGCTGCTGCAGATGCGCGCACTCAACGGCGCGCTGGGCGAGCGGCGCTTTGCCCGTTTCGCGCTGGGCGGCGGCACGCCCACCTACCTGTCGCCGGCGCAGCTCGACACCCTGCTGTGCGGCGCGCGCGACATCCTCGGCATCGACCTGCAAACCACGCCGGCCGGCATCGAAGCGTCGCCCGAAACCATCACGGCGGAGCGCCTGACCGTCTGCCGCGCGCATGGCATCGACCGGGTCAGCCTGGGCATCCAGAGCTTTGCCGCCGGCGAAATGCGCGCCCTGGCCCGCCCCCAGCAGAACGCCACCGTCCATCACGCCATCGGCCTGATACGGGCGGCCGGCTTTCCCACCCTGAACCTGGACCTGATCTACGGCATCGCCGGGCAAACCGTGGCCAGCCTGCTCGCCTCCATCGACAGCGCGCTGGCCTTCCGCCCCGAGGAAATCTATCTGTATCCCCTCTACGTGCGCGAGCAGACGGGACTCGGTAAAGTGGCGCGTCGCCAGGGCGCGCAGTCGCTGGCTCCCATCATGCTGGCGCAGGACGGCGACAGCCGCCTGGCCCTGTACGCGGCCGCGCGCGACCATTTGCGCGCCCAAGGCTACGAACAGGTCTCGATGCGCATGTTCCGCGCACCCCACGCGCCGGAACAGGACGGGCCGTCGTATTGCTGCCAGAACGACGGCATGGTGGGCCTGGGCGCCGGCGCCCGTTCCTACACGGCCAGCCTGCATTATTCGAGCGAGTACGCGGTGGCGCGGGCAGAGACCATCGGCATCATCGACAACTACCTGACACTGGACGAAGAACGCTTCGCCCAGGCCGAACACGGCTACGTGCTGGACGAGGAAGAACAGCGCCGCCGCTACGTGATCCAGTCGCTGCTGACGCAGCCGGGCCTGGACCGCGACGCCTACGCGGCCCGCTTCGGCACGCGCTGCGAAGCGGATCTGCCGCAGCTGGCCGAGCTGCACGCCCTGGCACTGGTGGAGGAAGACGGCCCGCTGCTGCGCCTGAATGACCGTGGTTACTCGTATGCCGACACCATCGGCCCGTGGCTGGCATCGAGCACGGTACGCGCGCTGATGGCGCAGGAGGGCCAGGCATGCTGACAGCGCAGCCGGGCACCTTGTCCCTGCTGTACCGGGGCACGCTGGCCAGCTGCAACTACGCCTGCGGCTACTGCCCCTTCGCCAAGAAGCGCGACAGCCGCGCGGCGCTGGCCCGCGATGCGCGCGAAGTGGCGCGCTTTACCGGCTGGGTGGCGGCCCAGGAGCGGGACATCGGCGTGCTGTTCACGCCCTGGGGCGAAGCGCTGGTGCGGCGCCACTACCGCGCGGCCATGCAGGCCCTGGCCCGCCTGCCGCACGTGCGCCAGGTGGCGCTGCAGACGAATCTGTCCGGCCCCCTGAACTGGCTGGATGGCATGGCTGGTTTGGAAAAGATCGGCCTGTGGTGCACCTACCACCCGGACCAGACGACGCTGGCGCGCTTTCTCGAACGCTGTGCGCGCCTGGACGCCATGGGCGTGCGCTACTCCGTCGGCATCGTGGCGATGAACGAACACCGGGACGCCATCCGCGCCCTGCGCGCCGCCCTGCCGGCCCACGTCTACCTGTGGCTGAACGCCTACGACCGGCGCGGTCCCGGCTACTACGGCGAACAGGACCTGGCCTGGCTGGACGCCATCGACCCGTGGTTCGCGCAGAACCGCCGCCCGTCGCCCTCGCGCGGCAAACCGTGCCTGGCGGGCGAGGCGTCGCTGTCCGTCGATGGCGACGGCGAACTGGCGCGCTGCCATTTCGTGCCGCAGCGGCTGGGGAATCTGTATGAGGATGATCTGGCGGACATGCTGCAGGAACGCGCCTGCCCCCGCTTCAAGTGCGACTGCTATATCGGCTATGCGCAGCGCAAGGATCTGCCGTTCCAGACGGTATTCGGGGAGGGGGTGCTGGCGAGGATTTGCCCGAAAGCAAGGGCCGGGGTCGGACCCTGAGGGTCCGACCCCAGTCTTTGCCTGGGGGTTTAACTACGGATTACTGCGCCGCCACCTTGGCCGGCTCCGCCACTGCCGGCGTCATCTTCAGCGAACGGCTGAGGAAGCCCCAGCGGTCGGCCACTTCCTCGATCTGCTTGGTCGTCGGCTTGCCGGCGCCATGGCCCGCCTTGCTGTCGATGCGGATCAGCACGGGCGCCGCGCCGCCTTGCGCTGCCTGGGCGGCAGCGGCGAACTTGAAGCTGTGGGCAGGCACGACGCGGTCGTCGTGGTCGGCCGTCGTGATCATGGTGGCCGGATAGCAGCCGCCCGCCTTCAGGTTGTGCAGCGGCGAGTATTTCACCAGCGCCTTGAACTGTTCGGCATCGTCCGACGAACCGTAGTCAGGCACCCAGCCCCAGCCCACGGTGAACTTGTGGAAACGCAACATGTCGAGCACGCCCACCTGCGGGATGGCCGCGGCGAACAGGTCGGGACGCTGCGTCATGGCCGCGCCCACCAGCAGGCCGCCATTGCTGCCGCCGCCGATGGCCAGCTTCGATGGCGAGGTGACCTTGTTCGCCACCAGCCACTCGGCTGCGCCGATGAAGTCGTCGAAGACGTTTTGTTTGTTCAGCTTGGTGCCAGCCTGGTGCCACGCTTCGCCGTACTCGCCGCCGCCGCGCAGGTTGGCCATCACGTAGACGCCGCCCATTTCCACCCAAGCAAGATTGGCCACGGAGAAGCTTGGCGTCAGGGAAATGTTAAAGCCGCCATAGCCGTACAGATAGGTGGGGTTGGAGCCGTCGAGCTTCATGCCTTTTTTCGAGACGATGAACATCGGCACCTTGGTGCCGTCGCGGCTGGTGAAGAACTGCTGGCGCGTCTCGAAGGCGTTCGGGTCGAAATCGACCTTCGGCTGGCGATACACGGTGCTCTTGCCCGTCTTCATGTCGTAGCGGTAGACGGTGGCTGGCGTCGTAAAGCTGGTGAAGGAGTAGAACGTTTCCGTGTCGCCACGCTTGCCCGCGAAGCCGCCGGCCGAACCGATGCCCGGCAAGGCCACTTCACGCACCAGTTTACCGTTCAGGTCGACGATCTTGATTTGCGTTTGCGCATCTTTCAAGTAATCGAGCACCAGCTGGTTGTTGATCAGGTTGACGGCGACGAGGGTTTCCGCGCTTTGCGGCACGATTTCCTTCCAGTCGGCGGGCAGCGGCTTGCGCGTGTCGATGGCGATCACGCGCGACTTCGGCGCATTGTTGTCCGTCTTGAAGAAGAACACGGGGCCGTCATTATCGATGAAGGAATACGAGGCGTCGAACGCTTCCAGCAAGCCCACCACCTTGGCGTTCTTCTGGCGCAAGTCCTTGTAGAAGACGCGGTTCTTGCGTTCCGTGCCCTGCGACGCCGTGATGATCAGGTAATTGCCATCGTCGCTGACGACGCTGCCGCCGAACGCCCATTCCTTCTGGTCGGGACGGTCGAAGACGAGCACGTCATCGCTTTGCGGCGTGCCGATCTTGTGGAAATACAATTTCTGGAAGTAATTGATGTCGGCCAGCTTGGTCGCCTCGTTCGGCGCGTCATAGCGGCTGTAGAAGAAACCCTTGTTGTCCTTGGTCCACGAGGCGCCCGAGAACTTGGCCCACTTGATGTGGTCCGTCAAGTCCTTGCCCGTCTCGATGTCGCGCACCTTCCACTCGTTCCAGTCGGAACCGGAGGCGGCCGTGGCATACGCCAGGTACTTGCCGTTCGGGCTGATCGAGGTGCCGGCCAGCGCCACCGTGCCATCCGTGGACAGGGTGTTCGGGTCCAGCAGCAGGCGCGGCTCGTCCGTCAGCTTTTTCACCGTGTACAGCACGGCCTGGTTCTGCAAGCCGTCATTGCGGCTGTAGAAATAGCGGCCACCCTGTTTGCTTGGCGTAGAGAAACGCTCATAGTTCCACAGCTTGGTCAGGCGCTGCTTGATCGCTTCGCGCTCGGGAATGGTGCCCAGGTACGATTGCGTCAGCTTGTTTTGCGCCACGACCCACTCGCCCGTTTCCGCGCTGTTGGCATCTTCCAGCCAGCGGTAAGGATCGGCGATGGTGGTGCCGAAATAGCTGTCTTGCTGGTCGACTTTCTTGCTGACCGGATACGTGACTGGCGTGCCGTCGCCGGCCGGGCAGGATTGTGCCATGGCATTGCCACCGAAAGCGGCCAGCAGGCTGAATATGAGGGTTGCACTACGTAATTGCATGGGTTGTTTGTCTCATTGTTGGATGTCGAAGAAAGCAGGCCGCCCGATTCAGCGCTGCGGCTGCCCATGTTGACTTTCGCCAAGAGAAATCATAGCGCGGAATGGTACTTTTAAAGCACAGTTATCGGGGGAATTTGCCGTCTTTTGTTTGGGGATTTCACGTGTATCGCCGTCATAAATCGCGTTTTTGGCAAGAATCGGCAAACTGACGGTCAGCAATAAATATTGTCAAAAGCAAATACGTTTCATCAAGCCGTCATAAATCTTCTTTACTATCGGCAACATGTTCATGGCCCGTCCAGAGGCCGTGCCGCCAGACTCCCCTATGCCTACTCTCGCCTTCCCCGCCGCCACCACCGCGCCTGCCGCTGCGACGCCATCGAATGTGGCGTACCTGAAGCCGCCTTCAACACCCATGAGCATCGAAGGGACGGATGCCTTGCACGAGATCCTGGCGGGCCGCAAGCTGAGCGCCCTGTTTCAACCGATCATCCACATGCAGAGCGGCGAGATCATCGGCTACGAAGGCCTGATACGGGGGCCATCGGACAGTCCCCTGCATGCGCCGATGAATCTGTTCAAGGTGGCGCGCGCGAATGACCTGACCCTGGAAGTGGAACACCTGTGCCGCCAGGTGGTGCTGGAACGCTTTGCCGAACTGCAGCTGCCGGGCAAGCTGTTTCTCAACGTCAGCCCGGAATGTTTGTTGCTGCGCAATGCGCGCCATGGCGAAACCCTGGAATACATCGAACACATCGGCATCAATCCGGACCGGGTCATCATCGAGCTGACGGAAAACCAGCCCACCTACGACTACGAGCTGATGCGCGAAGCGGTGCTGCATTACCGCAACATGGGTTTCCAGATCGCCATCGATGACCTGGGCGAAGGCTTTTCCAGCCTGCGCCTGTGGTCGGAACTGCGGCCGGAATACGTGAAGATCGACATGCATTTCATCCAGGGCATCAATCATGACCCCGTGAAACTGCAATTCGTGCGTTCCATCCAGGAAATCGCGGAAAAATCGGGCACCCTGGTGATCGCCGAAGGCATCGAGGCGCAGACGGAACTGCTCGTCCTGCGCGACCTGGGCGTGGCCTTTGGCCAGGGCTATCACCTGGGGCGGCCGAATATGGTGCCGGCGCGCGCCCTGCCGGCCGAGGTGGTACAGGCGTTGGGGCGCAATGGCGTGGCCGTGTATCCGCAGCGCAGCAGCCTGGAAAAGAACGGTGCCAGCATCCGCAAGCTGCTGCACCGGGTGGCGGCCGTCTCGCCGGAAAAGAACAATAACGAGGTGTACGACATTTTCCTGAAGGAACCGAAGCTGATGATCATCCCCGTCGTCGACGACGGCGTGCCGCTGGGCCTGATCAGCCGCTTCGAGATGATCGACCACTTCGCCCGCCCCTACCAGCGCGAGCTGTACGGCAAGAAATCCTGCAGCTTGTTCATGGATGCCAATCCCCTCATCGCCGACCACGAGACGAGCTTGCAGGAGCTCAGCTACACCATGGTGCAGTCCGATGCCCACCACCTGTTCAACGGCTTCATCATCACCGAGCACGGCCGTTACCTGGGCATGGGCACGGGCCACGACCTGATGCGCGAAATCACGCAGATGCAGATCAACGCGGCCCGCTACGCGAACCCGCTGACGCAGCTGCCCGGCAACGTGCCCATCAACGAACACATCGACCGCCTGCTGCACAGCGGCAGCCGCTTCTGGGTCTGCTATTGCGACCTCGACCACTTCAAGCCCTTCAACGACGTGTACGGCTACCGCAAGGGCGACGACGTGATCCAGCTGACGGGCGAAATCCTCAGCGGCCATTGCGACCCGAACCGCGACTTCATCGGCCACATCGGCGGCGACGATTTCATGATCCTGTTCCAGAGCGAGGACTGGGAAGCGCGCTGCCAGGCCATGCTGGACGATTTTGCGGCCGCCATCCTGGCCTGCTACAGCACGGTGGACTGCGAACGGGGCGGCTACATCAGCGAAGACCGGCAAGGAAAAAAGGTGTTTTATTCGCTCATCAGCCTGTCCCTGGGCGTCATCAAGGTCGAGGCGCACCAGTATTACACGCACCACCAGATCGCCACGCGGGCGGCGGAAGCGAAGAAGCAGGCCAAGAAAATCCACGGCAACAGCCTGTTCCTGGACCGCCGCCAGGGCATGGGCGCGGCCCGCATGGATGCCTAGGACGGGTCAAGCGCCAGCAAACTCGCCGCGCCACTGAGGAGCGCGCTGGCAGCAGGCGCCGGCGCCCGGGCGGGTTCAGTCCGGCCGTGGCGCGGGACCCAGCAGCGGCTGGCTGGCGACATACGCCTTGGCGGCTGCCGCATCCCAGGGGAAATGGCCGTCGCGCGACGGCCAGACGATCTGGTACAAGGTGAAGTCATTGCCCTGGTAAAACCAGCGCGCATAGCCGGCCCAGTCGCGGTAGCGGGCCTCGGGCACGCGCACGAAGGCGCATTGATGGCCGTCGAGCAAGACGCCCGTCGTCTGCGTGAAATCCGTAATGGCGCCGCTGCGCGCCGCATCGAGGGCCAGGTCGACGATCTGGTGGGCCGTCGCCTGCGGCAAGCCCATGATCAGGAATTCGGGCAAGCCGAAGCTGTGGAAAGCGCCTATCGTGAAGGTGTAGCCCGGCCCTTCTTCATCGCCGCCGATATGCACGCAATGCCAGCCATAGGTGGCGATGTCGTCTATGACCTTTTGTTCGGATGCATCGTCGCCTGCCTGCCTTACCATCGCCGTCCTTTCGCTGTGCCGCCTGAAAACGCATGCGGGATCGAACCGCATGCAGAGCGGCAATTATCGCATGCGGTCCGCTGTCACGGCGCATGCGCCTCAGGCGGGCGGGGGCGGGTCGGGCGGCACGGCCTGCGCATGGGCCAGGCGCCACTGCCGCGTCAATTCCCGGGCCTCCCGCAATTGTGCCGGCGCCAGCTTGCCGGCCGTGGATTCCCGCGCGCCGGCCGCCGTGCCATCGCCGCCGTCGGCCGCCAGCGCCAGCCACATGTAGGCGCGCACGGGGTCCTTGTCCACGCCGCGTCCGCCGTTGTACATGCCGCCCAGGTTGTACTGGGCCAGCGCATGGCCCTGCTCGGCGGCGCGCGCATACCAGTGCACGGCCAGGCCATCGTCCTGCGGCACGCCATGGCCGTTCGCATACATGACGCCCAGGTTATTTTGCGCGCTGGCATCGCCCTGCTCGGCGGCCGTGCGGTACCAGCGCACGGCGCACACTTCGTCGCGGGCCACGCCATGGCCATTGGCATACATCACGCCCAGGTTGAACTGGGCATTCGAGGCCCCCTGGGCCGCCGCCCTGGCGTACCAGTCGAGGGCCTGGCGCAGGTCGCGGGCGACGCCGCGCCCGCCCGCGTACATGCCGCCCAGGTTGTATTGCGCCATGCAGTGGCCCTGCAGGGCGGCGCGGCGGTACCAGGCGACGGCGCGCGCCTCGTCCTTGTCCACGCCCTGGCCGCGCGCCAGCATCACGCCCAGGTTGAACTGGGCATCGGCATCGTCCTGCTCGGCCGCACGCTGCAGCCAGGCGTAGGCACGCAGCTGGTCGGGCGCCACGCCCAGGCCTTCCGCGTACGCCACGCCCAGTTGCCGCTGCGCCACGGCCAGGCCCTGGGCGGCCGCCTGGCGAAACCAGGCCAGCGCCTGCGTATCGCTTTGCGCCACGCCCTGGCCCCGCTTGTAGACGAGGCCCAGATTCAGCTGCGCCTGCGCATCGCCCTGCAGGGCGGCCTTGCGGAACCAGGCCAGGGCCAGCGCATCGTTCTTCTTCGCCCCCAGCCCCTGCGCATACGCTTCGCCCAGCAGCGACTGCGCGCTGGCCACGCCCTGCTCGGAGGCGCGGTAGAACCAGGCCAGCGCCAGCTCGTCGCTTTGCAGCACGCCGCGCCCCTTTCGGTACATCTGGCCCAGGTTCTGCTGGGCCGACGCATCGCCCTGCGCGGCCGCGCGGCGGAACCACAGCACGGCCTCCTCGTCGCTCTGCGCCACGCCGCGGCCATGGTAATACAGGGCGCCCAGGTGGTTTTGCGCAAAGGCCAGCCCCTGCAGCGCCGCCAGGCGCAGCCAGACGAAGGCCCGCGCATCGTCGTGCGCCACGCCTTCGCCCTTCTTGTACATCAGCCCCAGATTGAACTGGGCATAAGGATTGCCCTGTTCGGCAGCCGTGCGGAACCAGATGTACGCCTGATGGCTGTCTCTGGCAGTATGGTGCTTGTCCATGTGCGCCCCCATCCACATTGCGCTTGCCGGCGGCGCGCGCAAAACGGCGGCCCAGGGCGGCGAAATCGTGTGTTGCTTAAATTTTAAATTCGCTGGGCGCGGAGGACTTGAGCGAACTCAAAGGAAATAACAAAATTACATCGCTTTGATGAGTTCGCTTCAAGGGGAAACGGGAGCGTGCGCGCCAGAATTGGCGCGCGGCAAGAGAGAGCGGCGGCTAGCGGCGCGACGGGTGCTTGTGCAGGAATTGCGGCACCTTCGCTGCCGCCAGCTTGTTCAGGGCCACGAGCAGCCCCGCATCGACGTCGGCGATGCCGTAGTTGCTGCGCAAATGGCGGCCGATATGGATCAGCACCTGCGCCGCCACCTCCGCATCGGACTCGGCCCTGTGGGCGGCGCTCTTGAAGGCGATGCCCAGCTGGCTCGACAGCAGGCCCAGCTTGTAGCTGGACAGGCCGGGAAACACGCGGCGCGACAGTTTCAATGAACACACGAGCGCCTCGTGCGCGGGCGCCAGGTTCAGGCGGGCGCTTTCCGCGCGCAGGAATTTTTCATCGAAGCTGGCGTTGTGCGCCGACAGGGCATCGCTGCCAATAAAATCCAGCAGCTGCGGCACCACTTCCGCCACGGGCGGGGCATGGTCCACCATGGCCTGCGTGATGCCCGTCAAGCCCGTGATGAAGGAGGGAATGCGCGCATTGCAGTTGATCAGGGTCACGTAACGGTCCGTGATCTGCCCGCCCTCGATGCGCAGGGCGGCCACTTCCGTGATGCGGTCGCCCATGTCGGGTGACAGGCCGGTCGTCTCGAAGTCGATCATGACGATCGGTTTGTCAAACACATGCATGGGGCGTTCTTTCGTGGGTGCAACAGTGGGTGTATCGATAAAATGCGCAGGGCAAGGCGCCGCGTCGAAGACAGTACACTAGTACGGCAAGGCGCGGCAACGCCGCCATGCACATTTTATCAGCCGAACTTGCGCACGGCATCGAGCGCCAGTCCCGCGCCGATGCTGCCGAACAAATCGCCTTCGACCTTGCGCGCCGCCGGCACCAGGGCCGCGATCTTTTCGCGCAGCAGGCGCACGCCGCTGGAACCGCCCGTGAAGAAGACGGTATCGACGGCTTCCGGCGTCACGCCCGCGTCGCGCAGCAGGCGCAGCACGGTCTCTTCCACGGAACCGCACAGGTGGCCGATGGCCTCGTCGAATTGCCCGCGTTTCAGCAGCAGGCTTTGCGCAGGCGACAAGCGGTCCAGCTCCAGCTGCACTTCGGCCGCATCGGACAGGGCGATCTTGCCCTCTTCCACCTTCATGGCCAGCCAGTGTCCGGCGCGCTCGTCGATGAGCTTTTGCAGGCGCCCCATCTTGTCTTGCTCGCGCGCATCGCGGCACACGTCGGCCAGCTGCACCCAGATCTTCTTCGTGTACGCCAGGTTGATGGTGTGCCACGTAGCCAGGTTGAAATAATAGCTGGAGGGCACTTCGCTATTGTTGTGCAGGCGGCTGCCATAGCCGAGCAAGGGCATGACGGAAGACAGGCTCAGGTATTTATCGAAGTCCGTGCCGCCGATGTGCACGCCGCCGGTGGCGAGGATGTCGTCGCGCCGCTCGGTCTTCTTCGCCCGTTCGGGCGACAGGCGCACCAGCGAAAAGTCGGACGTGCCGCCGCCGATGTCGGCGATCAGCACCAGTTCTTCCTTGTCGATCTGCGACTCGTAGTCGAATGCGGCGGCGATGGGTTCGAACTGGAAGGCCACGTCCTTGAAGCCGACGGAGCGGGCCACTTCGGCCAGGGTATCCTGCGCCAGCTGGTCGGCCTGCGCATTGTCGTCGATAAAGAAGACGGGACGGCCGAACACGGCCGACGTGAACTCGCGCCCGGCGGACTGCTCGGCGCGGCGTTTCACTTCGCCGATGAACTGCGACAGCAGCAGGCGGAACGGCAGCGCGCGGCCGCCCACTTCCGTCTGGCCATCGATGAGACTGGTGCCCAGCAAGCTCTTGAGCGAGCGCATGAGGCGCCCCTCGTAGCCGGCCAGATAGCCGGCCAGCGCCGCGCGGCCAAAACTGACTTCCTCGTCTTCCGCATTGAAGAAGACGACGGATGGCAAGGTGGTCTTGCCATCTTCCAGGCCGAGCATGGTGCTCTGCCCGGGACGCGCCCAGCCTACCGTGGAATTTGACGTGCCGAAATCGACGCCGCAAGCATTGGCCATGTCGACCCTTCCCTGAATAAAGGGGCGTTATCTTATCAGAACGGGCGTCATTGCACCAGAAAAATACTTCCGGCACGGCCCGGACAACAAGCTTGCTTTGCATCAAGTAGCTGCCGCGTGCAAAAGCTACTCTTTAGAAATTGACGCCGAGCAATTCGGCAAGCTCCCGGAGACCCATCGTGCCCTTCGTCCGCCTGCGCCACGCCCGCCCCCTGCACCACCTGCCGGCATCGCTGTGCGCCGCCCTCTTCGCCTGCCTGGCCGGCTGCGGCGGCGCAGGCAGCGCCGGGACGCAGGCGTCCGGCGGCTGCACCCTGCATGGGACGGCCGACTGCGGCGGCACCCTGCCCGATCCCGTCGTGCCGCCCGTGACGCCGCCCGTGACGCCGCCCGTGATTCCCCCCGTCACGCCGCCCGAGCCGGCCAGCCTGGCCGCCGACGTCAAGCTGGTGTTTTCCAGCACGGAACTGGCCTCGGCGGGCCTGCCCGGCGGCGAGGTGGCCGTCACGGCCCTGGTCAAGGATGGCGCCAACCTGGCCTTGCCGAACGCAAAGATTTCCTTTGCCGCCGATTCGGGCATCCTCGGCAGCGTCGACAGCGTGACGGACAAGAATGGCCAGGCACGCGCCCTGCTGGGCACGGGCGGGGCCAACGGCAACCGCTCCATCACGGTGACGGCCACGGTGGGTGCGCGCAGCGGCAGCGGCACGGTGGCCGTGACGGGCAGCACGGTGGAACTGCTGGGGCCATCGGCCTTGCTGCTGGGCCAGGGCGCGGACTTCACCGTCACCGTGCGCGACTCGGCGCGCCGGCCCGTGGCTGGCGCCGCCGTCAGCTACGGCACGGGCGCCGGCAACAGCCTGCGCGTGAAGGATGGCGGCGCGGCCGTCAGCAATGCGCAAGGCCAGCTGCTGCTGCGCCTCACGGCGGGCAGCCTGGGCAAGGATGCCGTGTCCGCCGGCGCGCTGGGCGCCAGCGCCGCGCAAGCCTATGCCGTGGCCGGCAGCGACCTGCGCCTGAGTCCGGCCATCAGCCAGGACGCCAGCGGCGCGGACGTGCTGCCGGAAATTCCCACCTTCGCCTGCCAGGCCATCGACGTGCGCTACGACAAAGCGGGCGTGACGCAGTCCGGCAGCGCCAGCCTGGCCACTTCGCGCGGCAGCCTGTTCGGCGACAGCGGCTGCAGCCAGGCGCTGCCGCCCAGCTTGACCTTTAACAATGGCAATTTGCCGCGCAGCTATCTCCAGTCGGCGCATGCGGGCGTGGCCACCGTCACGGCCGCCGTAGCGGGCGGCCCCACGGCGCAGACGCGGCTGGAATTCGTCGCGCCCCTGAGCGGCGCCAGCACGCTGGCCGTGCAGGCCGAACCGGCCGTCCTGCGCGCCAGCACGGCCGCGTCGGGCGAGCAGGCCAGCGTCATCAGCGCCGTCGTGCGCGATGGCGCGGCGAACAACCTCGTCAAGAATGCTCCCGTCGTGTTTACCATCGTGAGCGACCCCAGCGGCGGTTTCCTGCGGCAGGCGGGCCGCGTCTACACGGGCAGCGACGGGCTGGCGCGGGCCATCTACGTGGCGGGACCGGCCGACAGCGGCCGCGACGGCGTGCTGATCCAGGCCCGCATCGACGGTGCCGCGCAGGCGGCGGCAAGCGGACAGGTCAGCCTGACGGTGGCGCGCCAGGCCCTGTCGATCAAGCTGGGCACGGGCAACCAGGTGCGCGAGTATTCGGCCAGCGTGCTGCAGAAGGAGTTTGCCGTCTTCGTTTCCGACAGCGCCGGCAACGCCGTGCCCGGCGTCGCCATCACGGCCGCCGCCTGGCCCAGCCGGTATGCCAAGGGCTATTATGTGTGGGAGGCGGACAAGCCGGAATTTCCCGACACGGGCGTGTGGCGCCTGGCCCTGCCCCACTACAGCTGTCCCAACGAGGACGTGCTGCGCAACGGCATCTACGACGCCGCATATGACCGCAACGGCAATGGCGTGCTGGACCCGGGCATCCCCCTCACCGTCAGCGCCAGCGGCCCCAGCGATGCGCTGGGCATGGCCACCGTCACCGTCAGCTATCCCCGCAACTACGGTTCCTGGGTGCAACTGGCGCTGACCGTGCGGGGCACGGTGAGCGGCACGGAAGCGAGCACCACGGCCGAGCTGCCGCTGGCCACCCTGGCCAGCGACTTCAGCGCGCGCCGCGTGCCGCCGCCGGGACGCATCAGCCCCTATGGCAGCGGCCCCTGCGACAGCCCCGACTGAGGCGCGCGCGGCCCGCCGCGACGGACCCGCACGCCGCCTGCCAGCGCATCCTATTCTTTTGCAACAAAAATAATAAACGTGAACAAGCATGCACTCTTGCCACGTAGAAATATTTTCGCTATGCTCATTCTTCCCGCCCGGGCCGCCACAAGCGGCCGGGCCTGCAGGAATACTTTGAGACAGGTTGCTTGCCAGACCAATATGCGAAAAAAGAATACTGCCGTCCGGAACTCCAGCACCACCCCCTGCATCCTGCCCGGCGCCGCCCGCCGCGTCACCTCGTATGACGTGGCCCTGCTGGCCGGCGTCTCGCAATCGGCCGTGTCGCGCTGCTTCAAGCCGGGCGCCAGCATCTCGCAAGCGACGCACGCCAAGGTCATGCAGGCGGCCATCACCCTCGATTACATCCCCAACGCGGCCGCGCGCAGCCTCATCACGCGCCGCTCGAACCTGGTGGCCGTCATCATTTCCAATCTGGCCAATCTGTACTACCCGCAAGTGCTGTCCGACCTGAGCCAGCAAATCGCCCGCCTGGGCAAGCGTTTGCTGCTGTTCACCCTGGAGCGCGAAGCCGATATCGGCAGGGTGCTCAGCGATGTGTGGCAATACCAGGTCGATGGCGCCATCGTCGCCGCCGCCCTGTCCGACGAGCAGATGGCCGAGTTCGGCAAGCGCGCGGTACCGCTGGTGCTGTTCAACCGCAGCCCCCGCGAGCACGCCGTGCACGCCGTGCTGTGCGACCAGGCGGAAGCGGCGCGCCTGCTCGTGTCGCGCCTGGCCGAGGCGGGCCACCGCCAGTTCGCCATCATCGACGGCCCCGGCGATTCGGCCGTGGCGCAGGAACGCAAGGCTGGCGTGCTGGACCGCCTGCTGGTCCTGGGCTTGCCCGCGCCCATCGTCGTCAGCGGCAACTATGATTACGCCAGCGGCGGACTGGGCTTGCGCAAGGTCATCGACCGCCTGGGCCGCGTGCCCGACGCCGTCATCTGCGGCAACGACATCATGGCCATCGGCTGCCTGGACACGGCGCGCCACCAGATGGGCATCCAGGTGCCGCTGCAGATGTCCGTGGCCGGCTTCGACGCGCTGGAAGCGTCCGGCTGGCTCAGCTACGACATCACCACCCTGCGCCAGCCCGTGCAAAAAATGGCCGCCGATGCCGTCGCCATGCTGGGAGAATTGATGGACCGGCGCGGCGGCAGCGCCGAGCGGAGACGGTATTGCTCGTATCTGGTCGAGGGCAGCACGGCGCGGCTGACTGCCGAGCCACAACGTTTCGGCATGATGGCCGCCGCCTGAAAACGCCCGTGGCGTTGTTGCCGGGAGCACTCTTGTCCTTCGCCATGCTCGCGTACTGTCGTCGGGGCGGCGCCTGGCCACAGGCGTTGTTCAGACGTCCACACTGAGCACCCGGAAACCTTGCACATAAAAAAACCTCGCATCGCTGCGAGGTTTTTTGTCAGGGCATCGCTTGTATCAACCGAAAAACTTACCCTTGAGCATATTCAAGCCCTGGCTGACGAGGTCATTGCCTTCCGGCACCTGACCGTTCGGCGTCAGCTTGTCGATCAGCTGCGGCAACAGGGCCGCCAGGCCGCCCGATGCGGCGTCCGGCGCGACGCCCGCCTTTTCGGCGATCTGGGTGATGGTGTCGGTGCCCAGGGCATCCTTGATCTGTTCGCCGGACACGGGCGCATTGGCGCCGGTGCCGATCCAGCTGGCCACCTGGTCGCCCAGGCCGCTTTCCTGGAATTTTTGCAGCAGGCCGGGCAAGCCGCCATGCTGGTTGACCAGCTCCATCACGCTGGCCATCAGCCCCGACTGGGCTTCCCCATCGGCACCCTTGTTGCCCAAAGCGCTCATCGCCTGTCCTGCAAGTTGGTCTAGCAAACTCATCGTAATCTCCTGAACGCTATCGATTAGGGCCGCGTCACTGCGGCGTCCGGTAAGGTCGGAGTGTCATCTCCGACATGCGCAACAATTATACTATGAATAATAAAAATGCCATGATTGCAATTTAACAGGCCATGGAAATACGGGCTCGGCTGCAGCTGCGCCCACCTCCATCATATTTACTTCGGCACAACATGCAAGCGTAAATTGAGCAAAAACAAAACCGTGTAGAATAAATTTTCCCACTTACTGAGGAGTATCAAGATATGAACATCAATAAAGCGGTAGACAAGGCCTACGAAAAAAAGACGTTCAAGGAAATCGCCGATGCCCCCGTCGATGCGCTGCAAGGCGTGAGCGAGAAGGACGCCGAGCTGCTCAAGCAGGCATTCAACGTCAAGACCGTGCGTGACCTGGCCAACCTGAAGTACGCGAAATGGGCGCGCGCCATCGTCACCCTGGCCGATACGGAAGAATAAGTCGCTGCCATGCCCCGCATGCAGGACACTGCCAGGCCCGCCCGTGACGGCGGGCTTGTTCTTTGCGCCAAGTGCTTTGGGCCGATGACGGCTGGCAAGGCGGTAGCCGCGCGGAGGCTGGCCTGGCCGCGCCGCTGACCCTGCCCGGCATGTGCTGGCCCCTGCAGGCAAGCACGGGCCACCTTGCCGCGACCACGGAGCACATCACGGGCCACTTTCGCGCGGGCGCGGGCATGGACGCCATCGTCGCGTGCGATGTGCATCCCGCCGGCAAGTTCCGCAACGGCGCGGCCCGCCACTGGTGCCGCACGCACCAGTGCTACTGGGGCACGCAGGCCGACGTGGCCGCCCGGCAGGCGTCCGGCCAGCTGCGCTGCCGCCTGCACGCCAGCCCCATGGGCTATGTGCTGTACCCGGAACGGTTCGATCCCGCGCGCCATCACGACATCTGCCTGCGCGCGGGCGCGGATGGCTTGCTGCAGCTGCGCGCCAGGGCCGATGACGGCGGCGCCCTGCTGGCCCGCGACGTGCCGGTGCTGGCCATCGACTGCCGCGCCCTGCCCGGCCTGTTTGCCCCCGACGTCGTGCAACTGAATATCACGCCGCCGGCCGCGCAGGCGTGGCTGGCCGCCCTGCGGGCCGGCGTGCCGCTGGGCTGCAGCGACTGCGCCCGCTGCGGCCATCCGCACCTGGACCTGGGCGACTTCGCGCTGGCGCCGCACCGCCGCCACACCTGCGGCCAGTGCGGCCACGACGCCAGCTACAGCGCCACCGCCATCGTCTCGACGCCGCTGTGGCGCCTGCGCGACTTCGCCCGGCGCCAGCCGCGCCGCTTCGCGCAATGCTTCTGAGGGTGCGCCCGCCCACAGTCAGGCACCGCGCCCCCGCGTAGACTGGACACCTTGACCACGAAAAGGACCGCCGCCATGCCGCACGCTCAACCACGGGAAGACGATGACCAGTCCGGCGACGAAGGCGACCTGTCCGACCTGCTCAGCGAACTGCGCATCCTGCTGCCCGGCGCGCAGATGCTGACGGCCTTCCTCATCATCCTGCCCTTCAACGGCGGCTTCGCGAAGATCGTGCAGGCGGAAAAGATCGTCTTCCTCGCCACGTTCTTCCTGTCCATGACCAGCCTGGTGCTGCTCAGCGCGCCTGCCATCCAGCACCGCGTGATGCGCCCCCTGCAAGACCGCGAACGTTTCAAGCGCGTGGCGGACCGCATCATGATGGCGGGCGCCCTGTCGCTGGCGCTGGCCTTCATCCTCGGCACCAACCTGGTGATGTCGGAAGTCTTCGGCCACGTCGCCGGCATCGCCGCCTGCACGCTGATGGGCGTGCTCATCGCCTGCATGTGGTGGTGGCTGCCCCTGCACCTGAAACACGGCAAGCGGATTTAAGGGGCCACGCCCGCCTGCTCCAGCAGGGTGGCGCGGAAAATTCCCACCAGCGGGCGCAAATTCACCTTGTGCCAGGCCAGCCACAGGGGCGTACGGTAGCTGAACCACGGCAATGCGCGCACGACGACGCCCGCCGGTGCGTGCTGGCGCAGGCTGTGCTGGATCATGGCCATGCCGAGACCGGCCGCCACGAGGCCCAGCGCCGTCAGCGGCTCCGTCGCTTCCAGGCGGATATCGGGCGTAAAACCGGCGCGCGCGCAGGCGGCGATAAAGTTATCGTGCTTCAGCACGCTTTCCTTGTGCAGCACGGCGATCCATTCCTGGCCCGCCAGGTCCTCCGGCGTCAGTTCCGCCTTGGCCGCCAGCGGGTGGGTCTCCGGCAAGGCCAGCAGCATGGGGTCGCTCAGCACCTGCGCACTGTCGAGGTCGGGGTCGTTCGGCAGCGGCGGTTCGCACAGCAGGGCAATGTCGAGGCTGCGCTGGCGCAAGCCTTCGATCTGTTCCGCCGAATGCAGGTTGTACAGGGCCACGTGCACCTGCGGCCGCGTGGCGCGCAAGGTGCGCAAGCCATCGGGCAGCACGCCCGCATGCATGGCGTTTTCGATGTAACCGATGCACAGCCCCCCTTCGTCGCCCCGCCCCAGGCGCCTGGCCAGCGCTTCCAGGCGGTTGCCGTGGGTCATGAAGGCGCGCGCTTCGGCCAGGAAGGTATGGCCGTCGCGCGTGAGGCGGATGCGCTGGGCGCTGCGTTCGAACAGGGTCAGGCCCAGCTTGTCTTCGAGCTGGGCGATCTGCCGGCTCAGCGGCGACTGGGAAATATGCAGGCGCTCGGCGGCCCGTCCCACGTGTTCTTCTTCGGCGACGGCGATGAAGTATTGCAATTGGCGCATGTCCAGCATGTCAGACCTTTCAGGACTCAAGTTGCGCCAATTATGTCTTGGACAGGCTTAACTTGTCCAGCTATTCTGTCTCCACTGACTCACTCATTGAAGGAAAACACCATGACGATCAAACACTTACTGACAGGCAAACTGGGTTTCGGCACGGCGCCGCTGGGCAATATGTTCCGCAACATTCCCGAAGAAGAAGCGCTGGCCACCGTCGACGCGGCGTGGGACTCGGGGATCCGCTATTTCGATACGGCCCCGTTCTACGGCGCCGGCCTGGCCGAACTGCGTCTGGGCGCCGCCCTGAAACAGCGTCGCCGCGACGATTACGTGCTCAGCACCAAGGTGGGGCGCCTCATCCTCGACGAACTGGAAGACCCCGCCGCCCGCGCACTAGGCGAAAAAGGGGGCTTGTTCGAATTCGGCCGCAAGAACAGGATCGTCGATGATTACTCGGCCGACGCCACCCTGCGCTCGATCGACAACAGCCTGAAGCGCCTCGACACGGACCGCCTCGACATCGTCTGGGTCCACGACATCGCCCAGGATTTTCATGGCGACAACTGGCTGGCGCAATTCGAGATTGCCCGCACGGGCGCCTTCCGCGTGCTGACCCGCTTGCGCGAAGAAGGCGTCATCAAGGCCTGGGGCGTGGGCGTAAACAAGGTGGAACCGCTGGAACTGACCCTGGACCTGGCCGAAGCGCAGCCGGACGCCTTTTTGCTGGCCGGCCGCTACACCCTGCTCGACCACGAACGGGCCCTGCAGCGCCTGATGCCGGCCGCCGCGGCACAAGATGTCGACATCGTCGTCGGCGGTCCCTACAGCTCGGGCATCCTGGCCGGCGGCACGCATTTCGAGTACCAGAAAGCTTCGCCCGAGATTATTGCCAAAGTGGAACGCATCAAGGCCATCGCCGCGCGCCACGGCGTCAGCGTCAAGGCGGCCGCCCTGCAATTCTCGCTGGCCAATCCCGCTGTCGCCGCCGTGATCCCTGGCGCCAGCCGTCCGGAACGCCTGGCCGAAGACCAGCAGGCATTGCACGCCGTCATCCCAGCCGCCTTCTGGCAAGAGATGCGCGCCGAACAGCTGGTTTCGCCGTCCGCCCCGCTGCCAGCCGGCAGCAACTGATTAATAGACTACCAGACAAGGAATGCACATGGCACACACCACCACCTCCATCGACATCGCCGCCACGCCGGCGCAAGTGTGGCAACTGATCGGCGGCTTCAATGCCCTGCCCGACTGGCTGCCCTATATTCCCAGCAGCACCTTGAGCGCAGGGGGCCGCATCCGCCACCTGGCCAACCCGGCCGGCGAGGTCATCGTCGAGCAGCTGGAAGCGTACGACAACGCGGCCCGCAGCTACAGCTATTCCATCCTGCAGGCGCCGTTTCCCGCCACCGATTACTTGTCGACCTTGCAAGTCAGTGCGATCGCCGGCAGCGACGGCGCCCGGGTCACGTGGTCGGGCCGCTTCACGCCCGTGGGCGTGAGCGAGCAGGAAGTCACCGAACTGTTCCACGGCATTTACGTGGCGGGACTGGAAGCGCTGCAGCAAACCCTGGCCCCTTAAGACAGCGGCAAGACCATTTCCGCCACAGCCGCGTTTTCTTCGCTTGCCCTGTGGCGGAAATCGGCACATTCCGTGTTATCGTTAACAACAAGAGCAGACGCTGTCGTGTGCAGTGCAGCATATTTTGCCCGCCGCCCGGCAGAGCTTGCCCGAATCTTTTACAATATTGTCTGTGGGCAGCTTTTCCAGCCCGAAATGCCGGGCGGCTGTCACCTCCTTGCCTTTCTTCACTTCGCATCCGGTGGCGCTTTGCCACCCCTGCGGCTGAGCCACAGCACGCAACTTCACCCGGTTTCACCCTTACCCAGCCAATAAGAACATGCACGCATCATCCGTAGAACCCCTGATTCCGCGCGTCACCGCGCCTTTTGGCGCTGGATACGCCGACCTGGCCCTGGCCATCGGCGGCCTCGCCATCGGCACGGGCGAATTCGCCTCCATGAGCATCCTGCCCGTCGTCGCCGACGACCTGGGCACGACCTTGCCGCAGATGAGCCACATGATCAGCGCCTACGCGCTGGGCGTGGTCATCGGCGCGCCCCTGATCACCATCTTCCTGGCGCGCATGCCGCGCCGCCTGATGCTGATCTGCCTGATGCTGATGTTCGCGGGCGGCAACTTGCTCAGCGCCATCGCCCCCAACTATGGCTTGCTGGTGGTGGCCCGCTTCGTGGCCGGCATCCCGCACGGCGCCTACTTCGGCGTGGCGGCCCTGGTGGCGGCCGCCCTGGCCGAGCCGGACCGGCGCGGCCAGGCCGTGGCCCGCGTCCTGATGGGCTTGACGGTGGCGAATATCTTCGGCGTGCCGCTGGCCACCTACATCGGCCAGACCCTGGGCTGGCGCTCGGCCTTCCTGCTCGTCGCCGCGCTGGGCTTGCTGACCATGCTGATGGTGCGCATCTTCGTGCCCATGGTGGCCGCCGGCGATTCCAGCCCGCGCCGCGAACTGGGCGTGTTCCGCCGCCTGCAAGTGTGGCTGACCCTGCTGATGGTGGCCATCGGCTTCGGCGGCATGTTCGCCGTCTACACCTTCATTACGCCAACCTTGCTGGAAATCACGAAAGTGTCGCCCCTCGTCATTTCCATCCTGCTGGCCATCATCGGCATCGGCATGACGGTAGGTAACTTGATCGGCGGCTGGCTGGCCGACCGTTCGCGCCTGTGGACCATCTTCGGCGTGCTGCTGTGGAACGTGGCCGCCCTGGCTGCATTTACTTACACGAGCAGCAATGTCTGGCTGACGGCCATCAACCTGTTCGCCATCGGCGCCGGCATCGCCGTCGCTCCCGCCGTGCAGACGCGCCTGATGGACGTGGCCGGCGACGCGCAAACCGTGGCCGCTGCCCTCAACCACTCCGCCTTCAACATCGCCAACGCCCTGGGTGCCTGGGCCGGCGGCATCGCCATCGCCATGGGCATGGGCTTGCGCTCGACGGGCTGGGTGGGCGCCATGCTGGCCTGCGGCGGCATCGTCGTGCTCGGCATTTCCGTGCTGGTGGAAAACCGCAGCCGCAACCTGGGCGGCGCGCAGCCCGCCTGATGTTCCAGGCGAGCGGCAGCCTGTTCAGGCGGCCGCTCCTGTGCCGCGCTTAATCTTCGACGGCGAACGCCACCGCCGCCGCGCAATGGATGGCCGTCGTATCAAAGAGCGGCACGTCCACATCAAGTTCCTTCAGTTGTGCCATGCCTGCCATCATGCAGGGCGGAACGGCCCTGCCGCCCTCGGCCTTGTTTCAGTTCGCGTTCCGGGCCAATGGTCGCGCCAGCAGCACGCCTGCGATCAGCCCCAGGCATGGCCCGCCCAGCCAGACGAGCGCCACCATGGCAGACATGGACGGGGGAAATTGCTCGAAGCCGGCCGATAACAGGCTCAGGATGACGAGCGCGGCGGCCACCGCCAGCGGCCTGCCCGGCGCCAGCCTGGCGGCCAGGGCACCCGCAATGGCAGAGCCTATGAAAATAGCGGCCTGGGCGGCATACCAGTGCGGGGCGCTGGCGGCCTGGAGGACCAAGGGGAGCAGCGCCTTGAGCACAAGCTGGAGCAGCCAGCCCGCCATCACGGCGATCCAGACAGGCCGCCGGGCATCGGCTGGCGCGGCATTCAATTCCGTCATGTTTTTTCCTTTATCCATCATCGGTTCCTGCTCACTGCGCCTGCAGCATCTTTTGCAGCACTGCATCGAGCTCATAAAAATCCACGGGCTTGGTCAAATGCAGATCAAAGCCTGCATCGGACGCCATCTTGCGGTCCTTGTCCTGGCCCCAGCCCGTGACGGCCACGAGGATGGCATCCTTGCCGCACGGTTCGCGGCGCAGCTGGCGCGCCACGTCGTAGCCATTCATGTGCGGCAAGCCGATGTCGAGCAGGATGACTTGCGGCAGGAAGGTTTGCGCTGCCGCCACGCCGGCCGCGCCGTCGTAGGCCGTGCGCACCTCGTAGCCGAGGATGTCGAGCGCCAGCGCCAGGCTTTCGGCCGCGTCGGCGCTGTCGTCGATGACGAGTACCTTGCCTTCGCGCGTGCCGGCCAGCAGACGGCGGTCCGGGGCCACGGCAGGCTCCAGCGGCACGGCGGGCAGCGGCAAACGCAGCTCGAAGGTGCTGCCCTGCCCCACGCCGCCGCTGTGGGCGCTGACGGTTCCGCCATGCAATTCGGCCAGCCCCCGCACGAGGGACAGGCCGATGCCCAGGCCGCCCTGGGCGCGCGACAGGGCCGGTTCCAGCTGGGAAAACAGGTCGAAGACGGTGTCGAGGTGTTCCGGCGCGATGCCGATGCCCGAGTCGCGCACGGTGAGCCGCACCTCGCCGGGCGCGCATGCCACGGCCAGCCAGATGCTGCCGTTGGCGGGCGTGTACTTGACGGCGTTCGTCAGCAGGTTGGCGATCATCTGTCCCAGGCGCGTGGCATCCGCATCGAGCCAGATGGCTTGCGGCCACTGCTCCACGTGCACCTGGTGGCCGCACTGGGCCGCCAGGCTGGCCACGCTGTGCAGCGCCGCCTCCACGACGGGCGCCAGTTCCACGCTGGCGCGGCGCAATTCCAGGCGGCCCCGCGTGATGCGCGACACTTCCATCAGGTCGTCGACGAGGTGCGTCATGTGGCCCACCTGCCGCCCCAGCACGTCGCGGGCCCAGCACAGCTGCGGGTCCTCCAGCTGCGCCAGGCGCAGCACTTCCAGCACGTTGCGCATGGGCGCCAGCGGGTTGCGCAGTTCGTGCGCCAGGGTGGCGAGGAACTCGTCCTTGCGCCGGTCGGCCGCCGCCAGCTGGTCGTTGAGCACGCCAGCTTCCCGGCGCGCCAGCTGCAGCTGCTGTTCGTACTTGCGCCGGTCGCTGGCGACAAAGACGGCGATCTCGTCATAGCGCACGCCGTCGTGCACGCGCCGCACGGCGTTGAACAGCATGGGCACGGACTGTCCCTGGCGCTGGCGCATGTCGAGCAGCACTTCCGACACGCTGCCCTGCACCTGCATCAGCGGCAGCCAATGGGTCTGGTGGAACACGCGCCCGCCGATGGTCAGCAAATCCTGCAGCTTCTTGTGCCCGATCAATTCGCCCGCGCCATAGCCCAGCCAGCCGCAAAACGTGGCATTCGCCTGGAGAATGGTGCCGTCGCTGGCGCACAGCAGCAGCCCGCACGCCGCGTGCTGGAACAGGGTATTGGCGTCAGGCAGGGAAGCCATGGCGTCGCGCATCACAGGCGCAGGCCGTCGAGAAAGCCGCGGATGGCGCGGTAGCTGGCGTCGGGCGCGCTCATGTGCGGGCAATGGCCGAGGTTTTCCACCACTTGCAGGCTGCTGCGCGGCAGCATCTCGCGCAGGTAGGCGCCCACCGGGACGGGCGCGATGAAGTCGTCGCTGCATTGCACGATCAGCGCCGGCGTCGTGTTGCGCGGCAGGATGGCGCGGTGATCGGACAAGAAGGTGGCTTGCGCGAAGTGCCGGGCGATGGCCGGGTCGGTGCGGCAAAAGCTGCGCGCCAGGTCCTCGCCCAGCGCCGGCTGCCCGGGCGCACCCATGATGGCCGGCGCCATGGTGCCGGACCAGCCCAGGTAATTGCTGTCCATGGCGCGCAGCAGATCGTCGATGTCCGCGCGCGTAAAGCCGCCCCGGTAGCCGGTGGCCGGCTCGTCTATATAACAGGGCGATGGCGCCAGCATGACCTGCGCGGCGAACAGGCCCGGTGCGGCGATGGTGGCCAGCAAGGTGCTCATGGCGCTGACGGAATGGCTGATGCAGATCACGGGGCCGTCGCCGGCGCCCGGCACGGAATCGACCACTTCCCGCAGGTCGTCGGCATAGCCGTCGAGCGTCGCGTAGCGGCGCATATCGTAGGCGTCCAGATCCGAGCGGCCGCTGCCCACCAGGTCGAACAGCACGGTCCGGTAATGCTGGCGGAACTGCGGTTCCAGATAGCGCCACATCGTCTGGTCGCAACCGAAACCGTGGGCAAATACGAGGGTTGCCGGCCCCTCTCCAGCGACACGGACGTTGTTGCGACGGTGAATATGCATGCCTACCTCGTTCGATTGTTTCCGCAAAAATACATTTATTATCATCTTTGTACGCAAGAATACCCCAGCAGGCCACAATGCGCCACCCTGGAAGCGACGCTACTCTACCCGTTTTTTTCCCACAACAGCGTTCTTTGCAGCTATCGAGGTTTTCTCCAAGTAACTTTCTTATTGATAGTCACCACCCTTTCCCCTACGCCAGATAATACCGGCCACCACCCCGTGCATAATCCCCGTCCAGGCCAGCTTATCGCGTCAGAAGCGTATTATCGCCATTACAGCAAGAAACTCACACATATACACAGGCATACCATTTCATTTAAGCCTAAAGCATTTTTATCGGCAGATAAGCATCAATTCACGACATTTAGGCGATCCATCTTTTCCAATATAAATATGCACGCCGCCGCCATACCATACTTTTGATAGCCAGCCTCTACCGAAACGCATTAAATTATCTTATTTTTATATATGTTGGACGTATTTAGCCAAGCTCATATAGGAAATTCCTTATATCGAAAATCAATGATAAAGATGATAATTTCTGTGAAAATATGGAAATGATATTTAATACTTAAGCAATTATTAAATTTGTGACTATCAGTATGCCCTCTACTCGTGCAGCGACTGGAAATCCCCCCATTTATGGGCGTCCCAGGGCCGAAGGCAGGACAGCGGCCCGCCGCGCATCCGCGCGGATAATGCTTTTGCCCTTGAAGCCGTAGCATATATGCCATATTTTTAATATTACAAAATAATCAATGAATATGACGTGTTTTCCTGATTTTTCTCCTGCGTTATTGAATCAAATCAATATTTTCCATGTTTTTATAATTTACTAAAAATTACAAACAGTTAACAATATCGAAGCTGCGCCCAGGGTGCCTTTCGGCGTATTGCTGGCGTATCCGGCGCCATTCCTCTTTCCTCTCCCATCCATGCCTTGCCGGCCAATTCATTTCCGGCCGCCGCCCTGGCAAAAACCCGCACCGCAGCGGCTATGCCGGCCAGTTTATACCCCCTCCCTGGCGCTCCATTTGCACCAGGAGAGTGCATCCAGGCCGCCCTTCCGATATCCATCTTCCGATATAAGCCCCTTTTTTCTGCAGCGCCGCAATTAGCGCGACAGCGCGGATCATGGCGCCCGCCCGTGCGCACGAATAATCGAAAAATTGGCTAAAAAATCATTATTCAAACCAAGTGTTGTTATTAAGTTGAAAACACCAAGATGCCCTGGAAATGAAAAACACGATGCTATATTCGCAACGCTGATTTCCCGCCCCGATCCCGTTCCAGCCCGCCTGGCACGGACCGGACTGACTCACTGCCTCACTTTTCGGTGTACACCATGGCTCTGACAGACTATTTCCACACTCTCCGGCATGGCCGCCTGGCAAACGCCACGGCCAGTCCTGCCCCAGGCGCCCCGCTGGCACAGGAGCAGGCCGATTTCTGGCGCCAGCAGCTGTACGGCGCCCCCGCCCTGCTGGAATTGCCCGGCGAACGATCCCGGCCGGCCCGCCAAAGCTGGCGCACGGGCAGCGTGCCCTTCGCCATCGCCCCTGGTACGGCCATGCAAGTGCGCCAGCTGGCCCGGCATTGCGGCGCGGCGCCGCTGGCCGTGCTGTTGACGGCGTGGTCCGCTTTCCTGGCCCGCCTCAGCGGACAGCAGGACCTCGTCATCGGCACGGCGCAGCCCGATGCCGTCGCCCCGCTGCGCCTGCGCCTCGATGACGCCAGCACGGGCCACAGCCTGCTGGCGCAGGCCGGTGCCGTCCTGGCGGCAGCGGCGCGCCACCGCGCCGGCAGCCTGGCGCAGCTGGTCGAGACGCTGCAGCCGCCGCGCAGCGACAGCTTTCATCCCCTGTTCCAGGCCGTGCTGGCCTTCGGCGCCCACCCTGCGCAGGACACGCCCTTCGACCTGGCGCTGGTGCTCGAGGATGGCGCCGACGGCGGCTATGCGGGCCGGCTCGACTTCGCGCTGGACCTGTTCAACGGGGAAGGCATCGCCGCCTGGGCGGACAACCTGCAGCAGCTGCTGCATTCGCTGCTGGCCGATCCCGCCAGGCCGCTCGTGCTCCTGCCCCTGCTGCCGCCCGCGCAGCGGCAACTGCTGCTGCACGACTGGAACGCCAGCGCCCTGCCCCTCGGTGCGCTGCGCAATGCGCACGACTTCGTCGATGCGCAGGCGGCCCGCACACCGCAGCGCACGGCCATCGAGCACGGCGGCCAGAAGGTGAGCTACGGCCAGCTGGCGCGCCGCGCCGACGCCATCGCCGCGCGCCTGCTGGAGCGGGGCGTGCAGCCGGGCGACCTGGTGGGACTGCATCTGCGGCGCGGCCCCCAGCTGGTGGCGGGCCTGATGGGCATCCTCAAGGCGGGCGCCGCCTACGTGCCCCTCGATCCCGCCTATCCGGCCGAACGGCTGGCCTTCATGCTCGACGATTCGGGCGCGCGCCTGGTGCTCGGCGAGCGCGCGCTGCAGGCGCAGCTGCCCGCCGGCGCCCGCGAATTCGTCGCCATCGACGACATCGCCGAACGCGCGGCGGACGCGCCGGCCGTCAGCGTGACCGTCGATCCCGCCTCGCCCGCCTACGTGATCTACACCTCCGGCTCCACGGGCCGCCCCAAGGGCGTGCTCCTGCCGCACCGCGCGCTGGTGAACTTTTTCGCCGCCATGCTGCACCAGCCGGGCATGACGGCTGCCGACACCATCTGCGCCGTGACCACCCTGTCCTTCGACATCGCCGTGCTGGAACTGCTGCTGCCCTTCACCGTGGGCGCCAGGGTGGCCATCGCCGACACGGCCACGGCGGCCGATGGCCTGGCCCTGGCCGCGCTGATCGACGCCTGCGGCGCCACCCTCGTGCAAGCCACGCCCGCCACCTGGCGCATGCTGCTCGATGCGGGCTGGCAGGGCCGCGGCGGCCTGCGCATCATCAGCGGCGGCGAGCCGATGACGCGCGAGCTGGCCGACGGCCTGCTGGCCAGGGTGGCGCAGCTGTGGAACCTGTACGGCCCCACGGAGACCACCATCTACTCCACGGGCGAACGGGTGCTGCCCGGCGATGGCCTGATCACCATCGGCAAGCCCGTCAGCAATACCCAGGTCTACCTGGTCGACCGCCATCTGCAGCCCGTGCCCGTGGGCGTGCCCGGCGAGCTGCTGATCGGCGGCCTGGGCGTGGCCAGCGGCTACCATGCGCGGCCCGAACTGACGGCGGAAAAATTCATCGCCGACCCGTTTTCCGGCGCGCCCGGCAGCCGCCTGTACCGCACGGGCGACCTGGTGCGCTGGACCCGCGACGGCCGCCTGGACATGCTGGGCCGCATCGACAACCAGGTGAAACTGCGGGGCTTCCGCATCGAGCTGGGAGAAATCGAAGCCGTGCTGGCCAGCCATCCGGCCTGCCGCCAGGCCGTCGTGGTGTGCCGCGAAGACCGTCCCGGCGACAAGCGCCTGGCCGCCTACGTGCGCGCCGACGCGGCGGACCTGGCGCAGGCGGACGGCGCGCCCCTCATCGCCAGCCTGCGCGCGCTGCTGGCGCAGGCCTTGCCGGCCTACATGGTGCCGCCTGCCTTCGTGCTGCTGGACCAGTTCCCCATGACGCCGAACGGCAAGGTGGACCGCCGCGCCCTGCCCGTGCCCGGTCGCGCCGCCCTGTCCGGACGGCTGGTGGAGGCGCCCGTCGGCTTGCAGGAAATGCTCGTGGCGCGCCTGTGGCGCGAGCTGCTGGGACTGGAGCAGGTGGGCCGGCACGACGACTTCTTCGAGCTGGGCGGCCACTCGCTGCTGGCCGGCCAGCTCGTGTCGCGCCTGCGCCAGGCCAGCGGCACGGCCCTGACCCTGGGCCAGCTGTTCGGCGCGCCCACGGTGGCCGGCCTGGCAGCCCTCCTCGACGGCGCCCCGGCCGGCGCCGCCCTGCCCCCGCTGTCGGCGCAGGCGACACCGGATGGCGACAAGGTGGCGCTGTCGTACACGCAGCAGCGCCTGTGGTTCCTGAACCAGCTCGACGCCGCCGCCGGCGCCGCCTACCACATGCCCGTGGCATGGCGCCTGCGCGGGCCGCTGCAAGCCGATGCCCTGCGCCAGGCGCTCGACGCCCTGCTGCGGCGCCACGCCATCCTGCGCACGCACTTCGGCGCCAGCGACGGCGTGCCGCACCAGGTGGCGGGCGCGCCGTTCGCCTTCCCCCTGCGCCAGGAAGACCTTTCCCGCCTGCCGGCGCCGCAGCGCGATGCCGCGGCGGCAGCCCTGCACGGGGAAGAAATCGCCCGCCCCTTCGACCTGGCGCGCGGGCCGCTGCTGCGCGCCCTGCTGCTGCGCCGCGCGGACGACGAGCATGAGCTGCTGCTGGTGCAGCACCACATCATCAGCGATGGCTGGTCGCTGGGCGTGCTGTGCGGGGAACTGGCGGCCCTGTACGCCGCCTTCGCCGCCGGCCTGCCCGACCCGCTGCCGCCGCCCGCGCTGCAATATGCGGACTACGCGCGCTGGCAGCGCCATGCCGCGCATGCGGCGCCGCTGCAGGCGCAGCAGGCCTACTGGCGCGCCCAGCTGGACGGCGCGCCGCCCCTGCTGGAACTGCCGCTCGACCATCCCCGTCCCGCGCGCCAGAGCTACCGCGGCGCGCGCCTGGCGTTCGCCCTGGAGGCGCCCCTGGCAATAGCGCTGCGCCGGCTCAGCGCCCGCCACGGCGCCACCCTGTTCATGACCCTGCTCGCGGGCTGGAGCGCGCTGCTGTCGCGCCTGGGCGGCCAGGACGACATCGTCATCGGCACGCCCGTCGCCAACCGCCCGCTGCCCGAGCTGGAAGCGCTGCCTGGCTTCTTCGTCAACACGGTGGCCCTGCGCGTGCGCCTGCATGGCGATCCCACGGTGGCCGAACTGCTGGCGCGCGTCCGCGCCACGGCGCTGGCGGCCTACGAACACCAGGACCTGCCGCTGGACCAGGTGGTCGATGCCGTCAAGCCCGTGCGCAGCCTGGCCTACAGCCCCCTGTTCCAGAGCGTCATGGCGCTCAACAACACGCCGGCGCCGGACGGCGAAGGCGCCCTGTTCGATCCGCGTCCATTGCCGCTGCCGCAGGCCAGCACGCATTTCGACCTGTCCCTGCTGCTCGACGACGACGGCGAACAGGTAAGCGGCCACCTGGAATATGCGAGCGAGCTGTTCGACTCCGACGGCATGGCGCGGCTGGCCGCCAGCCTGCAAGCCGTGCTGGCGGCCATGGCGGCCGACGACAGCCTGGCGCTGGGCCGCTTGCCGCTGATGGATGCGGCGGCGCGCCGGCAGGTGCTGCTGGACTTCAACCGCGCCACCGTCGCGCCGACCCGCCAGGACAGCGTGCCTGCGCTGTTCGCGCAACAGGCGGCGCGCACGCCGCAGGCGCTGGCCCTGCGCCACGGCGCGCGCAGCCTGACGTATGCCGCCCTCGATGCGCAGGCCAACCGCCAGGCGCACGCGCTGCTGGCCGCCGGCGTGCAGCCGGGCCAGCGCGTGCTGGTGCTGCTCGAGCGCAGCGATGCGCTGGTGATCGCCTTGCTGGCCATCCTCAAGGCGGGCGCCGCCTACGTGCCGGTGGAAGCGAATTGCCCGCCGCAGCGCCTGGCGCACATCCTCGCCGACGCCGCGCCCGCGCTGGTGCTCAGCAGCGCCGCCCTGGCCGCGCGCCTGCCCGCCGGCGGCCCGCCGCTGCTGCTGGCCGAGCCGGGCGCGGCGCCCTCCGACGGCCTGCCCGATACCGATCCCGCCGTCGCCGGCATCGACGCGCGGTCGCTGGCCTACGTGATGTACACCTCGGGCTCGACGGGCATGCCGAAAGGCGTGATGGTCGAGCACCGCAACATCGTGCGCCTGGCCGTCGACAGCGGCTTTGCCCCGCTGGAGCACGGCGACCGCGTGGCCCACTGCGCCAACCCCGCCTTCGACGCGGCCACGTGGGAGCTGTGGGCGCCGCTGCTGAACGGCGCCTCGGTGCTGGTGTTCGACCAGGACACGCTGCTCGACCCGGCGCGCTTCAACCGCGCGCTGGCCGACGGCGGCGTGACGGCCCTGTGGCTGACGGCGGGCCTGTTCCATGAATACGCGGATGCGCTGGAAGAGGCGTTCGGCGGCCTCGGCCCCAAGGCCAAACTTTCCCGCCGTGAAGGCACCGACCTTTTCCTGAAGAGCGCCCGCCGCGCCATCTGCTCAATGGCTACGGCCCCACCGAGACGACGACGTTCGCCACCACCCATGCCGTGACGGGCGCGCCGCACGAGGCGCGGGCCATTCCCATCGGCCGGCCCATCGGCAACACGCAGGTCTACCTGCTCGACCCCCTGGGCCAGCCCGTGCCCGTGGGCGTGCCCGGCGAGATCCATATCGGCGGCGACGGCGTGGCGCGCGGCTACCTGAACCTGCCGCAGCACAGCGCCGAGCGCTTCATCGCCGACCCGTTCTCGGCGCAGCCGGGCGCGCGCCTGTACCGCAGCGGCGACCTGGGCAAGTGGCGCGCCGACGGCAGCATCGAGTTTGCCGGCCGCAACGACTTCCAGGTGAAGATCCGCGGCTACCGCATCGAGCCGGGCGAGATCGAGGCGCGCCTGGCCGCCTGCGCCGGCGTGCGCGAGGCGCTGGTGCTGGCGCGCGAGGACAGCCCCGGCGACAAGCGCCTGGTGGCCTACCTGACGGCCGCCGACGGCTTCGACGTGGCCGCCGCGCGCGAAGCGCTGCGCGCCCAGCTGCCCGCCTACATGCTGCCAGCGGCCTTCGTCGTGCTGCCGCGCTGGCCGCTGAACGCCAACGGCAAGGTGGACCGCCATGCCTTGCCCGACCCGGCCGACGTGGCCGTGGACACGCCGGCGGCGCCCCTGTCGGCCGAGCAGGAAACCCTGGCGCAGCTGTGGCGCCCCCTGCTGCGCCTGGCCGGCGTGGGGCCCGGCGACAGCTTTTTCGACGTCGGCGGCAACTCGCTGCTGGCGACGCGGCTGGTGGCGCGCATCGGCCAGCACTACGCCATCGATTTCCCGCTGCGCGCCGTGTTCGACGCGCCGCGGCTGGCGCAGATGGCCGACGCCATCGCCCTGCAGCTGGCCAGCCAGCATGCGGACGCACTCGACGAACTCTTGAAACAACTTGACAACCTGAGCGACGAACAGGCCAGCGCGCAATTGCAGCACGCGCCCGCGCCCGTCGGCGACTCGCCTATCCTGGGATGATGACATGACTGATTTGAACCAACGCCTGGCCGGCCTGTCGCCGGAAAAACGCGCGCTGCTGATGCAGCAGCTGAGCAAGCAGGCGGCGCCCGCCGCCCGCCGGGAGATCACGCGCCAGCCCCGGCCCGCGCGCATTCCCGTGTCGCATGCGCAGAACCGCCTGTGGTTCCTGGAACAGATGGACCCGAATTCGGCCACCTATAACGTGCCGTCGGCCATGTGGATGCGCGGGCGGCCCGACTGCGCCATCCTGCAGCGCAGCCTCGATGAAATCGTGCGCCGCCATGAAGTGCTGCGCACGGCCATCGTCACCGACGACGTGGGACCGCAGCAGCGCATCCTGCCGCCGGCGCCCGTGCCGCTGCGCCGCGTCAGCCTGGAGCATGTGCCGGCCGCGCAACGGCGCGAGGAAGCGGCCGCCCTGGCGCAGCAGGAAGCGGGCACGCCGTTCAACTTCAGCACGGGGCCGCTGCTGCGCGCCGTGCTCATCAGCCTGGACGAGGAACAGCACCTGTTCGTGCTGAACGGCCACCACATCGCGCTCGACGGCTGGTCCTACACCATCATCTACACGGAACTGTGCCAGCTGTACGACGCCTATTGCGCGGGCCTGCCGTCGCCGCTGGCCGAGGTGCCGCTGCAGTACGCCGACTACACGCTGTGGCAGAACGCCCTGCTCGACGACGAGGGCGAGACCATGCGCAAGCAGTTCGCCTACTGGCAGCAGCGCCTCGTCAGCCACCCGCCCGTGCTGGAGCTGCCGGGCGACCGCCCGCGCCCCGCGCAGCAAAGCCGGCGCGGCGCGGCCTCCGTGCACCGCCTCGACCCGACCCTGTACGACGGCTTGAAACGCCTGAGCCGCCAGGAAGGCGCGACGCCATTCATGGTGTTTGCCACGGCCTTCAAGGCGCTGCTGGCGCGCTACACGGGCCAGCTCGACCTCGTCATCGGCATGGGCGTGGCGAACCGGCCGCGCCAGGAACTCGAGGCCCTGGTGGGCTTTTTCGCCAATACCCTGGCGCTGCGCACTGACCTGACGGGCGACCCCACCTTCCGCGAACTGCTGGCGCGCGTCAAGGATGGCACCCTGGGCGCGTATGCGCACCAGGACATGCCCGTCGAACGCCTGCTCGACGTGCTGAAGATCGACCGCTCGCTGAGCCACTCGCCCCTGTTCCAGGTGATGCTGTTCTTCCAGAACTTCCCGTCCGAGGAAATCCGCCTGCACGGGCTGGTGCTGTCGCCGATCGAGCCGGGCGTCATCTCGTCGGGCACCTCGCGCGTCGACCTGACCCTGTTCGCCAGCGAGGAAAACCACGGCCTGGCCATGTACATCGAGTACGCGACCGACCTGTTCGACGCGGCCACCATCGCCGCCATGGCGGGCCACCTGCAGCAGCTGCTGCAAAGCGCGCTGGGCGACCCGGACCGCCGCCTGTCCGAGCTGGAGCTGCTGACGCCCGCCGAGCGGCGCAGCGTGCTGCACGACTGGAACGACACGGCGCGCGCCCTGCCGGCCGGGGGCGCCCTGACGGCGCATGCGCTGTTCGAGGCGCAGGCGGCGCGCACGCCGCAAGCCATCGCCCTGTCGCACCTGGGACGTGAACTCAGCTACGCGGAGCTGGACCAGCGCGCCGATGCGCTGGCGCGCCACCTGCTGGCGCGCGGCGTGCAGCCGGGCGAGCTGGTGGGGCTGTTCGTCAAGCGCTCGCCCGACATGCTGGTGGCGCTGCTGGGCATCCTCAAGGCGGGCGCCGCCTACGTGCCGCTCGACCCCATCTACCCGGCCGAGCGCATCGCCTTCATGCTCGACGATGCGCAGACGCGCTGCGTCGTCACGCAGCGCGCGCTGGCGCCGCTGCTGCCGGCCAGCGGCCCGGCCCTGGTGCTGCTGGAAGAGGCGCGCCTGAACGAAGTGGCGCCGCCCGCGCCCGTGGCGGCGGGCGAGACGGCCTACGTCATCTACACCTCCGGCTCGACGGGCCGGCCCAAGGGCGTGCGCCTGCCGCACGTCGCCGTCGTCAACTTCCTGCTGTCCATGCAGGAGCGGCCCGGCATCACGGCCGCCGACCGCCTGTGCGCCGTCACCACCCTGTCGTTCGACATCGCCGTGCTGGAACTGCTGCTGCCGCTGACGGTGGGGGCGCGCATCGAGATCGCCGACCCGGCCACGGCGGCCGACGGCATGGAGCTGGCGCGCCTGCTCGACAGCTCGCAGGCCAGCATGCTGCAGGCGACGCCCGCCACCTGGCGCATGCTGCTCGACGCGGGCTGGCAAAGCCGTCCCGGCATGGCCATGCTGTGCGGCGGTGAGGCGCTGAGCCGCGAACTGGCCGACCGCCTGCTGGCCGGCGGCGGCACCCTGTGGAATATGTACGGCCCCACGGAGACGACGATCTGGTCGAGCGTGGAAAAAATCGAGGCGGACGGCGCGCCGATCGCCATCGGCCGTCCCATCGCCAATACGCGCCTGTACGTGGCGGACGCCTTCCTGCAGCCGCTGCCGCCCGGCATCCCGGGCGAACTGCTGATCGGCGGCGCCGGCGTGGCGCAGGGCTACCATGCGCGCCCCGAACTGACGGCGGAAAAATTCCTCGCCGACCCCCATTCGCCGGAGCCGGGCGCGCGCCTGTACCGCACGGGCGACCTGGCGCGCTGGAGCCGCGACGGCAACATGGAAGTGCTGGGCCGCATCGACAACCAGGTCAAGCTGCGCGGCTACCGCATCGAACTGGGCGAGATCGAAGCCGTGCTGGGCGACCAGGCGGGCGTGCGCCAGGCCGTCGTCATCTGCCGCGAAGACCGTCCCGGCGACAAGCGCCTGGTGGCCTACCTGCTGTCGCAGCCCGGCCAGGTGCTGCAGGCGGCGGCCCTGCGCGACGCCATCGCGCCGCAGCTGCCCGACTACATGCTGCCCTCGGCCTACGTGATGCTGGAGCAGCTGCCGATGACGCCGAACGGCAAGGTCGACCGCAATGCCCTGCCCGTGCCCGACAGCGAGGCGGCGCCCGGCCACAGCTACGTCGCGCCACGCAACGGCGACGAGGAGCTCCTGTGCGGCCTGTGGCAGGAAGTGCTGGGCCTCGAGCGCGTGGGCATCGAAGACAACTTCTTCAAGCTGGGCGGCCACTCGCTGCTGGCCACGCAGCTGGTGATGCGCGCGCAAAAGGCGTTTGGCGGCGAACTCAGTCTGCGCCTGCTGTTCGAGGCACCCACCGTGGCGGCCTTCGGCGCGGCCCTGATGCGCAACCGCCTCGACAGCGTGGATGCGGGCGACCTGGCCAGCATGCTGGACCAGCTGGAAGGCCTTTCGGACGACAACATCGAAGCGCTGCTGGGCGGCGCACTGGAAAACACATGAGCATATCCCCCCTCCACGACGACCCGCGCCTGGCGCGCCTGACGCCGCAGCAGCTGGCCCTGCTGCGCCAGCGCCTGGCCGCGGGCGCCACGCCGCAAGCGTCCCTGGCGGACGCCGTGCGCGCCCTGCCGCCGCTGGCCGACGGCACGCCGCTGCCCCAGTCGCCGGCGCAGCAGCGCATGTGGTTCTTCGAGCGCCTGCAACCGGGCACGGGTGCCTATCACCTGTACCAGCACTGCCGCCTGAGCGGCGCGCTGGACGCCGCCGCGCTGCAAGCGGCATTTGCCGCCATCGTCGCGCGCCACGCGGCGCTGCGCACGGGCTTTGGCGAGGAAGGCGGCCAGCCGCTGCAGACGGTGGCGGCGCACGCGCCCTTCACCTTGCAGCGCCTGGACCTGTCGCAGCTGGACTTCGCCGCCGCCCACGCGGCCGCGCTGGACTACGCGGGCGCCGAGACGCAGCGCCCGTTCGACCTGGCCCGTCCGCCGCTGCTGCGCGCCAGCCTGGTGACCCTGGCGCCGCAGGAATACGCGCTGGTGGTGGTGCTGCACCATATCATCGCCGATGCCTGGTCGCTCAACGTGCTGTATGGCGAACTGCAGGCCCTGTACCGCGCCCACGCCTCGGGCGCGCCATCGCCGCTGGCGGCCCTGCCGCTGGCCTTCCCCGACATCGTGCGCTGGCAGGCGTCGCCCCCGCGCCAGGCCGCGCTGGCGCGCCAGGTGGCCTTCTGGCACCAGGCGCTCGACGGCTGCAGCGGCTTGCTGGAACTGCCGGCCGACGCGCCGCGCGGCCCCAGCCTGTCGCCCGCCGGCGAACGCCACGCCTTCGTGGTGCCGCCCGCCTTGTCGCACGCCGTCAAGGCCCTGGCGCAGGCCGAGGGCGCGACCCTCTTCATGGCCCTGCTGTCGGCCTTCCAGGTGCTGCTGGCGCGCCTGGCCAGCCAGGATGACGTGGTGGTCGGCACTCCGGTGGCCAACCGCGGCGCGCCGGAGTCCGAACCGCTGATCGGCCTGTTCGTCAATACGCTGGCCCTGCGCGCGGACCTGTCGGACGATCCCGCGTTCACCGCCCTGCTGGCGCGCAACCGCCAGCACTTCCTCGACGCCCTGGCGCATGCGGAAGCGCCGCTGGAGCGCATCGTCGACGGCTTGCGCATCGAGCGCGTGCCGGGCCGCAGCACCCTGTTCCAGACCATGTTCGTGCTGCAGGCGCCGGCCGCCAACGCGAGCGAGGAAGCGGCGCAGGCGGCCTGGCACGGCCTGCGTCCCGGCCCGTTCGAGCCGCCATTCAAGGCGGCCCGCTTCGAAATCACCCTGTCGATGGTGGAACTCGACGGCGCGCTGTCCGGCGTCATCGACTACAGCGTGGCCCTGTTCGAACCAGCCACCATCGCCCGCATGGCGGAACAGTTCACGCAGCTGCTGGCAGCCATCGTGCAGGCGCCCGCCACACCGGTGTCGCGCCTGGACCTGCTGCCGGCCGCGCAGCGGGCGCAGTTGCTGGCCCTGGGCGATGGCGGCGCGCATGCGGACGGGCAGGACTTGCCCGACGGCGGCCTGTACGCACTGGTGGCGCGCCAGGCCGCGCTCACGCCGCAGGCCGCGGCCATCGTGGATGACGGTGTTGAACTGAGCTATGCGCAGCTGCACATGGCGGCCACCGCGCTGGCCGGTCGCCTGCAGGCGGCCGGTGCAGGGCCGGACCTCCACGTGGCGCTGCTGGCGGACCGCTCGGCCGACGCCCTCGTGGGGCTGCTGGCCATCGTCGCCACGGGCGCCGCCTACGTGCCGCTCGACCCCGCCCTGCCCGCGGCGCGCCTGCGCTTCATGCTGGACGACGCCGGCGCCGTCGCCATCGTCGCGCCGCCCGCCGCGCAGGCACAGGCGCTGGCCATTGCCGGCCAGCTGCCCGTGCTTGTCAACGGTGCGCCGCCGGACGGCGCCGCGTTCACTGCGCCCGCCATCGACGGCAGCACGCCCGCCTACCTGATCTACACTTCCGGCTCCACGGGCACGCCGAAGGGCGTGAGCGTCAGCCAGGCCAATGTGCTGCACCTGCTGCAGGGCTTCGCCAAGGTCCACGACCTGGCGGGCCAGCGCCTGCTGATGATCCCCCCGCTGCAGTTCGACGCCTCCGTGGGCGACATCTTCCCCGCGCTGGCCTCGGGTGCCACCCTGGTGCTGCACGGCGCGCCGAACCAGCTGGGCGCGGCGGAGCTGGCAGCGTATTGCGCGCGTCACGCCGTCACGGCCATCGACGCGCCGGCCGCCCTGTGGCGCCGCTGGACGGACGCCTTCGATGGCGCCGCCAGCGCCACGGGCAGCGTGCTGCCCGGCCTGCGCCTGATGATGTTCGGCGGCGAAGCCGTGCCCGTGGAGCAGGTGCGCCGCTTTGCCCGCCTGACGGGCAAGCGCGTGCGCCTGGTCAACCATTACGGCCCCACCGAGGCCACCGTCTGCGCCACCACCTTCTCCACCGTGGATGGCGCCGGCCTGGAAGGCAGCGACCTGCCCATCGGCCAGCCCCTGCCCGGCGTGCGTGCCTATGTGCTGGACCGCCACCAGCGGCTGGCGCCGCGCGGCGTGGCGGGCGAACTGGCCATCGGCGGCGCGGGCGTGGCGGCCGGCTACCGCCATGCGCCGGCGCTGACGGCCGAGCGCTTCGTCGCCGATCCCTACTGCGGGCAGGAGCATGGACGCATGTACCGCAGCGGCGATCTGGCCCGCTGGAACAGCGACGGCAGCCTGCAATTTTTGGGCCGGCGCGACCACCAGGTCAAGCTGCGCGGCGTGCGCATCGAGCTGGGCGAAGTGGAAAGCGCGCTGCTGGCCTGCGACGGCGTGCAGGCGGCCGTCGCCACGGTGCTGGAAGTGGCGCCCGGCGACAAGCGCCTGGTGGCGTATTTTGTCGGCCCCGGCGTGACTGGGGCCGCCCTGCGCGCGGACCTGGCGGCACGCCTGCCCGACGCCATGCTGCCGGCTATCTTCGAGCGCCTGCAGGCGCTGCCCCTGACGGGCAACGGCAAGATCGACCGGCGCGCCCTGCCTGCCCCCAGGCAGGCGCTGCACGAGCTGGAAGCGCGCAGCATCGTCGCGCCGGCGACCGACACGGAACAGCGCATGCTGGCCGTGTGGCAGGAGCTGCTGGGCCGCGCAGGCCTGAGCACAGACGATGAATTCTTCAGCGTGGGCGGCGATTCCCTGCTGACTTTGCCGCTGGTATTCCAGCTGGCGCGCGCCTTCGGCGTCGACGTGCCGCTGACGGCCGTGTTTTCCGCCCCCAGCATCGCCGCCCTGTCGCGCGTCGTGGACGACCTGCTGGCCGGCGTCGCCGCGCCCATGCTGGACCTGACGACGCAAGCCGTGCTGCCGCCCGACGTCGATGCGGCGCGCGCCGCGCCGCGCCGGGCCGGGCCGCCGCGCGCCATCCTCGTCACGGGCGCCACGGGCTTCCTTGGCGCCTGGCTGCTGCGCGACCTGCTCGACGCCAGCGCGGCGCAGCTGCTATGCCTGGTGCGCGCCGACGATGCCGCCGACGGCGCGCGGCGGCTGCGCGCCAACCTGCAGCACTACGGCCTGTGGCAGGAGCGCTATGCGGCGCGCCTCACGCCGCTGCCGGGCGACCTGGCCGCGCCGCGCCTGGGCCTGACGGACGACGGCTACGCCACCGTGGCCAGCGAGGCCGACGCCATCGTCCACAACGGCGGGCAAGTCAATTTCCTCGCGCCGTATGCCAGCCTGGCGCCCGCCAACGTGGGCGGCACGCTGGAGGTGCTGCGCCTGGCCACCACGGGCGCGCTGAAGGCCGTGCACGTGGTCTCGACCCTGGGCGTGTACGTCAGCGCGGACTACCTTGGCGCCAGCGTGCGCGAAAGCGACGCGCCGCCCACGGCGCACAGCCAGCAGGGCGGCTACAACCAGAGCAAGTGGGTGGCCGAGCAGCTGGCCCTGGCGGCGCGCGGACGCGGCGTGCCCGTGGCCCTGTACCGGCCGGCCCGCATCACGGGCGACAGCGGCAGCGGCAGCGCCAACCTGGGCGACTACTTCAGCAGCTGGATCAAGGGCTGCGCGCAGCTGGGCCTCGTGCCCGACATCGCCAATGCCAGCTACGACATGGCGCCCGTCGATTACGTCAGCGCCGTCATCGCCGGCCGCGTGCTGGCCGACGACGGCGCCGGCGGCACCTGGCACTTCCTCAATCCCGCCCGCCTGTCCACCGGCGCCCTCGTCGACGGCTTGCGCGCAGCCGGCCACCCGGTGCGCCTGGCCGGCTATGCCGAATGGCGCGCCGCGCTGCAGCAGGCGGTGGCCGGCGGCGAGGCAAACGCGCTGGCCAGCTTCGCCGCCCTGTTCCCCGAGCAGGCCGACGCGCGCGAGCCGGGCTTCGACTGCGGCGCCACGGAGCGCATGGCCGCCGCCCTGGGCCAGGTGTGCCCGCCGGCAGACGGCGCCCTGTTCGCCACCTATCTCGCCTACATGCGCGGCCAGGGCTACCTGCCCCTTGCCGGCGCCACACCACAGGAAAGGGCATGCGCATGAACACGTCCACTCGCCGCTACGCGGGCTTGCGCGACTTTCTGCTGATCTGGTTCGGCCAGATGACCTCGGGCATCGGCTCGCGCCTGTCCAGCTTTGCGCTGGGCATCTGGGTCTTGCGCACGACGGGGTCGACCACCCAGTTCGCGCTGATCTTCGTCGCCATGGCCGTGCCGGCGCTGCTGATCGCGCCGTTCGCGGGCGCCCTCGTCGACCGCTGGGACCGGCGCCGCATCATGCTGTGCTGCGACATCGTCTCGGCCAGCGCACAGCTGGTGCTGGCGGCGCTGCTGATGAACAGCCAGCTGGCCATCTGGCACATCTACCTGTGCGTGGGCGCCACGGCGCTGGCCAACGCCTTCCACGGCCCCGCCTATGCGTCGAGCATCCCCCTGCTGGTGCCGCACGGCCAGCTGAGCCGGGTCAACGGCCTGGTGCAGACGGGCGGCGCCATCGCCCAGGTGGCCGGCCCCCTGCTGGCGGGCGTGCTGGTGAGCCTGATCAGCCTGCCCGGCGTGCTGCTGATCGACGCCCTGTCCTTCGTCGCCGCCTTCATCGCCATGCTGCTGGCGCGCATCCCCCGCCCGCCCCGCAGCCAGGACGGCGCGGGACAGAGCCTGTGGCGCGAAGCGGCGACGGGCTGGCGCTATGTGCGCGAGCGCAACAGCCTGTTCGGCCTGCTGCTGGTGTTTGGCACCTGCAATTTCCTGTTCGGCATCGCCGCCATCACCATCACGCCGCTGGTGCTGTCGATGGCCGATCCGGCCCTGCTGGGCGTGCAGATGTCCATCGGCGGCGCGGGCCTGCTGCTGGGCGGCGTGCTGATGGCGGCCTCGGGCGGCATGAAGAAGCGCATCAACGGCGTGCTGGGCTTTTCCCTGCTGGCGGGGCTGGCCCTGGCCGCGCACGGCCTGGCGCCGTCCTTCGTACTGGTGACGGCGGCCGGTTTCGTCTTCTTCCTGACCTTGCCCGTGATCAGCGCGTCGAACGATTCGCTGTGGCAAAGCAAGGTGCCGCCCGGCCTGCAGGGGCGCTGCTTCGCCATCCAGCGCGTGCTATCGGAGGCGGCCATGCCCGTCGGCTACTGCCTGGCGGGCCCGCTGGCCGAGCACGTCTTCGAGCCCCTGCTGATGCCGGGCGGCGCGCTGGCCGGCTCCATCGGCCAGCTGATCGGCACGGGCGCGGGACGCGGCATGGGCCTGATGTTCATCGTCCTGGGCCTGGCGATGAGCCTGGTCGCCATGCTGGCCTACAGCATCCCCGCCCTGCGCCGCGCCGACGAACTGCCCGACGCCTGGACCCAGCCGCCCCCGGCGGCCGAGGGGGACGCCCAGCCCGCCTGATTTTTTCTCGGTAGTACCAAGGTGAATGAAAAAGCGCTGCCACGCAGCGTTGTGGGGACGCTTTTTCTTCAAAAACGCAATGCAGTAGCAAATCGATAACAACATCGACCCACTGGAGCAAGCAAGATGACTGACACAGACATGCTGCACATGGCACCGGCGCCCACAAAGTGCCCGGTCGCCCATCACGACAAGCAAGCCGCCGCCGCGCACGGTCCCGGATACGGGCTGATGCGCGTTTCCCAGGTGGCGCGCGACTATCCCAGCCACTCCGCGCTGGCCAGCGTGCTGGAATGGATGCGCGCCTTCCTCGCGCGCAGCCACCCGGAACTGGGCCGCAAGGGCGCCGTCTGCCCCTTCGTCCCCGTGGCCCTGGAGCAGGACAGCATCTGGATGGCCGAGATCGCCGAGCGCGAACCCACGCTCGACAGCATCTCGCGCGTGATCCTGTATTACCGCGACCTCTTCCTCGCCACCGAACCGACCAGCGGCCCGGACGCCATCAACAAGGCCTTCCTCGTGATCTTCCCCAACCTGGGCGCCGAGGGCGCGGGCGTCGTCGACGAAGTGCAGCAGCTGCTGAAGAAGGATTTCGTGGAAAAGGGCCTGATGCTCGGTGAATTCCACGCCAGCAACGAAAGTCCCGGCCTGCGCAACGCAGAATTCCGCCCCCTGCGCAGCCCCATCCCCATGCTGGCCATGCGCCACATGGTCGATTCGGACCTGCCTTTCCTGCTGCGCGCGGCCTACGCGGCTCCCGTGCGGGCCGCCTACCTGCGCGCCTACCTGTTCCGCCTGGCGGGCAGCCTGGGCTGGGCGCGCTTCGAGCAGGCGCTCGACGGCGTCGTGGCCGCCGAAATCGAACAGTGGCAGGCAGGCCAGGGCCAGCCCGATGCGGCAGGCGCGGGAGAGACGGCATGAGCGCCGCCCAAGCTACCCACGGCGCCCGTAGCGACCGCATCGCCATCGTCGGCGGCGGCCTGGCCGGCTCCCTGCTGGCCCTGGCGCTGGCACGGCAAGGCCATGGCGTGGACGTCTACGAACGCCGCGCCGATCCGCGCCGCCAGGATGGCGCGGCGGGCCGTTCGATCAACCTGGGCCTGTCCAAGCGCGGCATGCAGGCCCTGCAGATGGTGGGACTGCTGGAGCAGGTGCTGGCCCACGCCGTCGTCATGCGGGGCAGGGTCATCCACGCGCCGGACGGCAGCACGCGCTACCAGGCGTATGGCAAGGATGACAGCGAGGTGCTGCATTCGATCGACCGCAACCTGCTCAACCACCTGCTGCTGGACCAGGCCGAGCAGCATCCCCAGGTGAAACTGCATTTCGAGCACCGTCTGCTGCGCGCCGACAAGGCGCAGCGCGAACTGGAGCTGGAAACGCCGGGCGGGCGCCGCATCACGGCCCACCCGGCCTGGGTGGTGGGTGCCGACGGCGCCTTTTCCAGCATGCGCCGCGAATTGCAGCACGGCATGCGCGCCGATTACCAGCAGGAATACCTGGAATGGGGCTACAAGGAGCTGACCCTGGCGCCGCGCGCGGACGGCAGCTCGGCCATCGAACTGACGGCCCTGCACGTGTGGCCGCGCAGCCACTGCCTGTTCGTCTCGCATCCGAACCAGGACGGCTCGCACACCCTGACCCTGTTCCTGCCCTTCGAAGGCGAGGACAGCTTCGCCAGCGTGCGCAGCGAGGATGACGTGACGGCGCTGTTCGCCAAGTATTTCCCCGACCTGCTGCCCCTGCTGCCGGGCCTGCTGGAACAGTGGTCGCGCCACCCCACGGGCACCCTGATCACCACGCGCACGGCGCCGTGGCGCTTCGGCGACTGGGCCGTGCTGGTGGGCGACGCCTGCCACGCCGTGTATCCGTTCTATGGCCAGGGCATGAATTCCGCGTTCGAGGATTGCTGCACCCTGATGACCGCCCTCGATGCGGCGCGCGGCGACACGGCCAGCGCGTTTGCCAGCTACGAGCTGGCGCGGCGCCGGCACACGGATGCGCTGGCGCAATTATCAAAAAGCAACTTCACGGAACTGCGGCAAAAAGTGCAGTCGCCGTGGTTCGTCGCCCGCAAGAAGCTCGACCTGCTGCTCAACCGCGCCTGGCCGCGCGGCTGGCTGCCCCTGTACACCATGATCGCCCACACCACCATGCCCTACGGCGACGCGCTGCAAAGGGCGCGGCGCCAGGAGCGCGTCCTGCACGCCTCGGGCGCGCTGGCCCTGGCCGTGCTGGGCATCGCCGCCGTCGTCCTGTCCCTGACCCTGATTGGAGGTAACTGATGCATCCTGTACATGTACAAGGCCGCGCGTGGGAGCGCCTGGCCGTGGCGCTGCTGCTGTGCGCCTTCTTCGGCATCTGCGCGGCCGTCGCCGCCACTGCCCTGCAAGCGGCGCCGTCGCCGCTGGCGCTGCTGCCGCTGGCCATCGCACTGGGACTGAGCCCGGTGCTGGCCCGCCATCTGCCGCGCGAGCTGGACGGCCTGCTGCGCACCCATCCCGCGCTCAGCCTGCTGTGGCTGGCGCTGGCCGCGCTGGCCGTGGCCCGCATCGCCGGCGTCGCCCTGTTCATGGCCGACCCGCAGCAGCCGCAGCTGTCGGCCATCTGGTACGACCCCTTCTACGTCAACCACAGCTGCTTTTCCTCGTACTGGAAAGCGTCCGAACTGGCCAGCGCGGGGGCGGCAAACATCTACGACGGCGCCCATTATGCGGGCAACGAGGGACGCTTCAAGCTCGACGAATACCTGTATCCGCCGCCCTTCCTGATCCTGCCGCAACTGGCGGCATCCCTGGGCGCGGGCTTCGTGGCCATGCGCGCCGCCTGGTTCGCCGTCGACGCTGCCCTGGTGATGGCCATCATGCTGGCCGTCTGCGCCTGGATCGGCGGCGCCGCGGGCCGCCGCGCCGCCCTGCTGCTGCCGGCCGCCTGGCTGGCCCTGCCTACCCTGATCACCATGCAGACGGGGAACTTCCAGCTGGCCGCCATCGCCCTGGCCCTGCTGGCCATGCTGCTGTTCCAGCGGGGACGCGACGAAGCGGGCGGCGCCGTGATGGCGCTGGCCCTGTTCAAGATCTTCCCCGGCGTGCTGTGCGCCTACCTGCTGTTCTGCAAGCGCTGGCGCGCACTGGCGTGGAGCGTCGCCTTCTCGCTGCTGTACGCGGCGCTGGCCTACGCCATGCTGGGCGCCCAGCCCTTCCGCGATTTCGTCGGCTATGAGATGCCGCGCATCGCCAGCGGCGAAGTGTGGACGTGGATGCAGCTCGAAGGGCTGGAAGCGGTGGTCGCCATCAATTACTCCGTGCCGGCCCTGGTGCTCAAGCTCAAGCTGTTCGGCGTCGATGGCCTGGAATACCGTCACCTGGCCGCCGTGGCCCTGCTGTGGAGCGTGGTGGTGGTGGCGCTGGCCTGGCTGGCGGCGCGCCGCGCCAGCGCGTATTCGCGCCTGGAACTGGCCGCCGTCTGGCTCGGCCTGCTGGGCCTGGCCGCCGTGCGCAGCCCCTTCGTGCCGGACGACTACGCCCTGTTCCCCGCCCTGTGGCTGTGGTGCCTGCTGGCCGCCGGCCAGGCCCGCGCTCCTGCCCATCGCGTCTTGCGCGCCGCCGCGTATGGCGTGCTGTGGCTGGCCTTTGCCATCGTCATGCCGATCGGCCTGGTGCAGCCGCAGCACCTGCCCCTGATGCTGGCCGTCTCCACCGCCAGCCAGCTGCTGGCCCTGGCCTTCTGGCTGTGGCCCGTGCTGCGCCGCCCCGCCGCCCAAGACAGCGCCAACACCACTGCGTCCGCGTCGCCCGCGGCCGCCTGACCCCCATTCAGAAAGAAAACCACGATGAAACAAGCTATCCTGACCCCGCTGCGCCGCACCGCCCTGTGCCTGATGCTGGCCTTTTCCGCTCCCGCCCTGGCCGACGAGCGCCTGCAGATTCCCCGCGCCGCGCATGCGCCCGTGCTGGCCGACTACATCGGCAAGGTGCCGGCCGACGCCGGCGTGGAAATCAAGGGCTTCCGCCAGTACGCGCCCGGCGACGGCGAGCCGTCGCTGCTGGAAACGAAGGCCTACCTGTCGTACGACGACGAGCACCTGTACGCCGTCTTCGTCTGCACGGACGACCCGGCCCTGGTGCGCGCGCGCATCGCCCGCCGCGAAGACTTGCCCGGCGACGACGCGGTGCAGCTGGAAATCGACTCCTTCAACGACAAGCAGCGCTCGTTCCGCTTCTACGCCAACCCGTACGGCGTGCAGATGGATGCCAAGCACACGGAAGGCCTGGGCGACGATTTCAATTTCGACACGCAATGGCAGTCGGACGGCAAGATCACGCCCACCGGCTACGTCGTCACCATGGCCATCCCGTTCAAGAGCCTGCGCTTCAACCGCGCCGACGTGCAGAACTGGGGCATCGCCGTGGGCCGCATCGTGCCGCGCCTGAACGAGTTTTCCTACTGGCCCTACATCACCAAGCGCCAGGCCGCCTTCGTGCCGCAGCTGGCGCCCGTGCAGATTCCCGAGCCGATCACGTCCGGGCGCAACATCCAGCTGATTCCCTACGGCTATATCGGCCGCAGCCGCGCCCTGAACGGCAGCGATCCGGCCAACACCTTCTGGGACCGCGACGACAAGAACCAGGCCGGCCTCGACGCCAAGCTGGTGCTGGCCGACAAGTTCGCCCTGGACCTGACCTACAAGCCCGATTTCAGCGAAGTCGAGTCGGACGAACCGCAGGTGCTGATCGACAAGCGCTACGAAGTGCTGTTCCCGGAAAAACGCCCGTTCTTCCTGGAAAACTCGGGCTTCTTCACCACGCCGCAGCCCCTGTTCTTTTCGCGCCGCATCGCCGAGCCGCGCTACGGCGCGCGCCTGACGGGCCGCGAAGGCCACTGGTCCGTGGGCGGCCTGCTGATGGACGACGTGGCGCCGGGCGAAGCGCTGCCGCGCGACAGCCGCGACTTCGGCAAGGCGGCGCGCATCGCCGTGGCCCGCGTGCAGAACGATTTCGACGGCGATTCCAATGTGGGCGTGCTGCTGACGGACCGCAAGTTCGGCCAGCAGAGCAACCGCGTGGCCGGCGTCGACCTGCGCTACAAGATCGACGAAAACTGGGTGCTGAGCAGCCAGCTGGCGCACAGCAAGTCCAGCATGGACGGCTTGCCCGACCACAGCGGCCGCCTGGCCTTCGTCGAGGCCAGCCGCTCGGACCGCAATTTCAACTATGCGGGCCAGTACCTGGACATCACGCGCGACTTCGATCCCGCGCTGGCCTTCATTCCCCGCACGGACATCCGCCAGACGACGCAGACGGCGTCCTACCTGTGGAACTTCCCGGAGGCGCCATGGCTCGTCAGCGCCGGCCCCAGCATCAAGGCCGTGGGCACCAAGGACCACGACAACACGCTGCAGGACTGGTCCAGCGACGCGTTTTTCAGCGTCAACGGCTTGCGCGCCACCACCTTCGAGGCGCACAAGCTCGATGGCTTTGAAAAGTACGCGGGCCTGGACTTCCGCAAGTCGGGCTACTCGCTGGCGGCCAGCACCGAATGGCTGAGCTGGCTGACGGGCTGGGTCACCGTGGGTCAGAACGACGTCATCAACTACCAGCCGGCACCGGGCCTGGCGCCCTTCCTGGGCGACGCGCGCAGCGTCTCGGCCAACCTGAAGTTCACGCCCGTGGCGCAGTTCCGCGTCGAGCAGACCCTGTACTGGAACGACTTGCGCACGCAGGCGGGCGTGGCGGGTCTGGCGCCGGGCAGCATGGTCTACCGCGAGCTGCTGTCGCGCACCAAGCTGCGCTACCAGCACAGCCGCTTCATGGCCGCCCATCTGATCCTCGACTACAGCCACCTGAAGACCAACCGGGCGCTGACGGGCATCGAAGGCGGCAAGCGGCTGACGGGCGACCTGCTGTTCAGCTATGTGCTCAGTCCCGGCACGACGGCGTACGCGGGCTACACGGACCGCCAGGAAAACCTGCAGCTGATCGGCAATCCGCAACTGCTGCAGCGCACGCGCGACCTCGACATGCACACGGGCCGCAAGGTGTTCGTCAAGTTCAGCTACCTGTTCCAGCTGTAAGGCCGGCCACCTCCCCCAGGGCGGGCCATGCCCGCCTCGCCCGCCCTGGTCTTTGCACGCAACTGGAGTCTGAACATGCAAGCAATCTTTTCCTCCGCCACCGGGAGCGCCCCATGCGCGCGCTGATCCGGCTGCTGCGGCCGCACCAGTACATCAAGAACGGCTTCGTCCTGCTGGGGCTGCTCTTTGCCACGCAGCGCGATGCCGCCACGGCCGCGCACGCGGCGCTGGCCTTCCTGGCCTTCTGCGCCATGGCCAGCGCCGTCTACGTGCTCAACGACCTGCTCGACGCCGAGGCGGACCGCCAGCACCCGCAGAAATGCCGGCGCCCCATCGCCAGCGGCGAGATCAAGGCGCCCGCGGCCTGGTGCGCCTGCGTGCTGCTGGCGGGCGCCGCGCTGGCCCTGGGCTCGGCCGTGGGACTGGCCGTGCCGCTGCTGCTGCTGACCTATCTGGCCCTGAACGTGGCCTATTCGCTGTACCTGAAGCACGTGGTGATACTCGACGTCTTCGTCATCTCGGCCGGCTTCATGCTGCGCATCCTGGCCGGCACCGTGGGCATCGGCATCGCGCCGTCGCAATGGCTGCTGCTGTGCGGCCTGATGGTGACCCTGTTCCTCGGCTTCGCCAAGCGGCATGCGGAACTGATGCAGCTGGCGGCGGTGCACGGCCCCCGCGCCGGGCCAGGCGGCGCCTGCGCGCGGCGCGTGCTGGACGACTACAGCGGCGTCATGCTGGGCCAGTTCATCGCCGTCAGCGCCGCCTGCACCGTGCTCAGCTACAGCCTGTACACGGTCAGCCGCGACACCATCGCCACGCACGGCACGGCCAACCTGATCTACACGGTGCCGTTCGTGGTGTACGGCATCTTTCGCTACCTGTTTCTGTTGCACCTGCGGGCGCAGGGCAACGATACCGCGCACGACCTGCTGACGGACCGCCACCTGCTGCTGACCGTGGCAGGCTGGCTGGCCGTCACCATCGGGGTGCTGCCATGAGCGGCGCCCTGCTGTCGGGATGGCGCTACCGCGCCTTCCTGCTTTCCATCGCCATGGCCGCCGCCGGCTACCTGGCCTTTTCGCTGTGGGGCGGCCTGCCCGCGCTGGGCAGCGCCGCCGCGCACGTGGGCGCGGGCGGGGCGGCGCTGATGCTGGCCCTGTCGCTGCTCAACTACGGCCTGCGCTTCTGCCGCTGGCAGCGCTACCTGGGCGCCATGGGCCATGCCGTGCCGTGGCGCGCCAGCCTGCGCATCTACCTGGCCGGCTTCGCCTTGACGGTGACGCCGGGCAAGGCGGGGGAAGCGCTGCGCGGCGTGCTGCTGGCGCGCCTGGGCGTGCCGCATGCGCACAGCCTGGCGGCGCTGCTCAGCGAGCGCGTGTCGGACTTGCTGGCCATCATCTGCCTGGCCCTGTTCGGCCTGAGCCAGTATCCGCCCCTGCTGCCGCTGGTCGCTGGCGCCGGCGCCGCCGCGCTGGCCGGCGTATGGCTGCTGACGCGCGCCGCACCCGCCCGCCGGCTGGCCGCCTGGAGCGGGGCACGCCCGGGGGCGCGCGGGCGCGCGCTGGCGGGCCACCTGGCCCGGCTGCTGCGCCAGGCCCAGGCTTGCCACGCGCCCCGGCTGATGGCCGCCGCCTTCGTCCTCGCGCTGGCGGCCTGGGCGGCGGAAGCGCTGGCCTTCTACTGCCTGCTGCAATGGCTGGGCGCCGGCGCCAGCCTATCCTTCGCCTGCCTGGCCTTTGCCAGCGCCATGCTGGCCGGCGCCCTGAGCTTCCTGCCGGGCGGCCTGGGCGGCATGGAAGCGGCCATGGTCAGCCTGCTGCTGTGGCAGGGCATGGCGCCGGCGCAGGCCGTCGCCGCCACCATCCTGATCCGCCTGACGACCCTGTGGTTTGCCGTGGCCCTGGGCGTGGCCGCCCTGTCCACCAGCCGCATGGCCCGGGTGCAGCCGACATGAGCGCGCCCGTGCGTTCGTGGAACGGCCTGCCGCAGGCGGCGCATGCGGGCCAGCTGGCCCTGCAGGCGCGCGACGCGGCCCTGCCCACGCCGGCCGGCAGCCTGCTGGCGCACGGCAATGGCCGCAGCTATGGCGACAGCTGCCTGAACGACGGCGGCACCGTGCTGCTGACGCGGGGCCTGGACCGCTTCATCGCCTTCGACCGCGCCAGCGGCGTGCTGCGCTGCGAAGCGGGCGTGCTGCTGGGCGACATCGTGGCGCTGGTCCTGCCGCAAGGCTGGTTCCTGCCCGTCACGCCGGGCACGCGCCACGTGACGGTGGGCGGCGCCATCGCCAACGACGTGCATGGCAAGAACCACCATGTGGCGGGCAGCTTCGGCCACCACGTGCGCGCCTTCGAGCTGCTGCGCTCGGACGGCAGCCGCCTGCTGTGCGGGCCGGACCAGCTGCCGCAGTGGTTTGCCGCCACCGTGGGCGGGCTGGGCCTGACGGGCTGCATCGTCTGGGCCGAGCTGCAGCTCATGCCCGTGCCCAACCCCTTCATGCTGGTGGCCGAACGGCGCTTTGCGGGGCTGGACAGCTTCTGGGAACTGAATGCGGCGGCCGAGCGCGCCGCGCCCTACACGGTGGCATGGATCGACTGCCTGGCGCGTCAGCCGCGCGGCATCTTCAGCAGCGCCTGCCATGCGCCGCCGCAGCCGGAGCTGCCCGCGCACCGCGCCGCACGCCGCCGCATGCCCTTCATGCCGCCCGTCTCGCTGGTGAACTGCCTCAGCCTGCGCGCCTTCAATGCCCTGTACTACCACCGCCCCCTGCCGGCGGCGCCGGCGCTGCGCCACCATGGGGGCTTTTTCTATCCGCTCGACGGCGTGCGCGACTGGAACCGCATCTACGGCCGGCGCGGCTTCTTCCAGTACCAGTGCGTGCTGCCACCGTCCACCTGCCGCGACGGCATCGCCGCCATCCTCGCGCGCATCGCCGCCAGCGGCCAGGGGTCCTTCCTGGCCGTGCTGAAGACCTTCGGCACGCGGCCGCCGGCCGGCATGCTGTCGTTCGCACGGCCCGGCGCCACCCTGGCGCTGGACTTCCCCAACCGGGGCGCCGCCAGCCTGCGCCTGTTCGCCGACCTCGACGCCATCGTCGCCCAGGCGGGCGGCGCCCTGTACCCGGCCAAGGATGCGCGCATGCCCGCCAGCCTGTTCCGCGCCGGCTTTCCCGCCTGGGAGGCATTCAGCGCCTTCATCGATCCCCGATTTTCATCAAGCTTCTGGAGAAGAGTCAACCCATGAGATCATTGCAACGCACCGTCATCTTCGGCGCCACCTCCGCCATCGCCCACGCCACGGCGCGCCGCCTCGTCGCCGCCGGCGCCAGCGTCCACTGCATCGCCCGCAACGGCGCCAGGCTCGACACCCTGCTGCAGGACCTGCGCGTGCGCGCCGGCGCCGAGGGCCCCTACATCGGCGGCGAATGCGCCGACCTGGACGACTACGACCTGCACGCGGGCCTGCTGGCGCGCGCCGACGCGGCGCTGGGCGGCATCGACGCCGTGCTGGTGGCCCACGGCTGCCTGCCCGACCAGCAAGCCTGCGCCGCCTCCGTGCCGCTGATGCTGGCGCAGTGGACGACGAATGGCGGCAGCGCCATGGCCATCCTGGCGCTGGCGGCCAACCTGCTGCAGCCACGGGGCCAGGGCGTGCTGGCGGCCATCGGCTCGGTGGCGGGCGACCGTGGCCGGCAAAGCAATTACATGTACGGCACGGCCAAGGGCGCGCTGGCCATCTACCTGCAGGGACTGCGCCACCGCCTCGCGCCGCATGGCGTGGCCGTGCTGACCATCAAGCCCGGCTTCGTCGACACGCCCATGACGGCGGGCCTGGACAAGGGCGGCCCCCTGTGGGCCAGCGCCGACACGGTGGCGGCCGGCATCGTGAAGGCCATGCGGCGCGGCCAGGCGCAGGCCTACCTGCCCGGCTTCTGGCGCTACATCATGCTGGCCATCCGCCTGACGCCCGACGCGGTCTTCCACCGCACGCGCCTGTGAGCGCCGCCCGCACCGCCACGGCAAACGGCCTGCCGCCGGCCGCCCTGTTCGATTTCGACGGCACGCTGAGCCGGCGCGACTCGCTGCTGCCCTTCCTGCGCCATGCCTGCGGCACGCCGCGCCTGGCGGCCAGCCTGCTGCGCCTGTCGCCCGTGCTGCTGGCGTATGCCTGCGGCCTGCTGCGCAACGACGTGGCCAAGCGCCGCCTGCTGGCGCACTGCCTGGACGGCATCGATGCCGGCGCGCTGGCGCGGCTGGCCGACGCGTATGCGGGCGCGCCGCTGGACGCCCTGCTGCGCCCGCAAGGCATGGCGCGCCTGCGCTGGCACCAGGCGCAGGGCCACGCCTGCGTGCTCGTCAGCGCCTCGCCCGCGCTGTACCTGCAGCCGTGGGCGCGGCGCCACGGCTTCCGCGCCTGCATCGCCTCTCCGCTGGCGGGGGCCAACTGCCACGGCCAGGAAAAGGTGCGCCGCATCGCCCGCTGGCTGGCCCGCTCCCCCCACCCCATCGCCTACGCGTACGGCGACAGCCGCGCCGACCTGCCCATGCTGGCCCTGGCGCGCCACGCCTTTTTATGGCGCGGCGGGCGCTTCATCGCCCAGGCGCGAGGCCCGCATGCGTGAACCGGCCGTCTTCCTGTGGCTGGTCGACCTGGCCGATCCCGCCCTCGATGCCCTGGTGTCCTGCCTGAGCGCGCAGGAACAGGCGCGCGCGGCCCGCTACCGGGGCGAGGCCCTGCAGCGCGACTACCGGCGCGGGCGCGCGGCCCTGCGCCACATCCTGGCGCGGCAGACAGGACAGGCGCCGGCCGCGCTGGCGCTGGCCGAAGGGCCCCTGGGCAAGCCCGTGCTGGCGCAGGGCGGGCCGCATTTCAACCTCAGCCACAGCGGCACCCTGGCGCTGGTGGCCGTCTCCGAGGTGGCCGTGGGCATCGACCTGGAACAGGGGCGCGACGGCTTCGACGGAGCGGCGCTGGCGCCGCTGGTCTGCCATCCCGAGGAACGCGCGGCCCTTGCTGCCCTGCCGCCGGCGCAGGCGCAGTCCCGCTTCCTGCAGCTGTGGACGCACAAGGAAGCGTATTGCAAGCTGCTGGGCACGGGCTTGCACACGGACCCCGCGCGGCTGACGTTCGGCGCCTCGCCCGGTCCGGCGCCCGTCAGCGATGCGCGCGATCCCCGCTGCGGCGCCTGGGTCTACCCGCTGTATCCGGCCGACGGCTACGCGGCCAGCCTGTGCGTGGCAGGACGGGGCGCCAGGCCCGTGTGGCTGCGCTTCCAGGCCTGGCCCGCCGCGCCGTTGCCACCTGGACAAGCGCTTGCATAAACGCCCGCCACGCTCGATAATGAGAATGCTTCGCATTTGTAGCCATGCGGATTTCTCAACAAGTTTTGCAGGGTTGTCTTACGCATGCGCGCTTTCTGGACTGTCATACACCGCTGGGCCGGCCTCACCATCGCCCTTTTCCTCATCGTCGCGGGGCTGACGGGCGCAGTCACCTCGTGGGACCACGAACTGGACGAATGGCTCAATGCCGACATCATGGACACGCCGGGCCGCGGCCCGGTGCTGTCGCCCTTTGCGCTGGCGCAGACCGTGGCGCAGGCCGATGCGCGCGCGCAAGTCAATTACATGACCCTGGGCCTGGAAGCAGGCCATGCGGCCGCCTTCATGGTGCGCCCCCTGGCCGATCCGGCCACCGGCAAGCCCTTCGCCCTCGGCTATGACACGGTCTACATCGACCCCGTCACGGCGCGGATCACGGGCACGCGCGATTCGACGGCCATTTCCCTGTCGCGCCGCAGCCTGATGCCGTTTTTGCGCCACCTGCACTACAGCCTGCACGTGCCCGCCTTCTGGGGCACGGACCGCTGGGGCTACTGGCTGATGGGGAGCGTCGCCCTCGTCTGGCTGCTCGACAGCATGGTGGCGTTTTATCTCACAACGCCGCGCCGCCTGCGTCCCCGCGCGCGCGACGAGGCGCCGCGCCACCGCGACGCCGCCGGCTGGTGGCAGCGGTGGATGCCGTCGTGGACGGTGCGCTGGGCGGCCGGCGGCTACAAGCTCAATTTCGACCTGCACCGCGCGGGCGGCCTGTGGGTGTGGGCCATCATCCTCGTCGTGGCCTTCACCTCGTTCTCGCTGAACCTGTACCGCGAAGTGTTCTATCCCCTCATGTCGCTCGTCTCCACCACCACGCCGGGGCCGTACGAGACGCAGAAGCCGGCGCCGTACGGCAGCTACATCGCGCCCGCCATCGGTTTCGAGCAGGCGGCCGGCATCGCCAGGCAGGCCGCGGCGCAGCGGGGCATCACCGCGCCCATGGGCGGCATTTACTACGGCGGCAATTATTCGTTCTACAACGTCTCCTTCTTCGACCCTGCCGACGAATTCGGCGCGGCCGGCATGGGCCTGTCGAACCTCTACGTCGACGGCATGGACGGCACCATCATCGGCCAGCACAAGCCCTGGGAAGGCACGGCCGCCGACGTCTTCGTGCAGCTGCAATTCCCCCTGCACTCGGGCCGCATCCTGGGCCTGCCGGGACGCATTCTGATGTCCTGCATGGGCCTGATGGTGGCCATGCTGTCCGTCACCGGCATCGTCATCTGGGAACGAAAACGCCGCGCGCGCCGACTGCAGGCGAAAAAGGCGTGATAGGCACCTGACTGGCGCGGGCACGCGCCGCCGCCCCGCCTGGCCACCGGCATGCTCACGCGCAAGGCGTGACGG
>NZ_RFSK01000090.1 GCF_009923995.1 Janthinobacterium sp. | reverse complement strand
ATGGTGCCCACGAAGGGACTCGAACCCCTACACCCGAAGGCACATGGACCTGAACCATGCGCGTCTACCAATTCCGCCACGTGGGCACTGATGCTGCTGTGACTTACTACTTTTTACTGCTCGAGTATTTGTTGCAAAACAACTCACTGCAACAATTCTGCTATTATAGCGACTTGAAGAGTTTTGCGCCAGATGAGCTTTCGCTCCATACTGCACATCAACCCTGTACCGCTTTCCTGCAACTGCATTCCCGTGAAGGTTTGTCGCTGCAAGAGACCGAGATTATAGAGCAATATTTGCCGAAGTCAAATGCATTGCGCAGCTTTTCTCCTTTTTTTCATCGGCGGGCGTCTTGTACTGTTTCCGACACGCTGTCCGTTAGGCAAACCAAGGCGTCGTCCGGTACACTACCGGACATCACCGTGTCAATATTGACGGTGATGTCATCGGTCTTTGTTCTCCGTTTGATCACTGTCAATAACAACTATAGAAATACTTTTGAGCCAAAATACCCACACCATCCCCAGCCGGGAGGACATTCTCGGCATATTCCGCAGCGTCAACGCGCCTCTCGATCCGCAGACTCTCGGGAAAACGCTGCAAGTGCATGCCGATTCCATGGATGTCCTGGTCCGTCGCCTGAAGGCGATGGAGCGCGACGGCCAGCTCAAGTCTGATGCCGGCGGCGTCTTCTCGCTGGCCGACCAGAGCGCGCTCGTCGCCGGCCGCGTCACCAGCCACCGCGATGGATTCGGCTTCGTCATTCCCGACGACGCCAGCGCCGACCTGTTCCTGCCTGAGAAAGAAATGCAGAAAGTACTGCACGGCGACAAGGTCATGGCCCGCATCGTCGGCACCGACCGCCGCGGCCGCCCGGAAGGCACGATCGTGGAAGTCACGCAGCGCGCCAACACCCACGTCATCGGCCGCCTGATCCAGGAAAACGGCAACTGGGTGGTGGCGCCGGAAGACCAGCGCATCGGCCAGGATATCCTCGTCACCGGTTCCGTGGGCAAGGCGAAGGCGGGGCAGATCGTCAGCGTCGAGCTGACGGAACAGCCCATGCGCTTCAAGCAGCCCGTCGGCAAGATCGTCGAAGTACTGGGCGCCCTGGATGACCCCGGCATGGAAATTGAGATTGCTGTACGTAAATTCAACGTGCCGCACGTCTTTTCCGCCGCCGCCCTGAAGCAGGCGGAAAAGCTGCCCTTCGAAGTGCGAGCCGCCGACCTGAAAGACCGTGTCGACCTGCGCGACGTGCCGCTTGTTACCATCGACGGCGAGGATGCGCGCGACTTCGACGATGCCGTGTATTGCGAACCCGTCAAGGTGGGCCGCGCCAACTGCTTCCGCCTGATCGTCGCCATTGCCGACGTCAGCCATTACGTGAAGCCGAACGACGCGCTCGATATCGACGCGCTCGAACGCAGCACGTCCGTGTACTTCCCGCGCCGCGTGATTCCCATGCTGCCGGAAAAGCTGTCGAATGGCCTGTGCTCGCTCAATCCGGCCGTCGACCGTCTGACCCTCGTGTGCGACGCCGTCGTCAGCGACAAGGGCGAGCTGAAGGCTTACCAGTTCTATCCGGCCGTCATCCATTCGGCCGCGCGCCTGACCTATGACGAAGTCGCTGCCGTGCTGGGCAATACCAAGGGACCCGAGGCGGCACGGCGCGCGGACATCCTGCCGCACCTGCAGAACCTGGAAGCCGTCTACCGCGCCTTGCTGAAAGCACGCACGGAGCGGGGCGCCATCGATTTCGAGACGACGGAAACGTATATCGTCTGCAATAGCGTCGGCAAGATCGAAAAGATCATCCCCCGCACGCGCAACGAAGCGCACAAGATCATCGAAGAGTGCATGCTGGCGGCCAACGTCTGCGCGGCCGATTTGTTGCTGCGTAACAAGCACCCGGGCACTTACCGCATCCACGCCAGCCCGACCAAGGAAAAGCTCACGCAAGTGCGCACCTTCCTCAAGCAGGTGGGCCTGAACCTGACGGGCGGCGATACGCCGTCGGCATCCGATTACCAGACCCTGATGCAGCAGATCAAGCAGCGTCCCGATGCGGCCCTGCTGCAGACGATGCTGCTGCGCTCGATGCAGCAAGCCGTCTACAGCCCGGACAATATCGGCCACTTCGGCCTGGCGTACGAAGCATATGCCCACTTCACCAGCCCGATCCGCCGCTATCCCGACCTGCTGACGCACCGCGCCATCAAGGCCATTCTGCAAGGCAAGAAATACGAGCCTAAGCTTTCCGACAAGGTCGTGTTGAACACCAACGTGTCGAACGCCACGCGCAAGCAACAGGCCAAGGACAAGGCGGACGGCAAGCCGAAGAAGACGGACTTGACCATCTGGGACGCGCTGGGCGTGCATTGCTCGGCCAACGAGCGCCGCGCCGACGAAGCGTCGCGCGACGTCGAAGCGTGGCTCAAGTGCTATTTCATGCAGGACAAGCTGGGCGAAGAGTTCACGGGCACCATCACGGGCGTGACCACGTTTGGCGTGTTCGTGCAGCTCGACACCCTGTTCGTCGAAGGCCTGGTGCACGTCACCGAGCTGGGCACCGATTACTTCCAGTACGACGACGCGCGCCATGAACTGCGCGGCGAACGCACGGGCAAACGTTATCAATTGACGGACCGCCTGACGGTGCAAGTGGCACGTGTCGACCTGGAAACGCGCAAGATCGACCTGCGCCTCGTCACCGAGGCGGAACTGGCGGGCGACGATGCGCCAGCCAAGCAGTCGGGCGGCAAGCGCAAGGGCGAAAAGAAATCGATGGTCAAGCCCGGTCCCGCGACCGAGCAGCGCCACGAGATCAAAACCAGCGTCAAGGCTGACAATGGCTCCGCCGGCCGTTCCAACGGCGCCAAGCCGGCAGCCAAGGCAGCCCGGAATGAAGCCCCCAAGGCGGCAGCCCCCAAGGCCGCCGCGCCGAAGCGCAGCAAGAAACCAGCCGCGGCGCCCGCTGCGGCGGCACCACGAGCAGCAAAAACTGTATCTGCATCAAAAACAAGCAAGAAGAAACGATAAATAATGAAGAATAAAATGATTTTCGGCTTCCACGCCGTCACCTCGCGTCTGCGTCATGAAGCGTCGTCCGTGGAAGAAATTTTCGTCGATGCCAGCCGCGTCGACGGCCGCATGAAGGACATGATCGCCGCCGCCAAGGCAGCCAACGTGCGCGTCATGCCCGTCGATTCGTCGCGTCTCGATAAAATCGTCGGCACGCGCCGCCACCAGGGCGTGATCGCCTTTGCCTCGCAGCTGTCGCTGGCGCGCAATCTCGATGAGCTGCTGGACGCCATCGACGGCCCGCCGCTGCTGTTGATTCTCGACGGCATCACCGACCCGCACAACCTGGGTGCCTGCCTGCGCGTGGCCGACGGCGTCGGCGCCCATGCCGTCATCGTGCCGAAGGACCGTGCCGTGGGCTTGAACGCCACGGCCGCCAAGGTCGCCAGCGGCGCCGCCGAAACCGTGCCGTACATCACCGTGACGAACCTGGCGCGCACCATGCGTGAGCTGAAGGAGCGCGGCATCTGGCTGATCGGCACCTCGGACGACGGCGAAAAAGGCTTGTACGAAGCCGATTTCACGGGCCCGACGGCCCTCGTCATGGGTTCCGAAGGCGAAGGCATGCGCCGCCTGACGCGCGACACCTGCGACATCCTCGTCAGCATCCCGATGTTCGGCTCCGTCGAGAGTTTGAACGTGTCGGTCGCTTCCGGTGTCTGTCTGTACGAAGCCCGCCGCCAGCGCATCGCGCTGGAGCCTTAACAGGCGGGCAAATACTCAGCGTGCCGTTTGCTTGATCTATTTTTACCCCAAAAGCAAATACTGGGGTCGTACCCTCAGGGTACGACCCCGGCACTTTCGCCGTTGGGTTGAGTCCACTGGATATGCCGCCGCCCTTGAGGCGGCGCTTGTTTATCTGCCTCTCCGGCAGCATGCCACCGAATACGCTACCATTTGCGTCTTGTCTCTTACCCATTCAGAAATCCGTCTTATGTTCCACCACTTGCGCGAAGACATCAACAGCATCATCGAACGTGACCCCGCCGCCCGCAACGGCTGGGAGGTGCTGACCTGTTATCCGGGCTTGCACGCCATCGTCATGCATGGCTGGGCGCACTGGTGCTGGACGCGGCACATGAAGTGGGTAGGGCGCTTCATTTCGTATATCGGCCGCATCATCACGGGCATCGAGATCCACCCGGGCGCCACCATCGGCCGGCGCGTCTTCATCGACCACGGCTTCGGCGTGGTGATCGGCGAGACGGCCGTCGTCGGCGACGACTGCACCATCTACCAGGGCGTGACCCTGGGCGGCACCTCGCTGCACAGTGGCGCCAAGCGCCACCCGACCCTGGAGCGGGGCGTCATCGTCGGCGCCGGCGCGCAGGTGCTGGGCAATTTCACGGTGGGCGAGTACGCCAAGGTGGGCTCGAACGCCGTGCTCCTGAAACCCGTGCCGGCCGGCGGCACGGCCGTGGGCAATCCCGCGCACATCGTGCAAAAGGACGTCAACGCCCTGCGCGAAGGCAGCACGGCGCACCTGTTCGCCGCGTATGGCGTCACGCCGAACGGCGACGATCCCCTGTCGAAGGCCCTGCAAGGGCTGATCACGCACGCCGTGGCGCAGGAGCAGCGCATCGAAACCATCCTCGCCACCCTGAAGGCGGCAGGCATCTGCTGCCAGGGCGTGCCCGAATGTGATAAATTTGATTCCGAGCAAATGAACAAACTGGTCGATTAAGGATCCATGCATGAATACTGATGTGACGGCAGCTGATAAAAGCAGCGACAATCCCAATCTGCTCGACCCCTTCGAGATCCGCGTGCTGGCCGTGCTGGCCGAAAAGGAAGCGCTGACGCCGGACAGCTACCCGCTGTCGCTCAACGCCCTCACCAACGGCTGCAACCAGTTGTCCAGCCGTGACCCCGTCATGGCCCTGTCCGAGGAAACCGTGTACGACGTGCTGCAGCGTTTGATGCAGCGCAAATTCGTCAACGGCATCACGCAGGCGGGCGCCCGGGTCGCCAAGTACGAGCACCGCATGCGCATCAAGTGGTCGCTGGAGCAGGACAAGCTGGCCATCCTGACGATCCTGATGCTGCGCGGCTTGCAGACTGCGGGCGAGATCCGCAGCCGCAGCGGCCGGGTGCATGAATTCAAGTCCGTGGCGGAAGTCGAGTCCGGCCTGCAGTTCCTCATCGACAAATATCCGCCGCTGGTGGCCAGGCTGGCCGTCGCCCCGGGCGCCAAGGAACCGCGCTACGGCCATTTATTGGGCGGCGAGGAAGCGCTGGCGCAGAGCGAGACGGCGGCCGGTTTCGCGGGCGCCGTCAGCGCGCCGCAGCAGGGCAGCCGTGTCGCCCAGCTGGAACAGGAAGTGCTGCAGCTACGCAGCGATTTCGACGGCCTGGCGGCGCAGTTCGAGGCGTTCCGCAAGCAATTCGAGTAAGGCATCCTTCCCGCGTGACCTTTTCCTTCCTGTGCCGCACATGCGGCGAAACCCACACGGGCATGCCCAGCTTCGGCGCCGAGGCCCCGTGGCTGTACGAACAGATCGCGCCCGCCGAACGGGCGGCGCGCTGCCAGCTCGACAGCGATGCCTGCATCGTCGACGAAGCGTACTGCTTCGTGCGCGCCACCATCGATATCCCCGTGCATGGCGCGGATGAACCGTTCAGCTGGGGCGTGTGGGTGTCGCTGAGCGGCGACAGCTTCGATGCCTGGGATGCCTGCTTCCACGATGCCCAACGGACCCACATCGGCCCCTTCTTCGGCTGGCTCAGCACGCGCCTGCCTGCCTATCCCGACACCCTGAACCTGAAGACCCGCGTGCACCTGCGCGACGACGGCCTGCGTCCGTCCATCGAGCTGGAGCCGACGGACCACCCGCTGGCCGTGGAGCAGCGCGAGGGCATCACGGCCGAGCGCGTAGCCGGGCTGTACGCGCAGCTGCTGCATGGCAGCTGACCGGCCCGCCAGATACCGCTGCCGGGCTCACCGACCGCGCCATCGGCCACCCTGCATGCGAATGTGACAATGTGTGACTTTTTTTGCATGGTATTTCGTTATGCTCTCGTGCCGCCATCCCATACGGTAAACCATCCGCCACGCTGACGACCAGCCTGGCGCTACAGACATGCAGGCAACGACAGGCGGAGAGCGATATGCTAGTGTTAAAGGGTATTTTATTGCTGTTTATCATCTTTTTTGGCATCCCCAACCAGATCATCGACTACAAGCACCGCAAGAAGAAAGCCTATGAACCAGGAGATGCGTGGGCCTATTATTCGAGGCTGAGCAAGGAGGGCAGCGCCGAGGGCAAGTTCATGATGTGGTCTACCTACTGCGGCATTGCCTTCATCGTCGTCGTCCTGGCGTACCTTGCCCTGAACCTGTTTGGCGGCTACCGGTGACTGCTGGCGGCCGGCAAGATCGCGCCGCCCCGTGGTTCGACCGGCATGACCCCGCCTGCCGTGGCGTTGCCAGCGCGCGCAGCGGGCATTTACCTCCTCATCCTCATCCAAAGGAAACTCATGAAGTTTGCAATGCAAGTCGTACTGGGCCTGTCGCTGGTCTGCGCAGGCCCCGCAGGTGCCGCTGCCGCCGCGCCGGCAACGCATTCCGCCGCACCCGCGCCGGCACATCTCAAGGCCGTGCAGGACCTGCTGGGCGCGATGCAGATTGAAAAAGTGCTGAAAGGCGTCGCCGCCCGCAGCCGCTACTCCAACGAAGGCCAGAAGCAGGCCGTGCTGGCCAAGCTCGATAAGGTTCCGCCCGCAGAGATATACCAGCGCCTGGCGCCCGCACTCACGCGCGTCATCTCCGCCGATACGGCCACCGAGATGACCCGCTTCTATACCACCCCCTACGGCAAGCAGGTCATCCACAAGAAGTACAACTCCGGTGCCCAGCTCATCATGCCTGGCATGACGGCGGCCGTTGCGCCGGAAGAAAAGAAGGAGCGCAAGCGGGCCGCGTACGTGCAGGCGAGCAAGGAGCTGGCGGAGGCTGAACCGGCGATCGAGCACGAAGCGTTCAAGCTGCTGCAAGCGATCAACAAGGAAAAGCGCTGAGCTGCGGGCGGGTCTGCCTTGCAGTATGGACAGTAGATTATTTTGGCGGCACTATGATGCGATATGTCTGGACCTTGCTGCTGGCGGTAGCCGTGCTTGACGCGCAGGCGCAGGGCGAAAGCGGCGCAGTGCAGGCCCGCATGGCGCGGGTTGAAAACGGCTTGCTGCAGCCCGTTGCCGTCCGCGGGGCGCCTGCCTACGCCATGCGCCTGGCCGAGCGGATGCAGGCCCTGAACGTGCCGGGCGTGAGCATTGCCGTCCTCAATGCCGGCGCGGTGGAATGGAGCGGCTCCTACGGCGTTGCGGACGCGCGGACGGGCCGCCCCGTCACCTCCGGCACGCTGTTTCAGGTAGCCTCGATCGGCAAGCCGGTGGCCGCCCTGATGGCGCTGCGGCTTGCGGCCGAGGGCAAGATCGATCTTGATGAAGACGTCAACCGGCGGCTGCGCCAGTGGCAGGTGCCCGGCGCGCAGCCGGCCGTGACGGCCCGGGCACTGCTCAGCCATACCGCCGGCATGCCGACCTTCAGCCTGCCGGGCTACGCCAGCGATGCGCCGCAGCCCACGCTGCTGCAGATATTGGCCGGCTCCCGCCCGGCGACGAATCCGCCCGTCACGGTGGACACGCCCGTGGGCACCCGCTACGCATATTCCAGCCTCGGTTATGTTGCGCTGGAACAGTATCTGCATGACGCGACTGGCCGGCCGTTCGGCGCCCTGGCCCGTGAAATGGTATTTGCCCCGCTGGGCATGCGCGATACGCTCTATGCGCAGTCGCTGCCGCCAGCGCTCGCCATGCGCGCCGCATCCGGCCATGCGCTCGATGGCAGTGTCGTGGCGGGAAACTGGCGCGCCTATCCGGAACTGGCCGCGGCGGGGCTGTGGAGCACGGCGCATGACCTGGCGCTGTTTGCCCTCGCCGTCCAGCGTGCCGCCTCCGGGCAGGATGGCCAGCTGCTCACGCCGCAGCAGGCAAGGGCGATGCTGACGCCCGTGCGCGGCAGCTATGGCCTCGGTGTCGAACTCGATCATGCCGGAGCGGAACCGGCATTCCATCACAGCGGCTCGAATGCCGGCTACAAGGCGCTGCTGTTTGCGTACGAGCGTACGGGGCAGGGCGCGGTCATTCTCGCCAATGGGGATAACGGCTGGATGCTGATAGAGGAAATCGCGCGCGGCATCGCTGCCGAGTATGGATGGGAAGACTATCGCCCGAAGGAACGCGTCGCCGCCCAGCCGAATCCCGCCCTGTTCGCCCGGTTTGCCGGTGATTTTGCCGTGTCCAACACGACGCTGCGCATCAGCCACGAACATGGCCATCTGTATGTCGCCGGGCCGCCGGTCGGTCCGGTGCGTGTGGAATTGATCCCGGCAGGGGACTACGATTACTTCATGCGTGAAAAAGATGCCACATTGCATTTCGATAACAGTGGCGACGGCAGGATACAGACCCTCACCTTGGTCGATGGCCGGCCGCGCCAGGGCAGGCGGCTTGCCGAGCCGGCGCCGGGCGCCGATTAGCGCGTCCAGGGCGCAGGGCTGCCGTCCGGCAGGGGCCGCGGAATTGCCGCATGCCGCATTCTGAGTCAGCCGCTCCCTGTCCGTTTGGCCGCGTTTCCGGTATCATTCGGCATGCATAATATTCCTTTCCAACCATTTGTCATCGGTGTCGCAGGCGGTAGCGGCAGCGGCAAGTCCACGGTATCCCAGCAAGTGCTCGCCTCGTTTGGCGCCGATATGGTCTCTGTCGTGATGCAGGACGACTACTACCGCGACCAGACCCACCTTTCCCCGGAAGTGCGCCGCCAGCAGAATTACGACCATCCGCAGGCGTTCGAGTGGCCATTGCTGGTACAGCACATCCAGGCCTTGCGCAACGGCGAATCGATCGAGATGCCGGAGTACGACTTCACGCTGCACAACCGCTCCGACAGGACCATACTGGTCAAGCCGGCCCCAGTGATCGTCATCGAAGGCCTGTTTGCCCTGTATGACGAGGACTTGCGCGACATGATGTCGCTGAAGATCTTTGTCGACACGGCTTCCGACGTGCGCTTCATCCGCCGCATGCAACGCGATATTACCGAACGCGGCCGCTCGGTGGAGAGCGTCATCGAGCAGTATCTGGAAACGGTGCGCCCCATGCACAAGCAATTCATCGAACCGACCAAGCGCAATGCCGATGTCATCCTGCCGCACGGCGCCAACGGCCCTGCCGTCGACATGATCACGGCCAAGGTGGCCAGCGTGATCGGTCGATTGAAGCCGGCCGTCTGACGCCGCCCCTGCCTTAGCGTTCCCCCATGGATTCCGAGAACGTCTTGGTGATCGGTTTCGTGAGATAGCGCAATACCGTCTTGCGCCCCGTGTTGATTTCCACGGTGGCCGTCATGCCGGGCTGGATCAGGATCGGCTCACCGTTCTTGCCAACCAGGTTACGTCCGCTGGTCTTGATCTGCACGCGGTAGTAGGGCTGTTCGTTGCCCTTGTTGTCTTCACTTAAAGTGTCCGCGCTGATGTAGCTGACCGTGCCCCGCAGGCGGCCGTAGATGCCGTAGTCGTAGGCGTCCAGTTTCACGGCCGTGGGCAGGCCCGGCTTGATGAAGGCGATGTCGGCCGGTTTCACTTTCGCTTCGATGATCAGGTCGTCGTCCGTGGGCACGATCTGCAGGATTTCCTCGCCCGGCTTGGCCACGCCGCCCAGGGTGGTGAGGCGCACGTTGCGCACGATGCCATCCGTGGGCGCGTAGATGTCCGTCGACCCCAGCTGTTCCTTGCGCTGCGTCACCGTCTGCAGCACGCCGGCCAGGTCTTCCTGGGCTTTCACCAGGTCCGTCTGGCTGTCCTGCAGGTATTTGTTGCGCCGGTTGGTGATCTGTGCCTGGATGTCGACCACCTGACGCCGCAGCTTCAGCACTTCGGCGCGGCTCACGTCGCCCGTCTCCAGCAGCGGCAAGTTCATTTCCAGCTCTTCCTTGATCAGCTTCATGGCGCTTTCCAGCGCGCCCACTTCCGCCTGCACGGCGCCCTGGCGCTTGGTGAACAAGGTCATCTGGTTGGCGCGGAACTCGGGAAACGCCTGCAGCTCGGGCGGGAACTTCGGCGTGCCGCCAAATACTTCCGCCTGCAGGCGCGCCACGGTTGCCTTCAGGCCGGCCGCCTTGGCCGTGCTTTCCAGGTAGCTCGTCTCGGCCCGCGTGCGGTCGAAGCGCGCCAGCAGTTCGCCTTTTTTCACGACGCTGCCTTCATGCACGCGCAGTTCGGCCAGCACGCCGCCGTCGGCCACCTGGATCACCTGGTTGCGCGAACTGGCGATCACCTGGCCATTGGCGCGCGTGACCTGGTCCAGCTCCGCCCACGACGCCCAGGCGATGACGCCCGCCAGCGCCGCCGTGCAGCTCCAGATCAGCACCCGGCCCCGTTTGGCTTCCTGCTTCGTTTCGACTTTGGCCAGTTTCATGCGACGGCTCCTTGCGCTGCCGCCGCCTGGGCCACCGGCGCGGGCGCGGGCGCGGAAGCGGGAACGGCTTGCGGCTTGCCCGACAGCTTGGCCAGCACGGCATCGCGCGGCCCGTCGAGCAGCACGCGGCCCGCCTGCAGCACCACCAGGCGGTCGAGCAGGGGCAGCAGGGCATTCTTGTGGGTGGTGGCGACCATCGTCACGCCTTCGGCCGCCAGTTCGCCCAGCAGTCCCACGATGCGCGCTTCCGTCTTCGCGTCCATGGCGCCCGTCGGCTCGTCGAGCAGCCAGATTTTCGGCTTGGCCAGCAGCAGGCGCGTGACGGCGATCAGCTGGCGCTGGCCGCCCGACACGCCGCGTCCGCCCTCGGTGATGGCCAGCGCCAGGCCGCGCGGCTGGCCCAGTACCAGCTCGATGAGGCCCGTGCGCCTGGCCGCCGCGAGGATGGCTTCCTCGCCCGGGTCGGCCAGCCCTAACAACAGGTTGTCGCGCAGGGTGCCGCTGAACAGCCGCGTTTCCTGCGGCAGGTAGCCGACCATTTCGCGCACCACGGGCGGCGCCAGCAGGGCCATGTCGACGTCGCCCAGATACACCTTGCCTTCGGCCGGCTGGTACAGGCCGGAGGCCAGTTTCAGCAGGGTGCTCTTGCCCGAGCCGATGGCGCCCACCAGGCCGACGCGCTCGCCGGGGCGGATGGCCAGCGCTTCCACTTCCAGCGCCACCTTCTGCGCGCCGCCGTACGTGAAGCGGATGCGTTCGAAGCGCAGGCCCGTGTCGAGGCTGCGCGGCGTCAGCGCGAACTGCGCGTTGTCGGCCTCGTTGGGCAGGCTGATGACCTGTTCCAGGCCGTCGATCGAGGCGCGCGCATGCGCCCACTGCACCATCACGGCGGGCAACTGCACGATGGGCATCAGGGCGCGGTTGCTGATGATGGTGCAGGCCATCAGCGCGCCCATGGTCATCTGGTTTTCCGCCACGAACCAGGCGCCCATGGAGATGAGCGCCACGTTGGTCAGCTGCTGGAAGGCGGCCGTGATGTTCTGCGACAGAGCCGCGTAGTCGCGGATATTCTGCTCCGCGTGGCTGCTCTCGGCCACCAGTTCGGCCCAGCGCGCCTGCATCATCCATTCGGCGCTGCTGCCCTTGAGGGTTTCCACGCCATCGACGGCTTCCACCAGCAGGCCCGCCTTGCGGTTGCTGGCGTTGAGGTTCTTGCGCGTGTGCGCCTGGATGGCGCGCTGGAACATCAGGCCGCACACGAGGGCCAGCGGCAGGGCCACCAGCGGCACCACCACCAGCCAGCCGCCGATGATGGTGATCATGGCCAGGAAGATCAGGGCGAAGGGCACGTCCGTCAGCACGAACAGGGAAGTGGAGGTGAGCACGCCGCGCACCATTTCAAAGCCCTTCACCTGCGCCGCCAGCGTGCCGACGGAGGCGGGACGCGCTTCCATGCGGATGCCCAGCATGCGCTGGAAAAACCATTCCGACAGTTCGTGGTCGACATCGTTGCACGAGTGGTCGACGATGCGGCTGCGCACCTGCTTGAGGATGAATTCCAGGCCGATCGACAGGGCCACGCCCACCACCAGCACCCACAGGGTGCTGAAGCTCTGGTTCGGGATGACGCGGTCGTACACCTGCATGGAAAACAGCGAGGTGGCCATGGTCAGCAGGGTCACCAGCGCGGTGGCCAGCACGGCGTCGACAAACACGCTTTTCTTCAGCCACAGGGCGTCGCGCACCAGGCCCAGGGCGCCGGGACGCGCCGCGCTCTTTTCGGGGCGGCGCGGCAGGCCCACGCAGGCCAGGCCGGCCAGCGATGCCAGCTGCAGGGCGCGGCCATCGACGCCTTCGCCGCGCCAGGCGCCGTCGGCGCCGCGCGACTGCAGCAGGCCCCAGCCCGTGCTGGCGCTGTAGACGGCGAACGGCAGCTCGCCCGGCGTCGGTTCGTGCAGCAGGCGCGCCGTGCCTTCCAGTCCGGCCGCCTGCCAGATGGTGGTCAGGACCATGGCGGGCGCGCCATTGTCGTCGATGTCTTCCAGCTGGCGCTGCAGGTCGGCCAGGCGGGCGGCGGCCAGGTGCTGGCCCGTCAGCCGCGCGGCCCTGTCGACGAGGGTCAGCAAGCCGTGTTTGATGGAGGTATCCACGCTGTCTCCTGTGTGTGCTGTCGGTGTCAATTGCGTTGCGCCGTGCCGGCCGGTGCCGTGCGCCCGGCCAGGGTGCCCGTCTGCGCGGCCAGGCGCAGGCTGGCGGCGATGGCTTGCGCGCGCGTGTCTTCCAGGGCGAACTGCGCCTGGGTGGCTTCGCGCACGGCGTTGAGTACATCGTTCCAGCTCTTGCGTCCGATGACGTACTGGCGCGCATACGATTCGAAGACCTGTGTCGAGGTGGTGCTCGCTTCGCCCGCATTGCCCAGGCGCTGGCGGCTCGCCTCGGCCTCGTTCCAGTCCAGGGTAAAGCGCTCGCGCACGTCGCGTTCGGCCGCATCGTGCGCGGCGCGCGCCCCTTCGCGCTTGGCGACGGCCGCGTCCACCCCCGCCTTGGCCGACAGGCCGGCGCCCGGCTGCGCCTGCAGCACCAGCATGGCGCGCGTGCGGTTGTCGGTATTGATGCCGCCCGTGGGCTTTTCCATGCGCAGCAGCACCTTCGGCATGTAGGCCGAACGCTGCAGGGTGATGTCGGAGTCGGCCGCCTGCGCCTCGAAATCGAGGCGGTGCAGGGTGGGCGAGTAGGCGATGGCCTGCGGCATGACGCGCTCCAGGCTGGCGTCGGGCAGCGGTTCGCCCACGCCGATGCCGGTGCTGCTGACCAGGCGCACGGGCTTGCCGGCCAGCTGCGACAGCTGGGCCAGCGCGTTCTCCAGCGCCTGGCGCGCGTTCGACACGTCATTGGCAGCCTGGTAGGCGCGCGACTCGGCCAGGCGCTGGTCCGTCTGCGAACTGACCGATTGCACCACGCGGCGCTTGATCATGTCCAGCAGGCGCTGGTGTTCGGCCAGCCCTTCCTCGGCCGAACGCACGCGGGCCGTCTGGCGCAGCGCTTCCGTGTAGGCGGCGATGACGCGCAGGGACAGGGCCAGGCGTTCTTCCTCGATGGCCGCGCCGGCCGCGTCGAGCCGGCTGCCGGCGGCATCGATGCCGGCGTCGATGCGTCCGCCGCTCCACAGGGGCTGTTCGATGCGCACCACGCCGCCCGTTTCCTGCGACCCCGTGGGCACTTCGGCCGACAGGCTGGGAAAGCGCTGCCATTGCGCGCCATCGAGGTCGGCCCGCGCGGCCGCCTGCGCGGAGCGCTTGCCGGCGATGGTCGGATGGCTTTGCAGCGCCTGCTGCAAGACCTGGTCGAAGCTCCAGGCCGTGGCGCCCTGGGCGCCGGCGAAAGGGGTGACGCTTGCCATGACGGCGGCCGCCAGTACGGCCGCGATGCAGGGCAGGATGCCGGCCCAGGGGCGCCGGCAAGGTTGCGATGCTGGATAACTGCGTACTCTCATCCCGTGTTTTTCCGGCCACGTGGCCTGCAGGGTTGCACTCGGTATCACCGGGCGACAGGAGCGCGGCGCGACTGCGTCCGCGCTCCTGCCGCCGTCCTGGCTACGCTGCCATGGCATCAGACATGGAAGTTCGCCGCCGTCAGCTGCGTGATGTTCACGCCGCTCAGCAGCACCAGCGCCGTGTCGATGGCGTGGGCGTTGCTCAGGTCGCTCGAGTGATACACCGTGACGGCGCCGTTGTTTTGCGCATCGGCGATGACGATGTAGCCCTGTCCCGACAGCACGCTGCTGTCGGCCGCGATGGCGCTGGCGGCATCGTGGATCGATACGGCCGTGCTGTCGAAGATGAACAGGTTGTCGGCGCCGAAGTCCGTGCCCAGGTTGACCCCCACGGCCGCCGCTGCCGTCAGGTGGGCGATGGCCGACATGTCGATCACGTCGCCGCCTGCCGTCGGCAAGCCCGTGTGGAAGTCGGCTACCGTCTGCGGATTGTGCAGGGCAGCCTGGCTCAGCACGAGCAGGTGCGCGGCGTCCGTCTGGTCGGCCAGCGCCTGGGCTGCGGCCGCTGCGGCCGCATCGGCGGCAGCGGTGGCGCTCAGGGCCGGGGCATCCGTCTGGTCCGCCTGCGCCTGGGCTTGCAGGGCCGCTGCCGCTGCCGCGTCGGCTGCCAGGTGCAGGGCATTGGCATCCGTCAGGTCGGCCGTATGGGCCGCGCTCAGCGCCGCTGCCGCGGCGGCATCGGCAGCCAGGCCCAGCGCATGCGCGTCGGTCTGGTCGGCGATGGCCTGGGTATTGGCGGCATTGGCGGCATCCGCGTTGGAGATGACGGCCAGCGCGCTGGCATCGGTCAGCGCGGCGACGGCATTGGCATGCGCCAGGGCCGCATCGGCTGCCTGCGCGTTGGCATTGGCCTGGGCCGCCGCCGCGTCGTCGGTCTGGGCCGCTGCCGCATTGGCGTGAGCCTGTGCCGCAAAGGCCGCCGCGGCGGCCGCTGCCGCATCGTCCGCCTGGGCCGCATGCGTGGCCGCTGCCGAGGTGGCAGCTGCCGCTGCCGCCGTCGCTGCTGCGGCATCGGCGGCGACGGCGGCGTTGTAGGCCGCCTGCGCATTGATGACATTGAGGGCGGCCGCAGCCGCAGCCGCATCGTCGGCCTGGGCGTGCTGGGCGGCAGCCAGCGAAATGGAGGCCTGCACCTGCGCTGCCGCTGCCGCGGCATCGTCGTTCTGGGCCGCCGTGGCTGCCGCGTGGGCGGCGGCGGCCGTGGCCGCCGTGGTTGCCACGGCCGCGTCGGCCGCCAGGGCATCCTGGTAGGCGGCGGCGGCGTGGGCAGCCTGGGCGACGGCGTTGGCGGCGGCGTTGTCATCCTGCTGGGCGCTGATCGCGGCCGCCTGGGCGACGGCAGCGGCGGCGGCCGAGGCGGCCGCCGTGGCGTCGGCCTGCTGTGCGGCCGTGGCGGCAGCCTGCGCCACCTGTGCCGCCGCTGCCAGGGTGGCGGCATCGGCGTCGGCGGCCAGGGCGGCGGTGTACGCTGCCTGGGCGCTGGCGGCATTGGCTGCGGCGACGCTGGCGGCATTGTCGTCCGCCTGTGCCGCCGTCGTGGCTGCCAGCGACAGGGCGGCCCTGGTCGCGGCGGCGGCGGCGGCCGCATCGTCGGCATGCGCCTGCTGGGCTGCCTGCTGTGCAGCCAGGGCGGCCGCTGCCGTGCTGGCGGCGGCCGCGTCGTCGGTCTGGTACCGCTCCAGGTTGAACGGCTCGTTCGGCTTGCCGCCCGGCTTGCCCATCGTGGCGCCGGTGGCGCGGCGGCTGCCGGCACGGGCACGGGTGGGAGCAATACGAGCTTCGTGGCCAATGCGGTCACGTACACCGCGCCGGGCGGCTCTGGCCTGTCTC
>NZ_RFSK01000089.1 GCF_009923995.1 Janthinobacterium sp. | reverse complement strand
CGCTGCCTTTGTCGTGTAACGTCGCTTAACTTCCGCGATAAATCAGGCCATCCCTCCGCTCCTGTGCTGTTTGCTAACACGGTTCTTCGCCATCAGACGATTCCTTGAGCTACAGCAATGCCTCGCAGCAGGTGCCAAGGAATGCCAATGAGATTGCCAGGTTTTGCCTGTGCGTATCACTTTCGAGCAACAGGAGCAGGCCAGCATCTGCACGCTCCCCGGCGCCTGGCGCGCACGGTGACACAAATGGCTGTTGCAGCTGTTCCAAATTGATACATGGCAGGCCCGCTATGGGGCATGTATGCATGGCACGGCATTTGCTCTTCTTGGATATTCACTAAAAAAACCAAGGAGACCAGCATGACCTATTCCATCCGTACCCTGCTCGGCGTTGCCGCCGCTGGCGCCGTCGCCCTCACTTCCTTGCTGACCTTGCCGCATGCCTATGCGCACGGCAATGTCACGCCGCAAGGCGTCGACACCACGGGCTTGCCCAAGGTGGGCGACAAGTGGCTCGAGCAAAACCCGTATCGGGGCAACAAGCTGGCCTTGACGGTGGGCACGTCGGCCTACAACCAGAATTGCGCGCGCTGCCATGGCATCGAAGCCATTTCGGGCGGCATCGCCCCCGACTTGCGCCAGCTCGATCGCGATTGCTTCGGTATCAAGAATGAGACAAAGAAACAGGCTTGCTACAAGGAGACGGACAATTACTACCTGACCACGATACGTCACGGTAAAGTGCGCAATGGCGCCGTGTACATGCCGCCGTTCGAGGGTGTGTTCAACCAGGAAGCCATGTGGGCCATCAAGACTTATCTCGAAACGCGCCGCGAATCCAATTAAATCTAACTGATACGATTGATTACAAAGGAGTCCCATGCGTTCATTTCAACTCCGGGGTGCGCGCGCGATGATCTCGCTCGCTTGCCTGGCGCTGTGCGCAGCCGCGCCGGCGCGTGCCGACTGGCAGAAAGTGCAGCAGTCGGGCAGCCTGAAAGTGGCTGTGTATAACGAGTTTGCCCCGTTTTCCCACAGGGGCGTGGGCATCGACATCGATATTGCCGAAGCGCTGGCGAAAAAGCTGGGGCTGAAACTGAGCTTGCTGCCATTTCCCGCCGGCGAAAACCTGAACGACGATTTGCGCAATATGGTGTGGAAGGGCCATTACCTCGGTTATGGTCCTGCCGACGTGATGCTGCACGTGCCGGTCGATAAGAAATTGATGGCAGACAACGATAAGGTGGAAATCTTTGCACCGTATTACGTGGAAACGGTGCGGCTCGCCCGCAGCGCGCATGCCGTGCCGCAATTCGATGGCGTCGCTTCGTTGGCCGGCAAGCGCATCGGCGTGGAAAAGGTGTCGATTGCCGCCATGCTGATGTTGGGGGAAGATAATGGCAAATACCGCGATGATGTGCGTATTTTCGATACGGCGGCGGAAGCCTTGCAGCAATTGCAGGCGGGCCAGCTCGACGCCGTGCTGGCGAATCGCTCGGAGATCGAATCGGTGTTGAAAAGCGATCCCGCCTTCCCCCTGAGCGAGGTGGCGTTCGCGCGGCTGCCGCGTGCGGGCTGGGCCGTGGGCCTTGCCGTCAGCCGCCAGCAGCTCGATGTGGCCAAGCTGCTGCAGGCGGCCATGAACGAAATGGCGGCCAGCGGCGAATTGAAAGCCATCTTCGAGAAATATGGCGTGAAGGAAGCGCGCCCATAACAGGCCATGCTCATCACAAAAAAAGCCCGCGCATCGGAAGACGCGCGGGCTTTTTTTTTCATGAGAGCGCCTGAAAAATGTTCAGGGCAAGGCACATGGCCGAAGGCGGCAAAAATCAATGCAACCGGGCCATGGACCTTTTCTCAGCTGTGCTTAAAACGAGTATTGGGCGCTGACACCCAGCAACCAGTTACGCCCCGGCGCCGCCTCGTAGTAGCGTTTGTTGCTATCGCCGACGATGACGGAGCCCACGTAGGTCTTGTCAAAAAGATTGTTCAGGCGGGCAAATTCCTTGAAGCGCCAGCTGCCTGCATTTTGCTTGGCATTGAAGCGCGCATTGAATACCGTGTAGCCGGGCGCCGGTTTTTCGCTGTTGCTGTCTTCCGCATAGACCTGGTTGCTGGCCACGCTTTCCAGCGCAGCGCCGAAGCGGTCCAGCGTGTCCTTCCAGGCCAGTTCCGCGAACAGGTTGGCGCTGGGCACGCCCGGCAGGCGACTGCCTTCGCGCACGGCGCCGAAGGCCTGGTCATACACGGCGTGCAGGCTGGTGAGGGCCACTTTCGTCGTGAAACCGTACGGCAGGCTGGAGTCCAGCGATAATTCCATGCCCTGACGCAAGGTCTTGCCCGCGTTGCGGTAGCTCGTACGCCCGCCGCTGGAACTGTCCACCACCAGTTCATCGTTGGTCTTGATCTGGAACAAGGCTGCGTTCACGTGCGTGTTGTTGGCGATCCTGGCCTTGACGCCCGCTTCCAGGTTGGTGCTGGTGGCTGGTTTCAAGTTGAAATTGAAACCGCCGCCCGTGCCCGAGTAAAACAATTCGTTCAAGGTAGGCGCTTCGAAGCCGCGCGCGGCGCTGGCGTAGACGTTGACGTCCGGCGTCAGTTTATACAGCAGGCCCAGCACCGGCGTCGTGTGGCTGAATTCCAGGCTGCCGCTATCGTTGCCGTTGCTGAGGAAATGGTCGTCGACGGCCACTTTCATCTTGCTGTAACGCAAACCTGCGCTGAGCAGCCACGGTCCGCTTTGCCATTCCGCCTGGATATACGGATCGAGGCTGGAGACGATATCCTGCTCGTCGCGGCGCAGCTTGCCTTTCACGCCAAACGTGTTGCCGATGTAATTTTCATAGCCGGTGCGGTCGTCGCTGGAGCGGCCATAGTCGATGCCGATGGTGGTGCTCAGCTTGCCGCCAGCCAGCTGGTTCACGTGCAGCCAGTTGGTGTCGATGCCGTAGAACTGGCGCTGGAAATCGACCACGCCGCCCGAATGGCTGGCCGGCGCCTGGAAACCCTTGGTGAATGCCTGATACTGGATGACGTCGCGGTTGCCGCCGTAGGCCGTCACGTGCAGGCGGTCGTCGCCGAACGATTGCTCATAGGTGGCGCCGATTTGCTGATGGTCGATACTCTTGCGCGTGTTGTAGCGCTCGGCCAGGGTGCGTTTCGGATTTTGCGTGTCCGTCGTATCGATTTCGCCGGCGCGCGGGTTCGCGGCAAAGGTCGCCCAGGTGGCGCCCAGCGGATCTTGCGTGTTGCCTTGGTGCAGGCTATTGGCGACGATGGTCAGCTTGCTGTCCGCCGTGGGCTTGACCGTGATCTTGCCGAACGCCTGTTCGCGCGTGGCGGCGCTGTGGTCGCGGAAACCGTCCGTGCGGAAGCGGGAACCGTCGAGCACGTAGCCGATGCCGCCCGCCTGGCCCTGCGCCGACAGGTCCACCTTGCTGGTGCCGTAGCTGCCGCCCGTCACATTCAGTTCGACGGAAGGGGGATTCTGCCCATCCTTGGAAAACAGCTGGATCACGCCGCCCGAGTGGTTGCCGTAGATGGCGGAGAACGGTCCGCGCAGCACTTCGATGCGCTCGGCCGTATCGAGGTTGAAGGTGGCAGCCTGGCCCTGGCCATCGGGCATGCTGGCGGGAATGCCATCGCTGATCAGCTTGACGCCGCGCACGCCGAAGGCCGAGCGGGCGCCGAAGCCGCGCGACGAGATCTGCAAGTCCTGCGCATAGTTCTGGCGGTTCTGCACCACCAGGCCCGGCACGGCGGCCAGCGCTTCCGACGCATTCACGCGGATTTGGCCGTCCTGGATGCGGGCGCTGTCGACCACGTCGATGGAGGCCGGCACTTCCTGGCTGGGATGGGCAATGCGGCTGCCGCTGATGACCACCGTATCCATGAGTTGCCCATTGACGGGGTCAGCGACCTCGGCGGCAAAGACGTGGGGAGCGAAAGTGGCGCTGCCGGCGACAAACAGGCTGGCGATGGTGTTCAGGCGGAAACGATGCTGCATGCGGGTTCTCCAATGTGAATAAAAGCCTGCTTGGTCGCGTGCGCGGCGCAGGTCTGCATAGTTGTGTCAAGCAATATGCCTGCCATGTCTCCATTGGTGGGCGGAAATTATACGCCTGTCAGTGGCACGGCGTTTGCATGCAGGCATCGTCACTTGCGCCGCTCCCGCGCGCTCTTCCTGTGTGTTTCCATTGAAAAGGTGATTATGCCCAACTTTCTCTTCCGCTTGCGCCAGGCTTGGATGTTGTTGCCTGCGCTTGCCTGCACGGCCGTCCAGGCGGCCCCGTTTGCCTACGTGCCCAATGAAAAGTCGGGCACCTTGAGCGTGATCGATACGGCGACCGACCAGGTCGTGCGCCAGATCGCGGCTGGCAAGCGCCCGCGCGGCATCGCTGCCGACCCCACCGGACGGCAATTGTTTGTCACGGACGCCGCCAGCAGTGCCTTGCTGCTGATCGATAACGATGCTGGCGCACCCTTGCGCAAGGTCGCGCTGGGCAAGTCGCCCGAAGGCGTCAGCGCTTCCCCCGACGGCAGCCTGGTGGCCGTGGCCGTCGAGGAAAACAACAGCGTGGCCTTGCTCGATGGCCAGACGGGCGTCTTGCTGGCCGATATCAAAGTGCAGGGACGCAATCCGGAACACGCCGTCTTCAGCCCGGACGGGCGCTGGCTGCTGGTCAGCGCGGAAGAGGCCGAGCAAGTCGATGTCATTGATGTGGCGCAACGCCGCCAGGTGGCGTCCGTCGCCGTGGGCCTGCGTCCGCGCGGCATCGGCTTCAGCCCCGATTCCGGCCTGGCCTACGTGGCCTGCGAACTGGTCAATGCCGTCTACGTGATCGACATGACGGCGCGCAAGGCCATCGCCACCATTCCCGCGGGTAAGAACGCCAACGGCATCGTGGTCCATCCCGGCGGCAAGCAAGTGTATGTCTCGAACGGCATCGATGGCACGGTGATGGTGATCGATACGGCCAGCCACCAGGTGACGGCCACCATTGCCGTCGGCAAACGCCCGTGGAACATGGCCATCACGCCGGACGGGACCAAACTGTACGTGGCCAATGGGCGCTCCAACAGCGTGTCCGTCATCGACACGGCCAGCGCGCGCAAGGTGGCCGATATTGCCGTGGGTGAATTGCCATGGGGGGTGGTAATTCGGTAGTGGTACAGAGCAGGTGTTCCAGTCTGGTACACCTGTTCCATTGTGCAGCGGCGCAGGGGCGCGGCAACAAGGCTGGCCCGGATTGGAACAGCACCCCGCCGCCGTGTTCAAAACGCAAACAGCAAGCCAGCATCGATCCGGCTCGGGCGTATGGGCGAAAAGCGCGCCGGTATTGACGCCACGCCCTTGTAACAAGGGTAAAACCGGCTAAGTTTGTAGTGGGATGGCGAGCTGGCACGGCATTTGCGGAAGACACCGTGTACTCACCCCATCTGTACCAGGACGTTTGATTTTTATTAAAGCAACTCCATTCTAATTAACCCGATAGAGGACGACATGAATCTCGCAGACATCAGCAAACTGGGCGTGGCCAATCCCTTCAAGCAACGCTATGACAATTACATCGGCGGCAAATTCGTTGCCCCGGTAAAAGGTGAATACTTTCCCAACGTGACGCCCATCACGGGCTTGCCATTTTGCGAAATCGCCCGCTCCACGACGGAAGACGTGGAACTGGCGCTGGATGCGGCCCATGCGGCCAAGGATGCGTGGGGCAAGACGTCGCCGGCCGAGCGCGCCAACATCCTGAACCGCATCGCCGACCGTATCGAGCAGAACCTGAGCCTGATCGCCACGGCGGAAACCATCGACAACGGCAAGCCGATCCGCGAGACGATGAATGCCGACATTCCCCTGGCCATCGACCATTTCCGTTATTTTGCCGGCTGCATCCGCGCGCAGGAAGGTTCCGTCGCGCAAATCGATGCGGAAACCTATGCCTATCACTACCATGAGCCGCTGGGCGTCGTGGGGCAGATCATTCCGTGGAATTTCCCTATCCTGATGGCCGTATGGAAACTGGCACCGGCCCTGGCCGCCGGCAATTGCGTCGTCCTGAAACCGGCCGAGCAGACGCCGGCATCCATCATGGTGTTGATCGAGCTGATCGGCGACCTGCTGCCGCCAGGCGTGCTGAACATCATCAACGGTTTCGGCCTGGAAGCGGGCAAGCCACTGGCCTCGAGCAAGCGCATCGCCAAGATCGCTTTCACGGGCGAAACGGGTACGGGCCGCCTGATCATGGGCTATGCCGCGCAAAACCTGATTCCCGTCACGCTGGAACTGGGCGGCAAGTCGCCGAACATCTTCTTTGAAGACGTGATGGATGCGGATGATGATTATTTCGATAAGTGCCTGGAAGGCTTTACGATGTTTGCGCTGAATCAAGGCGAGGTGTGCACCTGCCCATCGCGCGTGCTGATCCAGGAATCGATCTACGAGAAATTCATCGAACGGGCCCTGAAGCGTGTGGCGGCCATCAAGCAGGGCAATCCGCTCGACTCGGCCACCATGATCGGCGCCCAGGCTTCGCAGGAGCAGCTGGAAAAAATCCTGTCCTACCTCGACATCGGCCGCCAGGAAGGCGCCGAAGTGCTGGCCGGCGGCGAGCGCAACACGCAGGCGGGCGACCTGGAAGGCGGCTACTACGTGCGTCCGACCGTGTTCAAGGGCAATAACAAGATGCGCATCTTCCAGGAAGAGATTTTCGGGCCCGTCGTGTCCGTGACCACCTTCAAGGACGAGGCCGAAGCGCTGGCCATTGCCAATGACACCTTGTACGGCCTGGGTGCCGGCCTGTGGACGCGCGACGGTTCGCGCGCCTTCCGCGTCGGCCGCGCCATCCAGGCGGGCCGCGTGTGGACCAATTGCTACCACCTGTATCCGGCCCACGCCGCATTCGGCGGCTACAAGCAATCGGGCATCGGCCGCGAAAACCACAAGATGATGCTCGACCACTACCAGCAAACGAAGAACTTGCTGGTGAGCTATAGCCCGAAAGCCCTGGGCTTCTTCTAAATCGGCAACAGGCGCCGCGCCTTCCAGGGCGCGGCGCGCAGAAAGGGATGCCATGAGTGCAGCAATTGCCAGGGTGGTCGCCACCGATGCGGCGCTGGAAATGATGGACAAGTTGCGCGAGCGTCACGGTCCGCTGATGTTTTTCCAGTCGGGCGGTTGCTGTGACGGCAGTACGCCCATGTGCTACGCGCTGGGCGAGTTCGATGTCAGCGATACCGATATCTATCTCGGCAATTTGAATGGCACACCGTTCTACATGGGACTCGAGCAATTTGAGTACTGGGAGCATACCCAGTTGATTATCGACGTGGTCGATGGCAATGGCGGCATGTTTTCACTCGACAACGGTACGGGCAAGCGTTTCCTGACGCGCTCGCGCCTGTTCACCGATGAAGAGTGCGCCTTGCTGCATGCCCAGCCGCATGAACACGGCAAAAAAAGCAGCTGAGCGTTACACACACATACTAATAACAGAGGGAGATGATTGTGCAGAAAAAAATCATGGGGATACTCATCGGTTTGGGCATGGCTACGCTGGCCCAGGCGGCCGACGTGGGCAATGTCACCACCGCCATGCTCGACAGCACGGCAAAGAATCCGGCCAGCGTCCTGTCGTTCGGCATGGGCACGCAGGGCCAGCGTTATTCGCCATTGACGCAGATCAATGACAAGACCGTGGCCAAGCTGGTGCCGGCCTGGTCGTTCTCGTTTGGCGGGGAAAAGCAGCGGGGCCAGGAATCGCAGCCGTTGATTCACAACGGCAAGATGTTCGTCACGGCCTCGTATTCGCGCATCTTCGCCATCGACCTGAAAACGGGCGCCAAGCTGTGGAAATATGAACACCGCTTGCCGGACGGCATCATGCCATGCTGCGACGTGGTCAACCGCGGCGCGGCCCTGTACGGCAATCTGGTGATCTTCGGCACCCTGGACGCCTACCTGGTGGCGCTGGACCAGAACACGGGCAAGATCGTCTGGAAGGAGAAGGTCGACGACTATGCGGCCGGCTACTCGATGACGGCCGCGCCGCTGATCGCCGAAGGCTTGCTGCTGACGGGCGTGTCGGGCGGGGAATTTGGCATCGTCGGCCGGGTCGAGGCGCGCAACCCCATGACGGGCGACCTGGTGTGGAGCCGTCCGACGGTCGAGGGCCATATGGGCCACCGCTACGACAAGGATGGCAAGGCCATCGACAACGGCGTGTCCGGCACGGCAAATAAAACGTGGCCGGGCGACCTGTGGAAAACGGGCGGCGCCTCGACGTGGATGGGGGGCACCTACGATCCGCAAACCAAGCTCGCGTACTTTGGCACGGGCAACCCGGCGCCGTGGAACAGCCATCTGCGTCCCGGCGACAACCTGTACTCGTCGTCCACCGTGGCGCTGGACGTGAAAACGGGCCAGATCAAGTGGGCGTACCAGAACACGCCGAACGACGCCTGGGATTTCGACGGCGCCAACGAGTTCGTCACCTTCGACATGGATGGCAAGCGCTACGGCGGCAAGGCCGACCGCAACGGCTTCTTCTATGTCATCGACGCCAACACGGGCAAGCTGCAGAATGCCTTCCCGTTCGTGAAGAAAATCACCTGGGCCAGCAGCATCGACCTGAAGACGGGCCGGCCGAATTTCATCGCCGCCGGCCGTCCTGGCGACCCGACCAAGGGAGAAGAAGGCAAGAAGGGCACGACCGTGTTTGCCGCGCCCGCCTTCCTCGGTGCCAAGAACCAGATGCCGATGGCGTATTCGCCGCAAACCAAGCTGTTCTACGTTCCCGCGAACGAATGGGGCATGGATATCTGGAACGAGCCGATCAGCTACAAGAAGGGCGGTGCCTTCCTCGGCGCGGGCTTCACCATCAAGCCCCTGTTTGACGACTACATCGGCGCCATGCGCGCCGTCGATCCGAAGACGGGCAAGATCGTCTGGGAAATCAAGAACAACGCGCCGCTGTGGGGCGGCGTGATGAGCACGGCCGGCAACCTCGTGTTCTACGGCACGCCGGAAGGCTTCCTGAAAGCCGTCGATGCGAAGACGGGCAAGGAACTGTGGAAATTCCAGACGGGCTCCGGCGTCGTGGCGCCTCCCGTCACCTGGCAGGATGGCGACACGCAATACGTGGCTGTCGTTTCCGGCTGGGGCGGCGCGGTGCCGCTGTGGGGTGGCGAAGTGGCGAAGAAAGTCAACTTCCTGGAACAGGGCGGCTCCGTGTGGGTCTTCAAGCTGGCATCGAAGTAACGGGGTGAAGCGCCCGCTCCAGTCGGATGGGTGTCTCCCTGTCTGAACGGTTGTAACAGGCGGGCGCTTTCTTTTTGCTGACGGCCCAGGCCGTCAGTTTTTTGTTTACACGGTGGTCTGGTCCGCGCGCTGGCGGTCAAAAAAGGAACACCGGCGGCGGCGATTGATCCGCCGCTGCACAGCTTAAATGGGCTTTTTCTCCTTCTCCCTCTGAGTCCCGCTGGGCACGCTTATTGCCAAAGCTTGAGGTACATCAATCACTGATGTGCACACTAAAAACAGAGAAGAAAGAGGAGAAGAAATGAACACATTGATCAAGCTGGGGAGCCTCGGTATCATGACAATCGCAGCGGTGGGACAGGCGCACGCCGTCGATATCAAGGCTGGCGACTGGACCGTGTCGGTGGGCGGCATCGTCAACGCCTATTACACGCAAGTGTCGTGTTCGGGCGACGCCGTGGGCGGGCTGGCGCTGGGCGGCCAGGCGCTCGGTTGCGGCGGCGAGAAGGACCGCACCACGATCGGCAATGGCCTGTTGCCGAATGGATTGATCACTTCCGCCTCGTCGCGCCTGGGCGAGTATGACGTGAAAGCCTTGATCGGCATCTACAACTCGACGGCCACGGACAGCGCCATCAGCCAGAACAGCGTGGTCGATGTGCGCCAGGCCTTCTTTACGTTTGGCAATGAACAGATGGGCACTTTCAAGCTGGGCCGCGACTACGGCATCTTCGGCGCGAACGCGATCCTGTCCGACATGACCTTGCTGGGCTCGGGCGCACCCGTGCAGGCCACGCAGCGGGGCCGGGTGACCCTGGGCCATATCGGCGCCGGCTACACCTATCTGGGCAACTATGGCCAGATCATGTACAGCTCGCCGAAGTCGGGTGGCTTTGGCGCCGATGTGGCGCTGGTCAGCCCCGTGTCGGACACGCCCATCGTGGCAGGCTCGACCTATTCCTCAAAGTCGAGCCCGCAAGTGCAGGCGCAGCTGACGTATACGCAGGACGGCTTGAAAGCCTGGCTGGGCGTGAAGTCGCAGAAATTCACGTCGAAAACGCCAGGTGTCGATGACCTGACCATGCGCGGCGTGGAAGTGGGCGGCTCATATCAGATGGGCCCGGCTGGCGTGCTGGTCAATTTCCAGGGCGGCAAAGGGCTGGGCATCCTGTCCGATGCGGACCAGGGCGATACCAAGTCAAAGAACTGGCTGTTGCAAGGCACGTATAAAACGACGGACAAGCTGAAACTGGGCTTGTCCTACGGCATCAGCAAGAACGACGACAACACGGCCGGCACGGGCGGCTTGAAGTCGAACGCCAACCTGACCCTCGGTGCGTATTACTCGCTCAACAGTGCCATCACCCTGGTGGGCGAGCTGGGCCAGACGCGCTCGAAGGGGTTTGCGGGCGGCGAGGCGAAGATGAATGGCGTGTCCTTGGGCGGCATCATTTTCTTCTAACCAATGAATGCGGCGCCGGAGGTAGCGGCGCCGCGCGGAGCACAGTGCATGCGGATACTGCGGTTGTTCATCGGATGCTGGCTATTCCTGTTTATCCTGGGACAGGCATGGGCGGGCGTGCTCACCAAGGCGGAACTGGCCCGGCGCTTCCCCGCGCCGCTGGTGGTGGGCGAGAAGGAAGCCGACTTGCCCGTCTGGCCCCTGTTCAAGCAGAACGCCACGGCCACCGAGCTCGTTGGCTATGTCTTCGAGTCCGTGGACCTGGCGCCCATTCCCGGCTTTTCCGGCGTTCCCGTCAATCTATTGATCGCCATCAATCCGCAAGGCAGTTTTCTGGACGTCGCCGTCCTGTCGCAGCACGAACCCGTGTTTCTCGATGGCTTGGGCGAAGCGCCGTTGTTCCAGTTCGTCAAGCAGTACCAGGGACTGTCGCTCAAGCAGAACATCGCCATCGGTGCCCGGACGAAACGGGCAACTGATGCCACCCACGCCGATATCGATGGCGTGTCCAAGGCGACGGCTTCCGTGCGCATCATCAACCAGAGCGTGCTGGCGGCCGCCTTGAAAGTGTCGCGCAAAAAACTCGGTTTCGCGCAAGGCCGCGATCCCGGCCAGATCGCGCGCATCCGCATGGATGTATTCAAGAAACTCAGCGTGGAGCAAATGCTCGCGCAGGGCTTGATCCAGCATGTGCGTCTCAGTAACAAGGACGTGGAAGCCCTGTTTGCCGGCAGTCCCGGCGCGGGACTCGATGCGGACGCCACGCGCGCGCCGGATGATGTGTTCATCGACCTCTACCTGGCGTATGTTTCTGTGCCGGCCGTGGGGCGCAATCTCTTGACGGAACGCAGCTGGAACAAGCTGCGCAACCGCCTCGACGACGGCGACCATGCCATCCTCGTCATGTCGCGCGGGCGCTACAGCGTGCTGGGCGACGATTTCGTGCGCGGCACGGTGCCGGACCGGCTGCTGCTGAAGCAGGATGGCTTGCCCATCGACATGCGCGACCTGGACCTGGAATTGAACCTGTCCGATGCGGGGCCATTGCCGACGGAAAATATCGCCGTATTGCGCGTCATCAGCCAGGCGGGACTCGATGTCGCCAGTCCGCTGGCGTTTACCATGCCGATTACGCGCAGCAAGGGCATCGTGTATCCGGAACGCATCGCGCGCAACGTGGATTTCAGCTACCGCTTGCCGGCAGATTTTTACACGGCGCCGCAAGGTGACGATGCCAGCTGGCGCGGCACGTGGCAGGGACGCCAGGTGGAACTGATGGTGTTGCTGGCCGGGCTGGCGCTGCTGGCCGGCGCGCTGGCCAGCCAGAAACGCCTGGTGCGCGATGGACGGCGATTCGTCTGGTTCCGCCGCCTGTTCCTTCTATTTACCATCGCTTTCATCGGTTATTACGCTCAGGGGCAGTTGTCGATCGTCAATCTCACGGGTGCCATCCAGGCGCTGCTGGCGGGACGCAGCCTGGGCTTTTTCCTGTTCGATCCGATGACGGTGATTTTGTGGGCTTTCGTGCTGCTCAGCCTGCTGATCTGGGGGCGCGGCACGTTCTGCGGCTGGCTGTGTCCGTTCGGCGCGTTGCAGGAATTCACGGGCAAGCTGGGCCAGTGGCTGCGCTTGCCGCAGTTGAAGATCAAGCCGCGCCTGGACGGCCGCTTGAAATGGATCAAGTATGGCTTGCTGGCAGCCATTCTTGGCAGCAGCTTTTTTTCCAGCCAGATCACGGACAAGCTGGTGGAGCTGGAACCGTTCAAGACGGCGATTACCCTGAATTTCGTGCGTGCCTGGCCGTTTGTCGTGTATGCCGCGGGCTTGCTGCTGCTCAGTAGTGTTTCCTATAAATTCTTTTGCCGCTATCTGTGCCCGTTTGGCGCGGCGCTGGCGCTGCTGGGAAAGTTTCGCCTGTTCAACTGGATTCCCCGTCGCCAGGAGTGCGGCACGCCCTGCCAGACTTGCCGCCACCGCTGCGAGTATCACGCCATCGCGCCTAGCGGGAAAGTCGATTATGGCGAGTGTTTTCAATGCATGGATTGTGTGGTGATTCATGCCAGCGACCAGAAATGCGCGCCCTTGATGCTGGAAATCAAGCGTGCCCGCACCATCCCCATCGTCCGGGCCACGGCAGAGGAGAGCAGTAATGCAGCGTAGAACCTTTCTTTCCGCAGCGATCGGCAGCGTCGCCGGCATGGCGGGCTTGTCCTTGCCTGGCAGCATGGCGCGCGGCACGGTCACGGCATGCGGCGTGCGGCCTTATCGCGGTGCCGCGCTGGCGTTTGGCACGACCATCGCCGTCACCGTGTTGCATCATGACCAGCGTCAGGCCGAGCTGGCCATTGAAGATGCCTTGCATGCGGCCAGGAACATCGACCGTCTGATGAGCATATACAGCCCGGCCAGCCAAGTCTTCCAGCTGAACCGCGATGGCCGCCTGGCCCGGCCAGATGCGCATCTGCTGGCCGTCCTGGCCCAGGCGCAAGCCTTGTCGCGCTGGAGCGACGGGGCGTTTGACATCACCGTGCAACCTTTGTGGCAGCTGTTCCGTGCGGCGGCGGACCGGGCCAGCCTGCCGGCGGACACCTTGCGCCGCGCGGCGCAGGCGCGGGTAGGCTGGCGGCAGCTGGCGTGGGATCGCCGCGAAGTGCGTTTTCTGCAACCCGGCATGGCGCTGACCCTGAATGGCCTGGCGCAGGGCTACGCGGCGGACCTGGCCTTGGCGGCCGTGCAGGCGCGCGGCATTCGGCACGCGCTGCTCGATACGGGGGAATTCATCGCGCGCGGCCAGCGTGGCGTGCGGCGTCCCTGGACCCTGGGCATCCAGGACCCGCGCGACGGCGAAATCCTGGCGGCCACCCTGAAAGTGGAAGGGCGCAGCGTGGCCACGTCCGGCGACTACGAATGCACGTTCACGCCCGACTTCGTGCATCACCATATCTTCGATCCCGCGAAGGGGGATTCGCCGGGCGAACTGGCCAGCGTCACCGTGCTGGCGCCCACGGGCTTGCTGGCCGACGGCTTGTCGACGACCTTCATGGTGACGGGAGCCGCCCGCGCGCATGCCTTGGCCGCGCGGATGGACGGGATCGACCTGATGACCATCGACAAGCGGGGCCGGCGTGAGATGTCGCCCGGCTTTCCCCGTCTACTCTAGGCTATTTCAGATGCGGCACCTTGCGATAGATCGTGTTGCGCGACACGCCCAGGGCCCGCGCCGTGGCCGAGACGTTGCCGCCGTGGGCATCGAGCGACTTGAGGATCACGCTCTGTTCCATTTCTTCCAGGTTGGCGCCGGCGGCGATCATGCGGTCCGTGTTGGCGCTGGCGGCAGTCGCTTGCGTCATCTCAATATCGTCGAGGAAATCATCGGGCATGTGGCGCAAACAGATTTCATGCTCGTCACCGGCCATGACGATGGCTGTGCGCAACAGATTGGTCAGCTGGCGGAAGTTGCCCGGCCACTTATGCTGGTGAAACATGCGCAGGATGTCCGGCGCCACCGTGTAGCGCGTGTCGGGCGCTTCCGTCGCCAGGATCTTTTTCACGACCGTATCGAGGTCCGTGCGTTCGCGCAGCGGCGGCAGTTTGACGACCAGGCCGTTCAGGCGGTAATACAGGTCTTCGCGGAACAGGCCCTTGGCCATGCGTTCGCGCAAGTTGTGATTCGTGGCGCAAATGAGTTCCACGTTGACGGTGATCGATTTGCTGCTGCCCAGGGGTGTGACCATGCGCTCCTGCAATACGCGTAACAGCCGCGCCTGCAGGCCGAAAGGCATGTCGCCGATTTCATCGAGGAAGAGGGTGCCGCCGTTCGCCTGCAAAATCTTGCCTATCGCCCCTTTCTTGCGCGCGCCCGTAAATGCCCCGTCTTCATAGCCGAACAGCTCGGACTCGATGAGGGTTTCCGGAATCGATGCGCAATTGACGGCAATAAACGGTCCCATGGCCCGTGGCGAATCGTTGTGGATGGCTTGCGCCAGCAGTTCCTTGCCCGTGCCCGTTTCGCCCATGACGAGGATGGGAATGTCGCGTCCCAGCACCTTGTTGACCTTTTCGATCACCAGTTCCAGCTGCGGATCGCCCGTGCGCAGGTAGCGCAGGCCGGACAGGCGCCGCGCCGCGTTGGCCGCATGGCTGGCCGAGGCGGGAACCTGGACCGGGGTGGCGTTGACATCGCTATGGTCCGTGCTGGCGGCAAAACCATGCTGGAAGACACTATTGGACAGCCGCAACTGCGCGCGGCCATACACGCGCACGCCGCTGTGCATGCACAGGTTCAGCAAACCGGGTGATGCCGTGCGGTAATGGTCGTACAGGGCGGACACGGGCAAGCCGAACAGGGAGCTGAACGTGTGTGATTGCAATGCGGCAAAGGACAGGCCCAGCTGGAACAAGCCATTCTTGTTGGCCGATAAAAACCGGCCGCCGGGCGTGAACGAGGCGATACCCTCCATCAAGGTGCCGATGAATTCGGGACGCGCGTGGAAGTGCACGGTGATGGCATCCTCGAAGGTGGCGGAAAACAGCTGGTTTTCGATCATCAGCGCCGACATGCGCACGAGGGCCATCGTATGCTTGTGGAAACTGCGCTGGTCGCTGGAGACGTCCAGCACGCCGATGACGTTGCCGCGGTGATCGGTAATCGGCGCGGCGGAGCACGTCAGAAAATGGTTGGCGGCCAGGTAGTGCTGGTCCGCATGGACCAAAGTCGGTACTTTTTCCGTGATGGCCGTGCCGATGGCATTCGTGCCGCGGCTTTGTTCCGACCATGCCACGCCCGGCTGCAAGGCGACCCGGTTGGCTTTCTCCAGGAAGTCATCGTCGCCCAGGGAATGCACGATGACGCCGTTGGCATCCGTAAGAATCACCATATTGTGGGTGTTGACGATTTGCTGGTACAAAGTTTCCATGGCCGGCAGCGCGTGCGTGTGCAGCATGCGGTTTTGCTCGATGAGCAAGGACAGGTCGGATTTGCCGGCCGGCGTAAAGTCGGGCGTGGCCGTGGGCGACAGGCCAAAGGCGACGGAACGCTGATGGGAGGTTTCAATGATGACAGGAACGTTGTCCTGTCCTGCTGGTGAGGTGTTCGCATCTGCAATAGACGAAAACGGTGCGCTACGGTAAGTAGCTGACGGTTGATACATGATCTCGTTGCCTCCGTTGGGCCCTGTACTGCGGCGCTCTTTTGAATATCGAGAGTGTTCCATAATGTAGCACCTGTTACAGATGGGAGCAAAGCAAAGCGAGCCGGGCTGTCCCCGGTGTTGCTGCCTGGCCCAGAGTTGCTCCCATCGGCGGTCGGTACGTATGTTGGTCTAAGCAAGTGCGGTGCCAGGGCTGTTTCAAGAGGGGCGGAAAAATAGCCCTTGCGGGGCCGGCAGCCCTTGGCTATAATTCGCCCCCTCGCTGAACGACGCATGTAAATGCCGAGTAAAGCAGGGTGAAAAAAGAAGGTTGACGAAACGAGCTAAACGCTTCATACTCTTTCTTCTTCGCAGCTGACAAACACAACGCTTTGTCGATAGCGCGAAAGCA
>NZ_RFSK01000088.1 GCF_009923995.1 Janthinobacterium sp. | reverse complement strand
CGACGACGCCGAAGAACAGCCAGCCGTAGACCAGGTGGTCGACGCCCACGGCCAGGCGCATGTTGCTCAGGTGGCCCAGCATGACGATCAGGTAGGCGCGCACGCCGTTGGCGACGATGGGCACGAGCAGGGCGGCGGCCAGGATGGCCAGGCGCCGGCGCGTGCTGCGGAAGCGCAGGTGCGCGAACAGGGCGCCCAGGGCCAGGGCGGCGATCAGGTAGCGCAGGCCGCTGCACGCCTCCACCACCGACCAGTTGCCGCTGGGAAGAGAAAAATTGTTGCCATCGCGAAAGACCGGCACGCCCGTCCATTGCAGCGCCGTCACCGTGAAGGCGGCCGTGAAGTCGATCAGGGGCTCCAGGAAGACTTCGCCAAACGGCACGGCCAGGAACAGGTAGGCCAGTGGAAAGGCCAGCAGGCGCACGGCCGGCCAGCCGAGGATGGCCAGCACGCAAGCGGGCAGCATGGCCGTGGCCGCATATTGCTCGACCACCTGCACGTTGGCGGCGTCGGCCAGCAGCCAGGCCAGGCCCAGCAAGGCCAGCAGCAGCATGCCGGACGGCGACGGCCGCGGCGCCAGCGCGGCCAGCTGGGCGCGGCGGCGCCAGACCAGCCAGGCGCTGATGGGCACGATCAGGAAGCCGTGGGCGAAGGTCTGCGAGCGCGACCACAGCTCCACCATCGACCAGAACGTGGCGTGGTACAGCAGCATCACGGCGGCCAGCACCAGCAGGAGGGCGGCCAGTCCCTGGCTGGCGCCGTCCGTGCCGGCGGGCGGCGTGGCCAGGCGGCCGATGCTGTCGAGCCGCACGTTCATGGGGACGGTTCCCGCGCCGGCACGGGCCTGGCCGCGCTGGCGGCCGCGCCGCCGCCGTCCGGCGGCAGGCCCAGCATGGTGCCCAGGCCGTGCAGGTTCTTTTCCCAGTCGTGGTCCTGCAGCACGAGCTGGCGCGCCGCCGCGCCGATGGCCGCGCCCGTGGCGGCATCGCCTTCGCCGTGCTTGCGCAGCACGCGCGCGGCATGGTGGATGAATTCCGTGTCGTTGCGCGCCAGCAGCAGTTCCAGCCCGGGCTGGGCGGCGATGCCTTCCAGCGCCTGCGGCGAGGCCAGCACGATCTTGCCCATGGCCATCGCCTCCAGCACCTTGTTCTGTACGCCGCGCGCGATGCGCAGGGGCGCGACGGCCAGGGCCGCGCCGGCCAGGTAGGGGCGGATGTCGGGCACCCGGCCCGTCACCGTCACGCCGGCCACCCTGGCCAGCGCCGTCACGGCGGGCGCCGGGCGGCTGCCGACGATATGGAACTGCAGCTGGGGAAACTCGCGCCGCAGGGCGGGCCAGACGCGGCGCACGAACCATTGCACGGCGTCGATGTTCGGCCAGTAATCCATGGCGCCCGTAAACACCAGCACCTGCGCGCCGGGCGCGTACGGGCCGGGCGCTGCCGCTGCCGCGCCGGGCGGCGGCAGGGGCGCGAAGTAGGCGGCATCGACGCCGTTGCAGAAATGCCCCGTCTTGCGGCGCGCCATGGGGGCGCACTGGCGGAACAGGGCCGCCTCGGCCGGCGAGACGAAGCTGGCGGCCGTGAATTGCTGGGCGATGTGGCGTTCGTACTGCAGCAGCAGCTGCGCTTCGCGGCGGTACAGCTGCGACAGGGGCCAGGGCTTGCTGTCGCCGTACTGGCGCCACTTGTCGGAATCGACGTCGACGAAATCGATGACGCGGTGCAGGTGGCGTCCCGCGCTGCCGTCGAGGTATTGCGCCATGGGCCCGGAATAGGCCAGGGCGTGGCGCACCTTGCCGCCCGACAGCACGCCATCGACCCATTGCAGCAGGCGCCCGTCGCGGTAGTACTGCACGCTCATGGACTGGCGCGCCAGCAGGGCCCGGGCCGCGCGCCAGCGGGCCGCGCCGCGCCGCAGGCCGATGAAGCGCGTGCTGGCGCACAGGGCGGCCACGGCCTTCGCGTGCTGCCAGTCGTCCTCGTCGTCGATGAAGCAGCCCAGGTGGACGCGGAAATGCCGGCTCAGGTATTGCAGCATGTGCCAGGAGCGTATCTTGTCGCCCTTGTCGGGCGGATACGGTAGGCGGTGCACCAGGTACAGGAGTTCGCGCATGGAGTGTCCCGTCATTCAGCCCAGCTGCCGCACGATGTGCGGCCCCAGCAGGTTGGCCAGCGGCAGCGGCAGGCGGCGCCAGGCGCGGATGAACAGCGCATACTTCGGGTTCAGGGGATTGACGTCCGGCAAGGCCTTGGCGCGCACGAGCCGGCTGGCGTAGGGCAGGGGCTGCGGCGCGAAGCCCCAGTTCTTCTTGAAGTCGTAGGCGCCCGTGCCCAGCTTGCTGCGGCCGAAATCGAACAGGCGGCAGCCGCGCGCGCCCGCCCGGCGCATGGTTTCCCAGTACATGAAGTCGTTGGCGCCCGAGCCGCGCGCCAGCACGCTGCCGGCGCCGTAGTAGGGCAGCACTTCGTCGCGGAAATAGAAACTCAGCACGCTGGCCTGCGCCTCCTGGCCCGCGTACACGGTGAGGATGTCGCAGGCGTCGCCGAACACGCTGCGCAGCAGGGCGAAATGGCGGCGCGCGAAGACGGGCGTGCCCAGCCGGTGCACGCTGGCCGCGTAGAGGGGATAGAAGCGCTGCAGGTCGTAGTCGATGGCGCTGTGCAAGCCGTTGGCCATGCCCTTGCGCACGACGGCGCGCTGCTTGCGGGGGATGGCCAGCAGGTTTTGTTCGGCATCCGCGTGCAGGGCGCGGCGGAAGGTGGCATAGCGGGGATGGTGCAGCCAGCCGGCCTGGGCGTCGTCCGGCGCCCCTTGCCGCGCTTCGCGCCAGCGGTATTCCAGGTGGCCCACGCCGAGGCGCCGCGCCAGCGCCTGCGCGGCGGCGTCCAGCGCCTGGCGCGCGGGCGCGCTGGCGCCGGCGATGCCGCCGTACACGCAGAACGGCAGCGAGACGAGGGCGGAGCCGAACAGGCGGCTGCGCAGGTGCGCCAGCGGCAGCACGGCGGCGATGCGGCCATCCTGCTCGGCGTACAGGAAATGGCTGTCGTGGCCGAAGCCCTGTTCCATGACGGTTTGCCAGCCGGCGCGGTGGAAGAAGGTGGCATCCGGGCAGGCGTGGACGAAGGCATCCCAGCGCGCATGCGCCTGCGCCTGCGGCGGCAGGGAGCGCACGGCGATGGCGCCGGCCTGCGCGGCGGGCGGCGGCGCGGGGCGGTCGAGTGGCAGGCTGGCCTCGTGCATCATGTGTTTTCCAGAAAAATGCGGTCCATGCGGTCCCAGGCAAAATCGTCCGTCAGGCGCGCCAGCCGCGCTTCCATGCGGCCCAGGTTCAGGTAGTGGCGAAAGCGCGTCCTGGCGCTCAGCCCGGACGGGCGCGGCTGGCCGGGATCGAGTTCCCAGGGATGAAAATAGAATATGCCAGCTTGCCCGTCGCGCGAATTGATGCGCCGCAAAAGCCAGCGCGACAGTGCATACGGCAGCAGGCGAAAGTAGCCGCCGCCGCCGGCCGGCAGGTTGCGCCCGCGCAGGCGCAGCGTACTGACGGGCAGTTCCAGCAAGCCCTGCGGTCCCCGCGGGCGCCAGGCGAAGCGGGGCGCTTCCGGCATGCCGTAATGGTCGTGGCGGATCGGGTAGATGCTGGAACTGTAGCGGTAGCCCGCTTCCAGCAGCACGTCGAAGGCCCACAGGTTGGCCGCGCCGATGGAAAAGCTGGGCGCCCGGTAGCCCAGCACGGCTTGTCCCGTCAGCTGTTCCAGGATGGCCTTGCTGCGCCGCACGTCGTCGGCGAACTGGGCCGGGGACTGTTCGCTGGCGCGCAGGTGGGCGTAGCCGTGGCTGGCCACCTCGTGCCCGGCCCGGGCCACGCGCAGCAGCATGGCCGGATAGCGTTCGGCGATCCAGCCCAGGGTAAAGAAGGTGGCGTGGATGCGGCGGCGCGCCAGCAGGGCGAGGATGCGCTCGATGTTCGCTTCGACGCGGCATTCCAGGCGGGGCCAGTCGGCGCGCGCGATGTGCGGCGCGAAGGCGGATACCTGAAAATAGTCCTCGACGTCGATGGTGAGCGCATTGCGCACGGGGGCGGGCGGGGTGGCGTGGTCTGGCATGGCGGCTCCTCAGAAGCGCATGGCGAGCGTGGCGCTGACGCTGTTTTCGCGGTAATCGCCGCCGCGGCTGCTGGTATGCCGCGTGTGGCGCACGTCGATGCTGGCCGTCATCTTGCGCTGCAGGGTGCGGCTGTAGCCGGCCGAGACGGTGACGGTGCTGTCGCGCCGGGGCACGCTCAGCGAGCGCACGGTGGCCACGCCCGCATTCAGGCTCACGCTGCTGCGCGACGACGCTTGCCAGGTCCAGCCCAGGTTGCTGCCGATCTGGCGCGTGCGGTCTTCGCTGCCCAGGTCCACGCCGGGCAGCAGCACGCTGTCGATGCCGCTGCTCGTCTGCGCCGTGCGGTCGACGGCCGTGATGCCGGCCAGCAGCGTGCTCTTCGCCGTCGCACGGGCGACCGTCAGGCTCAGCTGCTTTTGCAGGAAATAGCGGTGGCTGAAGTAGTTGATGGCGCCCAGCTCCGGCCCCAGGCCGCCGGCGTAGCGCAGGAAGGCGTCGATGCGCAGGCGCCGTTCCAGGTCGTTGGGGAAGAGGCCGCGCCACAGCTGGTCGAGCAGGCTGGCCGCGTCGCTGTTGCCCAGGCGCAGAAATTGCGCGGGCATGGTGGTGATGTCTTCGCCGTAGCTGAGCTGCCAGTTGGTCTGGCGCTGCAGGAAGCGGGCGTCCAGGCTGTAGGTGCGGCCAAAGAAGCGCCTGCCCGTGCTGAATGCCACGCTGGTGCGCGGCGACGGCGTCCACGTGCCGCCCAGCGACCAGAAGCGGCCCTGCGGCGCCTTGTCCGACGTCGTGTCATAGCCTTCCTTTTCCGTGCCCACGCTGGCCGTGGCCGCCCACTTGCTGCTGAACGGGTAGCGCAGGCCCGCGCTGCTGCGCTCCATGAGCTGCGGCGCCACCTTGCTGTCGCGCGTGCGGCGCGCGTCGTGGCTGGCGTTCCAGCTCCAGCCGCCGCCGTGCGGCTCGCCGGCGAGGCGCAACGCCACCTCGTCGCTGTGCATGGACAGCAGGCCGCCGCCGCTGGTGACGGCGCCGCGCGTGTAGCGCAGCTCGGCCGTGGCCAGGCCGCGGAAGCGGTGGCGCAGGTAGGGACTGATGCTGACGGCGCGCACGGTGCTTTCGTTCGTCGTACCCGGCAGTTCGTCGATGACCTGCGGGCCGAACGGCGAGATGCTGCTGCGGCTGATGCTGGCGGTGCCGTCGACGAACAGCCAGTCCTTCGCCAGTTCCGCGTCGGCCGAGGCGCTCAGCTGATGCTGGTCCGTGCCGGCGCGGTGCGCGTAGAGGAATTTGTGCCAGCTGTAGTCGAGGTGCACGCGCAACCGGGGGCCGTTGCCGATGAGGGCGATGGCGGGGGCGATTTCCGTGATGAAGTCGGACTGCGCCTGGCCGCCCGGCGCGCGCAGGGCGTTGTCGGTATAGGTTTCGCGCAGGCGCAGCGACGGCTGCACCAGCCAGTCGACGGCCAGGGCCGGCAAGGGCAGCAGCAGGGGCAGGAGCGGCAGGAGCGTCAGCGGCGGCAGGGACAGCGGCGCGCGGCCCCTAGTCGTAATTGCCGTAGCCATAATAATCGTTGCCGGGGAACGATTTGGTCTTGTTGTAGATCAGGTGGATGTGTTCGCACGAGTCGATCTGCCGCAGCGCCTCCTTGACGGCGTGCTGGGTCGTCGTTTCCGCTTCCACCACCATCACCACTTGCCCCATCTGTCCCACCAGCGCGTGCGCTTCGCTGGTGATGAGCAGGGGCGGCGAGTCGAAGACGACGATGCGGTCGGCGTAGCGGCTGGCGATCTCGGCCAGCAGGCGGTTCATGGCGCGGCTGGCCAGCAGTTCCGTCGCATGCTTGTTGCTGCGCCCGGCGGGCAGGATGCTCAGGTTGGCCACGTTGGTTTTCAGGATCACGTCGGCCATGGCCAGCTGCGGGTCGAGCAGCACGTCCATCAGGCCCGGCTCCGGCGCCAGGCCCAGCACTTTCAGCACGGACGGGCGCGCCACGTCGGCATCGACCAGCAGCACCGTGATATCCATTTCCATGGCGATGCTCATGGCCAGGTTGACGGCGCAGTAGGTCTTGCCCTCGCCGGGCATGGCGCTGGTGACTACGACGAGGTTGCCGTGGCGGATGGCTTCGGCGCCGCCGGCCCGCGCCAGGCGCAGCAGGGGGCGCTTGATGATGCGGAAATCCTCGGCCACGGAACTGCGTCCGCCGTCGTGCGTGAGCATGCCCTGTTCCTGCAGCCGGGCCAGGTTCAGGGGCCGGTAGCGGGGCGACAGCTGCGCCGCCGCCGCGGATGGGGCATCCGTGCCGTAAGGTACGCTGGCCTCGGCCACGCCCAGGATGACAGGCTCCTGCCTGCCGTTGTCGCCGTCCTTGCTGCTCATCGTCGCTCCCGTGGCGTGGTCTAGAATTTGAGCTGCACGGCCGTCATGATGCCGCCGTACAGCAGGAACAGGCTGCCCAAGCAGGCGCCGAAGGCGTAGCGGGCGCGGCGCCGGCGCACCTGCTGCTGCGCCGTCCAGTTCATCGATACCGTGCCCAGCACGTTCAAGCCCGTCGCGTCGCGCAGTTCGGCCGGGCTGAGGAAAGTGGGGCGCACCTGGCTGATCAGCAGGGCCGTGGCGATGCCCGCCACCAGGGCCGCGCCCAGCGCCGCGGAAAACAGCATCAGGCGGTTCGGGCCGACGGGCTTGTACTGCACCGTGGGCGGATCGATGATCTTGAAGGCCATCATGTCCGTGGTGGAACTGAGTTCGCCCGACAGCTTGGCCGCCTCGCGCCGGCCGATCAGCTTTTCATAGTTTTCCTTGTTGATGATGTAGTCGCGGTTCAGCTGGGCCAGCTGCGACTCCACCTCGGGCACGGCATTGCTCTGCGCCAGCAGGCGCTCGTTGCGTGCCCCATATTCCTGCACGCGGGCGCGGATGGCGGCCACCTTGGCGTCCGCCTCCGTCAGCGCCACCTTCAGCTGCTGCAGCATGGGGCTGTAATTCTTGCCCGGATCGCCGGACGTGGCCTTGAGCTTGCTTTCCTCGACCTTGCGCTCTTCCAGCTGGGCGATCAGGCGCTTCGAGGCGATGATGTCGGGATGCAGCTCCGTGAATTGCATGCGCAGGCTGTCGAGGTTCTTGTTGAGCGAGGCGATGCGTTCGTCCAGTTCCGGATTGGTGATGGATGCCGCGTTCGGTTCCAGGTCCAGCACGGGCTCGTCGCCCTCGATCTGGCTCTGGATGGCCTTGCGCGCCTGTTCCGCCTCGAGCAGTTCCAGCTTGGCATTGTTCAGGCTATCGGACGACATCAGCAGCTGGCTGCCATAGTCGATGCCCTGGCGCGGCAGCAGCAGGTTGTTGCGGATCTTGAATTCCTTGACGAGGTTTTCCGCCGCGCTCAGCTTGTCCTCGTAATTCTTGATCTGCTCGTCGATGAATTGCACCGCCTTTTGCGAATCGCCCTTCTTGCCCTGGAAACTGCCTTCGACGAAGATGGTCAGCAGGCTCTGCACGACGTCGCGCACCAGTTTCGGGTCGCCGCCGCTGTAGCTGATGGTGTAGATGTCGTAGGCATTCGTGCCGGTGATCTTGATGTTGTTCATCAGCTCGTCGAGCCGGGCCTCGTGCTCGCGCACGGTGCGCGTGTCGAGGTCCAGGTCGACCATGCGCATGACGCGCTCGACGTTGGGGCGGCTGAGCAGGGTGCGGCTCATGATGGCCACCTGCTGCTCCGCGTTGGGCACGCTGGTCATGCCGGCCATCAGGGGCTTGAGGATGGTTTGCGTATCGACGAACACGCGCGCGCGCGTCTGGTATTCGTCGGGCAGGCTGATGACCTTGATGAAACCGCCGATGGCCACCAGCCAGGCCACCAGCAGCGCATGCCAGCGGTATTTCCAGATGCCTTTCAGGCTGGAAAGCAGTTGCTGCAGCAATTCCTCCATGGCGCTTCCTTCAGGTAACGGTGCCGGGCGGGCGGGGACGCCTGTCCTTGCGGTGCGGATATTGCCTGTTAAGTAAGCAAAGTATAGGGCGACTGCTGAGCAAGATTTCCCAAGATGATTGCTTCTTGATACGCCTCAAGGTTCTCTTGCCGCGTTTTAATAATCATAGGAACTTCGCGGCCCAGGCTGCTTCTGCGCGGCCGCACGCGCCATCGACCCGAAGAGGCCCCGCATGAATCCGTTTCGCCGTGTCTTCCTACGCAACACGCTGGTCCTGGCGGGCGCCGCCGGCCTGCTGGGCGCCTGCCGCACGCGCTATCCGCTGGCGCCCGCCGACGACAGCGCGCCCATGCACGATTACCTGATCGGGCCGGGCGATTCCGTCAACATCATCGTCTGGCGCAACCCGGAAGTGTCGCTGACGGTGGCCGTGCGGCCCGATGGCAAGATCACCACGCCGCTGGTGGAAGACCTGGCCGCCAGCGGCAAGACGTCGACCCAGCTGGCGCGCGACATCGAGCAAGCCCTGGGCAAGTTTATCCAGCAGCCCGTGGTGACGGTGATCGTGACGAATTTCTCGGGACCGTACGGCGAGCAGATCCGCGTCATCGGCGAGGCGGCCAAGCCGCAGGCCCTGCCGTACCGCCTGGGCATGTCGCTGATGGACGTGCTCATCGCCGTGGGCGGCGTCACCGATTTTGCCGCCGGCAACAAGGCCAGCATCATCCGCGTGCGCGAAGGCACGCAGCAGCAGCTGCGCGTGCGGCTCGACGACCTGCTGAAGGATGGCGATATTTCCGCCAACGTCATGATGCGCCCCGGCGACGTCCTGCTGATCCCGGAAAGCTTTTTCTAGGCGCGATGGCAGGGCTATCAAAACAGCACTTATATTTGTCATTTTGTACTTGCGGGCAAATTTCAGCGTGCTATTTTGCTATGAAAACATAAATTTCTTTTGTTTTTTTAAGCGATAACGGGAACTTCTCCAGTTTTTTGCTTGTCACAAGGCATTGGCTTCAGTCCGTTTTGACGGCGGCCGATGAACGCGAGGACAAGATGAGCTTTGAAGATGAACCCATTATTTCCTTCGACACGCCGGGCACATTCAACGACCTGGTGGTGGGCGAGGGGCAGATCGATCCGGCCATGGAGCACGAGCTCGACCTGCAGCGCTTCCATATCCGCATGGCCAATTCGCGCGGACGGCGCGAAGCAGCCAGCTTGCTGATCCGCAAGATGTACGGCTGGCGCGGCTATGCCGTCGACCCCGGCATCGCGCATGCGCTCAACAAGATCACCCTGTTCGCGGAAACGGCGGGCACCACCGTCGGCACCATGACCCTGTGCCTGGACAACGACGAGACGGGCTTGCCCGCCGATGAAAACTTCCGCGACAAGCTCGACGACCTGCGCGAGCAGGGGCGGCGCCTGTGCGAACCGTCGCGCCTGGCCATCGACAAGGGCGTGAGCAAGCGGGTGTTCGCGGCGCTGATTCATATTTCTTATATCTATGCCCATAATATCCACGGCTTTACTGATTACGTGATCGAAGTCAATCCGCGCCACGTGGTGTTTTACAAGCGCATGCTCGGTTTCAAGGACTTCGGCGGCGAGCGCGAGTGTACGCGCGTGGGGGCGCCGGCCGTGCTGCTGCGGCTGGACCTCGACTACATGGGCGCCCAGATCCGCAAGTACGGCGGCCTGATGGAACAGCATGGGGGTGAACGGTCGTTTTACCCCTTTTTTTTTCCAACATGGGATGAGCCTGGCATTACCGAGCGCCTGCGGCAGGGGCGCGACTGACGCCTCATTTATTTTTCAGCAAGAGTTCCTGCATATAGCTGCCGGGAATGGCATACGTGATGCCGCTGGGCGCGGTGATGGCCGTCTCTTTCAGGCCCTTGACGTAGACCATGTTGACGATGCCGTAGACGACGCCCGTGGCAGGATCGTACAGGGGGCTGCCGCTGCTGCCCGGATACGCCGTCGCGTCCAGCTGGAACACCGTGTAGGGCGATTTTTGCAGCTGCGCCAGGCGCCGCGTGTCGAGCCGCTGCGCATTTTCGCTGGGCATGACCACGGGCGCCAGCGAGGACACGGTGGCGCGGTGCGTCACGTGGTGCAGCCCCAGCAGCACACCCAGGGGAAAGCCCGTGAAAGCCATGGCTTGCCCTTCGCGCACGCCGCCCGCATCGCCCAGCGCCAGGGCGGGCAGGGGCGTTCCCGCCAGGCGCAGCAGGGCCAGGTCGTGTTCCATGTCGACGGCCAGCACCTTGGCGGGACGAAATTGCGCCGCCTGGCCCTGGCCCATGAGGATGCCGATGACTTCGTCCGGGTTGGCGTCCAGCAGTTTCTGGATCACGTGAGCGCAGGTCAGCACGCTCAGGCCATCGCCCGCCGCGAATCCCGTGCCGATGAACTGCAGCGGCGGCGTGCGCGTCTTTTGCAGGCTGCCCACGCCGACGATGGACGGCTTGACGCGGGCGACGACTTGCGCCAGCGCATCGTCGGCGCGGCAGGGGGCGCCGGCCAGGAGCAGGCCCAGGCAGAACAGGACGGTGGACGGGACGGTGCTCATGGGGAGGCCCTTTCGGCGGGTGGGGAGGCGGCGGGCGCCACGCCCTGCAGCAGCGCGCACAGCAGCATCAGCTGGCACAGCAGGGCGATGCGCGGCACGTCGAGCAGGCTGTCGAACAGGCCGACGACGAGAAAGCCGGCCAGCGCGGCGGCGCAGGCCAGCGCGCAGTGGCGTGCCGGGCCGGCCTGTGCCGCCTGGCGCAGCAGGCGCAGGCTGGCCAGGCTGAACAGGCCCAGCATGGCCAGTGCGCCGCACCAGCCCGTTTCCACCAGCAGCTGCAGCGCCAGGTTTTTCACGTGCCACGGCAGGTGGTGGTGGTCGCTGCTGAAAAACCAGTAATTGTTTGCCTGCGAAAACTGGCCGTTGGCGATCAATTCCTCGCCGCCGGGCGCGCGCAGGCTGAGGTTATCGATGTCGATCACGGACGAGGTCGCCGTGCCGCTGGCCGCCAGCTCCAGCTGCACGGGCGGGCGCAGCAGCCAGGGGCCGGCGCCCAGCCAGGCGCTGTTGAAGGCGGCTTCCCCGTGCTGCCAGGCCGCTGGCGGCGTGCCCGGCGGCGGCGCGGGCAGGCGCAGGGGAATGTCCACGCAGTTTTGCGCATACAGCAGTTGCCGCTGGCACAGGCGCACCTGCAGCGCGGGCATGGCGCCGTGGCGGCGCGCGTCCAGGGCCAGCGTGTAGTGCGTGTCCGGCTGCACGGGCAGGCGCTGCAGCAGGCGCAGCAGCTCGCCGTAGCCCGCGCTGTAGCCGGGGCTGGCCAGGCGCACGTAGCGGTTCCCCGCCTCGTCGGCGTAGCTGATGCTGGCCGGCACCTCGCGCAGGGGATTGTGCCAGTAATACGTGGCGGGAAAGCTGCCCAGGCCCATGCCGAACAGGCGGCTGGCCCAGCCGGGCGGCTGCATGGCCAGCACCTGCTGCCAGTGGCGCAGCCGGCCGTGCATGTCGAATGCCGTGGTGGCGAAGCGTTCGCTGGCGTAATAGCTGGCCGAGACGGGGATGGCCAGCAGCAGGAGCATGCCGGCCGCGCCCGCGATGCCCACGCTGGCCCGGTCCAGCCGCCACAGGGGCGGGCGCAGGCGCCCGTTGCCCAGCATTAGCAGGGCCAGCAGCACGACGAGGCCGGCCGGCGCCATGGCCCGGCTGCCCGCCCAGTGCCAGCTTATCCAGCACAGATTACAGGCCAGCAAGGTCCACGCCAGCATGGCCAGGGCCAGCCGCGCCGGGCGTGGCGCGGCGCCGGACGGCCACAGGGCGGCGGCCAGCAGCACGCAAGCGAGCAGGAAGAGAAAATACGGCCCCTTCAGCCAGCCCGCGGCCGCGTGGCCGGCCGGGTCGGGCCACCAGCTGGCCAGCACGGCTTGCAGGCACAGGGCGCACAGCACGCTGGCCGGTGCCAGGCGCCACGGCAGCGGCCGCGCCGCCAGCACGAAGCTGGCGCCCAGCAGCACGACGGCCGCCGCCAGACCCCGGTAGCCGGCCAGGTGGAACAGGGACAGGAGCAGGGCGGCACCGGCGCCCGGCAGCAGCAGGCCCAGCAGCAATCCCCGCCAGGGCGGCGGGCCGTGCCGCGACGGTGCCGCGCGCCGTCCCGCCGCCAGCGCCTGCCACAGGAACAGCAGCCCGCCGGCCAGCATGGCCGCGTACAGGCCCCGCGAAAACGTGGCCAGGGCCGCATGCAGGGCCAGGCCCAGCAGCAGCAAGGCCAGCGCACCCTGCCAGCGGCTGCGGGCGCGCGCCAGCCACAGGGCGGCAAACGGCAGGCTCAGGGCCAGGTAGCCGTCGAGGGCGGCACCGCCCGTGTGCATGGCGGAAAACGGCGCCGTGATGCGGTAGTCGCTGGACATGTTCAGCAGACCGGGAAACACGGCCCGCTCCCACAGGGCGAACAGGGCCACCATGGCCAGGCCCGCCAGCATGCCCGGCAGCGCATAGCGGCGCAGGGCGCGCGCGCTCGCGTCGCGCAGCAGCATGGGCAGCAGCAGGAGGCTCCAGGCCCAGGCTTTACCCAGGCGCAAGCTGTTGTACGGACTCAGATAATTATCCCAGGCATTCAGGTCCACGGGCGCCAGCGGCAGCACGCCGCGCAGCAGGGCCGCCAGCCAGGCGAGGCTGCACAGCAGCAGGCACAGCCAGGCAGCGGGCGCCAGCCGCGCCGCCGCCCGCTGCGCCGGTCCGCCCAGGCGCCAGTAGCCGCAGGCCACCGTCAGCAGGAGCAGCACGTCGATTTCCTCGAGGAAGAACCAGCCCGTCCACGGCGCCAGGTCCAGCACGGGCAGCAAGGCGGGCAGGCAGAACAGCCAGCTGGCGGGGCGCCAGCACAGCAGCAGGAAATAGGCGGGCAGCAGGGCGGCGAACAAGAGGCAGGGCCAGCCATGGCCCAGGGGATAGTTGCGCAGGGCCAGCACGCAGGCCGCGCCCGCCACGAGGGCCAGCGGCCGCGCCGCCAGGCTGGGCAAGGCCGCGTGCGCCCCCATGGCCTAGAGCTTGCTCAGCAAGGCTTGCGCCTCGGCACGCTGCGGGAACGCCTTGTTGGCGGCAAGCAGCTGTTCCAGCAGCTTGCGCGCGCCGCCCCTGTCGCCCGACTTGAGCAGGGCCACGCCCAGGTGGTACTGGATGTCCGGCACGTTCGGCGCCAGGCCGGCCGCCTGGCGCAGCAGGGCCGTGCCCCGTTTGACGTCGCCCTGCTGCAGCACGATCCAGCCCAGGGTGTCGAGCACGACGGGGTTGGCGGGCGCCAGCTTGAGCGCCTGTTCCGCCGTCGCCTGCGCGCGCGCATCCTTCTCCTGCTGGTAAGCCCAGGCCAGGTCGTTCAGGGCCGCCACGTTGCCGGGCTCCCTGGCGACGATGTGCTGGTAGTGCTCGATGGCGGCGCGATACTGCCCGGCTGCCAGCCTGGTGCCGGCCAGGTAGACGCGCGTGGGCACGTCCTCGGGATGCTCCTTCAGCCAGGCTGCCATGCGGGCGTCCGCTTCCGGCGCCTGCCCGGATGCCTGCAGGGCGCGGTACAGCTGCACCTGCAGGGGGCCGATCTTGCTGATCTCCAGGGCCCGCTCGTACAGCTTGACGGCTTGCTGCGGCTGCTTCTGTTCCATCAGCACGTCGCCTTCGAGCTTGTAGCCGGCCGCCAGCTTGGGTTGCTGCTCCTGCACCTGGCGCGCCACGGCCAGGGCGTCGCGCTGGCGGTTCAGGGCCAGCAACATGGCCACTTCCATGATCCTCGCCTCGAGCAGCGCGGGGTCGAGCGCCTGCGCCCGCCTGGCGGCCTGCAGTGCGGCGGCATGGTCGCCCAGCGCCACGTGCAGGCTGGCGATGCGCATCTGCAGGGGCGCCGAGCCGTCCTGCATGCTGGCCAGCTGGTTGTAGCTGTCGAGCGCGGCCCGGGGCTGGCCGGCGCCGTATTCCACCTGCGCGCGCAGGGCCAGCGCGCCGGCGTCGCCCGGATGGCCCATCTGCAGGGAGCGCGCCAGCTGCAGGGCCTTGTCCGCCGCGCCCGTCGCCAGGTAGAAATTGCTCAGCAGCAGCGCCGGCCCGACGGCGTCCGGATTGTCGCGCTGGGCCCGCTCCAGCCAGCGCCGCGCCTCGTCCGGCTTGCCCTGCGACACGGCCAGCTTGGCCAGCGCGGCGCACAAGTCGGCATTCTTCGGCGCCTTCGCCAGCGCCCGTTCGAAACGCTGCCTGGCCTGCTCCGGCTTTTTCTCGGCCAGGTCGATCTGCGCCAGGTTGCTCAGGGCGGGCAGGTAGACGGGGTCCATGGCCAGCGCCTGCTCGAAGCTGGCGCGCGCGGCCGGCAAGTCGCGCAAGGCCAGGTAGACGCCGCCTTTCAGGTTCAGCAGCAGGGGATTCGTGCCTTTCTGCTGCTGCTCCATCTGCTTGACGCTGGCCAGGGCCTTGTCGTATTGCTTGTCGCGCAGCAAGGTCATCACCAGCATGGTGCCCGCCTGCGGCGTGTTCCTGTCGAGGACGCTGGCCCGCTCCAGCTCGCTCACGGCGCGGCTGTTTTCGCCCATGCCCAGGCGGCTTACGCCCAGCGCCGCGTGCAGCTTGGCCGTGTCCGGCGCCAGGGTGCTGGCCTTTTCAAAGTAGGCCGCGGCCTTGTCGTAGCGGCGCGCCCGCAGCTGCGCTTCGCCCGCCAGCGACAGCAGTTCCACGTCGTCGGGATAGGCATTCAGCACGGGCAGCAGCCGCTCGATGGCGGCGTCGCTCTTGCCGCGCATCAGCTCGATGGAAGCCATCATCTTGACGGCATACAGATGGTTGGGATACACGGCCAGAAAGCGCTGCAGATAGCCTTCGGCCAGCTGCGGCGAGCCGAGCGCCAGCTGCACGGCCCCCGCCAGCAGGATGGATGGCATGTGCTCGGGCGCCGCCTTGAGCACCAGCTGCAGCGATTGCAGGGCCGCCTTGTTCTTGCCCTGGCGGAAATCGAGCAGGGCCTGCGCCTGCAGCACGCCCAGGCTGTTGGGCGCCGTCCTGCGCGCCGACGCCAGCTGGGCGGCCGCGTCCGCATAGCGGTTTTGCGCGATGTCGAGGTTGGCCAGCTCGATGTGGGCCTGGGTCTGCTCCGGCTTGAGCTTGAGGATCTGCTGGTAGGTCCGGCGCGCCGCCTCGTCCTTGCCTTGCAGGCGCTGCAGGTCGCCCTGCAGGCGCAGGGCATCGAGGCTGGCGGGCGCCGCCTTCAGCGCCTGCGCCAGCAGCAGTTCGGCGGCCGCCACCTGCTGCTCCAGCGCGGCGATGCGCGCCAGGCCCAGCAGCGCTTCCAGCTGGCCCGGATGGCTTTCCAGCATGCGCGCGTACAGGCTGCGCGCCTCGTCCTTGCGGCCCAGGGCCAGCAGGGCTTCGCCGCGCAGGGCTTGCACGGGCGCCGGCTGCGCCGCATCGTCGGCGACCTCGGCCAGCACCTTGTCGAACTGGCCCAGCATCAGCCAGGACTTGCCCAGCAGGGGCATCACCTGCTGCTGCGACAGTCCCAGCGATTTGGCCTTGCGCAACTCCTTCTCGGCCGACAGCGCTTCACCCGTGTCGATGTAGACGCTGCCCAGCAGCAGCCGCGCGGCGGCATTGTCGGGTTCCTTTTGCAGCAGATTCTTCAGCTGGATGATGGCGGCCCGCGCCTCGCCCTTCTGGCGGTACATCTGCGCGTCCGCCATCAGGGTTTCGCTGTTCTGCGTGCCGTGGCAGGCCGTCAGCACGGGCAGCAGCAGGGCGCAGCACAGCAGGGCGGCGGGGAAGGGACGGGCAAGGGGTCGGGCCATGGAAGTCTCCGGTTGCGGCGCGCACGGGAAATGGGCATGGCCTAGCTTAAAAAGATGGCCGCCGGCCTCCTTGATGGCGCTCAACAGGTGGCCGGATGGCGGCGCGCCGTCCGCCGTCCGCTCCGTGTTTCTTGTTCCCGCTCAAGAATGGCCCCGCCTGCGACCGTAGAATTTCCCGGACGGCGACAGTCAGGCCGCAACCCTACGGAGCGCATATCATGGACAGCAATGTGGTCAGCAAGGACGGCGTGGTGGCGGTGGTGGGACTCGGGTACGTGGGCTTGCAGCTGGCCGTCGCCTTCGGCACGCGCCGGCGCACCATCGGCTTCGACCTGTCGGCCCGCAAGGTGGAAAGCTACCGCCGCCACGTCGATCCCACGGGCGAGGTCAGCCATGAACAGCTGCTGGCCGCGCAGTGGCTGAGCGTGGGCTGCGATCCCGCCGAGCTGGAACAGGCCGACTTCATCGTCGTGGCCGTGCCCACGCCCGTCGACAGCGCGCACAATCCCGATTTCTCCGCCCTGGCCGGCGCCAGCGCCGCCGTCGGGCGCCACATGCGGCGCGGCGCCATCGTCATCTACGAATCGACCGTGTATCCGGGCGCCACCGAGGAAATCTGCATTCCCATCCTCGAGCAGCACTCGGGCCTGCGCTGGAAGCAGGACTTCCACGTGGGCTTTTCGCCCGAGCGCATCAATCCCGGCGACCGCGACCACACCCTGCACAGCATCCGCAAGGTGGTCTCGGGCGACGACGACGCCACCCTGGAGCAGGTGGCGGCCCTGTACGAAGACGTGGTCGAGGCGGGCGTGCACCGGGCCTCGAGCATCAAGGTGGCGGAAGCGGCCAAGGTCATCGAGAACACGCAGCGCGACCTGAACATCGCCCTGATGAACGAGCTGGCCATCATCTTCGACCGCATCGGCATCGACACCCTGGAAGTGCTGCAGGCGGCGGGCACCAAGTGGAACTTCCTGCCATTCCGGCCCGGCCTGGTGGGCGGCCACTGCATCGGCGTCGACCCGTATTATCTGACGCACAAGGCGGAAATGCTGGGCTACCACCCGCA
>NZ_RFSK01000087.1 GCF_009923995.1 Janthinobacterium sp. | reverse complement strand
CGAGAAATCCAAAAAACGAAAATGAGCACTCATGAAAACATCGACAAATCGTAAATCCACCACTCAAAAACGCACCGGCACACCCGCCGATCGGCTTGCCATGCTCGAGGTCGAGCTCAAGGAACTCCGTGCGCTCGCCGCTGCGGCCACGATTGGCGAGGCTTTCGCCGCCGCTGCCCAGGCCCGCTCCAAGATCCTCGAGGTGCGGCGCGAGATCGAGCACATCCACGAGGAATCGATCATCGCCGCCGCCCCCGACGAGGTGGCGAAGCTCGACCTGATGATCCGCCGGGCCACCGCCGACGGCTCGCACGTCGCCGCCAAGGACTTGCTTCGCGCCCGTGGAGAGGCTGTGGCTCGCCGCAACGCCGCCAAGGCCGAGGAGGAGGCGAAGAACCGCCGCGACCCGGCCGTGATGCGCGCGAAGATCATCGAGATCCTCCGCTCCATGCCCGACCGCGCCGTGGACGAGCTGCTTGCCGAGGTCCGCGCCCGCCGCGAGGTTAGCACCAACTGATGGTTGCCCTCGAAGCCGACCTATACGACGACCTCCTCGATGCGGCCGAGTGCTGGCGCGAGGCGGTGGAGCAGGACTTGGCTTCGTGGCTCCGCTGGACGCCGCCCCAGGATGCGTGGCTGAGACTCAATCCTCAGAGCGGAGTCAAGCTTCTTCGCGGCGGCAACCAGGCGATCGGCAAGACCACCTGCGCGATGCAGGAGGTAGATTGGCGCGCTCGAGGAGCGCACCCCCATTACCCCACTCGAAAGCCCCCGGTCGAGATCTGGGTGGTCTGTACCTCGTGGTCGCAGTCGGTGGCGATCCAAACGAAGTTCTGGAGCCTCGCCCGCCGAGACGCGCTCACCCAGGACACGCGCGACCGGTTCCGGCTCGACATCGGATGGGGCAAAGACAACCCGACCGTGCTCTACGCCAACGGCTCAATCGTTCGTTTTCGCACGACCAACCAGGGCGCCAAGGCGCTGGCGGGCTCGTCCGCTACATTCACATCGACGAGCCGACGACCGAGACGGTGTTCCGCGAGCTCCGGAAGCGCATCATGCGCCGCCGGGGACAGATGGGGCTTACCCTCACCCCAGTGAACTGGGACTGCACCTACCTGCGGAGGGAGGTGGAGGCCGGCACGATCGACGAGGTCCACGCGCGGCTGGAGGCGCGCAACCTCATTCCCATCGGCACCGATCGCCCCTTGACGCTCGAGGACCCCCAGACCGGACAGTCGATCCCGATGGACCAGGCGTGGATCGACGAGCAGCGCCGGATCACGCCCGAACGATGGGCCGCCGTCATCCTTGACGGCGAGTGGGAGGGCCGCCCCGAAGGCGTGTTCTTTCGCTGCTTCGACCCCAAGCGGCACGTCGTCGTGGGCCGCATCGACCCGCGCCTCGGTCCCGTCCGCCACCTCCTCGGCTTCGACTACGCCGCCGCCGACCGCGAGATCGGCCACTGCTGCACGCTCGTCCAGGTGCAGGACTACCGCGACGACAACGGCCGCACCCGTCAGCGGATCCTCGCGCTCGACGAGGTGGCGATGGAGGGCCACGCGACGAACGAGCACTTCGCCCGCGAGGTGGTCGCCATGCTTGCGCGCAACGGGCTCCGCTGGTCCGACCTCTACGCCGCGCACGGCGACAACCCGGTGACCAGCGTCTTCGTAAAGAAGTCGAACAGCGAGACGATGAAGGCGATCGCTGCCGAGATCGGAATCCCGAAGACGGCGCTTCGACCGGAGATCCTGTCGGCCAAGGACAACGTCATCAGTCACGCGAGCTTCGATGCCTCCTGTCAGTGGGTGTTCGAGCGGATCGCCTCCGATGCGCTCCACGTGAACGCGCGGTGTAAGACGTTGATTCGTGGCCTCGAAACCTGGGACTACACAAAGCACCACCCGCACAAGGACATCCTCGACAGCTTGCGGTATGCGCTCAAGACCTACGTTTTCCCCTACGGCGGTGCGGCGAACGTCACGGTTCGGGTCCGCTGATGCCGTGTGGTAGCCTAAGGCGGGGCGAGGAGTGGACCTCGGTGTATCGTTTTGATACGCTCGGGGTATGGACGTGAACTCCGACCTCGCGACGACCCCCGCGCCCCCGGATCCGTCCGATGCGGCGCGCGCCACCCACACCCGACTCCGGCGCCGACTGCTCTACTCCTGCCACGAGCAGGACGTGCTCCGGCTCTTGCAGGAGCGTTTGGGCGTCGAGCGGGCCCGCGCCTACGGCCGCCCGGACCTCACCGCGAACGCGTACCTGGGCCTCTGGTCACAGCTCGCCGTCATGTACAACGCGGAGCCCGACGTCCTCGCCCCGCCGGCCTCGTCCGCGCTGGTGTCGATGGTCGCCGATCTCGGTTTCTGGCCGTTCATGCAGCGCGTCCAGCGCGATACGCTCGGCCTGCGTGAGATGGGCGTCCGCCTCGACATCGACGAGGAGTCGGGCACGATCACGTTCCGCCCGGTGTACCCCGACATGGTATCGGCCGAGTGTGACCCGCGCCGGCCGTCGGTGCCGGTGCGGATTCGCGAGTGGGTCGAGCACTGCGGGGAGTTCTACCTCCACGACTGCAACATCCGCGGAACGCCGTACTACACGGTCACCAACAAGGCCGGAAAGGACGTGACCACCGAGATCGTCGGCGGCCCCTACACCGGCAAGGCGTACCCCTACCGCGACGCGACCGGGGCGGCCATCCTCCCGTACGTGCTCTACCACGCCGCGGAGACGGGGTGCCTGTTCGACCCCTACACGCTCCGCGAGGTGGTCGAGGGCTCGCTTAACGTGTGTGTGCTCCTGACCTTCTACGGGCACGTCGTCCAAAACGCGGCCTGGGCACAGCGGTACGCGATCGGCATCGTCCCCCATGGTCAGCGTACCAGCGGCCCCGAGGACGCCCGGCGCACCGAGGTCACCGCGGACCCAGCGACCGTGTTCATGGCCGACGTTGCCGAGGGCACGACGACCCCGATGATCGGCCAGTGGTCGAGCCCCATCGACCCCGAGGCGCTCCTCCGCTCGATCATGGTGTACGAGCGCCGGCTGCACATGCTCGCGAACGTCCAGCCCGCGGACGTGACCCGGCAAGAGGCCGACGTGCGCTCCGGCTACTCGCTGGCGGTGTCGCGGGAGTCGGTGCGCGAGGCGCAGAGCGTCTACGAGCCGCAGTTCCGCCGCGGCGATCAGCAAGTCTTCCGCGTGGCCGCGTGCCTGCTCAACCGCCACACGGGGAGCCGCTACCCGGAGACGGCGGCGGACTACCGGATCACGTACAAGGGGCTTCCCAAGGCACCCGGCGAGCTCGACGCTGAGGCCAAGGCGATCCAGACCGAGCAGGACGCCGGCCGCATCGGGCCGATCACCGCGTACCGCCGCCGCTACCCAGGCACGACCGAGGTGGAGGCGCTGGTCAAGCTCGCGGACGCATCCACCGAGCGGGAGCAGCTCGACGCGCAGATCGCCGCCACCCGCCAGGCCGCCGGCCTCGAGGTGCCGGTGCAGACGGTTGCCATCGACGCCGGCAAAGCACAGAGCATGCAGGCGCTGATCACCTCGACCGCCGCCGGCCAGATCCCGGCCGACACCGCAAAGGCCATGCTGATCGCGGTATACGGCCTGCCCGAGCCCGCCGCCGAGGCCATCGTCGAGCCGATGCGCGAGGCCGAGGCCGAGACACCAGATGCGCCCGACCCGATGGATGGCGCGGGGGAAGCCGAGCAGCCCACCGGCGGGCCCGAGGTCAACGACAATTCCACCGACGGGCCGCCGGAGGACAATCCGGCCGACGGTCCCGAGGACAACGCGGAGAACGACGCATGAGCGAAGCCGAAGGCGCCCCCGGCGCCGGGGAAGGACAGCCGGAAACCCGCACGTCGGATGACGCCGTGCCAGCGTGGAAGTTCGTGAAGATCAAGAAGGAGCGCGACACGTACGCCGGGGAGCTCGAGGCGTTGCGCGCCGAGCTCCAGACCACCCGCACCGCGGCCGAGGCGGGATCCAAGCACGTCGCCCGGATCTCGGAGCTCGAGGAGGAGCTCGGCCTCGTCCGCGTCGGCCTTTCCGACCCCGAGGCGGTGGACGTGGCCCGCACGCTGTACCGCAGACTCCCCGACGACAAGCGGCCCGCCTCAATCACCGAGTGGGTGACGTCCATCAAGGAGGCGCCGCCGAAAGCACTGGCCGGTTACCTGGGCACGCCAGCGGCCGAGGTAGCCGCCCCGCCGCGCCCCACCGGCAACGGTCGCCAGCCCGAGGCCGGTGGCCAGCCGACCGCCGACGCCATCCGCAACGCGCGGCTCAAGGCGATGGGAACGCCGGCCGGGAGCCCCGAGTGGCAGGAGTTCGAGCGCCTCTCCAATGCCGCCCGCCGTCGGTAGTGTATCGAAACGATACACCGCGCCTTGACGTGGCGGGGGGCGACCGAGTAGGCTTCTCGTGGACCCCATCGGATGCGCGACTCCAGGGCGAGAGCTCGAAAGCGTAGGGCCCCGGCGCACCAGCCGACCCGGACGCAACCGGACAAAAAGCGTGGTGAGAGCATGAAACCTCTCAACACGCCCCGCTGCGGGCGACGGTGCCCACGATGGCCAACGAAATCATCATCAGCGGACTCGGCGACCAGACGACGACCGAAGTCCTCGCCGGCAAGATCCTTCTCCTTCTCGCCGACCGCAACGCCCTCCCCAGCCACCCGGCGCTCATGTACGCCGGCAGCGTCAACGGGCGCGGGTCGAACGTGCTCAAGGTTCCCCACGTCGGCCTGATGGGCTACGACCTTGCAGCGCTCACCTCGGAAGGCACCGCGGTCACCAACACCGCGCTCACCGACGCGAGCTCCACGATCACGGTCGTGCGGTACTCGAAGGTCTACCAGGCCAGTGACCAGGCCCGGATGATCGACGCGAACGGCGTGCTCAACATCGACTTCTTCGCGATGGACGCCGTCGTCACCCAGGCCGCCACGCTGCTCTCCCTCGTGGCGAACGTGACCGACGACTTCACCGCGACCCAGGGCACCAGCGGCGCGGACGCCACCTTCGCCAACTTCCTCGACTGCATCACCACGCTCGAGGTCGCGAAGGTGATCGGCCCGTTCCTCGGCATCCTGCACCCGCAGCAGTGGGGCGACATCCGCAAGGACATCGCGACCGCCAGCGGCGGCGCGGTCCAGTGGAACGGCGGCTCGCAGGCCATGCTGGACAAGGCGATGAAGGGTCTCGGCGCGCAGGGCAACTTCTGCGGCGTGGACGTGTTCACGACCGCCTACGTTCCGAACGCCAACGCCGCGGCCGACCGGGCCGGCGGGATCTTCGGGCCGGGCGCCGTCCTCTGGGGCGATGGCGTCATCCCGCTCGAGGCCGACCCCAACCAGGCCCACCTGAACGGCGGCAAGATCCTCTTCGAGCGCGTTCGCACCGGGGCGTCCGGGTACACCGGGTACGTCTCCCACATGGAGGCCGGCGTCTCGCTCGGTATCAACGCGTGCGGTGTGTCGCTGATCACCGACGCGTAGTCGGCCGCTCCAGGTCGGGGGGACGGGTGCCCGGTTCGGTGTCCTTTCCCCCGGCCTCGCCCCCTCGACCTCTCACACAAGGACACCACCCATCATGGCGAAAGCCCCCTCTCACATCGCCGAGCCCGCGCCGAAGGAGACGAAGGTCACCTTCGTATCCGACTCCGGCATCTCGGCCGGGTCCGCATTCGTCCCCGACTCGCCCACAGTCGCCAATCAGATCACGCGCGTCGAGCCGATCCCCGCCTACCAGCTCAAGGCCCACCCCGAGCGGTGGACCGTGATGCGCGGCGAGCTCGTGCCGCTGCTGGGCAAGATCAAGCACATCCGCGGGTTGAACGGCGCCGACGGCGAGCCCGGCAAGCCGGCGCGCATCGCCACCGCCGAGGCCGGAGCCCGCGAGGCCGGGTGGACCCCGATCCCCTTCACCGCCGTGCCGACGTCGGCCGGCGTCTCGTCGTACCTGTGGCGTCCCGAGGGACGTCCCGACGTGCACCTTCACTTCACCGAGCGGGTCTACCCTGGCTCGGCGCGCGTCGAGGCCGACGAGCCCCGCTATGTCGAATGGTGCCGGTGGCTCGTCACGAGCGGGACCATCAGCCCGCCCGCGCCCTACGTCCTCCGCACGATGGAGGCCGAGTATGACCGCCGGTACAACGACGCGTTGAACCGCTCGGCCGACTTCCCGTCCTACAAAGACGTGGCCGATCGCGCGCTCAAGGACCTCGAGGCCATCCGCGCCGAGCTCGCCAAGGTCGAGAGCGCGCCGTCCAAGCCCGACACCGCCTTCGTTGGGGCGCCGTGATGGCCGTGCCGACCACCAGCGAAATTCGCTCCACCCTCGTCGAGCGGATGCGGCAGAGCGGCTTCGACAAGAAGTCGGCCGAGCAGCACGCCGAACAGTCCGTCCGTCGGGTCCACGAACAGGGTGAGCGCACCGGACAGGCCGGCAGCAACGCCCGTCGGGACTGCGACACCGAGAAGAGGTGATCCATGGCCGTGACTCCCTACACCTACCGCATTCCCGTCCAGGCGCCCGGCCTGGCCATCGTGCCCGTCAGCGGGCAGGGGCTTCCTTCGTTCGTCGGCCGCAACCGGCTGTCCAGCCGGTATGAGCTGTTCTGGATGGCAGGAATGCGCGGCAAGCCGTCGCTCAACGCCGACATCCAGGCGCTGGCCGAGTCCACCCGCATGATTGCGGATCCCGACTTCGAGATCCTTGGCACCAACGCCGACTCGACGTGCTCCGCGTTCTACGCGGAGGGCGGGATCACCCTCACCACGAAGACGACGTCGGGCGACCAGGTGATCCTCCTGCCGCACCTCGACGCCAACCAGAGCGGATGGGCCCAGACAACCTGGGGCACGGACCAGTCCGTGATCTGGGAGTGCTGGGTCAAGACCGGCAGCGCGATCACGACCTCGACGCTGTGGGCGGGCCTCAAGCTCACCAACACCGCCGTGGTCGCCACCGACAACGATCAGGCGTTCTTGCGCTACCAGTCGGGCGTCAACTCTGGCAAGTGGCAGGCGATCTCGTCCATCGCCAACACCGACACGTCCGCGGACACCGGCGTGACGGCGGCGGTGTCCACCTGGTACCACTTCGCGATCGTCATCCGGTCAGACCGGGTCGCCGAGTTCTACATCAACGAGGAGAAGGTAGCACAGTCGGGCGCGCTCACCGACGCCACCGATCTGATCCCCTACATCGGCGTGGAGACGAACACCACCGCGGCCCGCTCCATCGTCGTTCACGGCCAGGGCATCAGCCGGGCGCGGCTGTAGTCGATGGCCTACACCGAGTACGGCGCCCGCACCGCCACCCGCACGTACATCGAGCGGGACCGGCCAACGCCGCTTTCGGTGGGCCTCTACCGAGACGGGGCGCTCGTTGCCCCGTCCTCGGGCACCGTGTCGGTCTACAACGCCGCCAACACCGCTGTCGTCTCGGCGGCCTCGGTGACGATCACGTCGTCGAAAGCGACATACACCGTCCTTGCCGCGTCGGTGTCGTCGGAGTCGCTTGGCTCCGGCTGGCGCGTCGAGTGGTCGCTCACAATGCCCGACGGGTACGTGCATCTCGTCCGCTCGTCGGCCTCGCTCGTCCGGGTGCGTCATACGTGCCCGATCACCGACGACGACCTGACCGCGCTGCACCCCGACCTCGACAGCTATTTTCCCACCGGCCAGACGACCTGGCAGACCCAGATCGACACGGTCTGGGAGGATGCCCAGGGCTGGCTGGAGGCACGCGGGCGCCGGCCGTACCTCATCACGGACGCCTCGGCGCTGCGGCCCTGGATCCGCTACCTCGCGCTCGAGACGGTGTGCCGGTCGCTCGCTGGGGACGGCGACGAGAACAACAAGTGGGCCCGGCTCGCCGATCTCTACACCGGCAAGGCGCGCGAGGAGCGCGACACTCTCACGCTTGAGTACGACGAGAGCGACACCGGCCAGAGCAGCGCCACCCAGCGCGCCGCAGCTCGGCCAGTGGTCTGGCTCGGACAGTACAGCAACGGCCCGCGGGGGACGCGCTCGTGGCCCTGACCCACTCCGCGCTGCGCCAGGCGCTCGCCACCCGCATCGCCGGGATTTCCGGCTGGTGGGAGGCGCCCGTCCCCGCCGACAGCTTCTCACCGTCTGCGGTGCCCGACGCCATTCCGGCCAGCAAGGCGCACCTCGCCTTTGCGGTCGGCCTGGGCGAGTCCACGATCATCGACGGGCGGCACAAGGCCTCTGTCGGCGTCCATCTCCACACCCCCGCCCGACTGCGCTTCTACGCGCGCCACACACCCGGCATGACGATCAGTCAGACCAGCCAGGACGCCGCGCTCGATGCCCGGCAGGCGCTGATCGTCCGGGTGATGGCCCAGGACGCGACGTGGCCGAGCAGCTTTCAGATCGCGCGGATCCTTGCGATCCCCGAGCTCGTCCTCTTGCCGACCGGGGAGTGGTTCCTCGGCGGGCTTGACGTCGAGTGCCTTCACCCCCTCCCGCTTTCGTAGGAGCTTCGCATGGCCCTTTCCGCCGTTCCCATGATCCCGCGCGATGCGGTGATCACCATCGAGGACAACACCGGGGGCACGCCGCTCAAGGCCACCGTTACCTACGAGGACGGGGATTTCAGCTTCGACCCGGTGGAGGAGGGCTACATGAGCACCGTGATCCTCAAGGATCGCGGGATGCACTACGCCATCCGCAAGACCGAAGAGCAGGACCTCAGCTTCACCTTCTCGGCCCACGCCACCGACTTTTCCGACGCGACCGAAAAGACGCTGTGGGACGTTGTCATGAAGACCGGCGCGTTTGCTTCGGGTGTTTCGACCTTCGGCAGCAACGCCGACGCGTGGACCACGAAGCTGACGTTCACCGTCGAGGCCACCAACTACGGGCTGTCGGCGGACCACGTCGTGACGTTCACCAAGTGCCGCTGCTCGATCAGCTTCGCCGAGGGCATCCCCGGCAAGTTCACGATCAAGGGGATGATCTTCAACCCGTCCAGCACGATCTCCGTCACCTGATCCCGCAGGAGCGCGCCACCATGGCCAAGGACACCACGATCACCATCACGCTCAAGGGGGAGGCCATCGAGGCAACGCCCCCGCCCCTGTTCGCCATCCGCGAGGAGATCGTCCTCGCGTGGCACGATGCCAAGGCGGCCGGGGCGCTGCAGCGCGTTCGCTCGACCGCGATCCTCCTGTCCTGCCCGAAGCTCCTCAAGGAGTCGGGATACGACTACGCGCGCGCGAAGTTCGACCCCCTCAACTTCGGCGGCGCCGCCTACTCCTGGTTGCGCGAGAAGCACGGCGCCACGCTCGCCGAGGTCGCAACCGCCGGGGACGCGCTGATCGTCGCGATGTCCGAGGACCTGTTCCCGCGCGAAGCGGAGGTGCAGGAGCGCAAGGGTTTTTCGCCAGCCGCCGCGGTCGGGTAGAGCGCGTGTCCCTCGCGCTGTCCCTCCGATACGGCGGCGGCGACCTCGACTGGTTCGCCAAGCTCCCGCGGTCCCGCCAGATCGACCTGCTCGCGCTGCAATCGCTTGAGGCGGACGAGGCCACCGAACGTCAGCGCCCGCGGGGCCGCTGATGCCGGTCACCCGCTACACCAACGGCGCCGTCACGGTCACGCTCGACGACGGGATCGACCAGTTCGTGCGCTCGATGCTGTCGGCGGCCGAGACGGAGAGCCTTGCCGTCCTCGAAGCCGAGGCCGAGGCTATCGCCGCCCAGGCCCGCCGCGAGTGGTACGGCCCCGACGGCGTGACGCGGCGTACCGGCAAGAGCGGCGACATCGTGGCCGTCTCGACGTTCGACACGGTGGCTGGCGAGGTCCGCGTCACCGTCGGCTCGACCGACACCCGCACCGAGCGGGGCAAGCCGGTTGCGGCGCTCGTCCACCGGCCAACGGCAACGAGCAAGATCATCCGCCCCGCGAAGCAGGCCGACTTCGACGCCGGCCGCGCGCAGCACAGCCCGCCGGGCCAGAAGCTCAAGAACCACGGGATCGTGGTGGAGAGCAACCCGAAGGCCAGCGACGGGAAGCAGCTCATGGTCGAGTTTGTCCGCCGCCCGGTCACGCGCCGACTGCGGGCGCTGATTCCCAAGCTCGGCCAGGCCATCGCGCTCAAGGCCGGAGGTGCCCGTGGCTAACCCCGTCGTCGGCATCGACATCGCCGTCCGCCTCGACCAGCTCAAGGCCCAGCTCGCCAGCATCCCCGACATCGGCGGCAAGGCGGCCAAGGACCTCACGGCGCAGCTCTCCCGCGAGATCAAGCAGGCCGAGGAGGCGGCAAAACGCGCCAAGAAGCCGACCCAGGACCTTCGCAACGAGACAACGCGCTTCGCAGACGCGGCCGGAGCGGCGGGTTCCGGCGCCAAGAAGCTGCGCGGCCTGTTCGGCATGCTCGGGTCCGAAGCGTCCGCGCTGGCTGGCTTTGTGGACGACGCCGGGGACGCGGTGGAGGTGTTCTCCGGCGTGTCGGGTGCCAGCGCCGCGGCGGCGGGTGGAACTGCAGCAGCCCTCGCCGCGCTCGCTCTCGCCTACCAGGCCACGACCGGCGACATCGCCCGCGCCGCCGAGACGTCGGCCAGCCTGCAGCGCGCCCACGAGTCGCTGATCCCGGCCGAGCGCGAGCTCCGCGACGTTCAGATCGACGTGGCCCTCGCCACCGGCCAGATGAACGAGGAGATGGCCGCCAGCGCCCGCCTCGCCAACAAGGCGCGCGACGCGATGACGGACTTCGCCGTCGCCCAGAACGAGGAGCGCAAGGCCCTGCGGGAGAGTACGGCCAGCGCTGAGCAGTGGCTGTCGATCATCGACAAGGACTCCATCGTCGGTGGGATGGTAGACGCCGTCGCTGGGTGGTCCAACACCATCAGCGAGAACAAGACCCGCGAGGATGCGCTGAATGCCGCACTGGTCGAGCAGCACGATACGATCAAGCAGGCTCGGCAAGAAACGGACCTGCTGACCGACGCGACGAAGAAGAACACCGCCGCCGACACGAGCGCCAAGGAGGCGAAGGAGGCCGCGTATCAGGCGCGGCTGTGGAACCTCAAGAAGCAGGAACAGGTTGAGCGGGATGCCATCCTCGGTCGCCAGGAGATGGACGCCGCTGCGGTGAAGTCGGCCATGCTTGACGAGGAGGCGCGCACCAAAAAGGCCGAGGAGGAGACGCAGAAGCGGATCGAACTTGCCAAGCTGGAAGCCGAGGCGCAGGCCGCCGCACAGGAGCAGGTAATCGGCGCCTATGCGAGCATGGCCGGCTCCGTCGCCAGCATTGCAGGCACAATGGCCGAGACGGTCGGAGCCGAGCATCAGCAGGCGGCCCTCGCGTGGTTCGGCGTCCAGAAAGGCGCCGCGATGGTCGAGGCCGGCATCAACACCATCCTCGCCGTCAGCAAGGCCAACACCGCCACCCCCTACCCGCCTGTGAACGCCGTCCTCATGGCCGCCGCCGGCGCGATGGGCGTGGCTCAAGAGGTCGCCATCGCCGCCCAGCCGCCCCCGAGCTTCGCCGACACGCCCGGCGTCATGCAGATGACTGGCGGCGGGGCGGTCAACCTCGCGGCCGGCGACTACTTCGCCGCCGCCAAGGACCCCGCCGAGCTCCAGCGACAGGCCGGCGCCACCGACGCAACCGCGGACTACCGCAGCGGCGGCGGCACCTACACTGTGATCGGGCACCGAGCGTTCGGGCGCTTCATCAGCGACGACATCCGCGACCGTACCCCGCTCTCCACCCTATTCGGCGCGCGGCGTGACCGACCGCTTGGACGGCGCGCGTGACCAGGTCGCGCTGGACGCGCGAGGAGCTCCGTGGGCACGCGCTGGCGTGGCTGGTGGATCTCTCCTACGGCGGTCACGTCCTGCGGATGGCCACTCACGAGCTCGATGTCGGCAGCAGCAACGGCGACCTCCACTACGTCGGAACCTGCGACCCGATGGTCTACCAGCGTGCGATCGACCTGTTCAGCCGGCAAGCCGAGGAGGACTCGATCGCGGTGGAGTGCCGCGCACCCGCCGACGTCCCGACGCTCGCCAGCCAGGGGCACCGGCTCGACGGCTCGCGCGTCCAGGTGTCCCAGGTGCGCGTGCGCGTGGACGGCGCTGGGGTGGCCGCAGTGGACGACTACGAGGACCGGCGCGTGCTGCTTACCGGCACCGTGCGCGATGCCGAGTATGGGCCCTACGCGCAAGGGTCGGCGGCCCTACGCTTTTCGGTGCTCCGGCGGCTCAAGCGGACCCGCGCCAAGGTCCCGGCGACCTGGGAAGCGGTGTCGGCGACGACGTGGCCCACGACGTACCTGCGAGGCGAGGACCTCGGCATCAGCTACCCGGTCGTCATCGGCTACCCCGGCCGGGACACGCGGAGTCAGGACGGCTTCATCCCGGCGTGGCAGTCGGTCTACGCCCGGAGGCAGTACCTTTATCAGGTCCTCGTTGCCGGCCTCGGCACGCTCGATGCGACGACCATGCGGATCTGCACCGAGGCCGACACCATCGGCACCGACGTGACCCTGACGACGACGTACCGGGACTACGAGGCGGCGGCGACCGTCGAGGCGCTCGACCGGCTCGACCAGCGCGTCACCGTCGTGGACTACCATGACCAGGGCTACTACATCGGCGGCGCGTCGGAGCTCACCTCGAGCTACCACGCGGACGCGGCCGACAAGGACGAAACGCCCATCCACTGTGCCCTGACCCAATCGGGCGGCGGTGGGATGCTGGTGGGCGGCAAAGTGCTGCGCGGCGCCGGGGACGTGATCGTGTGGCTGCTTGAGCGGGCTGGCGTCCCTGTCGATGCGGGATCGGCCTCGGTGCTCAACTGCTACTTCATCGACGCCGTGATCGCCGAGTCCGTGGCGCCGTTGGATTGGCTGCGCGAGGAGCTTTTGCCCCTGCTGCCGGTGTCGCTGGTGGACGGTGAGGCCGGCGTGCGCGTCGTTGGTTGGGCGCCCGGTCGCGGTCCTGCGGACGCGACCTTCGACCTGGACGCCGACGCCAATCCACTGCTCTGGCCCGCCGAGCGGATGCAAGAGACGGACTCGACCGCCAATCACTTCACGCTTCGGTATGGGTGGAATCAGCTCAGCAAGCGATACCGATACACCACCCGCGTCGGCCCCAAGGCGGTCGAAAGCGGCGACCAGGCGTCCGTCGTCATCCGCTCCCAAGGCGGCGCCACGGCCACCTATGCGGGTGTGCGGATTCAGTTCATTCAGGCCGGTTCGGCGGGAGTTGGCTGGACGGTGACTTGCACCGACACCGGCGTCGAGGGCGTCACGGTCACCACCGCGTTGAGGCTAATTGCGGTGACGTTTGACGGAGGAGCCACAACGTCCAGCACGCTCGCCGCCACCCTGAACGCCGCCGCCGGGTTTGCCGCCATCGCCACCGCACCGCCACCGTCACCGATGACGACGGCACCACGATCACCTGGATGTCCACGTCCACCGCGTCGGTCACCCTCCAGATCCAGGACCTCGGCACCGCCGAGAACGCCGCCTGCCGCCGCGCCTACGACCAGCGGCGCCGGGAGGAGGGCGGCGACCCGCTCGAGGAGGACGAGCTCGAGACGGGGCTCATCTACGACCACGACACCGCTCAGCGCGTCCTCGATGTGCGCGCACGGCTCTACGCAGGCACCCAGCGGCGGCAGAGCATCGAGGGTCCAGAGGCGGACCTTGCCGGAATCGACCTCGGCGACACCGGCACCTACACGGACTCCCTCCTGGCGGCATCCAATCTGCTCGGCACGGTCGAGGCCATCGAGGAGCGCAGCACGGGCACCACGGCGATACGGATGGTGTTCCTCGATGAGTAGACTCCATGCGTGACGTACTGATTCCCATTGTCCCCGCCGTGCGTCGTCCCACGTCGGATATGGCGAACACCTACGTCGATTCCGTTTCCGGCGTGTTGTCCGCGCGATTGAATGACGGCTCGGTGGTGACGCTCGGTGGAGGTGGCGGTGGAGGCGCCCCCACGACCGCCGACTACCTCGTCCGCACCGCCAACGGCTCACTCTCTGCGGAGCGGGTCGTCACCGACACCGCCACGATCACCTGGGATTGGTCGACCGCCGGTCAGGCCAAGGCCAGCGCCGTCCTCGGCAGTGGCGGGGCCCTCGCCTACGCCGACACCAGCACGTTTGGGCGGTCCCTCATCGACGACGCCGACGCCGCGACCGCTCGGACCACCCTGGGCGCAGTCGGCACGGCGCGCTCGATTTTGACCTTGTCTCCACTGTCGGGCGGTGGCGACCTCTCGGCTGACCGCACCCTGTCCCTCATCGCCAACGGAATCACCGACAGCTATCTACGCCAGGGCGCCGGCACGTCGGTGATCGGCCGCTCGGCCGGGACCACCGGCAACGTGGCGGACATCGCCGCGACGGCAGACGGGCAGGTGCTCACGCGCTCGAGCGGTGCCCTCGTCTGGGCGGCGCCGGCCGACCTTTCGACCGTGCTTACCTCTGCATCGACGATCGCGGCAAACGCTTGCCGCACGGTCGGACCAAACTACACCATCGACACCGGGGATCTCACCATCGCGGGCGATCTCGTGGTAGGAGGCTGACATGGCCGGCACAATCACCCGCACGCAGGCCGCAACCGCCAACACCCCCGGCGCCGGCTACAACATCGACGGCGTGGGCGCCGACCGCCGGCCCTACAGCCTCGACGATAAGGGCGTGTTCAACGTCCTTTCCGATCACGCCGACATCAACTACCTCCGCAACTCCGGCTGGTGGTTTGCCCAGCGGCAGGCGCCGGGCACGCTCACGACGTACTCCAACGTCGGCGGCCGGATCATTTGCGCGGACGGGTGGGGGATCAGCAACGAGAACGCCTCAACGCAGTACCGGCGCGTGGACACGTCCGGAGCCAAGGAAACGGGCCTACAGTCCCGCTTTTGGGGGGAGTTCACCAAGATCACCAGCACCGGCAAGATCGCCGTCTGCCAGGTGATCGAGGGTCAGGAGGCAATGAACCTCCGCGGGCGCACCGTTCGGTTCCAGACCTGGGCAAAGGCGATTATCGGTACCCCGATCAGCCTCAAGATCGGCGTGATGTCCTGGTCGGGCACCGTGGACAGCGTCCCGAACGGCGCCGGCCTCATGTGGAGTGCCTTTGGGGCGAACGGCGTGGATCCGACGCTGGCGGCCTCGTTCGCGTGGCTCGCGCCCAAGAGCGGCGTCACCCCCGACAACGCAACTGCCTCCACCAACGCGGTCGTCGCGAGCGCAACGACGACATGGCAGCGGTTCGGCATGGTCTGCGACGTCCCCGACACCTGCAAGAACCTGATCGTGGTGGTCTGGTCCGACAACCAGGTGATCGCCACCAACGGGTTCGGCCTCGCTCAGTGCTCGCTGACCGACGGCTACGAGGTGCAGGACTGGAGCCCGATGGACTCGCAGCGTGAACTTGTCCGCGTCCAGCGGTACTACGTCAAGACTTTCGACCTCGACACGCTGCCCAACACGAACGTCGGGGCCGCTACGGGGGCCGTCGCGTCGATCATCGGCAAAGCCGGGGCCACCGCCCTCGCCTCACACATCGTCTGGCGCTACCCCACCACGCTGGTCAAGGCGGCCACGACGATCACGCAGTACAACCCGGAGGGTGCCGGAAACGCGCCTTTCCGCACGACCGGCACAACGCCCGCCGTTCAGACGGCCTCGGCCACCGCGAACAGCACCAGCACCGGCGTCGTCATCACCTCCACGGGTGACGCAGCCGGCGCCGTCGGCGACCGCGTACATGTCCACCTCACCGCCGACGCGGAGCTCTGATGGGAACGAAGCGCGACCCGAAGGGCGACCGGCGCGGAATCCTGCTGCCGCTGCCCGAGATCAAGAACGCCACGATCACCACCACGGGCAACTTCGTGAGCGGCCCGATCCCTGGCGGCGCCGTGCCCGAGCGGACAACGCGGATGCAACTCGTCACCAGCGGCACGCTCGACGGTGAGCTCGACCAGATTCGGATTGCGACGGCGCGTGAGGGCGGGGTAGGGGACGCAACGATCCGGTGGCAGTACACCACAGGGTCGCTCTGCTCGTGGGATCCGCCGGTGATGATCTCCGGCTTCGAGTTCGTTGACCGCTCGACGACCGCGAACAAGTACACCCGCCCGCACGCGATCCGCGTGCCGAGCACGGGCCGGTCGGTGGTTGTGGTGGTGCAAGACCTCAACGTCGTCCAGGTCTGGACGCAGGGCGGCACCGGGCTGTGGACCTCGGTCACCGTTGAGGACACCGGCGACGACACCGCCGCCTGTCTCTGCGCGCTCCCGTCGGGCCGGCTGGTCTGCCTCTACATCGCTCCGGCGACCACGGGCGGCTCGACCAGCCAGATCCGCGCCGCCTACAGCGACGACAACGGCGCCACCTGGACGGTGTCGGCCTCGGATTGCCTGGAGACGCCGCTCAGCAAGGCGACGGACAAGTACAAGCGGATCCGGGCGGCGCATCTGAACGGGGCGATCTCGGTGCTCCTCTGGGAGTCGGACGCTACCGACACGATTTACCAGTACGTGAGCACCACCGAGGGCTCGACGCTGACCGCCGTAGAGACGTTCTCCATCGCAAACAAGGCGTGTCCCGACCTCGTGTCGGCGCGCGGATTCCTTCACGTCCTGACGGTCGAGTACGAGACGCTCACGGGGTCTGACTACGTCGGCCGTTACCGCCGCTTGTCGTCTGCCACCCAGCCGCTTTCTTCGGCTGCGGTGGTGCCGACCCAAGCCGCGGTTGCCGGGAACACGATGGAGTGGGGCAGTTACGCCGCGGGGGTCTTCACCGCCGCCGAGGCCGCGCTCATCGTGGACGATGACGGCGACCTGTGGGCGTACTCTTGCGACCACGCCGCCGGTCACGAGGTCTTTGTCCGTCACTCGACCGATGGCGGCGACACGTGGGCGCAGAACGGGGCAAGCTCGCACACAGCCAAAGGCACCCTGCCGTTCTGGTCGGGCGCTTCGACCGACCGCCTGAAAGACATCGCGGTCGCTCCCGAGCGTGGCCGGGCCGTCCTGTTCAGCCGCTCGGCCGCTGGCGCCGCGACCGCCGATGATTCTCTCCTGGCGACCTACCTGGGCGGATGGTCGACCGTTGGCTTTCCCCAGGACACAACCGCCGCTCGGCGTGCGGGTGTAGCCGGGTGGGATGTGCCGTGGCTTCCAATCGAAAAGCCACAGGATTTGGGCGCCATCTGGAGCGCAAACGGTGCGGGCACCGACACGCTTGGGGCCTCGGGCCTCACCGTCACCACCGTAGCCAACACCCGGTACTACGAGACGACCCCCACGCTCACCAGCCCGGCCGCCGATGGCCTGCTGTGGGAGGGGCACGTCTCGGCCGGCGCCGCCACC
>NZ_RFSK01000086.1 GCF_009923995.1 Janthinobacterium sp. | reverse complement strand
ATCACGTTCTTGTTACTACCCGCATTCTGGTCGCTGAATTCGCCGCTCTGGCCGGACAGGCTCAAGGTTTCCGTGCCGACCAGGCCATTCAAGGTACCACCCGACAACGACGCCGTCACCGTGCCATCGTAGGTCTTGTTGGCTGCCGTCACACCCGTTACCGTCAGTGCTTTTTGATCGATATTTGCCGTCAGGCCGGTCGGATTGTTCAGCACATAGTTGCCGGCCAGGCCGCTGCCGTCGTTGAGACTGAGTGTCACCGCCTTGCCGGCCGCCGCGTCCTTGTCGGAAAATGCCGCCGCCAAGGTCAGGGTTTCGCTGCCGACCAGGCCGTTCAGCGTACCGCCCGACAAGGTCGCCTTGGTACTGCCATCGTAGTCCTTGTTGCCAGCCGTGGCGCCGCTGACCGTCAGGGCTTTCGGCGTAATATTGGCAATCAGGCCGGTCGGGTTGCTGATCGTGTAGTTGGCGGCCAGGCCGCCGTTGACGCCGTCGACCAGGGACGCGCCGGTGGCCGTCGCCGTCTTGCCGGTGCCGGCGTTCTTGTCGTCAAACGTCGCCGACAAGCCCGTCACGCCGATGCTTTCCGAACCGACCAGGCCGACGACCGAGCCGCCCGCCAGGGTGGCCTTGGTGGTACCGTCATAGACTTTGTTGATCACCGACATGCCGGTAATCGTCAGCGCCTTCGGCGTGATGGTGCCGGTGCCGGTCGCCGTGCTGCTGGCCAGCAAGTAGTTGCCCGCATCGGCGCCGCCCAGGGTCAGGAAGGAGATGGTGACGGGCTTGCCGGTGCCGACGTTCTTGTCGCTGAACGAGGCCTTGGTGGCGCCGATCGCCAGGCTGTCGCCGCTGAGCATGCCGTTGAAGGTGGCCGTGGCCGAGCCGAAGGTGACACTGGTGCCGCCGTCGTAGTCCTTGCTGTCGGCCACGACGTTCGTCACCGAGCTGATGGTAGCCTGGTTGATATTGGCCGTCACGCCGGTCGGGTTGCTGACCGTGTAGTTGCTGGCTAGGCCGGTGCCGTCGGACAGGGTCGCGCCACTGACGGTGACCGCCTTGGCCGTACCGGCGTTCTTGTTCACAAACGTACCGCTCAGGCCGGACAGGCCCAGGGTTTCACCGCCGACCAGGCCGCTCAAGGTGCCGCCGGTGACGGTGGCCTTGGTGGTGGCGTCATACACCTTGTTGGCGGCCACCACGCCGGTGACCGTCAGCGCTTTTGGCGTGATGCTGGCCGTCGCCGTTGCCGAGTTATTGATGAAGTTATAGTTGGCCAGGTCACTGCCGCTCAGCGTAATGTTCGAGATATTGACGGTCTTGTTGGTGCCCGCGTTTTTATCCGTGAACGCGCCATTGGCACTAAATAGCTGCACGTCATCGCCGGCAATCTTGCCATTGATCACTGCGGTGGCGGGGCTAAGACTGACGTTCACATTACCGTTATATATCTTGTCCAGGGCGCTCAAGCCCGTGATGCCGCTGATCGTGGCCTTGCTGATGCTCGCCGTCAGTCCGAGCGGATTGCTGACCGTGTAGTTGCTGGCCAGGCCGCCGTTGCTGCCATTGCTCAGGGCGCCGCCCGTGACCGTCACGGTCTTGGCGCTACCCACATTCTTGTCGGAAAATACGCCGGAGAGGCTGGACAGGCCCAGCGTTTCCAAGCCAACCATGCCACTCAGGGTGCCGCCGCTCAACGCTGCCGCCAGGCTGCCATCGTAGACCTTGTCGGCGGCCGTCACGCCGGTCACCGTCAGCGCTTTTTGCGTGATATTGCCCGTCACGCCCGTGGCGTTGCTGACCGTGTAGTTGCTGGCCAGGCCGCTGCCATCCGCCAGGGTGGCGCCGCTGACCGTCACGGCCTTGCCATTGCCCGCATTCTGGTCGATGAACTGGCCCGTCTGGCCCGTCAGGACCAGCGTTTCGCCGCTGACCAGGCCATTCAGGGTGCCGCCCGAAATGGTGGCCTTGGTATCGCCGTCGTAGACCTTGCCGGCGACAGTCACGCCGCTCACCGTCAAGGCTTTTTGCGCGATATCGGCCGACAGGCCCGTGACGCTGCCCACCGTATAGTTGCTGGCCAGGCCGCCGTTGCTGCCATTGCTCAAGGTGCCGCCGGTGACCGTCACGGCCTTGCCCGTGCCGGCGTTCTTGTCACTGAAACTGCCTGACAAGGCGCCCAGGTTGACGGTTTCCGTGCCGACCATGCCGCTCAGGATGCCGCCGGAGATCGTGGCGGCCGTGTTGCCGTCGTAGGTCTTGTTGCCGGCCGTCGCGCCCGTCACCGTCAAGGCTTTGGGGGTGATGCTGGCCGTTACGCCAAAATTGGCAACCGTATAGTTCGAGGCCAGGCCGCCATTGCTGCCGTCAGCCAGGTTGCTGGAGACCGTGACGACCTTGCTATTGCCGACGTTCTTGTCGGAAAATTCACCGCTGCTGGCCACGGTCAGCGTTTCCTTGCCGACCAGGCCGTCCAGGGTGCCGCCGCCGAGGATGGCGCCAGTGCCGCCGTCATACACTTTATCACCCGCCGTCATGCCACTGAAGGTCAGGACCTTGGCCGTGACCGTGCCCGTGACGTCCGTCGGCGCCGTGAGCGTGTAATTGCTGGCAAGGCCAGTGCCGTCGCCCAGCGTGCCGAGCGTGACGGTGACCGCCTTGCCCGTGCCGGCATTCGCATTGGCGTAGGCGCCGCTGGACGCCCCCAGCGTCAGCACTTCGCTGCCGATCAGGCCGTTCAACGTGCCTCCCGTCAGGCTGACCAGCAGGCTGCCGTCGTAAGCCCGGCTGGTGGCGGCCAGGCCGGACAGGGTCAGCGCTTTCGGCGTGATCGTGCCGGTCAGGCCGGCTCCACTGCCCGTGATCGTGTAATTGCCGCCGGCGGTGCCGCCGCCGATCACCGTCACGGTCTTGCCGGTGCCCGCGTTACTGGTGTCAAAGCTGCCCACGTTGGCCGTGACCTTGCCTTTATCCACCGTCAAGATGCCGCTCAGTATGCCGCCCAGGATGTTGGCCGAGGTGGTGCCGTCATATGTGCGATCCTGGACCAGCGCGCCTGTCAGCGTCGCGGCCCGCTTGTTGATCGTCAGGGTCGCGTCATTGGCGCTGATGGCATAGCCATGCTGGCCCGAATACAGTCCGCCGGCCGTGATGGCATAGGTGCCGGCGTTGACGGCGGTGCCCGCGGCGCCATAGTTCAGGGTGCCCGCCAGCACGGCATTGGCGTTGGACAGCGTATAGCCCGGCACCGTCCAGCCGGTGGTGGTGGCGTCGTAAGTCTTGCTGGCGTTCGCCGCAAACGTCACCTGCAGCGGCGTCATGAAGGCGCGCAGCAAGGGATAGGTATAAGTGTCGTACACGATCCACGCGCTGGCCAGGTCCCAGCCCGGCGCGCTGTAGGTGGACAGCAATTTCATTTGCGCGGTGGTCAAACCGGTGCCGATCGTGCTGGTCAGCCTGCCGCTGGTGGTCGTGTCCCAGAAATTGCCGCTGCCCGAGCCGAAGTTGTAGCCCAGCAAACCACCGGTATTGGTGCTGCCGGTCACCAGGCCAGTAGCGTAATTATTGCTCACCGAGCCCACACTGCTGCCGAGCAGGCCACCCACGCCATCGGCGCCGGTGACCGCTCCGGACGCATAGTTATTGCTGATGGTGCCCGTACTATTGCCGACCAGGCCGCCGACAAAGTTGTTGCCCGTCACGTTGACCGTGCTGAAGTTGCCGCTGACCGTGCCTCCCTGATTGGCGCCCACCAGGGCGCCCGTGTAATCCCTGCCCGTAATGCTGCCCCCTTCCATGCCGACATTGCGCACGGATGCGCCATTGGAAACATAACCGAACAGGCCTGCAAAGTCGGCGGTCGGGCGATTCACGACCAGGCCGTAAATGGTATGGCCTGCGCCGTCGAGGCTGCCGCTGAACGCGCTGCTTGCTCCGGTGCCGACCGGAACGAAGGTCGCGCCGTTCCACACATCGCCGGTGGTGCCGGTACCGGCGGCATTGATATCCTGCTTCAGCGTGTAGTTGCCGGCCAGGTTCATTGCCATCAATTGCAACTGGTGCGAGGAGTAGATATTGGTGCTGTACTCGGCCGCCAGCATCGGCCCGGTGGCGCCTGTCGCGTTGCCTGCGCCGTTGAGCGAGCCGTCGGTATTGACCATGACCCAGTTGTTGCCCGTTGCACCGGCCGTGGTCGTGAAAGTAAAGGCGGTGAAATTCGATGCGTTTTGCATCTGCGCCGAGGTCAGGCCAGTGAGCGAAGGAGTGCTGGGGCCGCCGTTATTGCCGACGCCTGGCATGCCGGAGTTCACGGTCGTGTTGTAATATCCGCCAGTGATCACGGGACTGGTGCCGGCAGCGATACTGCCGAGTACGCCGCCCAGGACACCGGAACCGCCGGGAAACAGGCTCACCACGCCGGACGAATACACATTCTCGATGGAGCCCGCGCTGGTGTTGGTTCCAACCACGCCGCCCACGGCCGTGACGCCCGTCACCGAGCCGGTCGCGTAACTGTTTTTGATAATGCCGGAGTTGCCTCCAACCAAGCCACCGATGCCGGTGGCGACCAGGCCAACGCTGCTGACCGCACCGGTCGAATAGCTGTTGATGATCTGGCTGGACGCCACATTGGAACCGACCAGACCGCCGGTCAGGCTCTTGCCCGTCACGGCGCCCGTATTGAAACTGTTGGTGATGACGCCGGTGGCGCGGTTATAGGATACCAGGCCGCCCGTATTGCTGGTTCCTGACACATTGCCGCTATTAAAACTATTGCTTATGATGCCCAGATTGTTGCCAGTCAGGCCGCCCGCAGTGTACGCGCCCACCACATCACCGGCATTATAGCTGTTGGTGATGGTGCTGGTTTTGGTGGTATTGCCAACCAGTCCGCCCAGCCAGAAGTCGTAGTTCCCCACGACGCTGACCTTGCTGCTGTTGTAGCTGTCACTGATCGTGCCGCTGTTGAGCCCGACGAGGCCGGCGCCGATGGCACCGGTCGTGACCGTCACCGTACCACCGCTGACATACGCGTTGCTGATGGTGCCGCTGTTGATACCGGCCAGTCCGGCAATATTGCCTTGTGCCGCGGCGATATTGGCGCTGATGACAGGCGCGACCAGTCCGATATTGCGCAGGTTGCCGCTATTCGAGCCGAACAGGCCCGCCAGGCCCCCCGAGGCGGTGGTGGAACTGGTCAAACCGTTAATGACATGGCCCAGACCGTCGAACTGGCCGGAAAACGGTACGCCGGCCGTACCGATGGGCGTAAAGCCCATACCCGCATTCCAGGCCGCGGTGGAGGTGGCGTCGATATTGGCGCCCAGCACATAGTTACCAGTCACTGCGCCGCCGATACCTTGCAGGTCGCTGCCGCTGGTGCTGCCGGCCGCGCCCAGGCTGTTGATCACCGTGTAACTGATCAGCGCGCCATCGCTGCCGAGCTTGGTGCTGAAGTTCTGGCCCGATGGCAGGTCGACCGCGGCCTTGACGTTGTACTTGCTCGTGTTGCCGGATGTCACGTTGGCCTGGCCATACTCCAGCGCCAGGCTGGCCGTGCCCGAACCGCGCATGACCTGGTTGATATTGATATTGTTTTGCGCCGTCAGGGTCAGCTTGTTGGCCGACCAGCTGACCACATCGTTGACATTGATATCGCCGGCGGTGCCGCCCGTGCCATTCGTGCTCTGGATCTGCACGGCGCCGTTTTTCAGGTTGTTGGTCAAATCCGTGCCGGTCATGTTGCCGCCGGACGCCGCGATCGTGAAGTCGACGGGGTCGATCAGCCACGTGCCGGACAGGCCGTTGGCTGCCCTGGTCGTCACATTGATGCCTTTGGCAATATTCACGTGTGCGGCCGAGGTGTCGATAAAGCCGCCCTTGCCGCCGTCAGGGGCGCTGGCGTCCAGCGTGCCGCCCGCGTTCACCGTGCCGGTCTGCATGTCGCCCAGCAGCTTGATGGTGCCGCTCTTCGTGTCGATGGTGTGCGCCTCGATCACGCCGGTATTGTTCACCACGGTTTTCAAGAGGTCGCCGGCCGCCTGGGCGGTCAGCAGCACGCTGCCCCCATCAGCCTGGATCAGGCCGCCATTGTTGACCAGCGCGCCCACGGCGCCCCGGTCCACCGTCACGTTCAGCAGGCCGTCGCCGGCCACGTCCAGCGTGATGGCATTGCCGGCCGCCAGCGCCACCGAGCCCAGGCGCGCGCTGATCGTGCCTTCGTTCGACACATTGGCGCCCAGCAAGGCCACATAGCCGCCCGGCGCGCTGATCGTGCCCTGGTTCAGCACCTTGCCCGTGCCATTGCCGCTGAACTGGTACTTGCCCGCCATGAAGTCGCTGTTGGAAATATCCAGGGTCGACGCCACCAGGCCCGCCGTGTTCACGGATGCGCCCTGGCCGAACAGCACGCCGTTCGGGTTGACGATGAAAACCTTGCCATTCGCCGACAGATTGCCGAGTATCGTCGTGCCATCACTGCCCAGCACGCGGTTCAGCGCCACCGCATTGCTGTTGGGCTGCTGGAACTGCACCGATTCGCCCTTGCCGATATTGAACTGCGCCCAGTTGATGACAGCGTTCTGGCTGCCCTGGTGGATCACGGTATTGCCGGGCGTGCCATTGATGGTCGCCTGCCCCGCCACGACCGTCCCGCCCGCCGGCCCCGCCAGGGCCAGGCTGCCGTAGCCGAGCATCAGCGCCGCCGCCATGCTGGTCAGGGCGAAATGCGCTCCGCCGCCGCTGCAGCCGGGCAGCGAGCGCTTGCCGGCGGATTTGACGTTTTCGGAAACGGCGGCGTAAGCGCCCGTGGCCTGGTTCCAGATGGAGCGGTAGATGCGGTTCATGGCAGTGTCCTGACGTTTATCAACTTATTTTTTAGAAATACTTCACGGCTTGCAGCCAGAAGCGGCCTGCCGAGTCCGGCTCGGAAACCGCCTTGGCATTGCCCAGCTTGTGCGCGTAATAGGCCTTCAGGACGAGCGCATTCGCCCCCATCCACGTCACGCCGACGCCGGCCCCGCTCAGGGTGCGGCGGTTCTCCTCCGCGCTCCAGGCGTCGCGGTTCAGCTTGACCGTGCCCGTGTCGGCAAAGGCCAGCACCTGCAACTGGCCAGGAAACGCCGTGAACGCCGTCACGTCCTGGCGCACTTCCAGGTTCAGCACATACCCCTGGTCGCCATACGCCTCGCCGCCCGGATAGGCGCGCACGCCGCCGACGCCGCCGATGCCCATCTTTTCCGACACATCGAGGTTTTTCGACGCCGCCTGGCCGCTGATCATGCCGAACAGGCTGGTCTCGCCCCCCAGCCTTTGCAGCCGCGTCGCATTGAAGGACAGCTTGTTGAAATGCCCGTTGCTATTGACCGTCAGCATGTCGATCAGCAAGGCCAGCGGCGTCTGGATGTCGATCTTGCCCGTGGTATAGGTGAGCGAGTAGGTATTCAAGCCACCGCCGCCCCAGCCATCCTTGCTGTCGCCATTCAGGTTCAGCAGCCACACTTTGGCCTTCTTGTCGTTGACGCTGCCCGTCGACTCGGTTTTATCCTGGAACGTCTTGTCGTCGTAATTGACTTGCGCATACAGATTGCCGCCGCGTGTGCGTATCAGGGGATAACTGCCAAACACGCTGGCGATCTTCGCCGTGCCCTTGGCCTCCAGCACGGCAAACTCCTTGCCCAGCCTGTAGTCCATATACGTGTAGGCGGCGCCCAGGCGCACTGCGCCTGCCTGCCCCTGGTAGGCCAGGCGGCCGTAGTTCAAGCCATCGGCCGAGGTAAACGCGCGCAGCGTGGCCACGTCGCCGATGCCGGCCAGCTCATTGATGTTGACGGTGGCGCCGATGCGCTCGCGCCCCGTATAGCGGTTGCCCTGGTTATCCGCATCGACGCTGCCGTTGACGCGCGTTCCTGGCTGCACGTCGACGGTCAGGTCGGAGGTGCCCAGGGATGCGCCCGGCGCCAGGGTCGAGCTGACCTGCACGCCCGGCAAGTCCGACAGCAGCAGCAAGCGCCGTTCCAGCGGCGCCGAGGCAATCACTTGCCCGTCCAGGCCGGCCAGCAGGCTGCCGGCCAGGCCATCGGACAAGTTGCTCTGGTTGCGCAGCTGCACCTGGCCATACTGGCCCGGCAGCACCTTGATGGTCACGACGCCGTCCTTGATGTCTTGCGCGGGCAGATACGCCTGCGCCAGGAAGTAGCCACGATTCTGGTAATAGCTGGCAATTTTGGCCGCGTGGGCGCGCAACTCGCCCAGGGTCAGTTCACTGCCGGGCACGAAACCGGTGGCGGCGACCAGTTCGCTTTCGGCAAACACGGGCGGCGCATCCACCTGCAGGCGCTGTACCGTGATGCGCGTCGTATCGGCCACGGCCGTGGCGGGCACATTACCCTGCTGCACGCGGATGGCCGGAGGCGCCTTGGGCAGCTGCGGCGCGGCGGGAATCTGCTGCAACTGGCTGCCGGCGCTGGGCGGATCGACGGCCCAGGCGGACTGGATGGCGACCAGCAGGGTCAGGGGAATGAGTGTGATGCGCAAAATAATCCTCTCGGCAGCCATCAACGGCCAGGCAAAGCGTTATCAAAAATATATGAAATAGTTTCTATACTTCAACATTGTCACTTGGAATTAATATTTTGTCTACTTGGCGTTGATTTTTCCCAACACATTATCAATGTTGCTAAAAAATATATTAAATTAATAGTTCAGGATACCGCATTTCCTGCCGGAATTATTCTCAAATAATCACACTTTTACCATTCGGAAAATTTTCCGCATGGCCAAGAGTCAAGGCAGACGCGAAAAAACGACGATTACAAGAAAACTGTTACATCAATTGAAACAGTATTCGTTAGAATGATTTCAATATTAAAAACAGGGTTTTTTATTACTTGATAGCTATGCGAATATTTATTCATTAATGAATAAAATCAGCGATAACAGGAGACAAGCCATGTCGAATGGCATGGAGAGGGTGGCACTCGCAGGCACCGGCCTGGTGACAGGTGCCTGGAGTGCTTCGCTGAATAGCTGCCGCGCGGCGTTGGTTTAGCGGGAGAGGACGTATTTTGCCAGGACAGCCGCATCGGCATCGCTGAGCTGGCTGAATGGCGGCATCGGCACGGGCCCCCACTTGCCGCTACCACCCTGGCGGATATGCGTCGCCACGGCGGCGATATTGTCTTTGCCCTTGTAGCGGGCCGCTACCTCGGCAAAGCCGGGGCCGACCACCTTCTGGTCGATGGCGTGGCACGCCATGCAGCCATTCGCCGCCAGCAAGGTTTTCGCATCCCTGCCAGCGGCGGCCGGCACTGCGGCAGCCGCTGGCTTGGGCACGGTCGCGACTGTTGCAGAAGCGCCACGTTCTGCGCCATAGGTCTTCACCAGATAGTCGACCATGGCCGGTATGTCCTCGTCGGCAAACTGCGCGCCGAACGGTTTTTTCATTTTCCTGACGGTTGCATCCCAGTAGGCACGCGGCGAGGCGGGCGGCTGGCTCGACGCATATTGGGCCGCGTGGCACGTCATGCAGTTGCGCTGCACCAGCTGGTAGCCGGGCAATTCACTGGGTTTATAGGTCGCCGTTTCCGGCGGCAAGTGGATTTCCAGGGCGCCGGCACTGCCGGCAAGCATCAGGGCCACGGCGGCGGCGAGTGTTCGTATCAGCATGGCATTCTCCTCACACTGCGTCGATGCGCGTGGTTTCCACCACGTTGCGCATATAACCCATGGGATTCCACAGGGCTTTCATGGGCTGGCTCTGGCCGATGCGGTTGACGGCGCGCACCATCAGCACATGCCTGCCCTTGCGCGGCGCTTTCATCACCATCGTCCACTGGCGGAATGAAAAGCGCCCCAGGTCCTTGCCCAGGGTCGCTTCCTGCCAGCTGTGGCCGCCGTCCAGCGACACGGTCACTTCGCTGATGCCCTGGCCGCCATCGAAGGCGATGCCGCGCAGGGCCAGGTCGCGCCCCGCTTTCACTTGCGCGCCATCTTGCACGCTGGTAATGAAGGAGCGTACGTTGAGGCGGCTGATGGGCGTCGTCTTGCCCACGGGCGCGCCCGGTTCGATGAAGCCGGAACCATTGTCGGGAATGCGGTAGCCCGTGCTCATCCAGAAGCCGTCGAAGGGCTTGTCCAGCACCGTGATGTCGCTCAGGTGCTTGACCCAGTAGGTGCCATAGTAGCCTGGCACGATCAGGCGCAGCGGATAGCCGTTGAGGAAAGGAATGTCTTCGCCATTCATGGCCCAGGCCAGCATGACGTCGCCCGCCATGATGTGCTCGACGGACAAGGCCTTTTGAAAGTCGGGGCCGTCCCCCACGGGCGGCGTTTCCAGGCCGTTGAAGGCCACCTGCACGGCATTGGCCGCGATGCCGGCCTTCTCCAGCACGGTTTTCAGGGGGATGCCCGTCCAGCGGGCATTGCCCATGGCGCCATTGCCCAGCTGGCCGCCGTTGGCGCGCGGGGCAAAGAAGCCGCGGCTGTTGCCCGAGCATTGCGTCACGGCCACCACGTCGACGGGCGCGGCCAGCTGCTTCAGCTCGGCCAGCGACAGTTCCAGGGGCGCCGTCACCAGGCCCGAGATGCGCAGGCGGTAGCTGTCGCCATCTATGCTGGTGGGCAAGCCGCTCCAGTGGTAGCGCACGAAAAACGCGTCATTGGGCGTGATGGCGCCTTCATTGAACACGCCGAACGGTGTTTCCAGCTGCGGCGGACGGCTGGTCAGCAGGATCAGCGGGCGCTTTTGCGGGAAGGCCACCAGTTCGCGCTCGCCGTTTTCAAACGGCAAGGTGACGGAGGCAGCAAGCGCCGGCCCCGCCGCCGCAGCGGCGCCCAGGGCGGCCGTCGTGCGCAGGAAATGGCGCCGGCTTGCCGGCAACAAGGTCGTGTCAGACATGTTTGAGCTCCACTTTGGTGTCGGCGGGGGCACCGCCGTTGCGGTCGTCATTGACGAGTTTCTTGATGTAATACATGACGCTCATGATCACCACGCTCAACAGGCCGAACCAGAACGACACGCGCTGTTCCGTATCGGACGACACGCTCATGGCGCCGAGGATCACCAGCATGGCGATGATGGTGAAATACGTCAGGTAGGGGAACAGCCACATGCGCACCTTGATGCGTTCCGGGCATTCGCGCTCCAGGCGGCGGCGCAGGCGCAATTGAGATATCGCAATGAGCAGGTAGACGAACAGGATCAGGATGCCATAGGAATTGACGATGAAGGGGAAGACGAGATCGGCCGACACGTAGGAGACGGCGATGGCGAAATAGGCGAACAGGGTGCTGAACAAAATGGCGCGGATGGGCACGCCGTTCTTGCTCAGCTTGACCAGGCCCGTGGGCGCATCGCCGCGGCGCGTCAGCGCGAAGATCATGCGCGAGGAAGCGTACAGGCTGGAGTTCAGGGCCGACAGCACGGCCGTCAAAATAATGGCGTTCATGATGTGCGCCGCATACGGGATGTTCATCACTTTCAGGGCGCTGACGAACGGCGTGGCGATGGCCGGCGAATCCCAGGGCACGATGCAGACGACGACGAACATGGAACCCACATAGAACATCAGCACGCGGGTGATGACGGAATTGGTGGCGCGGGCGATGGCCTTGGCCGGGTCCGACGTTTCGGCGGCGGCGATGGTGACGATCTCGGCCCCCGAGTAAAAGGCCGTGGCGGCGACGGCGCCGCTCAGCACGGGGCCCCAGCCATGCGGCATGAAGCCGCCGTTGCTGGTCAAAAAGCCCAGGGTTGGGATGCTGTTGGGCAAGCTGCCCGTGATGAACAGGGCGCCGACGAACAGGAAGACGACGATGGCGACCACCTTGATCGAGGCGAACCAGAATTCGAATTCGCCGAAGGCTTTCACGGAAAACAGGTTCAGCACCGTCATCGACACGAGCAGCACGAGGCTGATCGACCACGACGGCACGTCGGGCAGCCAGAAGTTGACGAGCTTGGCGCCGGCGATGGCTTCCAGGGCCACGACGACGACCCAGAAATACCAGTACATCCAGCCGCTCATGAAGCCGAGGAATTTCGACACCTTCGGCTTGTCGTCGAAGGCCAGGCGCGCATATTCATAGAACGAGCCGACCACGGGCAAGGATGAGGCCAGCTCGCCCAGCATGCGCATGATCAGGACGACGAGGCCGCCCGTGAGCAGGAAGGAAAGGATGGCGGCCGGGCCGGCGGCCTTGGCGATGACGCCGCTGCCGACAAAGAGGCCGGCGCCGATCACGCCGCCGATGGCGATCATGCTCATGTGGCGTTGCTTGAGCGAGTGCTGCAAGCCGGTACTGTTATGCGATTCGCTAATCATGTTTTTGTCTCCTGAAAATCTCTGAAGCCCGGTGCGCCCTCGCCTGCTGCGGCCTGTTCCTGCCGCGCGGCTTTGTTTTATTTTAGGCAACACCGTCAAGCAGCATCGATGCATCGTGTGAATCAGTCTGGTTGGCCACATTCCATAAGTCAATCTGGAAATGCAGCGGCCTGGCGCGGTTGCTTGAGGGCAAAACACGCTGGGTGAAAAGTAAGGGGCGTTGCCGGGCGTTACGTTGAGCCGGCCTCGACATCGGCGCGGCAATGGTTAAAAAAAGAGGGAGCGGCACGCAACACTTGTGGCGTGCGCGCCACTCCCGGGAACGTCTTACACCTTGCCCTTCCATGGCACGAGGGTACGTTCGAGGTAACGCATCATCAAATCAAACAGGAAAGCGAAGAAGCCGATCACGATGATGCCCATGATCACCACGTCGCTGGCGAGGAACTCGGACGCGCTCAACACCATGTAGCCGAGGCCGCGCGTGGCCGCCACCATCTCGCCCGCCACCAGAGTGGTCCAGCCCACGCCGATGCCGATACGCATGCCGGTGAGGATTTCCGGTATCGCCGCCCGCAGGATCACGTGCACGATCACCTGGAAACGCGTGGCGCCCATCGAGTAGGCTGCGTGGATTTGCTCCAGCGACACGGAGCTGACGCCGGCGCGGGCCGCGATCGCCATCGGCGCGAAGATGGCCAGGAAGATCAGGTAGACCTTCGAGAACTCGCCGATGCCGAACCAGATGATGACCAGTGGCAAGTACGCGAGCGGCGGCAGCGGGCGGTAGAACTCGATCAAGGGATCGAAGATGCCCCGCGCTACGCGGTTGACGCCCATCATCACGCCGACGGGAATGGCCAGCAGGCAAGCCAGGCCGAAGGCGCCGAACACGCGCACCAGGCTGGCCACCGTGTGTTCCCACAGGGTGGCGCCGCCGAAACCGGTGGTGGCCGCCATGATGAATTTCTCGTACACGGCTTGCGGCGACGGCAGGAACAGGGGTTTCACCATGCCGCTGGCCGTCACGCCAAACCACAGCAGCAGCACGGCGATGACGGTGACGGTGGCGATGCGGCTGGAGTTGCCCTGCCCCGGCGCGCCGAACGCTTCGCCCGGCATGGCGCAGCGGGGCGCGAACAGGCGGCCGAAGAAGCCGGCGCGCTTGGCGGCAGTGGGAGGAAATCCCACGACGGATGGGCTATGCATGGGACACCTCCAGCTCTTTATTGACGGCGCGTTCGTCGCCATAAATGATGTTGAGCACCGTTTCGCGCATCTTGATGAAGTCCGGGCTCGATTTCACGGCACGCGCATCGCGGCATTCCAGGAAGCGCTTGTTGAAATCGAGCTCATACGTGTGCGTGATGCGGCCCGGACGGGGCGACATGACGATCAGCCGGTTCGCCAGGAACAGCGCCTCGTCGACGCTGTGGGTAATGAAGAAGAACATGGTGCTGGACTTGGCCCAGATATCGAGCAGCAACTCTTGGATGGTTTCCCGCGTCAGCGCGTCGAGCGCCGCCATCGGCTCATCCATCAGCAGCATGGCGGGATTGCAGGTCAGGGCGCGGGCGATGCCCACCCTTTGCTGCATGCCGCCCGACAACTGATAAATCATATTGTCGTGAAAGTCCTTCAAGCCGACGAGCGCCAGGTTCTTGGCCGCCTGTTCGCGCCGCACGGCTTTCGGCACGCCTTGCAGCTTCAGGCCGAATTCCACGTTTTCCATCACGTTCAGCCAGGGCAGCAAGGCATGCTTCTGGAACACGACGCCACGGTCGGCGCCCGGTCCTTCCACCTTATTACTGCCCAACATGATTTCGCCCTTGGATGGGGCGATGAAGCCCGCCATCAGGCTCAACAAGGTGGTCTTGCCGCAGCCGGAAGCGCCCAAGGCCACCACGAAGTCGCCGCTATTGATGGTGAGATTGATATTATTTAAGGCATGCACGCGCTCTCCGGCCGTCTTGCCCGGATAAATCACGCTGACATCCTTGACGTACAGGTTTTCCATCGTGTCCCCGCATATGTGTTTAACTTCAGTGCAACGCATTCTGTCCGGCCAGCGCGCCCTCGGGCGCGCCGCCGCACAACCGTTTACTTCAGCAGGCCAGCGGCCTGTGCATACTTGGGGGTCACATATTTGGCGTAGTCGGGCGCCAGGGTGTCGATCTTGCCTTCGCCCTTAAGAAATTGCGCCGTGGCCAGCAAGGCTTGCGCCACGCCGCCCTTCGCGCCGCCACCGAGCCAGGCCGGCGACGCCTGTTCCTGCAGCGAGGGATAGGCGTACAGGGCCACGGAAGCGGCCACATCCTTGGCGGCCGCGCCCGAATGCTTGACGTTGGCTTTCACCTGCGGCGAATCGACGGTCCACGCCTTCGGATTGGCGCGGTAATCGGCGTCGGCGGCGGCCATCACCTTGACGAACTTGGCCATGAAATCCGCATTCGCCTCGCCCCAGGCGCGCTCGACGGCCATGCCGTCAAACGTGGCCTTGCCCTTCTTGCTCAGCTCGCCGGAGGTCACCAGCACCTTGCCGTTTTGCTTGAGCTTGCTCAAGGCCGGGTCCCACACGAAGGCCGCGTCGATGTCGCCCCGCTCCCAGGCGGCGGCGATCTGGTTCGGCTGCATGTTCAGCAGTTTCACTTCCGTGGGCTTGATGCCCCACGTTTCCAGCGCGAACATGGTGTGGAAGTGCGTGGTGGAAACAAACGGCACGGCGATCTTTTTGCCGCGCAAGTCGGCCGGCTTGGTGATGCCCGCGCCGTTGCGGGCCACCATGGCTTCCGCTTCATTGATGTCGTCGATGATCCAGAACAGCTGCAGGTCGACGCCGCGGCTGACGGCGGCCGTCAGGGGGCTGGAACCGATGACGCCGATCTGCACGTCGCCGGACGCCATGCCGGTGGCCACCTTGGCGCCGGAGTCGAACTTGCGCCAGTTGATCTTGTAGCCCGTGGTTTTCTCCACTTCGCCGCTGGCGATGGCCACCAGGAAGGGACCGTTGATTTCCTGGTAGGCGATCGTCACTTCCTTGCCTTGCGCGAAGACCGTGCCGCTGGCGGCAAGGGCGACGCCCAGCGCCAGGGTGCCGAGGACGGCGCGGCGCATCGATGAAAAACCTGTTTTGCTCGTAGTCGTGTTCATGTCTCACTCCAAGTTTATTGTTATGTGTGAACGTGCGGGCAATCTCATCCCTTGCGGGAGGCGCCGCTGGTTGATCTATGTCAACTCATGCGGCGGCTGCTACTACTGTGCTGCTTTTTACAAGACTTCATCCTTCAAGTGATACCAGCGGTACAGGAAGCGCTGGCCCAGGCGGCGGAACGGGGCGAACGCTTGCGACTCGACCAGTTCCATCATGTTGGGATACGGCAGTTTCGAATTGAAGATCGGCAAGCCCGTGTCGCTGGCCTTGCCCGCGATGCGTTCGGCCATGCGCCGGCCCGCCTGCGCCGAATACATGACGCCGTTGCCGCCGTAGCCGAGCGAATAGAAGATCGACTGCTTCGGGTCCGGCTGCACGATGCGCGGCATCATGTCGTGGCTGACGTCGACCCAGCCCCACCATGAATAATCGATGCCGATGCCCGTCAGCGCAGGGAACTTGCGGTGCAGGTCGTTGATCAGACCCTGTTCATACTTGCCTTCCGGCGCATCGGCTCCCGTGATGGCGCTGCGGCTGCCGATCTGCACGCGGTTGTCCGGCATCAAGCGGTAGTAGTGGCGCAGGATGCGCGTATCCGTGATCACCTGGTGGGTGCGGAAGTTGCACGCCTCGATTTCCGCCGAGGTCAGCGGACGCGTGACGAGCGAGTTCGACAAAATCGGCAGCAAACGGTTCTTCACTTGCGGATGCAGATGGGGCGAGGTGTATCCGCCCGTGGCCACGGCCACGGCACGGGCGCGCACCACGCCGCCCGGCGTTTGCAGGTAGTGCACGCCGTTGCGCGTTTCCCAGCCCATCACGGGGCTGGACGGATGCACCTTGGCGCCCAGCGCGCGCGCCTTGCGCAGGTAGCCGAAGGCCAGCTTGCCCGCGTGGATGCCGATGCCTTCCGGCTCGTGCAGCGCGCCGGCCGCTTCCTTGTCGTCCACATACTCGCGCCTGACGGTGTCGGCGTCGAGGATGCGGGCGTCATAATGGAAGATCTCCCGCATGACCTTGGCTTCTTTTTCCAGCGCAGGCATGGCTTTCGCCTTGTGGGCGATGTACAGGTGGCCGCCCGGCTGCGGGTCGCAGTCGATGTCGGCCGTGATCTTCTTGAACGTTTCCATCGCATCGCACACTTCCGTGTGCAATTTGAGGGCGGTTTCCAGGCCGTAGCGGTCTATCCACTGCGAGCGCTTCAGGCGGCCCGTCGTGCATTGCGCCTGGCCGCCGTTGCGCGTGCTGCAGCCCCAGCTGACCCGGTTCGCTTCCAGCACGGTGGCCTTGATGCCATGTTCCTGGGCCAGGAAGATGGCGCAGGACAGGCCCGTGAAGCCCGAGCCGATGATGGCCACGTCGACATCGATGTCATGCGTGATGGGACCGTCGTCGGCCGGCGGCTCGCCCGCCGTGCCGATCCAGTAGGTGGGCGCGTAGGCATTGCCGTGGCCGGGCCGCTGCGCCACCAGCGGATCGTAGGCGGGATCGTAGGGCGTGCGGGCCGCGGTGCTGCTACCCAGTACGCCAGGTGGAGTATCGACAGGTTTGTTCATGGTCATTCCTGGTGAACTTGCTGGCTCAGGCTTGGGCGGTGGCGCTGACGACCGGTGGACGGTCCTTGCGGAAAGCGTTCTTCACGGCGATCTTGCCATCGCGGAAGGTGAAGATATCGACCATGCGCGCCTCGATGCGCGTGCCGTCCGCCTTGGTGCCGGCAAACGTCGATTCCGTCACGCCACGATCGCCGCTGACGAAGTGCTCCGGATTGAGCCAGGCGGCATCGGGGAAGGTTTGCCAGGCCAGCTCGAAGCCCGCGCGCACGGCGTCGCGACCGATGAAGCTCTTGCCCAGCAGGTCGGGGCCGGCCACGGCGTGGAATTCGCAGTCGTCCGCCATGGCGGCCATCAGGGCCTCGATATCGTGGCGGTTCCAGGCATCGCCGAACGCTTGCAGGAAGTCGGTGGTGACGGCATCGGTAATTACGCGTGTGTTCATTTTTGTCTCCGTGAGTCGAATTTGGTACTTTTCGTTCCGTTTTTTAGTATTTTTATTGAATTTAAGCTGAATGCGGGTGCTTGTCAAATCAAATAATCCAAATACCGGGACGCTTTGTATTCTTTATTGAAATAGCGATGCTGAAGTGACAATGTGTGAGAATTTCGTCACAGTGCGGTGTCGGCTGACGCCGGGCTGGCGCCACATTCCTGGGGTCGGCCCGGCAAGGGGCCTGCCTCCCGGTGGAGGCAGGCCGATTGCCAAGCGACCGCCCCCAGTCCCCGCTTTGGGGTGACTTAGACGTAGTCTTTGTACTTG
>NZ_RFSK01000085.1 GCF_009923995.1 Janthinobacterium sp. | reverse complement strand
GATTGCAGCGGTCAGCGTGGTTTTACCGTGGTCGACGTGGCCGATGGTGCCGACGTTGACGTGCGGCTTGGTCCGTTCGAATTTACCTTTTGCCATTTTATTCTTCCTTAGAACAATGATTTAAATGTAGGGACCGGCATTCTCGTGAAAGCCGGCCCGGAACTTCTATTACTTAGCTTTCGAGCTTACGATTGCTTCAGTCACATGCTTAGGTGCTTCAGCATAGTGCTTGAATTCCATCGTGTAAGTCGCACGACCTTGGGTCGACGAACGCAACGACGTAGCGTAGCCGAACATTTCCGACAGAGGTACTTCGGCCTTGATGATCTTGCCGCCACCGCCAGCAATTTCGTCCATGCCTTGCACCATACCGCGACGCGACGACAGATCGCCCATCACGGTACCGGCGTAGTCTTCCGGCGTTTCCACTTCCACGGCCATCATCGGCTCCAGGATGACTGGCGATGCTTTGCGGCAGCCATCTTTGAATGCCATCGAAGCGGCCATGCGGAATGCATTTTCGTTCGAGTCAACATCATGGTACGAACCGAAGAACAGCGTGACTTTCACGTCAACGACTGGGTAGCCAGCCATCACGCCCGAAGTCAGCGTGTCGCGCACACCTTTTTCAACTGCAGGGATGTATTCGCGAGGAACGGTACCGCCCTTGATCGCGTCAACGAATTCGAAGCCCTTGCCCGGTTCTTGCGGTTCGATCTTCAGAACCACGTGACCGTATTGACCACGACCACCCGATTGCTTGACGAATTTGCCTTCCGACTCTTCGCACACTTTACGGATCGTTTCGCGGTAAGCCACTTGTGGCTTGCCGACGGTGGCTTCAACGTTGAATTCGCGCTTCATGCGGTCAACGATGATGTCCAGATGCAACTCGCCCATACCGGCGATGATGGTCTGGCCCGATTCTTCATCGGTACGCACGCGGAACGATGGATCTTCTGCTGCCAGGCGGTTCAGCGCCAGGCCCATTTTTTCCTGGTCGGCCTTGGTTTTTGGCTCAACCGCTTGCGAAATCACTGGCTCAGGGAAGACCATGCGCTCCAGAACCACGCTTGCCTTGTCGTCGCAAAGCGTATCGCCAGTGGTGGTGTCTTTCAGACCCACAACGGCGGCGATGTCGCCAGCGCGCATTTCCTTGATTTCTTCGCGTTCGTTCGCTTGCATCTGCACGATACGGCCGATACGCTCTTTCTTCTGCTTCACGGAGTTCAACACCGAGTCGCCCGAATTCAGGGTACCCGAGTAGCAACGGATGAAGCACAGCTGACCCACGAACGGATCGGTTGCGATCTTGAATGCCAGCGCCGAGAATTTCTCGTTGTCGTCAGCTTTACGCTCGACAGGCTGCTCATCTTCATCCAGACCAGGTACTGGCGGAATGTCGATTGGCGATGGCAGGTACTCGATGACCGCGTCCAGCATGGCCTGTACGCCCTTGTTTTTAAAGGCGGTACCGCACAGCATTGGAACGATTTCGCTGGCGATGGTACGTTGACGCAGAGCAGCCTTGATCTCGGCTTCCGACAGGTCGCCTTCTTCCAGGTACTTGTTCATCAGGTCTTCCGACGCTTCAGCAGCGGCTTCAACCATGTTCTCGCGCCACTTGGCAGCATCGGCGGCCAGGTGTGCAGGAATGTCTTCGTATTCGAACTTCATGCCTTGCGAAGCGTCGTCCCAAATGACGGCCTTCATCTTGACCAGATCGATAACACCGGTGAAGACGTCTTCAGCGCCGATCGGCATCTGGATAGGCACCGGGTTGGCTTTCAGGCGCGAACGCATCTGATCGTAGACCTTGAAGAAGTTGGCGCCGGTACGGTCCATCTTGTTCACGAAGGCCAGACGTGGCACTTTGTATTTGTTAGCCTGACGCCATACCGTTTCCGATTGTGGCTGCACGCCGCCGACTGCACAGTAAACCATGCAGGCGCCATCCAGCACGCGCATCGAGCGTTCAACTTCAATGGTGAAGTCAACGTGGCCCGGGGTGTCGATGATGTTGATGTGATGCGCTGGGAAGTTGTTAGCCATGCCTTTCCAGAAGCACGTAACAGCAGCCGAGGTAATCGTGATGCCGCGCTCTTGCTCCTGCGCCATCCAGTCGGTGGTGGCAGCGCCATCATGGACTTCGCCCAGCTTGTGGTTCACGCCGGTGTAGAACAGGACGCGCTCGGTCGTGGTCGTCTTACCTGCATCGATGTGAGCGGAGATACCGATATTGCGATAGCGCTCAATGGGGGTCTTGCGGGCCATAATTAATCCTAAATGAATGGACAAAACCGAGCAGCATTTTTTTGCAAAAATGAGCCCGGCCTCGAACAACAGATGCTTGACAGCCGCCTTGCGGTAGCTGGCTTTATATTAGAAGCGGAAATGCGAGAACGCTTTGTTCGCTTCAGCCATACGATGGACTTCGTCGCGTTTTTTCATCGCGCCGCCGCGGCTTTCAGCCGCTTCCATCAGCTCACCGCCGAGGCGTTGTGGCATCGATTTTTCGCTGCGCTTGTTAGCAGCTTCACGCAACCAACGCATGGACAGAGCCATACGACGGACTGGGCGAACTTCGACCGGCACCTGGTAGTTTGCACCACCGACGCGACGGGATTTCACCTCAACCAACGGCTTGGCGTTGTTGATTGCGGTAGCAAAAACTTCGAGCGGATCTTTGCCCGATTTTGCTGCGATGTGCTCGAAAGCACCGTAGATGATGTTTTCTGCAACCGATTTCTTACCGGACAGCATCAGCACGTTTACAAATTTAGCGACATCAGTGTTGCCGAATTTTGGATCTGGCAAAATTTCGCGCTTGGGTACTTCACGACGACGTGGCATATCAATTCCTTTCAATCTTCAGTTGAGCGCGCGTTCTTCGCACACTCGCGGACGACCATCATAGTCTTCCACTTACTCGACCAGATGCGGTCGACTACATTCACTTAGCTAGTTGCCACTGAGCGAAACTTGGGTTTGCTGCGTACAACTTATTACTTCTTGCCTGCTTTAGCGCGCTTGGTACCGTACTTCGAACGCGATTGCTTACGGTCTTTAACGCCTTGGGTATCCAGGGCACCGCGAACCATGTGGTAACGCACACCCGGCAAATCCTTGACGCGGCCGCCGCGCAACAGCACAACACTATGCTCTTGCAGGTTATGGCCTTCACCGCCAATGTACGAAATGACTTCGAAACCATTGGTCAGGCGAACTTTAGCGACTTTACGCAGAGCCGAGTTAGGCTTCTTTGGAGTCGTGGTGTAAACACGTGTGCAGACGCCACGCTTTTGCGGGCTGTTTTCCAGCGCCGGCGATTTGCTCTTCACGGTCAAAGCGACGCGTGGATTGCGAATCAATTGATTGATGGTTGGCATCGTTATAAATCCAACAAAAAAATACGATTAATAACCCGGGCAAGATGCCCGGCGACTAAAACCTCGTCCCGCTTTTATCTGCTGCGCACCGGAGGCGCCCGCAGCCACTCGATAAGGAGCGGCCAAGAAATGCCAAGTAACACGTAAACGATGTGCAGAATAAAATCGAGAACTCGCTAGTTTAGACCTTGTGTTACAGGGGGTCAATCAGTTTACGGCTTTTTGCTATAAAAAAAGGCAAAAAACACGCCAATTTGTGGCACTTTGGCTAATTTTTCCTGGTCGCGTGTCAGCGATCCACTTATTGATTGAGCACTCTTTCCCTGCGCACAAGTCATCACCGGGGGCGCTCTTGTATGACCGCAAGATGACAAAAGGATTGATAATAGCGGACATTTTTCGCCGCCTTCCTTTATGCGCCCCTTGCTTCGCCCCGCCCATCTGTTTCTGCTCCTGACCTATGCCTTGCTGTCGGCCGTGCCGTTCATCCCGTTGCTGCTGGGGCGCCCGCTCGAACACCCCTGGCAAATGCTTACCTTCGAGCTGCTGGCCTGGCTGGCCGTCTGGAGCGTGTTCAAGCGTCCCGCCTATTTCCACTGGCTGCTGGTGCCCGCCTTCCTGGCCCTGCCGACGGAAATCTACCTGTTCATCTTCTATGGACAGGGCATTTCCACGCACCACCTGGGCATCATCGTGGAGACCAGCCCCAAGGAGGCGATGGAATTTCTCGGCCAGAAGGTATGGCTGATGGGGGCCGTCATGCTGGGCGTCGTCGCCTGGTGCGCGCTGAGCTGGTATGCGGCCACGCGCACGCGCGACCTCGACTGGCGCGGCAGGACGCGCCCGGCCGCCTTCGCACTGCTGCTCCTGCTGGGCGCCTTCTGGGGCTACGGCTATGAATTTGGTTTCGACGCCAAGGTCCTGCACAGCGCCGCCGCTTCCGCCAAGACCAGCAAGCCGGCGGCCAGCGGCAAGGCCGGCGCCTCCGGCTTTGGCGATGCCAGTTCCGCGGACGACGAGACAGAAGAGGAAGACGACGAGAGCAGCAAGCCGGAAAACGCCAGCATCGCCGGCGCCGACGAGACGGGCCTGGGCTGGCCCAGCCTGCCCCACTGGGCGCGCCTGCCCTACACCTTCGACACCATCAGCAACTCCTGGCCCTTCGGCCTGATGGCGCGCGGCCTCGATTTTTACAAGGAACGCAAGTACCTGGCCGAACTGGGCCAGAAAAGCAGCAGCTTCCGGTTCGGCGCGCACCAGCAGAATCCCGACACCCAGCCGGAAGTGGTGGTGATGGTGATCGGCGAATCGTCGCGCTACGACCGCTGGAGCCTGAACGGCTACGAACGCGACACCAATCCCCTGCTGAAGCAGGAAAGCAACCTGGTGCCGCTGGCCGATGTCATCACGGCCGTTTCCGCCACGCGCCTGTCGGTACCCGTCATCATCTCGCGCAAGCCGGCCACGCAAAGCCTGAAGGACGGCTTTTCGGAAAAATCCTTCCTCACGGCCTACAAGGAAGCAGGCTTCAAGACGTACTGGCTGTCGAACCAGATCTCGTTCGGCCAGTTCGACACGCCCGTTTCCGTCTTCGCCAAGGAGGCGGACGTGGTGCAGTTCCTGAACCTGGGCGGCTTTACCAACAACTCGAACTTCGACCAGATCCTGTTCGACCCGCTCAAGAATGCGCTGGCCGATCCGGCGCCGAAAAAACTCATCGTGCTGCATACCCTGGGCAGCCACTGGAACTACAGCCAGCGCTATCCGAAATCGTTCGACAAGTGGCAGCCATCGCTGTTCGGCGTCGACAAGCCCGTCTACACGGACACGGCCATCAAGCCGCAGCTGAACAACAGCTATGACAGCTCCATCCTGTACACGGACTGGTTCCTGTCGAACGTGATCGGCATCCTGAAGGACGATGGCCAGCGCACCGCCCTGCGCAGCTCGCTCGTCTACGTGGCCGACCACGGCCAGACCCTGTACGACGGCACCTGCCGCCTGGCCTTCCACGGCCATAACACGCAGTTCGAGTTCCACGTGCCCGCCTTCGTCTGGTACTCGCCGCAGTTCCAGCAGCACTATCCGGACAAGGTGACGCAACTGCAGCGCCACCGGAAAGCACGCCTGTCGACGGAAAACATGTTCCACACCCTGCTCGACCTGGGTGACATCCGCTTCGCCGGCGAACAGCCCGAATGGAGCATCGCCAGCCCCCGCTTCAAGCAGCACAAGCGCTACGTCGACAGCTACGGCTGGACCAACTACGACAACGCCATCATCCGCGGCGACTGCCGCGAAGTGATCGACAAGAGCACGCCGGAAAAACAGGACAAATAGTCAGTCGCCGGCCAGCACGCCCGCGCAATCGGCCGGCTGCGCCATGTGCGTGCTGAGCCAGTCGAAGACCTGGCCCGCCTTCGCCTCGATGGCGCTGCCGAAGCCCCGCTGCGCCAGCAGGGCGATGCCGTTCGTGGCCTGCAGCACGCCGGGCGCCAGCAGCAGTACCCCGTGCGCGTCGCGGCGCACGCACCAGGGCGCCAGGCAGTCTTCCAGCAACGGTCCCAGCACCAGGTTGTGCGACGAGACGATCACCAGGTGCTGCGCCGCCAGGGTATGCAGCACGGCAGCGGCCGCGGCTACCGACTCGAGGTGGTTCGTGCCGCGGAAAATCTCGTCGATCAGGAACAGCGCCGGTGCGCCGCCCTCGGCCAGCGCCAGCAGTTCGCGCGCGCGCCGCAATTCGGCGATATATAAACTTTCGCCGCCGTCGAGCGAATCCTCATTCTGCATGCTCGAGTACAGCGGCAGCTGCGGCACGCACGCCGCCTGCGCGTAGCAAAAGCCGAAGGCGCGCGCGCTGACCAGATTGAGGCCCACGCCGCGCAGCAAGGTGCTCTTGCCGATGGCATTCTGCCCCGAGATGAAGGCGCCGCGGCCATCGAGCCGCAACGCTAGCGGTACGGCGCCATCGAGCAGCGGATGCACCATGGCGTCGAGCGACAATTGCCGCCCGCCGGCTTCCTGCGCCCAGCAGAACTGCGCGCGGCCGCGCAGATGGCGCGCCAGGGCCAGGTCAGCCTCCAGGTCGGCCAACAGCAGGAAGCTCCGGCGCAGGAAGGCGCGCTCGCGCCGCACCACGCGCAGGCTGTGAAAGTAGCGGCGGACATTGCCCAGCATGAGCCAGTCGTCATATTCGCTCAGCAGCGGAATCATCTTGATCCAGCGCAGCGGTGTGATCTGGCGGTTGATCACGCCCGCGGCCCGGGCGCCTTCGCGCAGCGCCGCCGTGAAAGGCGAATCGAGCGCGGCCAGGCGGCCATGCACCAGCAGGATACGCTGCAAGGTAAACACGCTGCGCTCCCAGGGCTTGCAGCGCTCATGAAAACGCATCTGCAGCGCCATGAGGCAAAGCCAGACGGGGACGACGATGCCCCATGCCAGCGGCGCCACCAGCCACGCGGCCAGCAGCGACACCAGCAGCGCCAGCGTGGGCAACAGCAGCCAGCGGCTCCACCACGGCGGTGCCGGCGGCGCTGCGCCACACAGCAAGGCCGCCACTTCCATGTCGGCCGTACGCAGCGGCAGCATGGCTTGCTCGAGCGCCGCCTGCTGTGCCGGCGCGGCCAGCAGGGCCGCGATGCGCGCGCGCGAGGCGGCATCCGCCGTACCGCTCGCCAGACGCTGATGCAGGCGCTGCTGGCCAAGAATGCTGGCCTGCGTAGCCAGTTGCGCATGGTAGCCGTCGAGCAGCATTTCATCCCACGTCTGCTCGTCGAGCTGCGCCGGGCCATCTTCAACCCGCTGCAGCATGGCGATGTCGCTGCGGGCAAACGGATAATCGAACTCCGCCGGCTCGGGCAGGCTGGCAAACTGGCGCAGCCAGCGGCGCAGGGAGGAAAACAGGGAAGGCGAAGGCGTCATCATGCTCCACAGGAGGGGGCGAGCATGGCGCCACGCGCCATCACTGCCAGGGCACAGATCAGGTCGATTGCTACTTTATCAAGATCCAGTCCCCCACATTGTCCCGCTGTGCCCCGCGCGGACACCCGCTGGACAGCGCGGACACGGCGGACAGCCGGACACTTTTATGTTTTCCTTGTCAATTCAACGACTTAAGACTGGCATGGAATATGCATGGAGAATCGCATTGTCCACGAAACGTCCACCATGATCCGCGATACTTCCTCCCAAGACGCCGTGCTGTCCGCCCCGGCGGGCCAGCGCCACAAGAAACGCGCCCTGCTGCTGGCGGGCGCCGTCATCGTCATCGGCGGTGCCGTCGCCGTGTTTGCCGGCTGGCGCAACAGCGAACATTCCGTCAATGCCAGCCGCCTGCGCATCGCCGAGGTCACGCGCGGTACGCTGATCCGCGATGCCGCCGTGAATGGCCGCGTGGTGGCGGCCATCAGCCCCACCTTGTACTCGACCACGGTCGCCACCGTGACCTTGAAAGCCAAGGCGGGCGACACGGTCAAGAAGGGCGACATTCTCGCCGTGCTGGAATCGCCCGACCTGTCCGATGCGCTGAAGCGCGAACAATCGAGCGTGCAGCAGCTGGAGGCGGAAGTGGCGCGCCAGCAGATCCTGGCCAAGAAGCAGAAGCTGCTGGCGCGGCGCGAAGCCGATACGGCGGAGATCGATCGCCTGTCCGCGCAACGCACGCTGGAGCGCTATGAAAGCGTGGCGCAGGTGGGCATCATCGCCAAGATCGATTACCAGAAGGCGAAGGATGCCTTGAATTCCGCCGAGATCCGCAGCAAGCACGCTTCGCAGGCGGCGGGCCTGGAAAGCGAGGACGTGACCCTGGCGCTGAAGACCAAGGTCAATGAACTGGAACGCCAGCGCCTGAGCCGCGACAACGCCCAGCGCCGCGTCGACGAGCTGACCGTGCGCGCGCCCGTCAACGGCTTCATCGGCACCCTGTCGGTAGCCAACCGCAGCGTGGTGCAAGCCAATACGGCGCTGATGACGCTGGTCGACCTGTCGCAACTGGAAGTGGAGCTGGAAGTGCCGGAAACGTACGTGGCCGACATTGGCCTGGGCATGGGCGCGGAAATCGAGACGGGCGCCGTCAAGGCAACGGGCAAACTTTCGGCCCTGTCGCCTGAAGTGGTGAAGAACCAGGTGCTGGCGCGCGTGCGCTTCAACGGTGAACAGCCGGCCGGCCTGCGGCAGAACCAGCGCGTCACGGCGCGCCTGCTGATCGATGAAAAGCCGAACGTGCTGATGCTGGCGCGCGGCCCCTTCGTCGAGGCCGAAGGCGGCCGCTTCGCCTACGTCGTGCGCGACGGCGTGGCCATCCGCACGCCCATCAGGATGGGCGCCACCAGCGTCTCGGCCGTGGAAATCCTCGGCGGCCTGAAGCAAGGCGACAAGGTCGTCGTCGCCGGCACGGAAGCCTTCGAGAACGCCGCCCGCGTCTCGCTCAATTAATCCATTCCCATCTACCCGGAGACTCGCCATGCTGCGCATGCAAAACCTGAACAAAGTCTATCGCACCCACATGATCGAAACGCACGCGCTGCGCGGTTTTGAGATCCACGTCAAGCAGGGGGAATTCGTCACCGTCACGGGGCCGTCCGGCTCCGGCAAGACGAGCTTCCTGAACATCGCCGGCCTGCTGGAGGAATTCACCGATGGCGAATACATCCTCGACGGCGTCAACGTAAAAGGCATGAACGACAATGCCCGCTCGCGCCTGCGCAATGAAAAACTCGGCTTCATCTTCCAGGGATTCAACCTGATCCCCGACCTGTCGCTGTTCGACAATGTCGACGTGCCCCTGCGCTACCGGGGCTACAACAGCGCCGAGCGGCGCGAACGCATCGAGGATGCACTGGCCAAGGTGGGACTGGCCTCGCGCATGAAGCACTATCCGGCCGAACTGTCGGGCGGCCAGCAGCAGCGCGTGGCGATCGCGCGCGCGCTGGCCGGCTCGCCCAAGCTGCTGCTGGCCGATGAACCGACGGGTAACCTCGATACGCAGATGGCGCGCGGCGTGATGGAACTGCTGGAAGACATCAACGCGCAAGGCACCACCATCCTGATGGTCACGCATGATCCCGAACTGGCGCTGCGCAGCCAGCGTAACGTACACATCATCGACGGCCAGGTGTCGGACCTGGTGCACAAGGGACCGACGCTGGCCAGCAGCCCGGCCAAAGCCGGCAGCAACGCCGCCACTGCCTGAGGATAGACGCATGTTCCAGTACTACTTCCTGCTTGGCCTGCGCAGCCTGCGCCGCAATCCCGCCCTGACGGCGCTGATGGTGCTGACCCTGGCCATAGGCGTGGCCGCCAGCATTTCCACGCTCACCATCCTGCACGTCATGTCGGGCAATCCCCTGCCGCACAAGAACGGACGCATGTTCGTGCCGCTGGTGGACAATGGCTCCCTCTCCGGCTACACCCCGGGCAACGAATCGGGCGACAAGCAGCTCAGCTACCGCGACGCCGTCAACTTCCAGAACAGCAAGATCGGCGAGCGCCGCAGCGTCATGTACGGCGTGGGCGGTGCCATCGAGCCGGCGCGCAAGGACATCGGCGCCTTCAGCTCGCAGGGACTGGCCGCCTACCGCGATTTCTTCCCCATGTTCGAGACGCCCTTCCTGTATGGCCAGCCATGGAGCGCCGCCGACGATGCGGCCGGCGCCGACGTCATCGTCCTGTCGCGCAAGCTGGCGGAAAAACTGTATGGCGACAGCAACCCGGTCGGCCAGCGCATGACACTGATGGGCTTCCAGTTCCAGATCACGGGCGTGCTCGACAAATGGGACCCCGTGCCACGCATCCACCGCATCATCGGCAGCGGCGCCTTCGGCAGCGAAGACAGCTACTTCATCCCGTTCACCAGCGCGATCCGTCACCAGACGGGACACAACGGCAGCATGAGCTGCAGCGGCAACCGCGAACCGGGATTCCAGGGCACGCTCGACTCGGAATGCACGTGGATGCAGTTCTGGTTCGAGATGGCCAGCGATGGCCAGCGCGCCGAGCTGCAGAACTACCTCGACAGCTATGCGCAGGAACAGCGCAAACTGGGCCGCCTGAAACGCGCCGCACCGAACCGCCTGTTCAGCATTGATGAATGGCTGGTCCACCTGCGCGTGGTCGGCAACGACAACAAGCTGTCGGCCTGGCTGGCGTTCGGTTTCCTGGCCCTGTGCCTGGTCAATACCATCGGCCTGCTGCTGGCGAAGTTTTCCGTGCGCGCTTCCGAAGTGGGCATCCGCCGCGCGCTGGGAGCATCGCGCAGCGACATCTTCCGCCAGTTCCTCATCGAGACGACCGTCATCGGCCTGGCCGGCGGCGTGCTCGGCCTGCTGCTGTCCTTCGGCGCCCTGGCCCTGATCGGCATGCAGTCCAAGCAGCTGACCGTCGCCGCGCACATGGACTGGGTGATGCTGGCCATGACCTTCGTCCTCTCGGTCGCCGCCGCCATCCTGGCCGGCCTGCTGCCGACCTGGCGCGCCTGCCAGGTGACGCCAGCCATCCAGCTCAAATCCCAATGACCGCCGCCACCGCACACGAATAGGACCACCATGGAAATCCGACCCATCCTGTCTGCACTGATGCGCAGCAAAACCGGCGCCATCCTGGTCGCCGTGCAGGTAGCCTTGAGCCTGGCCATCCTGGCCAATGCCCTGCATATCGTCAACGTACGCCAGGAAGTGGCGGCACGCCCCAGCGGCGTGGCGGCCGAGAGCGAAGTGTTCCACCTGCTGGCGCGCAACCTGCGTCCGCTGGGCCACAATGAAGAACTGGCCTTGCAAAAACGCCTGGCCGCTGCCGCGCGCGCCGTACCCGGCGTCGTCTCCGTGGCGCAGGTCAGCCAGGTTCCCCTGTCGCGCAGCGGCAGCAACAGCGGCTTCGCCGCCAGCCGCAAGCAGGAAAACAGCTCCGCCATCGCCGCCGTGTACATCACGCCCGACTCGCTGATCAAGACGTGGGGCCTGCAACTGGTGGAAGGGCGCGACTTCACGCCCGCCGAAATCACCGAAATCGACCAGAACGTGACGGAGGTATTCCCGCCGCAAGTCATCATCACGCGGGCCATGGCTGAAAAAATCCACCCAGAGGGCGGCAGCGCACTGGGCATGCCCCTGTTCCTGGGCACGGGCGAGAATGCCCAGCAATTGCAGGTAGTCGGCGTCATCGACCGGCTGCAGACCCAGGGCGCGGAAGTGGGCGAGCAGGGCGAGTATTCCGTGATCTTTCCCGTGCGCCTGACGGGCGACGGCGATACCCTGCTGACCATCCGCACGGAAGCCGGCCAGCGCGATCGCGTGATGAAGGAAGCCGAGCAAGCCATCCGCGCGGCCACGCCGGACAAGCTGATCGTGCGCATCCGCAGCCTGGATGACGACCGCGACACGCGCTACCGCGCCGACCGCGCCCTGTCGTGGATGCTGATCACCGTCTCGGCCCTGCTGCTGCTGGTCACGGCCAGCGGCATCGTCGGCATCGCCAGCCTGTGGGTGACGCAGCGGCGCAAGCAGATCGGCGTGCGCCGCGCCCTGGGCGCACGGCGCGTCGACATCCTGCGCTACTTCCTGACGGAGAATTTCATGATCACCAGCGCGGGCGTGGCCGCCGGCGTCGTGCTGGCCCTGGCGCTGAACCACCTGCTGGTGAGCCAGCTGGAAATGGCGCGCCTGCCCCTGCACTACCTGCTGGGTGGCGCGCTCGTGTTCTGGTTGCTGGGACTGGTCGCCGTGTATGGCCCGGCCTGGCGCGCGGCCAGCATTTCGCCGGCCACCGCCACGCGCAGCACGTGACCATTTTTCCGTACCCTGGCCATCATGGCAATGTTATGCTGCGCGCATGCCTACCGTACTGATTATTGACGACAATGCCGCCGTGGCCATCGCGCTCGACGTGCTGTTCTCGCTGCACGAGATCGATGCGCTGCGCGCCGCCTCGCCCGAAGAGGGCCTGGCGCTGCTGGCGCGCCATCCCATCGACCTGGTGGTGCAGGACATGAACTTCACGGCCGACACCACCTCGGGCGAGGAAGGTAGCGCGCTGTTCCACGCCATCCGCGCACGCTACCCCGACCTGCCCGTGATCCTGCTGACGGCGTGGACCCAGCTCGATGCGGCCGTCGACCTGATCAAGTCTGGCGCGGCCGACTACCTGGCCAAGCCATGGGACGACCGGCGCCTGATCGCCAGCGTGCAAAACCTGCTGGAGCTGGGACAGGCCAGCCAGGCCCTGCGCCAGCGCGTGCTGGCCGAGCAGCGCCAGCGCCATACGCTCGAGCACGACTTCGACTTGCGCGGCATGGTGTGGCAGGACCCCGCCACGGAGCGCGTGGTGCACCTGGCCTGCCAGGTGGCGCGTGCCGACGTTCCCGTGCTCATTTCGGGGCCGAACGGCAGCGGCAAGGAGCGCATCGCCGCCATCGTGCAAGCCAATTCCCAGGTCGCCGACGGCCCCTTCGTGGTGCTCAACTGCGGCGCCGTGCCGGTGGACCTGATCGAGGCCGAGCTGTTTGGCGCAGAAGCGGGCGCCTACACGGGTTCCACGCGGGCGCGCGACGGCAAGTTCGATGCGGCCGACGGCGGCACCCTGTTTCTCGACGAGATAGGCAACCTGCCGCTGGCCGGCCAGATGAAACTGCTGCGCGTGCTGGAAACTGGCCGCTTCGAACGCCTCGGATCAAACCGCGAACGCCAGGTCAAGGTCAGGGTCATCAGCGCCAGCAATGCCGACCTGCCGGCCATGATACGCGCCGGCACCTTCCGCGAAGATCTGTTCTACCGCCTGAACGTCATCGAGCTGCGCCTGCCGCCACTGGCCCAGCGTCCGGCCGACATCCTCGTGCTGGCGCGGCATTTCCTCGGGTCGGACAAGAGCCTCGATGCGCAGGCGCAGGCCAGCCTGCTGGCGCATGGCTGGCCCGGCAATGTGCGCGAACTGAAAAACGTCATGCAGCGCGCCAGCCTGCTGGCGGCCGGTCCCCTGATCCAGGCGCAGGACCTGGGCTTGCCGCTGGCGGCCGTGCAGCGCGCCGCGCAGGATACGGCAGCCACGGAACCGGACCGCGACAGCGTCGTGGCCGCGCTGGCCCGCGCGCATGGCGTCGTGGCGCAGGCGGCGCAGGAACTGGGGCTGTCGCGCCAGGCACTGTACCGGCGCATGGAGCGCCTGGGCATCGCGCGCGCCTGATGCCGCCCGTCGAGCACACGCCGATACGCCCGACAGGCCTGCGCCTTTCGTTGCTGACGCGCTGGACGGCGCTCATCGTCACCCTGCTGGTACTGGGCATGGGCATCGCCCTGCTGCTCGCGCACTTCCTGCCCGGCCAGCCGTGGCTGGTGCTGGGGCTGTCGTTGCTGTGCATCCTGCCGATTGCCGTCATCACCATCCGCGCGCAATTGCAGGCGATGCTGTCGCTGTTCCGCGCCTTGAGCGGCACGGTCGCCAGCTACCAGGACGGCGACTTCGCCTTCAGCCTGCGCTGGCCGCAGAACGATGAACTGGCCGACCTGGTGGCGACCCACAATGCCCTCGGCGACGTGCTGCGCAAGCAGCGCCTGGACCTGGTGCAGCGCGAGCTGCTGCTTGACACCATGGTGCAGAACACGCCGGTGGCCATGCTGCTGGTGGCCGAAGGCAGCGCCATCGTCTACGCCAACCTGGCTGCGCGCCAGTTGCTGCACCAGGGACGGCGCCTGGAAGGACAGCGCCTGGCCGACATCGTGCAGCAGGCTGCACCGGCCCTGGCGGAGGCGCTGGCGCGTCCCAGCGACGGCCTGTTTACGAGCGGCGACGGCGAACAGGAAGAGGTGTACCACCTGGCGCGGCGCAGCTTCAGCCTGAACGGCCGCAAGCATGAATTGCTGCTGCTGCGCCAGCTGACCCTGGAACTGCGGCGCCAGGAAGTGCAGACCTGGAAAAAAGTCATCCGCGTCATCAGCCATGAGCTGAACAACTCGCTCGCGCCGCTGGCCTCGCTGGCCCACTCCGGGGCCGAGCTGGTACGCCGCGGACAAACCGAACGCCTGCCGCAGATTCTCGCCACGATCGAGGAACGCACGCGCCACCTGGAAAGCTTCATTCTCGGTTACGCGCGCTTTGCCAAGCTGCCCGCACCGCGCCTGGCCGCTTACGAATGGCAGCCATTCCTCGACAGCCTGGCCTCGCAAGCGACCTTCACGCTCGATGCCCCGCCGCCGGCGCAGGCGGCCGTGTTCGATGCGGCGCAATTGCAGCAGGCGCTGCTGAACCTGCTCAAGAATGCGCAGGAGTCCGGCTCCAAACTCCAGCAGATCAGCATGCACGTAAGCCTGGCGCAGGGGCAGCTGCGCATCGAGGTGCGCGACCGCGGACCCGGCATGAACGGTGCGGTGCTGGAAAATGCGCTCGTCCCGTTCTACTCGACCAAGCGCAGCGGAACGGGACTGGGCCTGGCCCTGGCACGCGAAATTGCCGAAGCGCATGGCGGGCGCATCACCCTGGCCAATCGCGAGGGCGGCGGCCTGACAGTGACCCTCATCCTTCCCTTGCCGGACAGAAATGAGATCCCGGTGTAACGATTTTTAGATCACATAATCCGCAACTATTTATTGTGCAATATCAACAATTTGTGTTTTTAATTTTGCAACTTCATGCGGCGTATGCCCGTATGTTAGAAATAAGCTATTTAAGTTTGCATAATGATATAAAAATAGCTCATTGACAATGAATTCTCTTGGCGATAATTTATCTACGCGGTACGGTTTTTTGACACATTAATCGTTTTTTCGCGGGGATAAATATGAAACTGAAATCACTCATCGCAGCAGCGGTACTGGGTGCTGCATCCATCGGCAGCGCGTATGCCGCGTCGTACACCATCAACCTGACCAATACCACGGGCAACCTGTGGACAAGCGGCTTCAACGTCACGCCCAGCCCGCTCGGAGCCTTCACGGATATTTTCCACTTCACTCCGGATGCCACCTTCGGTTCGACAGCGCAAGCCTTCCTGGCCAACCTGTCGGTGACGGGCAGCGATGCATCTGCCATCAACTTCACCAGCGCCAACCTGAACGGTATCGCCCTGACGGGCTTTGGCGGCCCCACCGTGTTCGGTTATGCCCAGGGCCAGGTGCTGGCGCAGACCAGCCTGCTGTTCAACGGCCCGCTAACGCTGACCGTCATCGGCAACAGCCATGGCGGCAGCTATGGCGGAACCTTCAACCTGAACCTGGCACCCGTCCCGGAACCGGAAACCTATGGCATGCTGCTGGCCGGCCTGGGCATCCTGGGCTTCCTGGCCCGGCGCCGCAAGCAATCTTGAGCGCTCCCCCCAAAAGACGCTGCGGCGTCTTTTTTCATGCGGCTGCTACACTGGTGCCATGACGACCGATTTTACTTCCACCAGCAACACCGCCTTCAGCCATCCTGGCCATCCGCCGGCCACCATCACCGAACATCGCGGCATCCGCTACCTGCACCTGGGTACCAAGTGGGTGCAGGGTGCCATGCGCCTGGACAAGCCCGATGCCATCGAGCTCGAATACGTGCAGATGATGATGATGTGGATGCTCTTCAAGACACAACCCCAACGCATCGTGCAGCTGGGCCTGGGCAGCGCCGCGCTGACCAAATTCAGCTACCGCCGCTTCCCCGACGCCCAGGTCACGGCCATCGAGCTCAATCCGAATGTAATCGCCATCTGCGGCGCCCAGTTTGCCCTGCCGCCGAACGACGCGCGCCTCGACGTGCGCGAAACGAATGCACTCGACTTCGTGCTCGACACGGCCAACCACGGCAAGGTCGACGTGCTGCAGGTGGACCTGTACGACGAGGAGGCGCGCGGCCCCGTGCTCGACACGCCCGAGTTCTACCAGGCCTGCTTCGACTGCCTGACGGACGACGGCATCATGTGCACGAACGTCTTCGGCGACTTTCCCAACTACGACAAGAACCTGCAGGCGATGGAGCTGGTCTTCGACGCCGTCGTCTGGGTGCCGGAAATGGAAGACGAAAACATCGTCGTGCTAGCCTTCAAAAAATCGCCATCGCTCGATTTCAGCGAGCTATACGAGCGTGCCGCCGCCATCAAGAAACAGTTCAACCTGCCCGCCAAGAACTGGGTCAACGGCTTGAAGCAGTGGATGCTGGACCAGCAATAAGGCCAAGCCTCACGCCGGCAGCAGCGCGCCAAGGCGGCGCGCCAGTCCATCCATGTTCTCGGCCTTCACCTGCGCGTAACCGAGCAAGAAACCGTTCCAGCCTGCGCGCTCGTCGGTCCCGTGGGCGGACAACGCCAGTGCCACGATGCCCTCCTGCGCGGCGCGGCGGCTCAACGCCAGGTCATCCCGGCTGGCATCGTGAAAACGCAGCGCCAGGTGCATGCCGGCCGAGCCGCCATGGATGGACGCGCCGGCACAGGCATGGCGCTGCAATGCCTCGCCCAAGGCATCGCGGCGCTGGCGGTACAGCCGGCGCATGCGCCGCACATGGCGCGCAAACAGGCCGCTGCGCAGGAACTCGGCCAGCGCCAGCTGCTCCGCCACCCGTCCCCGCGCAGCGCCCTGCGCCTGCATCTGCGCGAAGGCCCCTGCCAGCGCTGCCGGCACGACGATGAAGGCGATGCGCAAGGCGGGAAACATGGTCTTGCTGAACGTGCCCAGATACACGACGGGCGCGTCGGCCACCAGCCCCTGCATGGCTGCCAGGGGCGGGCCGCCGTGGCGAAACTCGCTGTCGTAATCGTCCTCGATGATCAGCGCACCTGCCGCGCGGGCGCGTTCCAGCAGCGCCATGCGGCGCGCGGGACTGAGCACGCTGCCCGTCGGATACTGGTGCGACGGCGTGGTGTAGATCAGGCGCGGCGGCATCGCGCTCCAGTCCTCGTCCGTCGGGGCGATGCCATCCATATCGACGGCAATGCCGGTCACCTGCAAGCCGGCGCCACGGCCGGCCGCCAGCGCGCCGCCATAACCGGGATGCTCGATCCACAAGGTCTCGCCCTGGTCGGCAAAGGCGCGCAGGCACACATCAAGGCTGCTCTGCGTGCCATCCGTGATGAACACCTGAGCCGCATCGCACACGACGCCACGCGCGGCGCGCAGATGGTCGGCAATGGCCAAGCGCAGTTGCGGCTCGCCGGCCGGATCGCCGTAATTGAGCTGACGCGGCGTCAGCGCACGCCACGCCCGGTCCAGCATGCGCCGCCACAGCGCCAGGGGAAACTCGTCCAGCGCCGGCACGCCAGGGGCGAACGCCCCCATCGCGTCGGCCGGATACACCAGCGCCGCATTCACATCCTGCCCCGCCAGGCCACGCAAATGCCGGGCGCGGCGCGACAAGCCATCCTGGCCGCCGCTCGCCGGCAATGCCACGGGCGTGCCGGTGCTGCCGGCGACGACGGTGCCGCGCCGGTCCGGCAAGACAAAACCTTCGCTGGCCAGCTGCTCGTAGGCGTACAGCACCGTATTGCGCGCCAGCCCCAGTTCGGCGGCCAGCACGCGCGTGGCGGCCAGCCGCGTACCGGGCGCCAGCTGGCCGCTACGGATGGCCGCGCGCAGGCATTCATGCAGCACGCGCTGGCGCGGC
>NZ_RFSK01000084.1 GCF_009923995.1 Janthinobacterium sp. | reverse complement strand
AGCGGCCCGCGGGCCGCTTTCCATTCCTCGTCTTGTTGCCGCCAACTTATTGCGGCCAGATGGCCTGCAACAGGGCAGCCAGGTGATAGCCGCCCTCGATCAGTTGCTGCTTCGCCAGCGCCGAGCTGGGCACGGGATAATTGTCCGGCACCGTCAAGGCCCACACGTTGTAGACCTCGCCCTTGCGGCTGGTCTGCTGCGTGGCGGGGCCGGCGACCACGTCCGCGTAAGCCACCTTCGAGGCCGCCAGCGAGGCATCGGCCCACTGATATGGCCAGGTGACGGGATCGCCGCTATTGCCGCTCACGGCAGGCTGGCTGGCAATCACGGTCCTGGCGAACTGCTGCGGCGTGCGCGTGCTCAGGCGGCGCATGGCGTAATCGACCACCGTGCTGTCCCAGTACGAATGCAATGGCTTGGTGGGCGACTTCGGATAGGCAGGCGCTTTCGCTTCCCCCTCGTCGGCCGGCAGCGGCGCGGGAATCACGGCGCTCGACAGTGCCGTCATCCTGGCATCGTCGAGCAGCAGGTTGTTGCCGCCGCGCGCGTCGAAAATGGCCATGCCGTCGATCTGTGCCTGGGTGGCGGGCACGACAAAGCTGCCATCCTTGCCCACATAGGCGGCACCCACGTGCAGGGGCTGGTGGATGTCGCCCACCAGGTGAGTGATCAGGATCAAGGCCTGGCGCTTGGTGAACTGGTGCGGATTGCTGGCCGCGTCGTCCTTGCCTTGCAATACCAGAATCGCCTGCTTCAGTGTCTGCACGATGTCGTCATCCGCGCTGCCCACGTCGTGGTCATGGTAGTGCGCATTCTGGAAGGGAATATCCGTGTAGTGATATTCGCTGTGTTTGGGATTGGCTGCCACGTAGGCCAGCATTTCCGGCGATTGCGGACCGCAATACGTGCCTTTCACGCAATCGGGCCAGTTGGCGATCTTTTCCAGGCTTTCACCCGGCAACAACAGGGCCGCCATCTGCGCCTGGGCAGCGCTGCCCTTGAGCAGTTGATCGGCGATGGCGCCCACGGCCCGGTGACCGTCATTGCCCCATGCCAATACATTGCCGGAAGCAAAAGCGGCGCCCAGCGCCAGCACGGTAAGTAATTTTTTCATCGCTGTCTTCCCCATTATTCCTTGCCTTGCGGCGCGCCCTTGGCCGGCTTCGGATATTGCTTGTTGATATCGATGGGCTGGGCATACGCCGAGCTCCACGTCTGCTCATGCAACGCGGCAATACGCTGCGCCATGGCATCGTTGCGCAGCACCACTTCCAGGTTGCGCGACAGGTCAAAGTAGCCGCCCGCCCAGTTGCTCGTGCCGACCCAGGCCAGTTTGCCATCGATGCTCATGGTCTTGCTATGGATCACGCGCGCGAAGGGAATGAAGCCCGTCGATGCCGTGGGCAAGGTGACGATGCGGATTTCCACGTTCGGCACCAGGGCCAGGCTTTTCAGGTAAGCAATGGCGGGCGCTTCCGTGTTCCACGCGGACACCATCAGCTTGATCTTCACGCCCCGCTGGGCCGCCGTGCGCACGGCGTTGTCGATCACGGCGTAATACGGCCGCGTGCGGTTCGGGCCATACGACAGGGGCGCGTAATCGAGCAGCTGGATGCGCACTTCGCTTTGCGCTTCCGCCAGCAAGGCGGGCAAGCCCGTTTCCGAGTCGCCCACGCCTGCCGGGTTGTATGCATTCGGGCTGGCCAGCAGGAAAGCGTTCTGCGCGTAATTGGCCGGCACCACCTTGCTGTTGAGCACCGTGGCGCGGCTGCCCTGCGACGTCAGGGCCTGCGCCTGCCAATCCTGCTCGAAGATGGCCTGCACCTGGCTGACCATGGCCGGCTCCGTGATCTTCAAGCCCGTTTCATGGATGTGCTCGAAGGAACGCCAGTCGAAATTCTGGCTGCCGATGTACGCCACCTGGCCATCGACGGCCAGGTATTTCGCATGCACGATGCCGTTGCCCGTGATCTTGTTGAAATCGATGAGACGCAAGTCCAGGTTGGGAATGGCCTTGATCTGCGCGATGGTGGCCGCTTCCGACAGGCCCACGCCCTTCTGGTCCAGCAGGAAGCGGATCTTCACGCCCCGTTGGCCTGCCGCCGTCAGGCTGGCCAGCACCTTTTCAAAGGCCGTGCCCGGCTTGCTGACGGCGTAGAACTGGGCGATGACGATCTCTTTTTTGGCACCATCGAACAATTCCGTCCACACGGCAACAGGCTCGCGCAGGTCGGGATTCGTCAGCGTGGTTTCCACGGGCGACGTGTGCACGAGCTCAAAGCCGGGAATCGTGAAATCGGCGTGGGCGCTGCCCGCGAACAGGCTGGACAGAAGAACGGAAACAAATAGGCGACGCATGGTTTTTCCTTGTAAAGTTATTTGACGCGCACGATACGGCCCGCCGCCGTGGCGCTGCCGGCCGGCTTGCCGGCCCGCGCGCGGGCGATCAGGTAATTGCTGAAGGCATCGATGTCGCGCACGCCCGTGTCGAGGCGGCGCGTGCCGGCCGCCAGCACGGTAAAGCGGTCGCCGCCGCCGGCGAGAAAACTGTTGGCGGCGACACGGTATTGTTGATTATCGTCAATGACCTTGCCATCGAGCATGATACTGCCCGGCAGCACGCGTTGGCCTTGCGGGCGGGTGCTGTCCCAGCGATACGTAAAACCTTCGGACACTTGCAGCAGATTGCCCTCTTCCGCTTCCGCGCCCGGCCATTGCTGCTCCAGCAAGGCACGAATTTGCGCGCCGGACAGGCTCACGACGATCAGGGTATTGCCAAATGGTACGACGGCCTGGTTCTGCCCCACGTTCGTCATCAGGTCGGCGCCCGCTTCCAGGTCCTTACGGATGCCGCCATTGTTCATCAGGCCGATTTGCGCGCCGGCAGCGCGCGCGCCGAACAGGGTGCTGTCGGCCACCAGGTCGCCCAGCGGGGAAGCGCCGCTGCCCTTGGTGCTACGGCCCACGTTCGGCACGGCGATGGCGGCCACCGGGCGCGACAGTTCGGCCGCGCTGCGCTGCTTCACCGATTCCAGGTAGGCTGCCACGGCCGGGTCCGGCTCATACATGCCAGGCAGCATGACGACGTTTTGCGCGCTGGCATCCATGACGGCATTCTTCACAGGATCGACCTTGAGCTTGATGCGCGTCAACATGTGTCCTCCCATCTGTGCTTGCGTAACCAGGCGGCCGTCGACGCGGCACAGATAACCCTGGTGCGAATGGCCACTGACGACCAATTGAATGGCGGGATCGAGGCGCTTGACCACGTCGACCACTTCGCCCTTCAGGTGGCTGCAGTCGGGCTGGTCGACTGCCTCTACCGTCTCGCCCCCCTGGTGCAGCAGCACGACGAACACGCCCACGCCCTGCGCGCGCAGTTGCGGCAGGGTGGCGTTGATGGCGTCGGCCTCATCGCCGAACTGCAGGCCGGCAATGCCGGCCGCCGTCACCACGGACGGCGTATCTTTCAGCACGGCACCGATCAGGCCCACCTTGACGCCATGCGCTTCTTCGATGCGGTAGGCCGGCAGCAGGGACTTGCCCGTCTGCGTGTCGATCACGTTGGCGGCCATATAGATGTAGCTGGCGCCCTTGAAATCGGGCGTGAACTTGCACGCCTTGTCGGCGCGCGACGATTCGCAGCCGCCGCGCTGCTGGCGCAGCAATTCCGCCTTGCCCTGATCAAATTCATGGTTACCGACGGAACTGGCCTTCATGCCCAGCATGTTCATGGCCACGATGCTCGGTTCATCCGCCCACAGCGCCGACATGGCGGGACTGGCGCCGACCAGGTCGCCGTTGCCGACAAAGATCAGCTGCGCATCTTCGCGGCGCCACGCCGTCAGCGCGCCGGACAGGGTATCGATGCCGCCCGCCTGCACCGTCTTGCGCTCGCCACCGGCGATGCTCGTGTAGGTAAATTTGCTGCGATCGAGGTTACCGTGAAAATCGTTCAAGGCAACCAGGTTGATATCAACGGGTGTCGCGGAAGGCGTGGCGCAGCCGGCCAACAACAAGGTCAAGGCCGCTGCCGCCGCGAGCGATGTCAAAATTGGTATCAAATAACGTTTCATGGTCCCCGCCTACTTATTGTTACAAAAAATATTTCATCAACATCAAACGAAAAAACGGCCGGTGTTGCCACCAGCCGTTTGAGACTGCAATTTAAGCGCCGAGATTAGAACTCGTACTTAACAGTTGCCTGGATCGACCACTGCGATTCGCCGCTAGCCTGACGAACGTCATAGTTTTTGACGTTGTTACGGACGCTGTAGATATAACGGCCTTGTGCATCGATACCGGCATAGTCAACGAAGTTACGCACTTGACCACCGCTCGACGAGAAAGCCATCTCGTTGATATGACCCCAGTTGCGGTTGATCAGGTTACCGACGTTAAAGAAGTCCAGCGTGAATACGCCTTTATTCTTTTCGAACAGGCCTGGAATTTCCTGGCTGACACGCATATCAAAACTATTGGTAAATGGCGAGAAGCTGCCATTGCGTTTTACGACGCCACCAGTCGAGTGAGCCAGATCCGGATTTGCATTGACAATTGCCCAGAAACGGTCTTCGTTCGGGTGATTCGTTGCGGTATCGCCTGCAAACACCACCTGGCCAGAACCTGGTTTCGATGGGATGTACATCAAGTCATTGCCAGAAACGCCATCACCGTTCAAGTCATTGCCATAAGTCCAGCTGTATGGTTTGCCCTTGCGGCCTTCATAGAACATACCGAAGCTGGTCTTGTACTCGCCGAAGAAACGCTTCTGCCAGCTGATGTTGGCGTTAAAGCGGTTCTTGACCAAGTAGCTCGAGTTAGCTGCTACGTTCTCGTTCGGATTGAATACCGAACGGGCTTGCCAGTTCGAATTCGCTACCGACGAGGTCAGCGGCGATACTTCGGTAGCGTCGCTGTAGGTGTACGACACGCCCCACGCCATGCCTTTGGTCATAGGCTGACGCAAGGACATGGTAATGACATTACCCTTGCCAGCATCAGTTTTTGTTGCTTGCAACACGTTGTTATAGCTCGCATTGTTCAAGGCACGCGTACGGAAGCCAGCACATGCGCCCGTATTGCTGCTGGAAGCGCCACTCCCACTTGCAGTCCAGCAAGCTGGGTTATAGCCTTGCGACGTATAGAACAGTTGACGGCCATCGCTACCGATCTTGGTTGGATCACCCAGATTCAGATGTTGGTAGTAGATCGCATCCTTGTTTTTGGTGTACAGATACTCTGCACCGAATACCAGGCCCATCCATGGCAATTCATGCTCAACGGCCAGGTTACCCTTCCAGATCGACGGCTGACGCAGGTCTGGCGACAAGAAGTCGACGTTCGCTGCTGGTGTCGAGCCAGGGAAGACCGTGGGTTGCTTGGTCGGATCAGGATTGAAAAGACCGTCGGTCGTATTCACGCAAGCCGGGAAGCCATTGGTGCCGCAGCCAACGATACGCGTTGCCACACCGGTATTCGAAAACGGATTGGACATCCAGACAGTTGCCGCTGCACCCTGGAACAAGCCAGCGCCACCGCGTAATTGCGTTGGACGTGCGGTATCGAAGCGGTAGTTAAAGCCTACGCGTGGCTGGAACAGGTTTTGGCCATCGATGGTGTGGGTGTTATCCAGACCAAAACCACCCGTTTGACGTGAGATGACGTTGCCTTGGCTATCCGCCACACCTGCTACCCGCGGTGCGGCCGCAGCAGCATTCGCAACCGGACGATCACTGATACGCGCCGAGTCCAGACGCACGCCTGCCGTAACGGTCAGATTCTTGTTGACGGCCCAGGTGTCCTGGATAAAAGTGCCGTAGTTTTTCATGCTGAACGATGCGATCGCATTGTCCAGCGTACCGCCCGCAACAGGCACTTGCACCTGATAGTTCAGTGGGCGGCCACGGCTGAAGTTTTCCAGCACAGCAGCTTGTATATAAGCAGCATCCGAAGTTGAACAATTTAACGTCTTGCCAGCTGGCATGGTGAAGGTCTTATAGTCAAGACCCGCGATACAACCGAAGGTATAGTTGCCATTCACGTTTTGCAAGTAGGCGTTATACACGTCGTTCTTGGTGAGGTCGCCACCAAACTTGACTTGATGGTCGCCGATCGACCAGTTCGCGCCGACGTAGGCATCGGTGGTCTTGGTGCCCAGAACGTTCAGCTGGCGGCTTTGCTCCGTGCCGAAGTTCAGATAGCGGTTACCTGTAGCGGTGCCGACTGGTGCATCTGCCGGCAAGGGGCCGGTAAATTGCAGGGCCATCGCTGGCAGGTTGGCGTTATTCTTCGGAACGCTATCGTAGTTGCGCTTGGAAACTTTAACTTCAGTCGAGAAATTAGGCGTCCAGTCACCGAACCATTGACCGACCCAGGTCGTGATCGCTTTATTCTGTTGATACCATTCGGAATTGAGCGACACACCACTGGAAGTCAAGCCCGGGAATTGTGGCTCGGACTGCTCGGTCTTCGAGTAACGCACCATGGCACGCTGGCTGTCGGTGATGTTCCAGTCCAACTTCAGCAAGGTATCCTTGACCGACAGCTTGGTGCCGCTAGGCACGTTACTGTTACCGATATCCATGCCATACTTGTTTTTGGCGATATCTTGGGCGCTGGCGATTGCCGCAGGAGTCACGGCAACGTTGGTCTGCGCACTGCCCAGCGGTCCAAAGTTAGGCGCGGTACGGCTGCTTTCAAACTCTTCGTAGTTAGCGAAAATAAACAGCTTGTCCTTGATCAAAGGAGCGCCAACGGTAGCGCCTTTGGTCGTTTCACGGAATGCCGGTGGTGCGTAGTAGGTACCAGCAGCACTGTTGTAACGGTCGCCAGCCATGCTGTCATTACGGAAGACGTAGTAGACGCTGCCTTTGACTTCATTGGTACCGGACTTCGTGACCGCATTGATGTTACCGCCGGTGTAGCCTTTTTGCGTAACGTCGTAGTTCGACACGTTCACCTGTACCGACTGGATCGCTTCGATCGAGATTGGCTGTTTCGCGGTCGGGCTGCCGTTCGCTTCCAGGCCGAAGGTATCGCTGACGTTGACGCCGTCGATGGTCAGGGCGTTGTAGCGAGGATTTTGACCAGCGACCGACATTTCGCCGCGCTCTTTATCGGTCTGCGATACGCGCGGATCGAGGCGAGCGTAGTCTTGCAGGTTACGCTTGATCGAGGCCATGGTCGCCAGTTCGGTCGCGCCGATGCTGGTGCCGGAGCCCATGTTTTCACGGTTGAAGATCTGTGCGCGGGCACCCGAACCCGTCACGTTCACGACTTGCATCTGGGCGCCCAGGGTAGCGTCCACGTTGGCTGTTTCAGCCAGTTCGAGGTACACGCCTTCGCGTTTTTCCACTTCACCGTTCTTGGTGATGGTGATGGTGTAAGGACCGCCTGCGCGCAAGCCGCGGGCGACATAGCGGCCTTCCGCATCGGTGGTCACGTTGTTCACGGAACCCGATTCGGCGTGCACGATGGTGACGGTGGCGCCAGCAGCAGGCTTGCCATCACTTGCGGAAATACGTCCGCCGATAGCGGACGTGGTGTTCTGTGCGAACGATGGTACCGCCGCCAGTGCAATAGACAGGCTGAACGCGATTTGCGTTAGCCGAAGTCGTTTGTGATTGATCATCTTTAACCCCAGAAAAGACTATTATTTTTGAAAATCCTGGATTGCCCCACCGTCCGGCTGCGCCGCACAGCAACACAAACTCAAGATCTCCTCTTTACGATGCTGCAACTGTTATGCCGGCTGGACTGGCTACTGGTCCTGACAAGACCATCACAAACGCCTTTCCACACATCACAGCCAATGAAAATTCAAGCAATAACGACGGAAACAGAAGTTTCCTGGCCGTACGACCCAGGGCGCTAGCACCTGTGTCATTTACCCGACATGCCGAGCCGGCCAACATGGCAAGCCGCGAGTGTAATTGTTAAATATTTCAAGACTGTGACACGGCGGTAAGATATCGAGGAATGTCGTCATTTAGCCGCATGACTGTTCGTTTCACTCTTCATCTCACCGTTATTTACTGCAAATACCCATCTTCATACGATATCAGCCATATGAATTGTGACTTTTTACTATCACATTCATCCCACTATGCATCATCAAAAAAAGGATGACAAATACGTTTTTTTTTACATATTTATACATTTAAAATATAAATAGCATGATGTAGGCAGCTGGATTGATATCGTGCTGGCAGCGTCCGGGCTTATGGCGCGAGATTATAAATGAGCAATATGTACTTGAAATTGATTCATCCACGAAATTGGATAAAGTCGTGCATCTGCCGTTAATTGTGTCGCATGGCCGCCACAAAATTAACAAAAAAACAGCGTGGGGATGGGAAGGGGAAATGGAAAGCGGCCGGAAGATCCGGCCGCATTGAGAACATCAGTTGCAAACGTCGCGCAACTTACGGTTTACTACCCTTGCCGGCCTTGTCGGCCGCGGCAATTTGCGCTTCGAAGCGGGCGAAACGGGCATCGAGTGCCTTCAGCAAACGTTGTTTATCCGCGTCGGCCAGGAAGGAATAGCGCAGGCTGTTGTACGACAATTTTTTCAGTTCCGCATAATCAGTCTTGTACTGGCTGGCAAACAAGACATATTCATTTGACAGTGTATTGCGCGACACGCCGGCGTCATCGGTGGAGATCACGAACGGCACGCCATACTTGCGGTACAGGGTGATCGGATGGGCCTGACCCTTGACGCCCAGAATATAGTCATTGCTGGTCAGGTTCACTTCCACGGGAATGCCGCGCTCGCGCATCTTCTGCATGGTCGCCAGCGCATTGTGTTCGTAGGCGATATCCATGCCGTGGCCGATACGGTCGGCGCCCGCCACATCGACGGCTTCGGCGATATGGAAGGCCATGCCTTCCGGCGGCACCATGCCCAGCGCCAGCTCGCCCGCGTGCAGGGCAATCTTGACGTTCGGATACTTCGCCTTGAGGAACTTGAACATTTCCATGTGCAGGCTGTAATCGCGCATGGAGACGTTGACGCTTTCCTGGCCCACGATGTTGACGCCCACCACCAGCGGATTCAAGCTGGCCGCCTTGAAGGCCGCCACCATCGACGAGAACACTTGCGATGGCGACAGGAAACGCAGCACGTACGCCTGGTAGCGCATGGTGAAGTTCGCATCATCGATGCCGGCGCTGCTGCTGTTGACGTTGTCGTTGTAGGCCGTGATGCTTTTCTGGAAGCTGGCATCCTGCTCCAGGCTGCTGCTCCAGTTGGCCAGCACGGCTTGCAAGGCGGCCGGCGGCAGGCCTGGTGCCAGCACCTGCTGGTCGAACTGCGCGTTCTGCACGAAGGGTGACAATTCGAAAATCGTTTCGATATAGCTCAGGTTTTCCGCGATGGCGCGCTGCTTCAGCGTCTTCAGGCCGTCGGCCGTATTCGTCGATGCGACGGGGCCGAAGTAGCCGAAGGTATCAAAGAAGGTACGGTCGGGCGGCGTCTGGATGGCGCCGTGGTTGTAGAAATCCTTGGTCGACCAGCGCTGCAGCAATTCCGCATACAGGCCCGCATCGGCAAACACTTCCGTCGACGACAGGCAGGTGCGCTGTGCGGCCGGCTTGGCGCGCTCGGCAGCGACGACGTCCTTGTTGCTTTCGATGCGGTAGGTCGTCTTGTTGACGCAATAGTTTTCCTTGTCGACCCAGTCGAGGAATTGCTCGGCGTAGATGGCGCCCGAGTAATGGTGATGCAGGTCACCGCCCTTGGGCATCATGGAAAAGAACAGACTCAGCTCGGCAGTCCTGGGCTCCTTACCAGCAACCAAGGCGGCGAAATGACGCGCGGTGGCCGCTTCATTCGACGACGGGCTGGCGGCATGGGCCGTTGCGGCCAGTGTCAGCGCGGCGGCAAGCGCCAGGCCAGTGAGTTTCTTTTGCATACGCGTTCTCGCTCAGGGTGATTCATGTTAAACAACGGGTAGGTCAGCCCTGCCCCCGCACATGCACGCATCGTCCGCCCGAATAGGTGGCGGCCACGGCGCGGTCATCTCCCAGCAGCGCAAAGGCAAACAGCAATTCCTCCAGGCTTTGGCAAGCGGCCGTGCGGCGCTCCAGCAGCGGCGTGGATTGCTTGTCGAGCACGATGAAATCCGCTTCCGTGCCCGCCGTGAAATTCCCCAGGGTGCCTTCCAGCTGCATGGCGCGCGCGGCGCCCAGGGTCGCCAGGTAAAACATGCGCAAGGCGGGCAGGTAGCTACCTTTCAAGCGTGCTACTTTATAGGCTTCGTTCATGGTTTGCAACATCGAGAACGAGGTGCCGCCGCCCACGTCCGTGGCCAGCGACAGCAGCACGCGCGCCGCATCGGCCTTCTCGAAATCGAACAGGCCGCTGCCCAGGAACAGGTTTGACGTAGGACAAACGGCGGCCGCCGAGGACGTTTCCGCCATGCGCGCGCGGTCGCGCTCATCGAGCCAGATGCAGTGGCCGAACATGGCGCGGGGGCGCAGCATGCCGTAGCCGTCGTACACATCGAGGTAGCTGCGCGCCTGCGGATGCAGTTCGCGCACCCAGCGGCATTCATCCTCGTTTTCCGACACGTGGGTCTGCAGATAGGTATCCGGATAGGCGCGCGCCAGCTCGCCCGCCAGGTGCATCTGCTCGTTCGTCGAGGTAGGCACGAAGCGGGGCGTGATCGCATACAGCGCGCGGCCACGCTGGTGCCAGCGCCGGATCAGCTCTTCCGTTTCGCGCGCGCCGGACTCGGCCGTGTCGCGCAGGAATGCGGGGCAATTGCGGTCCATCATGACTTTGCCCGCCGCCATGCGCAGGCCGCGCGCCTCGCTGGCGCCGAAGAAGGCGTCGACCGATTGCGGATGCACGCTGCCATACACCATGGCCGTCGTGGTGCCGCAGCGCAGCAATTCATCGAGGAAAAACTCGGCCACATTGCGCGCATGCGCCGGATCCTCGAACGCCCGCTCGGTGGGGAAGGTATAGGTTTCCAGCCACGGCAGCAAGCCGGGGGCGGGCGAAGCGATCATTTCCGTCTGCGGAAAATGCAGGTGGGTATCGATAAAGCCCGGCACGATCAGCTTGCCCCGGTAATCAACGATCTCGGCGCCTGGTGGCAAGGTTGCCAGCAGCTGCGCATAATCGCCCGCTGCCACGACCTTGCCATCGGCGACGATCAGCAAACCATCCGCATGCCAGGCATGGGCTTGCTCGCTGAAGGCGGGATCGGCGTGGAAGTGCAGCAAGCTGGCACGGTAGGCTTGCAAGGAGGCAGGAACAATCGGCATGACGACTTTCTATAAAGGATGAATGACCGCGCGCTGCTTGCGTCGCGGCGGCGCGCTGGCAGTGACCAGCCGCAGCGGTGCGGCCAGGGCCGCGCTGGCGGCTTCCTCCCACACCATGAGTAATTGACAGGCAACGGAGGCGGCGATCACGGCCGGCACCTTGCTGCGGATGCCGGGCATGCCGATCGGACACACCATGGCGGCAATGCGCTCGTCCGGCACGCCGCGCGCCTGCAGGCGGTGCTCGAATTGCTTGCGTTTCGTCTGCGAACCGATCAGCCCGAACCAGCCCGCATCCTCGCGCCCCATGATCGCTTCCGTCAGACGTTGATCCAGCGCATGGCTATGCGTCATGACGAGGAAGCTCCCGCCCGGCGGCGCCATGGCCACAAATTCCTCCGGCGTGTCGGTGGCGGCGATGCGCACATTATCGGGCATGTGGGCGGGAAACATGTCTTCCCGTTCATCGACCCAGGTCACGTTGCAGGGCAGGTGCGCCAGGGCGCGCACGATGGCGGCGCCCACGTGGCCGGCGCCGAACAGGGTCAAATGGGCGCGCGGCGCCAGGCAAGGGTCGACCAGCCAGCGTCGCCCATCCCTGCCCTGCGCCACATGCGTGCCGCGCTCGCGCGAAAACGTATCGGGAGCCTGCTCGCCCGTGCCAGCGACCAGCCTGCCTGCCGCATCGAACAAGACCGTCGCCGCCGCACCGTCGAGCGCCGTCAGTCTCCAGCTGTCTTGCTGGCGCCGTGCGCGCAGGGCGGACAACACGGCCGCCAGGCTGGCATCGACAGGCTCGAACGCCAGGTAGACGACGCCGCCGCAGCACTGGCCCAGGCTGGGGCCCAGCGCAAAGCGCTCGATCTGCGCACGCGTGTCGCCCGTGGCCAGCATGGTCTTGGCGATTTCCACGGCGCGCAACTCCAGGTGGCCGCCGCCGATGGTGTCGGCCTGACCATCGAGGGTGACGCGCATCTTCGCCCCCGCCTCGCGCGGTCCCGAGCCTTCCACGAGCGCGACCGTCACCAGCACGGAGGCCTGCGTGTCATTGTCGATTGCCGTCAGCCAGTCGCTCATCATCTTCCCCTAGGCGGCGGTACCGGCCGCCTGCACGGCCATGACCGCCTTGAGGATTTCCTCGCTGGTGGCCGGGGCATTCAGCGGTGGCTGCACGGCGTGATGGCCCACGCTGGAAATGGCGTCGCGGATGGCGAAGAACACGGAAAACGGCAGCAGCAGCGGCGGCTCGCCCACGGCTTTGGAGCGGTGGATGCTGTCTTCCACGTTGCGATTCTGGAACAGCTTGACGCGAAAATCTTCCGGGCAATCGGAAATGCCGGGAATCTTGTAGGTCGATGGCGCGTGCGTCATCAGCTTGCCCGCCGCATTCCACCACAGCTGCTCCGTCGTCAGCCACCCCATACCCTGGATAAATGCGCCTTCCACTTGACCCAGGTCAATGGCAGGATTCAGTGATTGTCCCGCATCGTACAAGGCATCCGCGCGCAGCAGCTTCCATTCGCCCGTCAGGGTATCGACCACTACTTCGGCCACGGCCGCGCCATAGGCGTAATACGAAAACGGATGGCCCGTCATCGTCTTCGCGTCCCACGACAAACCCGGCGTGGCATAGAAGCCATCCGACCACAGTTGCACCCGCGCCAGATACGCTTTCTGCACCAGTTCGGCAAACGGCACGACGTGACCATTCACATGGATGTGATTGTCAAAGAAGCGCACGCAAGCCACATCACCGCCATACAGTTTGACCGCGTAAGCGGCCAGGCGTTCACGGATCTGCCGCGCCGCATCCTGCGCCGCCTTGCCGTTCAGGTCCGCGCCCGTGGATGCCGCCGTGGCCGACGTGTTCGCCACCTTGCTGGTGTCGGTCGCCGTGGCGCGCACGCATGCGAGGTCCAGGCCCAGCTCGTGCGCCACCACCTGCATGACCTTGGTATTGATGCCCTGTCCCATTTCCGTGCCGCCATGGTTGACCAGCACGGAGCCATCCACGTACACGTGCACGAGGGCGCCGGCCTGGTTGAGATGCGTGACGTTGAAGGCGATGCCGAATTTCAGGGGCGTGAAGGCCAGTCCCTTCTTCAGGATGGGGCTGGCCTCGTTGTAGGTATCGATGGCGCGGCGGCGTGCGCGATAGTCGCTGCTCGCTTCCAGTTCGGCAACCAGCTCATGGATGACGTTGTCGACGATTTTTTGCCCGTACGGCGTGACGTTGCGCCCTTCTCCATCGTTGCGGCCATAGAAATTGAGCAGGCGGATATCGAGCGCATCGCGTTGCAGATGGCGGGCGATTTCATCGATGACATACTCGATGGCAATGGCACCCTGCGGGCCGCCAAAGCCCCGGAAAGCCGTGTTCGACTGGGTATTTGTCTTGCCGCAGGCGGCGCGGATGTCCACGTCGGACAAATAATAGGTGTTGTCGAAGTGACAGACGGCGCGCGTGGCGACGGGGCCGGACAAATCGGCCGAGTAGCCGGCGCGCGTGGTCATGTCGACCTTGGCGGCAAGGATCCGCCCCTCGTCGTCGTAGCCCACTTCGTATTCGTAATAAAAACAGTGGCGCTTGCCCGTCACCAGCATGTCGTCGTCGCGGTCGGCGCGCAGTTTGACGGGGTGTTTCAGCTTGGCCGCCGCGATGGCCGAGGCTGCCGCCCACAGGGCCGACTGCGACTCCTTGCCGCCGAAACCGCCGCCCATGCGCCGGCATTCGACGGTGATGTTGTGCGAATGTACGCCCAGCGCATGCGCCACCACGTGCTGCATCTCGCTCGGGTGCTGCGTCGAACACAGCACCAGCATGCCTTGCGCTTCCTTCGGGATGGCGTAGGAAATCTGTCCTTCCAGGTAAAACTGCTCCTGTCCGCCCACATACAGCTGGCCCTTGACCACGTGCGGCGCCTGCTCGAATGCGGCTTGATAGTCGCCGCGCGCCAGGCGCATGGGCGGCAGCACATACGATTGCGCCGCCTTGGCCGCCTGCGGTGTCATGATCGCGGGCAATTCCTCGTACGACACCTGCGCCAGGCGGGCGGCGCGGCGCGCGTGATCGTGCGTATCGGCCACCACGATGAAGATGGGCTGGCCCACGTATTGCACCAGATCAAGCGCCAGGATGGGATCGTCGTGGATAATGGGACCGCAATCGTTGGTGCCGGGAATGTCCTGTGCCGTGTAGACGGCAACGACGCCGCGGGCAGCGCGCACGGCGGATAAGTCCATGGCCGTGATGCGTGCGTGGGGCTTTTGCGACAGGCCCAGCGCCGCATGCAAGGTGCCTTGCAGTTCCGCAATGTCGTCCGTGTACGTGGCTTGCCCCAGCACATGCAATTGCGCCGATTCGTGGGGGCTGGGCTTGCCCACGGCAGCCCAGGCGGCCGCTTGCAGTTCAGGCGTGGCAGGATGGTTCATGCTGGTCCTTTCAGGCGCGGCAAGCGTAGGCGTTGACGGCGGTGCGCAGCAAAGGCGCAGCGGGACGTGTTTCCAGCCAGAAGCGGCGCAGCAGATTTTGCGCCGTCGTCATGCGGTAGGCGTTCGACGCGCGCATATCAGACAGCGGCGCGTAATCGTCGGCCAGCAGGCGCATGGCGATGACGAGGTTTTCCTCCGTCCACGCTTGCCCCTGCAGGAACGCTTCCGTTTGCGCGGCCCGCTGGGGAGTGGCCGCCATGCCGCCGAAAGCGATGCGCGCATCAAGAATGCGTTCGCCGTCGAGCTCAAAGGCAAACGCGGCACACACGGCCGAGATATCCTGGTCGAAGCGCTTGGCCAGTTTATACGTGCGGAAATGCACGCCAGCCCGTGGCAAAGGCACGCGCACGGCTTCGACGAATTCACCGGGCTGCAGATCTTTCTTCTGGTAACCAAGATAAAAGTGTTCCAGCGGCATGATCCGCTGTCCGGCAGGACCGCGCATCACGATGTCGCTGCCCAGCGCGATCAGCCACGGCATCGAGTCACCGATGGGCGAGCCATTGGCTACATTGCCGCCCAGGGTGCCCGCGTTACGGATCGGCAAGGAAGCAAAGCGCTGCCACAGTTCTGACAATTCCTGCGGGTAATACTGGCACAGCGCCCCATAAGCATCGTTGAGGCTGGCACCGGCGCCGATATGCAGCTTGCCCCCGTCCACGGCTATGCGTTTCAGGGCAGCCACGTTGCCGAGATAAATGATGTCGCCCAGGTCGCGCAGCTGCTTGGTGACCCACAGGCCGATATCGGTGGAACCGGCCAGCAGGCAGGCTTGCGGGTTTGCCGCGCGCAGTGCCACCAGTTCATCAATGCTGCGCGGTGCATGAAAGTGCTGGCCGCCATGTTCATAGGTGCTCAGGCTGCCGCGCTGCAGCGCCTGCAATTGCGTCTGCAAGGCAGCGCGGTCGAATGTGACGTGCGGCAATTCGCCCATGCGCCTGGCCGCGTCGAGGATGGGCCGGTAGCCCGTACAGCGGCACAGGTTGCCCGACAGGGTGTCGTCGATTTCGCAGCGCGTGGGCGTGGCGCCGTTTTTCTCCAGATACATGCCCCACAACGACATGACGAAGCCGGGCGTGCAAAAACCGCACTGGGACCCGTGGCATTCGACCATGGCCTGCTGCACCGGATGCAGGGCGCCGTCGGGCTGCTGCAAGTCTTCCACGGAAAACAGGGCCTTGCCATCGAGGGTGGGCGTGAGCTGGATGCAGGCATTGACGGCCTTCATCTCGACCTGACCATCCACCAGGCTGCCGATGACGACGGTGCAGGCGCCGCAATCACCCTCGGCGCAGCCTTCCTTGGTGCCTGTGCAATGCAAATCCTCGCGCAGGTGCTGCAACACAGTCTGCGTGGGGGCGGCGTTGCGTACTTCCTGTACGGCACCACGGTAATAAAAACGGATCGGTTCTGACATGCTGGCCTCGGTATAGTCCCAGTATAGAAGATTAACACCGGCATATGGGACAACTATATGCAAAGACTGATTTTACTTATCATCCCATATCAATAAAACTCAGGCCTGGAATGGATGGGTCGCATGCCAATGCTCCGCGATATCGATGCGGCGCGTGATCCACACATGCTCGTGGCCCTGTACATAGTCGAGAAAGCGCGCCAGCGCGGCCGCGCGGCCAGGCCGCCCTACCAGGCGGCAGTGCAGGCCCACGGACAACATCTTCGGCTGGTTCAAGCCGTCCGGATCGCCTTCCGCGTACAGCACGTCGAAGGCATCCTTCAAGTAATCGAAAAACTGCGTGCCTGAATTAAAGCCTTGCATGGCGGCAAAGCGCATATCGTTCGTATCCAGGGTGTAGGGCACGATCAGCTGCGGCTGCACGGCCGGCATGCCGGCGGCGTCCGTGTACGCCACTTTCTCCCAGAAAGGCAGGTCGTCGCCGTAATAATCGGCGTCGTAGCGGAAGCCACCATGTTCCACCACCAGTTTGCGCGTGTTGGGCGAATCGCGCCCCGTATACCAGCCTTGCGGCGCGGCACCCGTCAATTCGCGGATGATCTGCACGGCTTCGCGCATGTGTTCGCGCTCCGTCGCCTCATCCATGTTTTGATAGGAAATCCAGCGCAAGCCGTGGCAGGCGATTTCATGGCCCAGTTCCTGGAAGGCGGCCACCGCCTCCGGGTTGCGCTTCAGGGCCATCGAGACGCCAAAGACCGTCAGCGGCAGGCGCCGCTCCTCGAACATGCGCAGCAAGCGCCACAACCCGGCGCGCGAGCCGTATTCATAGATCGACTCCATGCTCAGGTGACGTGCAGGAAACGCGGCGGCGCCGATCATTTCCGATAAAAACGTTTCCGACGCGGGATCGCCGTGCAGCACGCTGTTTTCGGCGCCTTCCTCGTAATTGAGGACGAATTGCAGAGCAATGCGCGCCTTGCCCGGCCATTGCGGATGGGGTGGCGTGCGGCCATAGCCGATCAGGTCGCGCGGATAATGTTCGTAAGTGCTCATGCGGTGGCTCGCCTATAGGAGACAATGTGGGTTATACGTCCAATCATATAGCCCGGCACTGCTGCCGGTATATGATTTGCACAATAAGCACATTCACTCACCCTATATACAGGATAGCAAATGGGAAAACTCAGCACGCATGTACTCGATATCGCCCACGGCAAGCCGGGAGCCGGCGTCAAAGTCGCCCTGTTTTCAGTCGCGCCGGAAGGCAAAGTATTATTGAAGATGGATATGACCAACAGCGATGGCCGCTGCAGCACGCCCTTGCTGGAAGGCGACAGCATGAAGGCGGGCCAATATGAGCTGGTCTTCAATGCGGGGGACTATTTTGCCGCCCAGGGCGTGGAACTGCCCTCGCCGCGCTTCATCGACCTGGTGACCCTGTCTTTCGGCATTGCCCATACGGACGAAAATTATCACGTACCGCTGGTGGTGTCGCCATGGTCGTATTCGACGTATCGGGGAAGTTAAGCGACGTTACACGACAAAGGCAGCGTGCAGCGCTGCTTTTTTTTCGTCTGCTGAACAGCCGGGGGTCAGCCCCGCAATGCCGCTCACGCCAAGGTCAGTGCTAACGGCCGAGGCGGGGGGATGCGCCCCAGTGGGGCACATCCCGATCACGAAGTGACTGGCCCCAGCCTTTGCTTTGGGGGGCCGCATCACAAAAGCAGAAGACGAAAAAAAACCCGCTCATTGCTGAGCGGGTTTTTCTCTACTGCAAATAACAAGCCTGACGATAACCTACTTTCACACTGGTTGCAGCACTATCATCGGCGCAAAGTTGTTTCACGGTCCTGTTCGGGATGGGAAGGGGTGGGA
>NZ_RFSK01000083.1 GCF_009923995.1 Janthinobacterium sp. | reverse complement strand
AGCCCGGCATGCCGGGCTTTTTTGATGGCGCTGAACAAAATGGCCAGGGCCAGGCGCGTTGCCGAAGACAGTACGAAAGTACGGCGAGGCAATGCAACAACGCCATGGACTTTTTGTTGAATGCGCTACAAGGTTTTAATCAGTACCTGGGATTTGCGCTGCCAGTTATACATATGCTGGCGGTCCTTCGGCAAATCGTCGACCGTGGCCGGCACGAAGCCCCGTTTCTTGAACCAGTGCGAGGTGCGCGTGGTCAGGACGAACAGCTTGTTCAGGCCGGCGGCGCGGGCGCGGTTTTCCATGTGTTTCAGGATGCGCTCGCCGTCGCCCTGGGCCTGCACCTCCGGGTTGACCGTCAAACATGCCATTTCCGCCATCTTTTGCGCAGGGAAGGGGTACAGGGCGGCGCAGCCGAAGATGACGCCATCGTGCTCGATGACGGAGAAATAATCGATTTCCCGTTCGATCAGCTCGCGGCCACGCTTGACCAGCGTGCCGTCCGCTTCCAGCGGTTCGATCAGCTTGATGATGCCGCCCACGTCTTCGATGGTGGCCTGGCGCAGGCTTTCCAGGTTTTCATGGCTGATCATGGTGCCCACGCCATCATGGGTAAACAATTCCAGCAGGGCCGAGCCGTCCATCGAGAAGGGCACGATGTGCGAGCGCTCGACGCCGTTGTGGCATGCCTTGACGCAATGTTTCAGGTAGAACGCCGTGGCGTCGGGCAGGAAGCCGGCCATCAGCACGGCTTCGGCCTGGTGCGACGACAGTTCGCGGATTTCCACGCCCGTCGCGTCTTCCATCATCGGTGTTTCCGTGATGAAAATCAGCTTGTCCGCGTGCAGGGCGATGGCGGCGCTGCAGGCCACGTCTTCCATGGTGAGGTTGAACGCTTCGCCCGTGGGCGAGAAGCCCAGCGGCGACAGCAGCACCAGGCCGTCGGAGCCGAGGATGGAATGGATGGTTTCGGCATCCACCTTGCGCGTGATGCCCGTCAGTTCCAGGTCCACGCCATCGATCACGCCCAGCGGGCGCGCCGTGATGAAGTTGCCGGAAATGATACGGATGGCCGCATGCGACATGGGCGTGTTCGGCAAGCCCTGGCTGAACGCGGCCTCGATATCGAGGCGCAGCTCGCCGGCCGCTTCCTTCGCGCATTCCAGTGCGGCAATATCCGTGATGCGCACGCCGTTGTGGAAACGCCCTTCGACGTTACGCAAGGCCAGTTGTTCCGCCACCTGCGGCCGCGAGCCGTAGACGACGGTGACATTGATGTCCAGCGCATGCAGCAGGGACAAATCATGGGCCAGCACCTGCAGCGCCCCGGCGCTGACGAGTTCACCGGGGAAGGCGACCACGAAGGTCTTGCCGCGAAAGGCGTGGATGTAGGGCGCGACTGAGCGCAGCCATTGGACGAATTGGGTAGGGTTTTCCATTAAGCGCATTATAATTCGCTGCGCGATGTGCGCGCTTAAAATACCTGTAAAAAACAATGTCTTCAGCCAGCAATAAGTCTTCCCCTCCTTCCACCGTTGCAAATGTGCCCGCCAGCGGCGATGTTGCCGCGCCTGCGCAGGGCCGCCAGCGCCCGCCCGTGAGCCAGCAAAGGCAGCAGCCGCGCACGGAACAGCCGCAGCAGCGGCAGCAACAGCAGCAGCGCGCGCCGCGCGATGGCCAGCCTGCGCGCGATGCACGGGAAAGCCGGGAAAGCCGCGAAGCCCGCGACGCGGCCCGTGCCGCGCGCGAGGCGGAAAAGGCTTTCCGCAATCCGCTGCCGCCGATCACGTATTCGGAAGACTTGCCCGTCTCGGGCCGGCGCGAGGAAATCGCCAAGGCCCTGATGGAAAACCAGGTGATCATCGTTTCCGGCGAGACGGGCTCCGGCAAGACGACCCAATTGCCGAAGATTTGCCTGGAACTGGGGCGCGGCCAGAAGGGCTTGATCGGCCACACGCAGCCGCGGCGCATCGCCGCCTCGTCGACGGCCAAGCGCATCGCGCAGGAACTGGGCACGCCCCTGGGCGAGACGGTGGGTTTCAAGGTGCGCTTTGCCGACACGTTGACGAAGGGCGCCTCCGTCAAGCTGATGACGGACGGTATCCTGCTGGCCGAGACGCAGACCGACCCGTTGTTGAAAAATTACGACACCATCATCATCGATGAAGCGCACGAACGCAGCCTGAACATCGACTTCCTGCTCGGCTACCTGAAGCAGCTGCTGCCGCGCCGGCCCGACCTGAAGATCATCATCACCTCGGCCACCATCGACGCGGAGCGTTTCGCGCGCCACTTCGGCACGCCGGAAAAACCCGCGCCCGTGATCGAAGTGTCGGGCCGTTTGTACCAGGTGGAAGTGCGCTACCGTCCCGTGGAGCGCGAGCAGGTGGCCATGCCGGGCGCCGGCAGCAATGCCGACAAGCCAGGGCAGAGGACCGCTGCCGCGCGCGAAAAGCGCGACCTGATGGACGCCGTCGTCGATGGCGTGGAAGAGCTGTGCCGCATCGGTTCGGGCGACGTGCTGGTATTCCTGCCGGGCGAGCGCGAAATCCGCGACTGCGCCGAAGCGCTGCGCAAGCACCATCCGCCGCACGTGGAAATCCTGCCCCTGTTCGCCCGTCTGTCGGCCGAGGAGCAGGAGCGCGTGTTCAAGACCAGCAATGCGCGCCGCATCGTGCTGGCCACCAACGTGGCGGAAACCTCGCTGACCGTGCCCGGCATCCGCTACGTGGTCGATGCGGGCCTGGCCCGCGTGAAGCGCTACAGCTACCGCAACAAGGTGGAGCAGTTGCAGGTCGAGCCGATCGCCCAGTCGGCCGCCAACCAGCGCGCCGGCCGTTGCGGCCGCGTGGCCGATGGCGTGTGCATCCGTTTGTATGAAGAGCAGGATTATCTGCTGCGGCCGAAGTTCACGGAGCCGGAAATCCTGCGCTCCTCGCTGGCGGCCGTCATCCTGCGCATGAAGTCCCTGCACCTGACGGACGTGGAGACCTTCCCCTTCATCGAGCCGCCGCTGGCGCGCGCCATCGCCGACGGTTACCAGCTGCTGCAGGAACTGGGCGCCGTCGACGAAGTGAACAAGCTCACGCCGCTGGGCAACAAGCTGGCCAAGCTGCCGCTGGACCCGCGCGTGGGCCGCATGATCCTCGCCGCGCTGGACAACGCCTGCCTGACGGAAGTGCTGATCGTCGCTTCCGCCCTGTCCGTGCAGGATCCGCGCGACCGCCCGATGGAGCACCAGCAGGCGGCCGACGAGGCGCACAAGAAGTTCGCCGATGAAAAGTCGGAATTCCTCAGCTATTTGAAAATCTGGCGCTGGTTCGAGTCCGCCATCGAACACAAGAAAACCAACCGCCAGCTGCAGGACAATTGCCGCACGAATTTCCTGTCGCAGATGCGCTTGCGCGAATGGCGCGACGTGCATTCGCAGTTGTTGACCATCGTCAAGGAGCAGGGCTGGCGCCTGAACGAAGCACCGGCCACCTATGATAATCTGCACATGGCCCTGCTGACTGGCTTGCTGGGCAATATCGGCTTCAAGGGCGAGGACGAGCCGGGCGCGGGCTACCTGGGGGCGCGCGGCATCAAGTTCCACATCTGGCCCGGTTCCTCGCTGCTGAAAAAGCCGGGCAAGTGGATCATGGCGGCGGAACTGGTCGACACGACGCGCCTGTACGCGCGCTGCGTGGCGCAGATCCAGCCCGAGTGGCTGGAAAAGGTGGGCGGGCACCTGCTGAAGAAATCGTGGGGCGAGCCGCGCTGGGAAAAGCGTTCGGCGCAGGTGACGGCGTCCGAACGGGCAACCCTGTATGGCCTGGTGGTGTACAGCCAGCGGCGCATCAATTACGGCAATTTCAACTTGCCGGAAGCGCGCGAAATCTTCATCCGCGACGCGCTCGTCGGCGGCGACTTCGACACGCGCGCGCCGTTCTTCGCGCACAACCATAAACTGATCAAGGACATCGAGAACCTTGAACACAAGTCGCGCCGCCTGGATGTGCTGGTCGACGACGAGCTGATCGCCGCCTTCTACGACAAGCTGCTGCCGGCGGACGTGTGCAACGGCGCCGGTTTTGAAAAGTGGCACAAGGAAGCGACGCGCGAGAACCCGAAGCTGCTGTACCTGAACCGCGAAGAGCTGATGCGCCACGAGGCGGCCGGCGTGACGACGGACCTGTTCCCGAAAACCATGTCCGTGACGGGCCTGGAAATGGGGCTCACCTACCACTTCGAGCCGGGCAGCGTGCGCGATGGCGTGACGTTATCGGTGCCGCTGTACGCGCTGAACCAGCTGCCGCGCGAGCGCTGCGAATGGCTGGTGCCGGGCATGCTGAAGGAAAAAGTCCACCTGCTGCTCAAGTCCTTGCCGCAAAAGCTGCGCCGCCACTGCGTGCCGCTGCCCGACTACGCGGCCAAGTTCTGCGAGCGCGTGCACGAGGCGGGCGTGTTCGGCCGGGGCGACCTGGTCGACGCCATCATCGCGGACATCCGCACGCAGATCACCATCAACGTGCTGACGACGGATTTCAAGCCGGAAACCCTGCCTGCCCATCACTTCATGAATTTCAAGGTGATCGACGAGCATGGCCGCCAGCTGGACATGGGCCGCAACCTGGCCACCCTGCAGGCGGAATTCGGCGGCCAGGCGCGCCAGAGTTTCCAGAAGCTGGCCGAAGTATCGGGCGTGTCCGGCACGGGTACGCCGGGTGCCAAGGTGGCGGGCGCGCAAGTGGCGTCGCGGCTGCAGGCGCAGGCGCAGAGCAGCAACGCGGCGCCAGGCAAGGGCGGCGCAGCGGCCAAGGGCGCAGCGGTCGCTGCCGCGCCGGCGTCGCCGAATGCCACCGTGTCGCAGCACATGGGCTTGACGGGCTGGACCTTCGGCGAATTGCCGGAATTGCTGGAAATCGTGCAGGGCAAGCTGACCCTGATCGGCTTCCCCGCGCTGGTGGACAAGGGCACGCATTGCGACCTGGAAGTATTTGACGACCCGACCGTGGCTGCCCGCACGCACAAGGTGGGCTTGCGCCGCCTGTTCGCGCTGCAGATGAAGGAGCAGATCAAGTACGTCGAGAAAAGCATCCCCGGCCTGCAGCAGATGGGCATGCAGTTCATGGCCCTCGGTTCGCAGGAAGAGTTGCGCGAGCAAATCATCAACAAGGCGCTCGATATTGCTTGTTTGCAAGATCCGCTGCCGCTGGACGCCGCCTCGTTTACCAAACGCCAGGCGGAGGGCAAGTCGCGCCTCGTCTTGCTGGTCAATGAAATCGCCCGCCTGCTGGCGCAGGTGCTGACGGAATTCCACGGCTTGCCCAAGCGCCTGCAGAATATCCCGGCAGCGGCGGCCGCAGACATCCAGTCGCAGCTGCAGGGACTCGTGCACAAGCGCTTCCTGACGGAAAACGAGTACACGCAGCTGGCGCATTTCCCCCGCTACCTGAAGGCGATCAATGTCCGCCTGGAAAAACTGCGTGCCGACCCCGCCCGCGACACCAAGTTGATGGCCGAATGGCAATCGGCTGCCGCGCCGTATCTGCGCCAGGCCAAGGATCGCCAGGCCGGCAAGAACACGGACCCGAAACTGGTCGACTTCCGCTGGATGCTGGAAGAACTGCGCGTGTCCCTGTTTGCGCAGGAGTTGCGCACGCCGATGCCCGTGTCTGCCAAGCGTTTGCAGAAGGTATGGGAGTCCATGCAGCGGTGATAGTACCTCTATAAACCTCGCTTAGCTCACTATTGCGTCGGCGTTGCTCACCGGCTCGGCGCCCCCGTACAGAGTACGGTTGCGCTACTCAACGCAATATTGAGCTTGCTCGCTACGGTTTCTAGAGTCACCGTGACACGAACGATGGGCGGCTATAGTCGCTTGCTCGCTAAATTCTGAAGCGTTTTCTGCCGGATTAACAGAGCCGCCGAGGCGAAGCGCCGCGTACTCTGCGCTACTTAAGACCTTTCTCGTCAACTACGCTTATCCATCTTGTCATCGCCGAGCGCCGAACGCGAACCCGGGTCGCCCTGGCTGATGCCCGTGCCGGCGCGGCTGCCGCTCATGGAGGTGCCCGACATGCTGCCTTCGCTGCCCGATTGCAGGCTGGCGCCACCGCGCAGCTCGCTGCCCGATGGCATGCGGCTGCCGGCCATGCTGCCGTAGCGCGTGCCGCTGCCGTAGAACGCTTCCATCTGCTGGTTCCACGCCTCGCTGCCCATGTCGGGCCAGTTGTTCTTGTCGAAGCCGGGCGCGTCCTTCAGCTGGCCTTTTTCCACGTTGAGTAAAAACCGCTTGTTGACGGGGTCGAGGGTCAGGCGTTCCCAGGGCACGGCGAACAGCTTGTCGCCCATGCCCAGGATGCCGCCGAAGGACAGCACGGCATAGGCGATCTGGCCCGTGCGCATGTCGAGCATGATTTCCTTGATGTCGCCCAGTTCCTCGTCGCTGTGGTTGTAGACGTCGTCGCCGATCAGGGTGTCGGCCCCCATCAGGGCCGGCCCCGGGCCGTCGTGGTTGCGGTACATGCCCAGGATGTCGCGGTCCAGATAGCTCATGGTGTTTTCTCCTCGAGTGAAGTGCTGATCGAACACCCAGATTAAGCATACGCGCCACGTCGCGTTTGATCTGCCTCAATGGTGCCAGCGGCACTTTTATCGGTGTGCAAACGTACGGTGTGGTCCGCCAATTGCGGTACTCTATGCGTTCTACGGAGGAGGCCGCACATGCTGACGATGCAACGATGCACAGGGATGAACTGGCGGTACGCTCCACAACAGACCGTCTTCTCGTGCCCATGGTAAAGCCCGCGACCAGGTGGCTGCGTGGACTCCTGCGCGCCGGCAAGGCGCAGCAGCGCACGGCGACCAGGCTGGCCAAGGTGCTGTTCGGCCCCGCGCCCGCCAAGCCGCGTGCCAAGGCCGTGGGCAAGGCCGTCAGCAAAACCGTGGGCAAAACGGCCGCCAAGCCGCGCGCCAAACCCGTCCGCGACGCGGCGCCCTCCCTGGCGCCCTTTGCCACGCCCCTGGCACCGCCCCGCGCGCGCAAGCGGACGGCGCCCCCGCCCGGCAAGTGGCTGGCGGCCCACTATGCGCCCTTGCCGGAATTGGGCCAGTTGCCGGGCCGGCGCCTGCCGTATTTCCTGTACCTGCCCGAGAAGGCGCCGAACGTGGCCATGCGCAGCCGGGGCCGGCCGCTGCTGGTGATGCTGCATGGCTGCGAGCAGAGCGCCACGCAGTTTGCCGAGGGCACGCGCATGAACCGCCTGGCTGAGCGCAAGGGCTATGCGGTGCTGTATCCGCAGCAATCGCTGCGCGCGCATGCGCGCCGCTGCTGGAAGTGGTATGACAAGCTGACGCAGGAGGGCGGCGGCGACGTGCGCCTGATCGTCGGCGCCATCGAGCAGGTGGCGGCCCGCTACGCCATCGACCGGGCACGCATCTATATCTGCGGCATTTCCGCCGGCGCCGGCATGGCGCATATCGTGGCCCTGAACCATCCCCACCTGTTTGCCGCGCTGGGCCTGCATTCCGGCCCCGTATTTGGCGCCGGCCACAACCTGATCGGCGCCCTGCACGTGATGCAGCATGGCGCCGGCGCCCGCATGGATGCCGCCATCGATGAAGTGCTGGCGCGCCAGCCCGCGTTTCCGCTCCTGCCCGCCATGCTGATCCAGGGGCAGGCCGACCGGGTGGTGCGGCCCATCAACCAGACGCAGCTGGTGCGCCAGTGCGTGCGCGTGAACCGCCTGCCGGCAGACACGGTGGTGACGGTGCAGCGCCTGCCCGGCGGCGCGGCGGGCGGACGCAACCCGGCCCATGCGTATGCGCTGCACGATTACCGGGTGGGCAAGCAGGTGCTGCTGCGCGTGGCACAGGTCGAGCGCCTCGAGCACGCGTGGAGCGGCGGCGATGCCAGCCTGCCGTTCAACGACAAGGCCAAGCCCGACGCCAGCAAGCTGCTGCTCGATTTCTTCGCCAGCCAGCGCCGCCGATAGTCTCCCCGGCCGGCGCCGCCCATGCCGTGCCGCGTGACCCTCACTGGTACGCACGCCGCCCTTCCTGCCGCAGCACCGTTACCGCCGTCGCGCCCCCGCGCCAGCGCGGCGGCTGGCCGCCTGCGCGCTTTTCGGCTGGCTGGCAGCGTGCCCCAGCCAGGCTGGCTTTTCCCTAAGTGGTATTGTATAGGTATTTAAAAACAACAAAAACAGGCGATAAAAATGCTAAGTGGTATACAATTGGTATATGTTTTCAGTGCCGAGGCGCGCTTGCCGCGCCCTGCGTCGGCAGGGCGCCGGCGCTGACGACAGCCACCCACGTCACGGAATGCGCCATGTCCATCAAGTCGAAACAGTTGCTGTGGTTTTTTGCGTTTTTCCTCGTCTTTGAACTCAATATCTATCTGTCGAACGACATGATCATGCCGGCCATGTTGACCATCGTCGATGAGTTCAAGGCGGAGGACAAGTTCATTCCCCTGTCCCTCAGCCTGTACCTGCTGGGCGGCAGTTCCCTGCAGATATTCCTGGGACCGCTGGCGGACCATATCGGCAAGCGCAAGCTCGTGCTCACCGGCAATACCTTGTTCCTGCTGGCCACCCTGACGGTGCCGCTGTGCGCCACTATCGAGCAATTCCTGCTGGCGCGCTTCGTGCAGGGCATGGGTTGCTGCTTCGTGTTTGTCGGCTATGCCATGATCCACGAACTGTTCGACGATATGGCGGCCGTCAAGCTCAGCAGCATCCTTTCGAGCACCACCATCCTCGCGCCCCTGGCCGGCCCCGTCCTCGGCAGCGCCATCGTCAGCCGGCTGGACTGGCGCTACGTCTTTTTCTGCTCCGGCCTGCTGGCGCTGCTGTCCTTGCTGGGCCTGTTCAAGACCATGCCGCGCACGGCAGCGCCGCGCGCGCGCCCGGACCTGGCCGCCATCGCGCGCAGCTATGCCGCCATTTTCAGCAACGGACGCTTCATGTTCGGCATGTTTACGGCCGGGCTGGCCACCGTGCCCCTGACGGCCTGGATCGGCTTTTCGCCCATCTTCGTGCTGCAGGAGATGGGTGCGTCCTACGCCACGTATATCGCGCTGCAGTGCGTGATCCTGTCCGGTTTTGTCCTCAGCAGCATCGCCATCCAGCGCCTGCGGCAGGACTTCCCCCTCGTCGCCCTGCTGCGCCTGGGCGGGCTGATCGCGGCCGCCGGCATGCTGGGGGCGGGTCTGGGCCGCCATCACGTCGATGTGTTTGCGATTTGCATGTTTGTCTATTCCATCGGTTTCGGCCTGTTCAACGGGGCCCTGATCCGCAGCGCGATCACGGCCAGCAAGGAAGCGATGACCTTGACGACGGCCGCCATGAGCTTGCTTTACTGCATCTATTTATCCGCCTGGCTGCAGCTGTACAACGTGCTGTGCCAGCGCTTCGGCTATGCGCTGGAAACGTACGCGCTGCTGAATATCCCCGTCATCGTGGCCATCGTGGCGTGTCTGCTGCTGTTTACGCGGGGCATGGCGGGACGCCGGGAAAGCGAGGTGCGGCTGGCCCGGCATTGATGGCGCCACGGTGCGCGTGTTGTGGATTACCTGGACGAAATTACCTACACTTTCCTGCGGAAGATGGTGCGCTCATGAAAATAGATGACCTGGCTTCGAAACACGATCAAGCAACGATTTTCAACCTGGAATACGAGTTCCGCATCAATAAGCTGAAGCTCGATTTCATCGCCCTGGCCGATGCGGGGCCGGCGGACGCGGACGCCGGCCGCCTGGCCGGGGAGCACCAGGCCGGCCTTGCCGCCCTGCGCAGCTTCATCGCCGCCAATTTCACGCATTTCAATGCGGCCAGCTGTTCCTCGCTGAGCGCCATCCCCACGAGGGCGCTGGGCGACGACGAGCGCTACGTGCACCGCATCTGGATGGGCGGGCCGTTGCCGGCCATCGCCGCCCAGGCTATCGTGCAATGGGGCGCGGCGCTGGACGAGGTGCTGCACAATGGCGGCGCGCCGTACGTCTCCATCCTGTGGGTATGGGATGCGGCCCAGCTGCGCAGCGATGCGCGCTTCAGCCCGACGGGCGGCGCGGGGCGCTACACGATAGGCCGCTACGCCATCGGCGGCACGACCCTGCACATCAATTCGCTGCGCGCGCTGGCGCTGGACTTTGTCCCGGCGCGCTTCGGCATACTCGACGCCCTGCATGCGCAGCGCTACTTCGCCACCCTGTCCGATTATTTCCGCATCCTCATCATGTGCGAGTACGGCGGCATGTACATGGATGTCGACACGATCCCGCACAATCCGGCGACGATTTTCCTGATGAAGCCGGAGGTGCCCGATTATTTCCAGCGCCACGCGGACGCCGGGGGCGGGCGCCGCCACGTCAGCTGGATGAACCTGTTTCTCGATGAAACGGGCATGCTGATCGCCAGGAAGAACGACGCGGCGCTGCGTTTGATCCAGCGCAATGTGAACCGCGCTTATGCGGACATCGATGGCGCCATCCCCCGTTCCTGTCCGCAATTCGAGGCGCGGCTGTTCGGCCAGTTCTATGCCCAGTGGAAGCAGCACCTGGGCCGCACCATGCTCAGCCATGCCGAGTTCTACCAGCGCTATTGCGTGCTGTACGACGGCGCGCCGGAAGCGGTGGTGGGCGGCATCCGCGGCATGCGCCTGCTGGTCGACATCATGACCGATACGCATATCCCGCTCAGCGAGGAAGAGGCGCGCGCGTATGCCCGCTGCATCGCGCAGCTCGACGAGATCGGCTGGCAACTGGACGACCCCTTGAGCCTGGTCAACATCGTCGACGTGTTCGACATCGAGGAAGCGCCGCGCATGGCCTATGCGGCCCAACTGCGCGCGGAAATCGACCATTTCCACTACTACTCGGTGCTGTCGCACGATCCGCAGCTGGACCGCGTGAATGACGTCTTTTGCCGCTACCTGCTGGCGCACCGGTCGCGGCATATTGCTTCCGGCGCCTTCTGGCGTCCCACCGTGGGCCGCCACGGCAGCCGCCTGCCCGCCGCGCATGAGGCGGCCGCGCCCGAAGACGAGGGCTTGCTGTCGCATGCGCCGCTCAGGCTGGTGCCCGGCAGCCTGCTGGGCGAGGAAGCGAAGAACCGCATGGCCAAGCTGCTGTTTGCCACCAGCTACCTGGAATACTGTTCGTTTGGCAATAAGCTCAATCTGCAGTTCGTCGAACTGCAGCGGCGGCAGAATATCGACCCGTATCTGCAGCACATCCACGGCCTGCACGACGAGGACGAGCGCTTCATCGGCTTTTTCACGGCCGCGACCATGGACGAATTCCAGGCCTGCGGGGCCGTCTCGTATTACCGCGATGACATGAAGGCGCTCGACGACGCGTATGACCAGTTCGTGCTGCAACATGCGCGCGCCGGCGACTGCTTCGTCAGCAGCCTGGCCATCGACGAGAAATACCGGGGACAGGGCTTGTTCAAGCAGATGTTCCATGCCATCCGCGACGTGGCCAGGGGCAAGGGCTGCACGCGCATCAGCCTGACGGTGTGGGAAAAGAGCGAAGCGCTGCAAGTGTATCTGCACAAGGGATTTCGCAGCGTGGGCACCTTCGACTATGCCTACAGCCTGTTCTACGACCGGCTGCATTTCCTCGTGTATGAGGGGAATTGATGGGGGAACTGACGGGGGCAGGGGCGGCCGGCAGCCGCCCCGTGTAGAGACTTACAGGGCCAGGAAGGCGAGGGCGGCCACGGCCGTGGGCAGCAGGGCGCCCGCCAGCAGGCCGACGGCGCCGATCGATTCATCCTTGAAGCCGCGGCGCAGCAGGGCCACGCCGGCCGGGTTCGGCGCGTTGGCGATGACGGTCAGGCCGCCGCCGGCCACGGCGCCGGCCACCAGCATGTATTTCGCTTCGTCCGTCATGCCGACGATCAGCGAGCCCAGGTAGGTGAGGGCCGCATTGTCCGTAATGGCCGTCAAGCCCAGGGCGCCGAAGAACAGGGCCAGCGGTTTCAGGCTGGAGACGATGGGCTGCAACCACCATTGCTGCATGCCGCCCAGCACCACCAGGCCGCCGAGGAAGAAGCCGACCAGCAAGCCTTCCTTCAGGATCAGCGGACTTTGATAGCGCTCATACGCCTGCACGAAGCCGAGGAAGAACAGGAACAGGCCGAAGAACAGCACGGGATGGTGCGCCAGGGCCACCACGCCGGCCAGCACGGCCAGGTGGATAAAGCTGACGGCCAGCGGCACTTTCGGGATTTCCACGTCGCCGGCCTTCGGCTTGATATCGGACGTGTTGCTGTGCAGATATTTGCGCAGCAGGATGCTCACGCCCGTGGCGTTGACCAGCACGGCGATGGCGGCTTTCCAGCCGAAATGGCTGGCCATGTAGGCGCTGTCCCAGTTCCACGTGGTGGCCACCATCAGCACGGGCGGCGCCGCGTACGACGTCAGGGTGCCGCCGATGGAAACGTTGACGAACAGCACGCCCAAGGCCCCGTATTTCAGCCATTCGGGGATGCCTGGACGAAAGATTTGCGGCGCCAGCATCAGCGCGGCCAGGGTCATGGCGGCCGGTTCCGTGATCATCGAACCCGTCAGGGGCACGAGCGCCAGGCCCAGCCAGACGAGGGCCAGTTCCGTGCGCAGCGGCATCACGCGCGCCACGCCTTTCAACAGGCGCTGCACGGCGTCGAGCACGGGCCGCGAGGCGGCCACCACCATGACGACGAAGACGAACAGCGGCTCCGTGTACTGGCGCGATTCCGCATACTCGATGGCCGCATCGCCGCCCGAGACAAAGGCCATGATGATGATCAGAATGAAGGCCCAGAAGCCGAACACGACTTCCACTTCGCCCAGCAGGTGCAGCAGGCCCGCATGGCGGGGGTGACGCTGCGACAATGTTTCAAATGACTTCGCGGCGAAGGTGTGGATGAGCGCAAGGCCGAAGATGATCGCGCTGATGATTTGGATGGTGGTCAATGACTTTCCTTATGGACGTAGGAAGCCGCCCGGTGCATTGCCGAGCGGTAAGGAGAGTGCTTATGGTACAGCAATCGATGCCAGAAACGGTGTTTTTCGGACGTGGCGGAACGGCCCCGGCAGCGGTGCTGCGCAGATGGCCCGCAGATAAGCCTTGCCAAAAGCAGGACCAGATAGTACTGTATATGCATACAGTATTCATTCTCATATTCAATCATGCAACATTCTCAATTGATGGCGTCGCCGGAAGCCCTGCACCCGTCCTTGTGGCGCGCCTCGCAGCTGGGCCAGGGCGCCACGCGCTGCCTGGAGACGGGCTTTGCCGCCCTGTCCGCGCAGCTGCCCGGCGGCGGCTGGCCCAGCGGCAGCCTCATCGACCTGCTGGTGCAGCAGGCGGGCAGCGGCGAACTGCGCCTGCTGGCGCCCGCCCTGGCGCAGCTGGCGGGGCAGCCCATCGTGCTGCTGCAGCCGCCCCATCCGCCGCAGGCGCTGGCGCTGGCCGCGCAGGGGCTGGCGCCGTCGCAGCTGCTGTGGCTCAAGAGCGCCAGCAGCAAGGATGCCCTGTGGGCGGCGGAAAACATCTTGCGCAGCGGCAGTTGCGGCGCCTTGCTGTTCTGGCAATCCCAGGTGCGCGCCGACAGCCTGCGCCGCCTGCACCTGGCCGCGCAAGGGGGCAATACCCTGTTCTGCATGCTGCGCCCCCTGCATGGCGCGCAGGATGCGTCGCCGGCGGCCTTGCGCCTGTCCGTGCGCCCGGCCGCCGGCGGCATCGAGATCGGCTTCATCAAGCGCCGGGGACCGCAGCGCGACGCGCCCCTGTTCCTGCCCCTGCAACCGCCTTCTTTACTGCGACGCCATGCGACTCTGGATCGGCCTGTGCCTGCCCCGGCTCCCGCTCGAAGTATTCTGCCCGCGCTGGTCGGCTGACAGCCTCGGCGTGGTGCTGGAGCAGGAGCAAGTGATGGCCGTGTCGCCGCTGGCGCGGGCGGCCGGCATCCGGCCGGGCATGCGCCGCGCGGGCGCGCTGATGCTGGCGCCGCAGGCGCGCCTGCACGAGCGTTCACCCGAACTGGAAGCGCAGGCCCTGCAGGCGGTGGCGCTGGCGCTGCTGCAATACTCGCCGCTGGTGGCGCAGGGCGAGGAAGCGACCCTGCTGGTCGACGCGGGCGCCAGCCTGCGCCTGTTCGGCGGCGTGCGCGCCTTGTGCCGGCGCATCGCGGCCAGCCTGCGCGCGCTCGGCTACACGGCCCAGCTGTCGTGCGCCCCTACGGCGCGCGGCGCCTGGCTGCTGGCGCGCGCCGGGACGCGCCGGGGCCGCGTGCTGGGCATGGAGAGTCTCGTGCGCCGCCTCGACGGCCTGCCGTGCGCCCTGCTGCCGCCCGCGCGCCCCTACCTGGACTGGTTCGACGGCATCGGCTGCCGCACCCTGGGGCAGCTGCGCCACTTGCCCCGGCCCGGCCTGCAGCGCCGCTGCGGCGCCGCCTTGCTGGCCATGCTCGACGATGCGCATGGCCACGGCACGGAACTGTACGCGTGGCTCGAAGCGCCGCCCACGTTCCGCGCCAGCCTGGAACTGTTCGACCGCGTGGAGCACGCGGACGCGCTGCTGTTCGGCGCGCGCCGCCTGCTGCAGCAGATGACGGGCTGGCTGTGCGCGCGGCAATTCGCCGTCGAGCGCATCCAGTTGCTGTTGGCGCACGAGCGGGGCAGGGTGGCGCGCCCGCCCACCGTCATCGACCTGGCCTTGGGCGAGGCCGTCTGGCGCGACGAGCACTTATTGCGTTTGCTCAAGGAGCGCCTGGCGCAGCTGGTGCTGGAGGCACCCGTGATCGGCCTGACCCTGGAAGCGCTGCAGGTGCAGCCGATGGCGCCGCCCAGCGAGAGCCTGTTTCCCGAACCGGGCGGCACGCCGCAGGAGCGCCAGCGCCTGATGGAGCTGCTGGTGGCGCGCCTGGGCAGTGACAATGTCCTGCAGGCCGTGCCGCGCGCCGACTACCGCCCCGAGGCGGCCAACCAGTGGCTGCCGCTGCCGGCCAAGCCCGCAGCAAGAAGCGCGCCACCCGACTTGCCGCCCGGCTTGCCCGGCATGCCCCGTCCCGGCTGGCTGCTGGCCCAGCCCGTCGCCCTCTTGATGCGCGAGCACCGGCCCTTCTATGGCTCGCCCCTGAAGATGGTCTCCGTGGCCGAGCGCATCGAGGCGGGCTGGTGGGGCCAGTCGCAGGCGCGCGATTATTTCATTGCCGAAGGACTCGACCATGCCCATTACTGGGTCTACCGCGAACGCATCGCCGGCAGCGGCGAGGACGCGGCGCCGCGCTGGTTTTTGCACGGCTTGTTTGGCTGACTGCCGGGTGGCGCAAGCCGTTTCAGGGCCGCCCGGCAGAAGCGGGGCGGCTTGGCTATACTGGCCTGGCGCTGCAGCGTATTCAATTCACGTAAAGGAGTTCCATGTCACCGCTTTCCGACTTCCCCATCACCGAAAAATGGCCTGCCCGGCATCCCGAGCGCCTGCAGCTGTACTCGCTGCCGACGCCGAACGGCATCAAGGTCTCCATCCTGCTGGAAGAGCTGGGCCTGGCGTACGAGCCGCACCTGGTCAGCTTCGAGCGCAACGAGCAGATGTCGCCCGCCTTCCTGTCCCTCAATCCGAACAACAAGATTCCCGCCATCCTCGACCCGGACGGCCCCGGCGGCAAGCCGCTGGCCCTGTTCGAATCGGGCGCCATCCTGCTGTACCTGGCGGAAAAGACGGGCAAGTGCATTCCCGAGGAGGCGGCCCTGCGCTACGAAACGATACAGTGGCTGATGTTCCAGATGGGCGGCGTGGGTCCCATGTTCGGCCAGGTGGGCTTCTTCCATAAATTCGCCGGCAAGGATTACGAGGACAAGCGTCCGCTGGAACGCTACCTGGGCGAAGCGAAGCGTCTGCTGGGCGTGCTGGAGCAGCGCCTGCAGGGCCGCGACTGGATCATGGGCAGCCAGTACACGATAGCCGACATCGCCATCTTCCCGTGGGTGCGCTGCCTGGTGGGCTTCTATGGCGCGGGCGATCTCGTCGGCTTTGAGAACTTCCCCAATGTGCAGCGCGCGCTGGACGCCTTCCTGGCCAGGCCGGCCGTCATCAAGGGCCTCGACATCCCCCGGCGCGACTGATGCCTGCCAGCTGCCTGCGGCGGCGGCCGGACGGCGCTAGAATACGCCTTCGGCCGCCCCGCGCGGCAGCTTTGATCTGAGACAATGAAATCCACCCGGCAAGATTTTCCCGGCGCGCACGGCCATGTGCTGGCGGCGCGCCTCGATGCGCCCGACGGCGCCATCCGCGCCTACGCGCTGTTTGCCCACTGCTTTACCTGCGGCAAGGATGTGCTGGCGGCGCGGCGCATCGCGCAAGGCCTCACGGAACACGGCATCGCCGTGCTGCGCTTCGATTTTACGGGGCTGGGCGCCAGCGAGGGCGAATTTGCCGCCACGAACTTCTCGTCCAACGTGGACGACCTGGTCGCCGCCGCCGATTTCCTGCGAGCAAAACATGGCGCACCGCAATTGCTGATCGGCCACAGCCTGGGCGGCGCCGCCGTGCTGGCCGCCGCCGCGCAGGTGCCGGAAGCGACCGCCGTGGCGACCCTGGCCGCTCCCAGCACGCCCGCCTACGTGACGCGCATGTTCAGCGCGCACCTGGCGCAGATCGCCGCCGAGGGCGAGGCGCTGGTGCAGCTGGAGGGGCGGCCCTTTCGCATCCGCCAGCAATTCGTCGATGACGCGGGCAGCCACAGCTTGAAAGCCCACATCGCCGGCCTGCGCCGCGCCCTGCTGGTGATGCACGCGCCGAACGACACGACGGTGAGCCTGTCGAACGCGATGGAGATCTTTACGGCCGCCAAGCACCCGAAAAGCTTCGTCTCGCTCGACGACGCCGACCACTTATTGACGGGGCGCAATGATGCGGCCTACGTCGCCAACGTCATCGCCGCCTGGAGCGCGCGCTACATCAACAAGCTCGCCTAAGCTGCTACCCATGAAAAACGCCGCGGCAGCAAAAGCTGGCGCGGCGTAGATGGTGTCGGTCTGGTCAAATAAGCTGAGTGCCTGAAAAATACCCAGGGCTAGGCGCCTTGCCGAAGGCAGTACGAATGTACGACGAGGCACGGCAACAACGCCATGGGTTTTTTGCAGGCGCTCAGTCTTCGTCAAACTCCGCCGAAAGATCCTTCCAGCCCTTGCTGGCGGCAAAGGCGGAAAACTCTTCCGGCGCTTCCAGGACGATGAGTTTCTTGTCCTGCAAGCCCAGGTCGCCGTGGCCGAAATCGGGGCCCACGTAGCCGAGGCTGCGCAGGCGGGCCAGGATGTGGCCGACCAGGGTCTTGTCCTTGTAGGCGCCCGCTTCGAGCGGGGCGGCGAAATCGACATACACGTCGATGATGCCGTAGCCTTCGTCGAAGATGCGGATGGCCTTGATGTCATGGGCACGGCCGGAGCCGTCGGTGGCCTTGAAGGGGCCGCTGAGCTGGATGTCGGTATCATTGTTCATGCTGCCAGCATACACCAAAAGCGGCCGCCGCAGAGGGCGCGCGGCGCAACATTTCCCGGGAACTGAGGCCTCAGCGCGCCTGCAGGATGGCCGACAGGCGGTCGCGCGTGCCGGCGATGCGCTCCAGCTGCGGATAGCGCAAGCCGCCGTGGTAGTCGAGCGCCACCGTCTGGAATTGCTTGCCCTTGCGCACCAGCAAGTTGATCGGCTGCGCGCCGGCCTTGGCTGCCTGGATGGCCGCCTTCAGGAGCTTGGGCGTGTAGGCCGTGCCATTGACGGCGAGCAAGGTCGTGTTGCCCGACAGGCCGGCCTGGAAGGCGGGACCGTCCCACAGCACTTTCTCCAGCTTGCCTTCCTTGCTTATCGTCAAGCCCAGCGAGTACGTCAGGTCCGTGCCCTTGCTGCGCTCTTCAGTTGCTTTCATGAACGGCGTGGGCGTGTCGCGGTAGACCAGTTTCCAGCCGGCGCGCGCCAGGCCGTCGAGCGGGGCGCCGGGGCCGTGGCCGTCCAGGCGCGTGCGCAGGAAGGTGGCCCAGTCGTGCGGCTGCACGGCATTCAGCGCGGCAACCACGTCCTCGAAGGTGTAGGGCAGGGGCGTCGTGCTGCCATCCTGCACGCCAAAGAAACTGCGCGCGAAATCGTCGAGCGAGCGGCGCTCGCCCGACAGTTCGCGGATGGTGGTGTCGACGTCGAGCCACACCAGCGCGCCTTCCACATAGTAGTCTTCATCGCGCTGCCAGCTGCTCCAGGCGATGGGGCGGCGGCCATTGATGATGGGGTCGTTCGTCGTGTCCTGCATGGCGCGCCAGCTGCGCCCCGGCATCGCGTCGTAATGGGCGGCCGTGGACGCGAACAGCTCGCGCATGTGGGCCGGGGCCACGAGGCCGGAGCGGGCCGCCAGCACATTGCCCCAGTATTGCGTCTGGCCTTCATAGACCCACAGCAGGCTGTTTTGCAGCGGGGTATTGAAGTCCGGCGTGTCCTGGCCGGCGGGGCGGCGGAACTTGCCGTTCCACGAATGCGTCAGCTCGTGCGGCAGCAGCACGCGGCCCGCCTCGTTCTTTTCCCATTCGCTGAAATAGCCGGGCTTGACGCCGTTTTCGCTCGACTGCATGTGCTCGCGCCCGATGCCGCCGAACTCGTCGCTCAAGGCCAGCAGGAAATCATAGTGACGGTAGTGGCGCGCGCCGAACAGTTTGTAGGCTTGCTGCAGCATGGCGCGGTGCAGCTCGATCTGCTGCGGCGTCGCTTCCAGGCTGTCGGCGCTGTCGGCCATCACGTTCAGGTGCACGGGGACCCTGGCGCCCGGGTCGAGGTCGATGCGCTCGAAATGGCGCCCGGCGAAGACGGGCGAGTCGACCAGGGTGTCGAGGTCCAGCGGCGCGAAATCGACACGCTGGCTGGCCGGCGTGGCCGCCCGCGCGCGCACTTCCAGGGCGCTGGCAAATTCCCAGCCGGCCGGCAGGGTCAGGCTGGGCTGCACGAGGATGTCGCGCGCGGGCCGCCCGGCCGGGTACAGGGTCATCGCATGCCATTGCACGCCCAGCATGGCGCCGGTCATGGTGATGCGGCCCTGGCTCGTGTCGACGGGCGAGAGGAGCTGGTACTGCGCCTCCACCGTGCTGGCGCCGGCCGGCACGTCGACGTGGAAGGCGAACATGTTGACGGGGTCGCGCCGCCATTCCAGGGGCGCGCCGTTGGCGGACAGGCGCAGGCCCGCCAGCTGGTTCAGCGGGCCGCTGGGACCGTGGTTGCCGGGCACCCATTGCGGATACAGCAGGGTCAGCTTGCCGGGCGCGGCGGGGATGCTTTCGCGGATGCTGAACAGTTGCTGCGCCACGTTGCTGGCATCGACGTGCAGCACGATGGGGGCCGGCGCGGGCGATGCCGCCTGGACGGCGGCGGAAATAAACAGGGACAAGGACAGGAGAACACGGGACATGTGGCGGGGGGCTGGGG
>NZ_RFSK01000082.1 GCF_009923995.1 Janthinobacterium sp. | reverse complement strand
CCCACTCGATCGAGTGGGCGGAGGTGGTGCTAACTACTATTAACGCGAGTACAGCTCGACGATCAGCGATTCGTTGACGTCGTTAGCGATTTCGTTACGCTCTGGCAGGGACTTGAAGGTACCTTCCATTTTCTTGGCATCAACCGAAACCCAGCTAGGCATACCAACTTGTTCAGCCAGCGACAGTGCTTCAACGATACGCACTTGCTTTTTCGATTTTTCACGAACAGCGATGATGTCACCAACTTTAACTGCGTACGAAGCGATGTTCACAACGATACCGTTCACGGTGAACGCTTTGTGGCTGACCAGTTGACGCGCTTCAGCGCGGGTCGAGCCAAAGCCCATGCGGTAGCAAACGTTGTCCAGACGCGTTTCCAGCAACTTCAACAGCGTTTCGCCGGTGTTGCCTTTACGACGGTCTGCTTCAGCGAAGTAGCGGCGGAATTGACGTTCCAGCACGCCGTACATGCGCTTGACTTTTTGCTTTTCGCGCAGTTGGTTACCGTAGTCCGAGGTGCGGGCGCCGGATTTGACACCGTGCTGGCCTGGCTTGACGTCCAGTTTGCACTTGCTGTCCAGCGAGCGACGTGCGCTCTTCAGGAACAGGTCTGTACCTTCACGGCGGGAAAGTTTTGCTTTAGGTCCGATATAACGTGCCACGATACTTCCTTTTTTTAAATGATAACGCCCCAGCCACATGCATGATCAAACACACTGATGCGGTTAGGCGCTAGTCTGATTTGGTTTCAATCAGACGGTGGCTGAAAACGAAAAACCCGTCAAACAGGATTTGACAGGCAAGAACAGCCGGGCAGTATAACCGTTTCCGGCTCCCTGCTCCAGCGTTTTCACACAACTGTACTGAGTTACAACAGACAGCAAAGCAGCTGGCGCCGAAGCGCCCTCTGCAACACTATCTTAGATACGACGACGTTTCGGTGGACGGCAACCGTTGTGCGGTACCGGCGTCACGTCCTGGATCTCGGTGATCTTGATGCCCAGGTTGTTCAGCGCGCGAACGGCGGATTCACGACCAGGACCTGGGCCCTTGATACGTACTTCCAGGTTCTTCACGCCACACTCAACAGCCACTTTACCAGCGGCTTCCGCGGCGACCTGCGCTGCGAATGGGGTCGATTTACGCGAACCCTTGAAGCCTGCACCGCCGGAGGTAGCCCACGACAAGGCATTGCCTTGACGATCGGTGATGGTAATGATGGTGTTATTGAACGATGCGTGGACATGTGCGATGCCTTCAGCGACGTTCTTTTTAACTTTTTTACGCACGCGTGCTGATGCGGCGTTATTTTGCGACTTAGCCATAATTATTCCCTAGCGGATTATTTTTTCAGCGATTGAGCGGCTTTACGCGGTCCCTTGCGGGTACGTGCGTTCGTACGCGTACGCTGGCCACGGCAAGGCAGACCCTTACGATGACGCATGCCGCGGTAGCAACCCAGATCCATCAAACGCTTGATGTTCATGGACAGTTCACGACGCAGATCGCCTTCGACGATGAATTTACCTACTTCATCGCGCAGCTTTTCCAGTTCGCTGTCATCCAGATCTTTGATCTTTTTGTTGGTTGCTACACCGGTCGATGCACAGATTTTCTCTGCGCGTGGACGGCCCACACCGTAGATGGCCGTCAGGCCGATAACGGTATGCTGATGATTTGGGATATTAACCCCTGCAATACGTGCCATTTGTTATTCCTCGATTAACCTTGACGCTGCTTGTGACGTGGTTCCACGCAGATAACGCGGACTACGCCTTTGCGCTTGATGATCTTGCAGTTGCGGCAGATCCGCTTGACTGATGCGAGAACTTTCATTTTTGGGCTCTTTCTTTCGCTTCTTTGGTTTGATTCAGTGTGTTACTTGGTACGGAACACAATGCGGGCTCGGCTCAGGTCGTACGGCGTCAACTCCACCGTCACCTTGTCTCCAGGGAGAATGCGAATATAATTCATCCGCATTTTACCTGAAATATGCCCGAGCACCACGTGTCCGTTCTCCAGCTTCACTCGAAATGTTGCATTTGGGAGATTCTCAAGAATCTCGCCCTGCATCTGTATGACGTCGTCTTTTGCCATTCGGTATGTTTACCGCGCTTAACGCGTCGGAATTCCGCCCTTGAAATTTGCTTTGCGCAGCAGCGAATCATATTGCTGCGACATCACGTAGTTCTGTACTTGCGCCATGAAATCCATGGTGACAACTACAATAATCAATAAAGAAGTACCGCCGAAATAGAATGGTACCTTCCACTGGGCTTGCATAAATTCCGGCAATAAACACACCAGGGTGATGTAGACTGCGCCGGCAAGTGTCAAGCGTGTCAGGATCTTGTCGATGTAACGGGCTGTCTGCTCGCCTGGACGAATCCCGGGAATGAACGCACCGCTTTTCTTCAAGTTATCCGCTGTTTCCTTGCTGTTAAACACCAGCGCTGTATAGAAGAAACAGAAAAACACGATCGCCACTGCGTACAACAGCGCATGGATAGGCTCACCAGGCCCCATCGATGCTGCCAAATCTTTCAAGAACCGCACCGCAGGGTTAGCGTTGTCGGCGCCCTTTGAAAACCAGTCCACGATAGTGGCCGGGAACAAGATGATCGAAGAAGCAAAGGCCATGTTCAGCTTCAACGGCAAATGGCTGGTTTGACCGCCATAAATCTTGTTGCCTACCTGGCGCTTCGCGTAATTGACCAATATTTTGCGCTGACCGCGTTCGACGAATACGACGAAGTACGTTACCAGTGCTACCAGGATCACGATGAAAATCGCGCTGAAGCTGCTGATCGAACCATTCGACACCTGAGTGAACAAGCCACCCAACGCCGACGGCAGACCGGCTGCAATCCCGGCAAAAATGATGATCGAGATGCCATTCCCCAAGCCACGCTCGGTAATTTGCTCACCCAACCACATCAAAAACATTGTTCCGGTCAACAAAGTGACGACCGTCACGAAGCGGAATGCAAGACCAGGCTCCAACACCAGACCAGCTTGCGACTCCAGTGCGACTGCAATGCCTAACGCTTGGAACAGTGCCAGGGCCACCGTGAAATACCGGGTGTACTGGGTGATCTTGCGACGACCTGCTTCGCCTTCTTTTTTCAACGCTTCCATCTGCGGTGACACGATCGACAGCAATTGCATGATGATCGAGGCCGAGATATAAGGCATGATACCCAGCGCAAACACTGTAAAACGAGACAAGGCACCGCCCGAGAACATGTTGAACATGCCCAGGACGCCGCCTTCGTGCTCCTTGAACAGCGAGGCTAATTGTGTCGGGTCAATCCCGGGAACCGGGACGTGAGCACCGATACGATAAACCACCAATGCGCCAAGCAAAAACCAGAGCCGTCCCCAAGGGAAACCGGCCGCTGCACTTTTAGCAAGTTGTGGATTAGTCGCCAATTTTCGCTCCGATCAAGCTGTTAGCGGTCAACTCAGGCTACCGAGCCGCCGGCTGCTTCGATGGCTGCTTTCGCGCCAGCGGACACTTTCAAGCCCTTCAAATTCACCGCTTTGGTGATTTCGCCGGACAAGATCACGCGCACGTCACGGGCCAACACGCCCAGAACGCCAGCTTGCTTCAAGACCAGAATGTCGACATCGCCAACAGCCAGGTTGTTCAGATCGGACAGGCGCACTTCAGCTTTGAAGGTTGCGTGCATCGATTTGAAACCGCGCTTAGGCAGACGGCGTTGCAGAGGCATCTGACCGCCTTCGAAACCGACTTTATGAAAGCCGCCCGAACGCGATTTCTGACCTTTGTGACCACGACCCGAGGTTTTACCCAGGCCGGAGCCGATACCGCGACCGACGCGACGCTTGTAGTGCTTAGCGCCTTCGGCTGGTGCAATAGTATTCAATTCCATGATTTGCTCCGTTCGTGTAAGCCCGAAGGCTTACCCGACAACTTTAACGAGATACGATACTTTATTGATCATGCCGCGTACGGATGGGGTGTCTTGCAATTCGGAAACCGAATTTACACGACGCAGACCCAGACCGCGCACGGTAGCGCGATGCGATTCGCGCGTACCGATCAAGCCCTTGACCAATTGCACTTTGACTGTGTTTGTCATTTTGTCCACCTTAAGCCAGAATGTCTTCGACCGACTTGCCGCGCTTGGCAGCGATATCGGAAGCAGTGCTCATTTTCGACAGGCCGTCCAGCGTAGCGCGTACCAGGTTGTATGGGTTGTTCGAACCGGTGGATTTCGCCACCACGTCCGTCACGCCCATCACTTCGAAGATAGCGCGCATTGCGCCACCAGCGATAACGCCAGTACCAGGCTTAGCTGGGTTCATCAGGACCTTGGAGGCGCCGTGACGACCAACAACCGTGTGATGCAAGGTGCCGTTTTTGAGCGGTACTTTGATCAGGTTGCGACGGGCTTCTTCCATTGCCTTCTGCACGCCAACTGGCACTTCTTTCGATTTGCCCTTGCCCATGCCGACGCGGCCATCGCCATCACCAACTACGGTCAGCGCGGCGAAACCCATGATACGACCACCCTTGACCACTTTGGTCACGCGGTTGATCGCGATCATTTTTTCGCGCATGCCATCATCCGGCTTGTCGCTTTGCATTTTTGCTTGCATTTTTGCCATGATTGATCCTTAGAACTTCAGACCGGCTTCGCGTGCGGCTTCTGCCAACGCTTTCACACGGCCGTGGTAACGGAAACCGGAGCGGTCGAACGCAACTTCGGTAATTCCTGCTTTCAACGCTTTTTCAGCGACGCGCTTGCCGATCAAGGCTGCAGCAGCGGCATTGCCGCCTTTGCCGGATTGGCCTGCCAGTTCAGCGCGTACTTCCGCTTCAGCCGTCGAGGCCGAAACCAGGACTTTAGCGTCCGGGCTGATCAGGTTGGCGTAAATGTGCAGGTTGGTGCGATGCACCGACAAGCGATTTACTTTCAATTCCGCAATCTTGATGCGGGTTTGGCGTCCGCGGCGAAGCCGTGATTCTTTCTTATCCATCGTCAGCCCCTAATTACTTCTTCTTGGTTTCTTTAAGCTTAACCACTTCGTCCGCATAGCGAACGCCCTTGCCTTTATAAGGCTCAGGAGCGCGGTAAGCACGAACTTCAGCGGCTACCTGGCCAACCTGTTGACGGTCGATACCTTTGATCAGGATCTCGGTCGGGGTTGGTGTTGCGCAGGTAACGCCGGCTGGCATGTCATGCACTACAGGGTGCGAGAAACCCAGGGACAGATTCAGCTTGTCGCCTTGAGCTTGCGCCTTGTAACCCACGCCTACCAGGTTCAGCTTTTTCTCGAAACCCTTGGTGACGCCAACAACCATGTTGTTGACCAGTGCGCGCAGCGTGCCGGACATGGCATTGGCTTCGCGGCTGTCATTCGCCACGTCGAAACTCAGGGTTCCTGCATTGTTTTCTACTTTGACCAGGCCGGTGAGGGCTTGGGAAAGCACGCCCAGCGGGCCTTTTACGGTGATCGCTTGTGCGGAGATGGCGACTTCGGCGCCAGCTGGCACTACGATAGGCATTTTAGCTACTCGAGACATGTGTAACTCCTTAAGCCACGTAGCAAATAACTTCGCCGCCGACACCGGTAGCGCGTGCTTTGCGGTCAGTCATGACGCCTTGCGGAGTCGACACGATCGCCACACCCAAGCCATTCATCACAACAGGGATCTCGTCTTTACCCTTGTAGACGCGCAGACCCGGACGGGACACGCGCTCCAAGCGCTCAATAACGGGACGGCCAACATAATACTTCAAACCGATCTTCAGTTCCGCCTTGCCACCAGCTTCGGCAACAGCGAAATCTTCAATGTAACCCTCGTCCTTCAGGACGTTGGCAATCGCAATTTTGACTTTCGACGATGGCATGGCCACGGTCGTTTTTTGCACGCCTTGGGCGTTGCGAATGCGGGTCAGCATATCGGCGATAGGATCGCTCATACTCATTGCATATTCTCCTATTACCAGCTTGCTTTTGTCATACCCGGAATTTCACCACGCATGGCGAATTCACGGAGCTTGATACGACCCAGACCGAATTTACGGAATGTGCCGCGCGGACGACCGGTGATTGCGCAACGGTTACGTTGACGCGTCGGATTCGAGTTACGTGGCAGCGCTTGCAATTTCAAGCGCGCTTCGTAACGCTCTTCTTCCGATTTCGACTGGTCATCAACGATGGCCTTCAGCTCAGCGCGTTTGACGGCGAATTTCGCAGCCAGGTCTACACGCTTTTGCTCACGGTTAATCAGTGCCAATTTTGCCATGATCTCAGTTTCTGAACGGGAATTTAAAGGCGGCGAGGAGCGCTTTGGCTTCATCGTCGGTCTTAGCGGTTGTCGTGATGCTGATATTCATACCGCGCAACGCGTCAATCTTGTCGTACTCGATCTCAGGGAAGATGATCTGTTCCTTGACACCGATGTTGTAGTTACCACGACCATCAAATGCACGGCCGTTCACACCACGGAAATCGCGTACGCGCGGCAGAGCCACGGTAATGAAGCGATCCAGGAACTCGTACATGCGAGCGCCGCGCAGGGTGACCATCGTACCGATCGGATAACCTTCACGGATTTTGAAGCCTGCGATAGCTTTGCGCGACTTGGTGGTCACTGGCTTCTGGCCGGCGATCTTGGTCAAGTCAGCAACAGCGTGCTCGAGAACTTTTTTATCCGCGATGGCCTCACCAACACCCATGTTCAGGGTGATCTTGGTCAGGCGTGGAACTTCCATTACCGACTTGTAACCAAACTTGCTGGTCAGGTCGGCAACGACTTTTTCTTTATAGAATTCTTGGAGACGTGCCATGATTTCTTAAGCCTTCACTACTTCGCCGGAGGATTTAAAGACGCGGACTTTTTTGCCATCCACTTCTTTGAAACCCACGCGATCTGCCTTGCCAGTCGCTGCATTAAACAATGCAACGTTGGACACGTGAATTGGCATGGTCTTATCGACGATACCACCAGTTACGCCAGTCATCGGGTTTGGCTTAGTCGCTTTTTTAGCGATGTTAATGCCGTCAACCACGATATGTTCAGCATCGATACGCTGCTGTACCACACCACGTTTGCCCTTGTCTTTCCCGGTCAGAACGATGACTTCGTCGTTTTTACGAATCTTATCCATTACGACTCCTTACAGGACTTCCGGTGCCAGGGACACGATTTTCATGAACTTCTCAGTGCGCAGTTCGCGCGTGACAGGTCCAAAAATACGGGTACCGATCGGTTCCAGCTTGGCGTTCAACAGAACGGCGGCGTTGCCGTCGAACTTCACCAGGGAACCGTCTTGGCGGCGAACACCTTTAGCGGTGCGCACAACCACGGCGTTATAAATTTCACCTTTTTTGACACGGCCACGTGGCGCAGCAACCTTAACGGTTACCTTGATCACATCGCCAATGCCAGCATAACGGCGCTTGGAGCCGCCCAATACCTTGATGCACATTACTTCTTTGGCACCGGTATTGTCAGCCACTTCGAGCCGGCTTTCAGTTTGAATCATAGTATTCTCTTTCCCAACTTAAGCCGAAGAATCCACACAATGTAGACCCACGGTCAGTCTTGGTCCCGCCAGAGCCGCCCTGCTGGGCTTCACTGTTTGGGTGCATGACCTTCATACATCAACTGACCGCGAATGCTACTGTCTGTGGCCAGACACTTTGCGGCGTTACATGAACGAAGCCCGCAAGTATTACATACAATTTGCGGGCCTGCAAGTACTAATTAAAACCCACCGCCGAAACGGTGGTTTTTATTTAAACGGTTGGTGCGGCTTGAACCACACGTGTCACCGTCCATGCCTTCGTTTTGGAGATCGGGCGACCTTCCTGGATCTCGACCGTGTCACCGGCCTTGACTTGGTTGGTCTCGTCATGCGCGTGATACTTGTTCGAACGCATGATGATCTTGCCATACAAAGGATGTTTTACGTGGCGCTCGATCAGAACGGTAACGGTCTTGTCCATCTTGTCCGAAACCACTTTACCGATCAGCGTGCGCTTGAGCGACTGTTTCACTGGTTCGTTCATTTGGCTTCCTTCAGATTCATTACCGTCTTCACACGCGCGATATCGCGGCGTACCTTCTTGAGCTGCGAAGTGTTGCTCAGCTGTTGCGTAGCGATTTGCATACGCAGGCCGAACTGTGCCTTCAACAGATCATTCAGCTCTTTTTGCAGAGCCGGCTGGTCCTTGCCGCGGAGTTCAGATGCTTTCATATACAACTCCAATTATTGGCCGACTTGACGTACGACAAACGTCGTAGCCAGTGGCAGTTTAGCGGCGGCAAGACGGAAAGCTTCCCGTGCCAGCGCTTCATCAACGCCATCCATTTCGTACAGTACTTTGCCTGGCTGAATTTCAGCGACGTAGTACTCAGGATTACCTTTACCGTTACCCATACGGACTTCAGCCGGTTTGTTCGAAATCGGTTTGTCCGGGAAAATACGGATCCAGATACGGCCGCCGCGCTTGATGTGACGCGTCATTGCACGACGCGCCGCTTCAATTTGACGCGCAGTGATACGACCGCGCGCAACTGCCTTCAGACCGAATTCGCCAAACGACACGGCGGTGCCGCGGCTGTGCGAAATACCGGTGTTACGGCCTTTCTGCTCTTTACGATACTTTCTGCGTGCTGGTTGCAGCATGATTATTCTCCTGCTTTCTCAGCTGGTGCAGCGGCGGCCGGTTTAGCGGCGCGCACACGAGCAGCACCTGGTGCTGTGGATGGTTTCGCACCCGCTGGACGTGGGCGGCCGGCTGGCTTGCCATCGTCACGGCGTGGACCGCGGCTCTTCTTCTCGTCAGCTGGAGTATCGATGACTGGTGCATCGCCGTTAGGCGCGCGGTCACCTTTGTATACCCACACCTTGACGCCGATGATGCCGTAGGTGGTCGACGCTTCGCTGGTACCGTAGTCGATATCGGCGCGCAGGGTATGCAGAGGCACGCGGCCTTCGCGGTACCACTCTTTACGTGCGATTTCGATACCGTTCAGACGGCCGGACGACATGATCTTGATACCGAGAGCACCCAGGCGCATTGCATTTTGCATTGCGCGCTTCATGGCGCGGCGGAACATGATCCGTTTTTCCAGCTGCTGAGCGATCGAATCGGCGATCAGTTGCGAGTCGATTTCTGGCTTGCGGATTTCTTCGATGTTCACGTGAACAGGCACGCCCATGATCTTGGTCAGCGCGGACTTCAGTACTTCGATGTCTTCGCCTTTTTTACCAATGACCACGCCTGGGCGCGAGCTGTAGATCGTGAAGCGCGCGTTCTTGGCTGGGCGCTCGATAACGATGCGGCCAACGGAAGCGTTCTTCAGTTTCTTTTTCAGGTAAGCACGTGCTTTCAAGTCTTCGTTCAGCATGGCAGCGAAATTGCCGTTGCCTGCATACCAGCGCGAAGCCCAGTTACGGGTGACCGCCAGACGGAAACCGGTTGGATGAATTTTCTGACCCATCGTGGCTCCTTAGTTACCGACAGTCACGTAAACGTGACAGGATTGTTTCGAAATACGGTCGCCACGGCCTTTTGCACGCGCGGTGAAGCGCTTCAGGACGGGGCCCTTTTCGACGTAGATCGTTTTCACGAACAATTCGTCGATGTCCGCGCCATCATTGTGCTCGGCATTCGCAATAGCGGATTCCAGAACGCGCTTGATGATCGCAGCACCTTTTTTCGGGCTGAATTGCAAGATGTTGAGTGCAGCGTCAACTTTCTTGCCACGGATCAGGTCAGCAACCAGGCGGCCCTTTTGGTCCGACAGGCGCACACCTTTGAGGATAGCTTTAGTTTCCATTATTTCTTAGCCTTTTTGTCAGCTGCATGGCCCTTGAACGTACGGGTCAGTGCGAATTCGCCGAGCTTGTGACCAACCATGTTTTCGGAAACATAAACCGGCACGTGCAGCTTGCCGTTATGTACCGCGATCGTCAGGCCGATAAAGTCAGGCATGATTGTCGAACGACGCGACCAGGTTTTGATTGGCTTTTTGTCTTTGGCTGCTTGCGCGGCTTCAACTTTTTTCACCAGGTGGGCGTCACAGAACGGCCCTTTTTTCAATGAACGTGTCATGTGCTACCCCTTATTTCTTGCCGCGGCGCGAGACGATCATGGAAGTAGTACGCTTGTTGCTGCGTGTCTTCTTACCTTTAGTCTGTTGGCCCCAAGGCGAAACTGGATGACGACCAGCTGCTGTTTTACCTTCACCACCACCGTGCGGGTGATCGACCGGGTTCATGACCACACCGCGAACGGTAGGACGAACACCGCGCCAGCGCATCGCACCAGCTTTACCGATTTTACGCAGGCTGTGCTCGGCATTGCCGACTTCGCCAACGGTAGCACGGCACTCGATGTGCACGCGACGTACTTCACCCGAGCGCAGACGCACTTGAGCATAGGTACCTTCACGAGCCATCAGCACGACGCCGGCGCCGGCGGTACGTGCCATTTGAGCACCTTTACCTGGCAGCATTTCGACGCAATGCATCACGGTACCGACTGGGATGTTACGGATTGGCAAGCAGTTACCCGATTTGATCGGTGCTTCCGAACCGTTCATCACGCTGTCGCCAACGGCCATGCCTTTGGTTGCGATGATGTAGTGACGCTCGCCGTCGGCGTAGCACAGCAGAGCGATATTCGCGGTGCGGTTTGGATCGTATTCGATACGTTCCACTTTCGCTGGAATACCATCTTTGGTGCGCTTGAAGTCGATCAGGCGATAGTGTTGCTTGTGACCACCACCGATATGACGGGTGGTGATGTGACCGTTGTTGTTACGACCAGCGGTCTTGGATTTCTTTTCAACCAGGGCAGCGAACGGACGACCTTTGTACAGGTCGGCATTCACCACCTTTACCATGCCGCGACGGCCTGGCGAGGTTGGTTTCATCTTAACGAGTGCCATTATGCAGCCTCCTCGGAGAAGTTGATTTCCTGGCCAGGTTTCAGGCACACGAAAGCACGCTTGGTATGGTTACGACGACCGTTGAACTTGCCGGTGCGTTTTTGCTTACCTTCGCGGTTTGCAGTTTGCACGGACAGAACTTCAACCTTGAACAGCAGTTCGACCGCTGCCTTGATCTCAGGCTTGGTTGCATCCGGCAGTACGCGGAATACAATTTGCTCGTTCTTTTCCGCGACCATGGTGGCCTTTTCGGAAATGACCGGCGCCAACAGCACCTTCATCAAGCGTTCTTCGCTATGTTTCAAAATCGCGCTCATGCCAGCATCTCCTCAATCTTAGCCAGTGCAGCTTTGGTGACCAAGATCTTCTTGTAGAACACCAGGGACATCGGGTCTGCGTGACGTGGCTCAACGACGAGTACGTTAGGCAGGTTGCGCGATGCCAGTTCCAGGTTTTCGTTCAGAACGTCGGTGATGATCAGAACCGAATCAAAGCCCAGGCCGTTCAATTTTTGCGACAACAGCTTGGTTTTTGGCGCGTCGATCGTCAGATCGTCGATGACGATCAGGCGTTCTTCGCGAGCCAGCTGCGACAGGATCGAGCAGATACCTGCGCGATACATTTTTTTGTTCACTTTGTGGGTGAAGTTTTCGTCAGGCGAGTTCGGGAAAATCCGACCACCGCCGCGCCACAGTGGCGACGACGACATACCAGCACGAGCGCGGCCGGTACCTTTTTGGCGCCATGGCTTTTTCGTCGTGTGGTGAACTTCTTCACGGTCTTTTTGCTTGCGGTTACCACTACGTGCATTCGCTTGATAAGCGATGACGACTTGGTGGATCAGCGCTTCATTGTAGTCACGGCCGAAAATCGTATCGGCTGCAGCAACGTTCGAGGCGGCTTGACCTTGCGCATTCAGAAGCTTGAGTTCCATCGTTTAAGCTCCCTTCTTGGCTTTGGTTTTGATGGCTGGCGAGACAACTACCTGGCCATTTTTCGCACCTGGAATCGCGCCTTTGACCAGCAACAGCTGACGGTCGGCATCGATACGGGCGATCACGAGGTTCTGGATCGTACGGTTAACGTCACCCAGATGACCGGTCATGCGCTTACCAGGGAAAACGCGACCTGGATCTTGTGCCATACCGATGGAACCTGGAACGTTATGCGAACGCGAGTTACCGTGCGTTTGACGGCCGGAAGCGAAGTGGTAACGTTTGATAACGCCTGCATAGCCTTTACCGATGGTAACGCCTTGCACGTCGATCTTTTGACCGACTTCGAACAGGGAAGCAGCGATAACTTCGCCAGCTTTCAGTTCAGCGGCTTTAGCAGCGTCAACGCGGAACTCTTTCAACAGAGTACCGGCTTCAACACCAGCTTTAGCGTGATGACCAGCAACAGCTTTGGTCACGCGGGAAGCGCGACGTTGACCGAATGCGACCTGAACAGCGGAGTAACCATCTGTTTCAGGGGTTTTGATTTGCGCAACACGGTTGTTCGATACGTCCAGCACGGTGACAGGAATCGAATCCCCTTCATCCGTGAAAATGCGCATCATACCAACCTTGCGACCGAGAAGGCCTAGGCTCATTTTTTCTCCATTCCCACCTGCGATTGGGCGGGGCTTGTTTAACTACAAAGTAACGTAGGACTCAAAAAAGACGAATCCATACCGAAGCCGGCTAGTATATAGCACAAAAACCCTTGACGCAACAAGTTAACACGAGGTATGTCAAAGTGTTGCGCGACGCCCCTGCGGGAGTTGTCGGCGCGCCTGAAAAATACTTCCGCCCAGCAACGCAAGGCCGCCAAAGCACGGCTGCATGCGCCCTGGCGGCCGGCGCTGGCGTCGGCGGAAACAACAAGGGCGCGTACGCCACGTACGCGCCCTTCCTGCCTCGTCCATCAGGCATGGCGCCCCTGCGGGCGCCCGTCAGCTCAGACCTTGCACTGCTCGATACAATGCTTGTAGATCATCTCGCAGATAGGACTGGAAGCGCCGCCGGGCATGCCGCCCGAGCATGTGTTGGCCCGGGTGGCGCACTCCAGCGTGCAGTCATTGCCGGCCATCGCATACGATGCGCTGCAGCCGATGGCAAACAGAAATACGGCGATTTTCTTGTACATGCATGTCTCCAATAGGAAGTAGGTTTTACGGCACAGGCAGCATGGGGACGGTCCCGCGCATCCGGGCAAGGCCGTCACTGCCCCGCCTTATTTCTGGCAATTGGCCAGGCAGTGGTCGTACAGGTCCGTGCAGATGGGGCTGCCGCCAAGGTGCGCTTGGCAATTGGCGACCTTTTGCGCACAGTCCATATAGCACTGCGACACGTCGCCCGCGGCGAATGCGTAGGAAGCGCTCAGGCCGAGAGCAAACAGGAAAGCCGTGGTTTTCTTGATCATGGTACGTCTCCGCTTGGTTGATATACGAATACGATGGAAGAACCGGCAGGGCCGCGGCGCCATCGGCACCTCGCCCCGGCAAGCCGTGCTGCGCTCGCCATTACCAAAAAAGTAACACCAATAGAATACCGTAAACAATACCAACAAAACACCAATTTATGCAGAAATCAGATATGTTTATGCGCCCGGCATTGTTACGCCGGCGATACGCCAGGCCAGCCCCGGATTACCCCGGGGCCAGTCTCCGGCAAGCCGATCATCGGGACGGCTCGCCCTCTTCCTGCGCACCGCCTTTACCAATCTGATACCAATCGACCTTGCGCGTCGCCACCATGATGGCCGCCAGCACCGCGAACAGCAGCATGCTGCCCATGACCAGCGCATTGTTTTCCGAACTCAGCAAGCCGTACAGGGCGCCATACAGCAGCGTCAGGGCCACGCCGAAGCCGATGCCGCGCCAGGTGTCGCGCAGCACGTGCACCAGGTAAAAACTGGTCAGCACGATACAGGCGGCGCTGGCGATCAGATAAGCGGCGAGGAAGGCGACATGCTCGGCCAGGCCCACCAGCAGCAGGAAGAAGATCACCAGCGACAGGCCCACCAGCAGATACTGCACCGGGTGGATCGGCAGGCTCTTCAGGATTTCGAAGATGAAGAAGGCGGCGAAGGTCAGCGCCACGAACAGCAAACCATACTTGGTGGCGCGGTCCGATTGCGAATACACGTTGATCGGTTCGATGAAGCCCACGTTGAAGCGATCCACCTGGCCCAGTGGCGCGCTGTCGGGCACCTTGAACTCGCCCTCGATCGTGCTCAGCTGCGTTTGCGCATTGGTGGCCAGCGAGGAGATATCCCACTCGACCTGGAAACCATCGGCGTTGATTTGGCGATACTTCGGCGACGGCAGGAAGCGCCCGCCAAACTGCGGATGGGGCCAGTTCGACTTGATGGTGATCTGGTTGTTCTTTGCCACCGGCACGACATGCAGGCGCTCGATGCCGTCCAGGCCCAGGGCAAAGCTGAATTTCACCTGTTGCGCTTGCGCCAGCGGCATTGCGCCCAGCGGCGCGTGCAGCCCGCTGCGAAAGGCGAACAGGTCAGTGCCCTGCTCGAATTCGATCTCCCGTCCGCCCCAGTCGATTTTCGGGATATTGCGGATGCCGCGCACGTCCTCGATCGACAGGGCAACAAAAGGCTCGCCCAGGGTCACGCGCGAATCCGGCGACTTGCGCGGCAACTGCGTGCTGGCCGGTACCGTAAAGTCACCCTTGAATGCATGCTGGCCACTGTAGACGAGTACCTGGTGGATGCCGCGGTAACGGCGGTCCGCCTCGATGTTGCCACTGATTAACAGGCTGTTCGGGTAGACGAGCAGACGGCGCTGCACCGTGCGGCGCAGCAGCTCCGTACGCACGACAGCTTTCGCCTCCTGGGCCTTGTCATCGCCCTTGGCCACTTCCACGCGCTCGTCGTACTGCTCCGTGTAAGGCACCACGAGTATGGGTCCGATGACGGTTTGTTCGCGCACCGAATCGGCAGCGATGCTGTTGACGGCTTCCTGGCGGAATTCCATCCGCTCCTTGATCGTTTCCTGGACCATCAGCAACGGCAGGCCGATCAGCAGCATCAGGCCAAACACGATCAACGCTTTGACGAATAAAGTTTTTTGCATGGCGCATCCTTGAAGTAAGGACGCCAGTGTAAAAAAGGCATATGCGCTGAATATGCGCTGCGTGTGAAGTCGCCAAAAAAATGCAGCGCGACTACGCCAGCGGCAGCCACAGGCAGGCGCAGGCGCCGCCTTCTGCATGGTTGCTCACCTCGACCGTACCACCATGCAAGGCAGCCACCTCCCGCACGAAAGGCAGGCCCAGGCCCGTGCTCTTGCCGGCCGCCGGTCGCGGCAGGGAATAGAAGCGCTCGAAGACGCGCTCAAGCGCATACGCGGGGATGCCTGCGCCGCGATCGCGCACGGTGATTGCCACCTGGTCGCCTTGGCGCCGCGCGGTCAGATTGATGCAGCTGCCTGGCGGGGCGAAGCCGGCCGCATTGTCGAGCAGATTACCCAAGGCCTGGCGCAGCAGCAAGGCGTCGCCGGCCACGGCCAGGTCCTCGGCATCGAGCCGCAGGCGCACCTCGCGCGCCGCCAGGGTGGCGGCCGCATCCTGCGCCACCTGCGCCAGCAGCGGCGCCAGTGCGAGGCGTTCCGGATGGTCGAGACGCTGCTGCTTTTCCACGCGGACCAGGGCCAGCAGCTTGTCGATCAGCTGCCGCTGGCGCGCGTTCTGCTCGAGGATACTGGCGAGAAACTGGTGTCGCTCGGCAGGCGGCATGCCTTCCTGCAGCAGTTCGGCCGACGCCTGGATGGCGGCGATCGGGCTTTTCAATTCATGCGCCAGGGTGTGCATCAGCTGCTCCACATATTCCTTGCCTTCGAGGCGGATACGCATCGCTTCGAGCGCCCGCCCCAGGGTGCCGAACTCATTTTTGCCCAGCGCCGGCAGGGCCACCTTGCGCCCCGCCTCCACCTCGCCGATATAGCGCATCAGTTTGCCCAGCGCATGGTGCAGCCACCAGGCAAAGGCCAGGCCGATCAGCAGGGACAGGAGCAGCAGTACGGCGCCCCGCTGCAGGATCTTGCGCTGGCTGCGTTCGACGAAGGCTTGCACGCTGGCATTGGGCTTGGCCACCGTCAGCACGCCGATGACCTCATTGCCGTCGCGAATGGGGGCGGCCACGTGCATCACGGTCGACGTCTCGTCGTCGGGCCGGCTGCGCGTGCTGCGCGCGCCATACTTGCCCTGCACGGTCAGGTAGACGTCGTTCCAGCGCGAATAGTCGCGCCCCACGTCGCGCCCGCTGGAATCGAACAGCACGATGCCACGCCGGTCCGTAATATAAATGCGGTAATCGAGGGTCTGCTTGCGCACGCCATTGATGTTGATGTCGACGCCATGACGCGCGTAATCCTGCATGCGCGCCACCATGGGCGAGGTCGCCAGTGTGCCGGCGCGCAGGTCGGGCGCCACCAGATTTGCCAGCAGCTGCGAGGTATCGACCAGCGTGTCTTCCAGCGTCGAGCGCACGCCGGGCTTGACCTGCTCCATGAATACGTTCAGTAGGAACCATGCGGCCAGGCCGACGATCAGGAAATAGCCGAGCAGGATGCGCAGGCCGATTCTCATGCGCGGGCCAGGCTGTAGCCGAGGCCACGGTGGGTGTGAATGGGATCGCTGTGCGCATCGACGGCGCGCAGCTTGGCGCGCAGCGATTTGACGTGCGCATCGACGGTGCGGTCGAGCGTATCGGGCGCCCCACTCCACACGCGCTCCATCAGCTGGGCGCGCGACAGCACGTGGCCGGGATGCTCGAGCAGGGTTTTCAGCAGCAAATATTCGTACCGCGTCAACGCCAGGGACTGGCCATGGAACAGCACCCGCGCCTCCAGCGCGCGCAGCTCGAAACGCGCCGGCGCAGGCTCGGCGGTGCCAGCAGCTATCGTCATGCCAGTCTCGCGAGGGGCTTGCGCGGCACCCGAGCGGCGCAGGATGACGCGGATGCGCGCCACCAGTTCACGCGGAGAAAACGGCTTGGTGACGTAATCATCGGCGCCGATTTCCAGGCCCACGATGCGGTCGATTTCATCGCTGCGGGCGGTCAGGAAGATCACCGGCACGTCGGAAAACTGGCGCAGCCTGCGGCACGTTTCCAGGCCGCTCATGTCCGGCAGTCCGACGTCGAGCACCACCAGAGCGGGCAATGACGCGGCTTCGCCAGGACCTGGACGCATTGCGGCCAGCGCCTGCTCGCCCAGCATCACGTGGAGCGGCGTGAAGCCATCCGTGCGCAGGGCATACGCGATGCTGTCGGCAATCGCCCGTTCATCTTCCACAATCAGGATAGTCTTGGACATGGCGGCATCGGGCATGGAGGGAGAGAGCCGGAGTATCCCTGAAGCAAGCGAGCGGCGTCAATCACGCGCGTGCGGTGAGCACCAAGGAGGGGCCGGCAAAAGGCCGCCCAGCCTGAAAAACTGGTGGTATATTTATCATGCATGACTCCACTGATACACCGTGTTCCACACCCGTACGAGGAGACTATGAAGCCCCTTACCATCAAATACCACGGCATCGCCCTGCTCTGCGCGGTCAGCCTGCTGACCGCCTGCACGACACCGGCCTCGCTCATCGCCACTTCCAACGAACAGCACGACGCCTGCAATGCGGCCGAGCTCAAGGGCCAGCTGGGCGAGGCGGAACTGGCCTGCGTGCAGGCGCTGCGGGCGGCAGAACAGGCCGGCGCCAGCGCGGAAATCCTCTCGCAGCGCCAGTACAACCTGGGACGCATCAAGCGCCTGCAAGGCAAGAATGCGGAGGCGGAGGCACTCTACCGGCAAGCGCTGGCCACCGAGGAAGCGGCACAGCCGCGCAGCGATGCGCGCGTCGGACGGCGCCTGGTGGAACTGGCCTCGGCACTGTCGGCGCAGGGCAAATGGCAAGAGGGCAGCGGCTACCTGGAGCGCGCCCTGCCCCTGCTGCCGAAGCTGTCGCCTGCCGCGCGCGGCTATGCGGCGCAGGTGCTGCAGCAGTACGCCAAACAGTTGCAGGGCGGCCCGCAAGCGGCACTGGGCCAGCGCTTCGCGGCGGTGGCAGCCGGCCTGCAGTAAGCGCGACGCACGTTTCCGGCGCCCCCGGTTCGCCGCGGGGCCGCGCCGGAACCGGGCTTAAGGCTGGGCGACGTGAATGCTGGCCTTGATGTGCTTGAGATGGGCGATGATGGTGAAGGTCATCACCACCAGCAACGACCACGAGCTCCATTTACTGACATGCACCGCCGACCAGGCGCCAAGCTGGTTCGGATAGCGCCACACGCCCCAGAAGGTGCTGATGTTTTCAGCCAGCCAGATAAAGAAACCGACCAGCACGAAACCCAGCAGCAAGGGCATGCTGCGGTCGCGGTCGAGCGGGCGGAACACCACGGTGGCGCGCGCATACAAGCCCAGCGCGCAGGCAGCCAGGTACCAGCGATAGTCACCGATGTAGTGATGCGTGAAGAAGTTGGCATAAATCAGCAGCGCGATCAGCACCGCCATCCAGTACGGCGGATGGTGGCGAATCCGCATGTCGAGCAGGCGCCAGGTCTGGATGATGTAGCTACCGACGGCCGCATACATGAAGCCGGAAAACAAGGGCACGCCGAACACCTTGGTATAGGCAAAGTCGGGGTAGCTCCACGACTGGATGCCACCCGACACCTTGAACACTTCCAGTGCGAAGCCGACGACATGGAACAGGCAGATGGCTTTCAGCTCATCCCACGTCTCCAGTCCGCGCCAGACCATGGCGCCCTGAATCGCCAGCGCCGCCAGCAGCAGCACGTCGTAGCGCGGCAGGCCGAACAGGCCGGCGCGCGGCACCAGGAAAACGGCGGCGAAAAACAGTCCCACGAACAGGCACGACCTCGCCTCCTTGATGCCGAAGTACAGGAACTCGGTCAGAAAGCGCGGCCAGCCGCGCAAACGCTGACGTGGCGTCGTATTTAACAGGTGGGCGTCGAGGGCATTGAGCATGCAGTGACTGTAGCGACCGGCCGCGGCGCTGTAAAGCACAATTGCACACGTGCGCCTGACAGCGCCAGTCGAGGGGGACCAGCGCACATCGGCAATATCGGCGGCGGTAAAACGCACTGGTAAGCAGGATGGGATGGAGCAGAAAGAACGAGCGGTGCGGGCAGAATGCGCTCGCCAATAGCAATGGGGCCAGGCGCGCTCACGGTCGTGAGCAGGCCCGGCCCCATCATCAGGCAGCGGGACACCCCGCCAGCCTTCTTAAAAACGATTATTGCAGTTTGATTTCAACATCAACACCAGCTGGCAGGTCCAGCTTCATCAGCGCGTCAACGGTTTTGTCCGTTGGATCAACGATGTCCATCAGGCGTTGGTGCGTACGGATCTCGAACTGATCGCGCGAAGTTTTGTTGACGTGCGGGGAACGCAGCACATCGAAACGTTGAATACGGGTAGGCAGTGGTACTGGGCCTTTGACGACAGCGCCGGTACGCTTCGCGGTTTCAACGATTTCCAGAGCGGACTGGTCGATCAGTTTGTAATCGAAAGCCTTCAGGCGGATACGGATTTTTTGGTTTGGTGTCGACATGGTATTTCCTTAAAAGAACGAACCGCGCGGTCTGCACGGCAATGAGGTAACACGGGAATTTCTGACGCAACAACCGTCAGGGTCGACATGATAGCACCAAAATGCTTGCCAACCCCGGCAGTTGAATAAAAAGAAGGGCGCCGGGCGACGACGCGTCTTCTTTTATGCAGGCTTAAGAATTAAGCCAGGATTTTTGCAACAACACCAGCGCCGACGGTACGGCCGCCTTCGCGGATAGCGAAGCGCAGACCTTCTTCCATCGCGATCGGGTTGATCAGCTTGACGGTGATCGACACGTTATCGCCTGGCATAACCATTTCTTTGTCTGCT
>NZ_RFSK01000081.1 GCF_009923995.1 Janthinobacterium sp. | reverse complement strand
CCCCGGCCGCCTGCCAGCTTCAGTTCGCCCCAAGAGGCGCTTGCTCACAAGCAAGCGCGCGAGGACAGGGATGCCCAGGTGCGCGGCGTCACCTCCATCCACGCCATGCGCGAGGCCATCCGCCAGGCGGCGCGCGCCTTGCCCGCCATCACCGAGGTGCCGCGCCTGGGCATGCTGGACGCTGCCGCCTTCCGCGCGCGGGCCGCGCAGGGCTTGCCCTTTCTGATGCGCGGGCTGGTGCAGCGCTGGCCCCTGTCCGCGCTGGGGCCGGAAGTCTTGCGCGAGCGCTACGGCCACGTGCCCGTGCGGGCCAGGGTGGGCGACTATATCAATACGGCTTTCGCGGCGGACCGCGCCATGCAGGACATGTCGATGGGGGACTACCTGGACCTGGTGGAGGAGGGCGCGCACGCGCTGCCGCCATACCTGGGCAACCTGGAGCTGCGCGAATTGAACCGCCTGTGCCACTGGCCCGCGTATTTCGACAAGATGGGCCCGCCCCGCTTCTGGGTCGGCCCGGCCGGCACGGTGACGCCCTTGCATTGCGATTACGACGACAATATCTTTGCGCAAGTGTGGGGCCGCAAGCGCATCTTCCTGTCGCCGCCGCACCACGATGCCTTCCTGTATCCCAGCGAAGCGAACGCCATCCTGTTCGGCTCGCCTGTCGACCCGGAAGCGCCCGATTTCGAGCGTTTTCCCCTGGCGCGCCAGGCCAGCCTGATCGAATGCATCGTCGAGCCGGGCGACATGCTGTACGTGCCCGCCGGCTGGTATCATCAGGTGCGCGCGCTGACGTTTTCCCTGTCCTCGAACCGCTGGGCCAGGGCCATGCCGCTGGCCGTGCAGGGGGACGCGGCGCTGCGGCGCGCGGCCGATTGAAGCATCATTCCTGCAGCACTACCGGAGCAGCTCATCGATACCCTCGCCCGCGCCCTGATACTCGCCACCACCTGCCTCGAAGGCCGGGAAGAAGGTGATCCCGATGCCGACATTGCCGCATTGGAATCGATTGCCGCCGAATTGCGGCATGCCAGTGCGCAAGAGCAAGCCAGCCTGGTGCGGGCCGCCCACGCGCTGGGCTTTCCCGACTAGCCAGAAGAGATGGGTCTGGGCTGAAGAAGGCCCGGTTGTCGGCTTGCGCGATCGCCCCTATGGCTGCACGGCCTCGGCCTTGGCCTCGGCTGTGTTGCGCGCCTTCTTCGGCCGCCACTCGCTGAGGATGCCGGCGGCGATGATCAGGATGGCGCCCACGATGGCCAGGGCCGGCAGGCGTTCGCCGGCGATGCGCCCGATCACGCCGGCCCACACTGGCTCGCCCGCATAGATCAGGGTGGCCTTGGTGGCGGAAATGCGCTTTTGCGCCCAGTTCATCACATATTGAATCAAGGCGCTGGCGCAGCCCAGGGCCAGCACGCTGAAGATGAACGTCTTGCTCAAGGCTGGCGGCGCTTCGCCCATGACGGGCATCAGCAGCAGGGCGATCAGCGAGGCCGTGGCCAGCTGCACGATGGTCACGCGCAGGATGTTCAGCTGCGGCGAGACGCGGCTGATCAGGATGATTTCCAGGGCGATGGCGATGGCGCCCACGGCCGTCATCAGCTCGCCCGTGCCGAACGCCATGCTCAGGCCATCCGTGCCGGTGAGCATCAGCAAGCCCGCGAACGCCAGCGCCACGGCCGCCCACACGGCAGGGCGGGGCCGCTGCCGGAAGACCAGCCATTGCACCAGGGGCACGATGGGCACGTAGAAGGCCGTGATGAAGGCCGACTTGCTGCTCGTGATATGCATCAAGCCATAGGTTTGCAGCGCGTAGCCGCCAAAGATGCTCACGCCGATGGCCATGCCCGTGAACAGCTCGGCCTTGCTCAGCTGCTTCAGCTGGCCGCGGCAGATCAGGGCGCCGATGCTGGCGGCCACGGCAAAGCGGGCGGCCACGAAGGCCAGCGGGCCGCTGACCGTCACGGCATGCTGCACGATGAGGAAAGTGCCGCCCCAGATGAAGGTGATGGCGATCAGGGCCAGTTCCGGCAGGCCGAGGGCGGGCGGGGGACTTGCGTGTGTTTTCATGGGAGGCTATGCTATGAGCAAAATATTTCCCATCATCATAGGAGCAATATATTGCGCAGTCAAGCCGAGGCCGGTGGCGTACTGGAACACCTGGCGAAGAATCTGCGGCGTTTGCGCCTCGCCGCGGGCCTGAGCCAGGAAGAGCTGGGGCGCCTGTCTGGGCTGAGCCGGCGCATGGTCAATGGCGTCGAGGCGGGCGGCACCAACATCAGCCTGGCCAACCTCGACCACGTGGCCGCCGCCTTGAACGTGGCCTTCGTCGACCTGGTGCAGCCGCCCCGGCAGCCGCATGACAGCTTGCGCGTGCTGATGTGGCAAGGCGTCTCGCCAGCCAGCCAGGCCGTGCTGCTTGGCGCCGCACCCGCCAGCCGCCAGGTGGAACTGTGGTCGTGGACCCTGGCGCCGGGCGAGCGCTACGATGCGCAAGCGGACCCGGCCGGTTTCAGCGAAATGCTCTACGTGCTGGAAGGCGAGCTGCGGCTGGAACTGGCGGCGGAAACGAAACGGCTGGGCACGGGCGATTTTTTCGTGTTCAGCAGCGCGCAGGCGTACAGCTATGTCAACGCAGGCGCGTCCACCCTGCGCTTTACGCGCAACGTGGCCAGCTGAGGGCGCCTTACGGGAGGCGGCAGCCGATGAGCAGCAGCATCGGCCGCTCGCGTTCTTCCGCCAGGGCCGGCTGCTGCGCCACCTGCGCGTCGGTCGGTCCCCATTCCTCCACATGGTCCAGCTGGAAGCCCGCTTGCAGCAAGGCATTGATGGTCGTGCCCAGGGTGCGGTGCTGCTTGACCACGCCGGGCGCCAGCCAGTCGGAGACGCGCGGACCTTGCTGCTGGTAACTGTCGACGGGCCAGGTCTTGCGGCCTTGCCCATCCGTCAGCCAGCCGGGCTGGCGCGGCGCCATGAAGATCGGGTGCTCGATGGAAAACACCAGCTTGCCGCCGGGCTTTAATGCACTGCGGATGGCGGCCAGCAGGGCGGCGAAGCGTTCGATGTAGTGGAAGGCCAGCGAACTGTAGACGAGGTCGTAGCTGGCCGGCGGCAGGGCCAGTTGTTCCAGATCAAGTCGGGCATAGGCGAGCGCCGCGTGTTCCCCCATGCCGCCGGCCTGCGCCAGCATCTTTGCCGACACGTCCACGCCCAGCACCCGCGCCGCGCCCGCTTGCGCGGCCCAGCGGCAGAACCAGCCATAGCCGCAGCCCAGGTCCAGCACGTGTTTCCCCTGTACCTCGGGCAGCATGGCGCGCAGGGCCGGCCATTCGGGCGCCGCGTCGAGTCCGCCGATCGAGCGGGGCAGCTGGCTGTAGGCCGTGAAGAAGGCGTCGTTGTCGTAGATATTCTGGGTCATATCATTCCTGTTCTGGAGCTATGCCTGCATGGCGCCAGTCTTGTCCACGCAGGAAGTTGGGCGGACGATGCATGCACGGTAATTTGATTTTTTGTTAATTTTTCAATTACAATAAAAACACGGCTGGGTATTTTTTCATGCCGTTGGGCTGGCCTGAAAAAGCATTTGTACCGCTGCCCTTGTTTTGATGGGTACCCATTTGATCCATTCCCGAGTTCCTATGCGCAAACTTTTAGCGGTACTGGCAGGCAGCATGATACTTGTCTTCGTTCAACCCGCAAACGGCAGCCGCATCGCCGTGGCCGTGACGAAGAAAGCTGCAATCCCCCCGACGCACCAATTCAGCCGCGGCCTGGCCTTGCCGGCATGGGCGGATCCCTTGCTGGACATACCTGTAACCGAGCGCAAGGATCCCGCCGTGATGCGTCTGGCCGAGACCCAGGCATGGGTGGGGGGCAGGAGTGCGGTGCTGCACAATCGTGCCATTCAGGTCAATGAGCAGTCGGCGTTGGCTGCCATCGGCCAGTTCGGCATCGACTATTTCCCCGCGTATCAGAAACTGCATTTGCATCGCCTGGTCATCTTGCGTGGCACACAGCGACTGGATCGTACGCAGGGCGTCAATGTACGGCTGCTCGAACGAGAAACCGGTATTGATGCGGGCCTGTACGAGGGGGCAATGACGCTGCAATTATTGCTAGACGACATACGCGTGGGCGACACTCTGTGGATTACCTACAGTATCGAGGGCAGCAATCCGGTGTTTGGCAAGCAATGGTCCAGTGAGTTTTCCTGGGATGCCTGGATGCCCGTCGAGCGTCGCAGCCTGACGGTGTTTCATCCTCACGACCGCCCCATGCATTGGCGCCTGCTGGGCGATTTTCAAGCTGCACCGTTGACACCTCATATTTCCCGCCAGGGGCACACAGAGCGGCTGTATTTCGAGCAGCGGGGCCTGGAAGCTCTTGAATCGGAAGAGTTCGTTCCCAGCGACTATATGCCTGGACGCACGCTGCAGATGAGTGAGCACCACGACTGGAACAGCGTCGCCAGGTGGGCCAACGGCCTGTTTCCCCCTGCGCCGGTCACGCCGGCCTTGAAGGCGCTGGCGGACCAAATAAGCCGGCAATCGACCCCAGCTGCACGGGTGAGCACGGCCTTGCGCTGGGTCCAAGATGAAATCCGTTACTTCAGCGTCTCCATCGGCGAGAATTCGCATCGTCCGCACACGCCGGATACCGTGCTCAAGCGGCGCTACGGTGATTGCAAGGATAAAAGTTACCTACTGGTCAGCTTGCTCCAGCAGCTAGGAATACCCGCCCGCCTGGTCTTGCTCAACGCCCGTGCACCGAAGGCGCCAGCGAAAATCATCGCCTCGCCTGCCATGTTTGACCACGTGGTCGTGCAAGTGCGGCTAGACGACCGCACTTACTATGTGGACCCAGTTGCAAGTGGACAAAAATTGACGCTGGAGAAGCTTACTACGGTCTTTGCGGGCGCATACGGACTGGTGGTTGACACTGCATCTACAGGTTTGACGGTGTTGCCCGAGCCCGGCGATGCAGGACCCGTGTACGAACACTCTGACCACATCAGCATCGGCAGCTTCGATGGCGATGCCGTTCTGGAGACGCGCCAAATCTTCCGTGGTGCTTATGCCGAGGCGATGCGCGCGGCGGCGCCCCGCCTGTCCAGCAACGACTTGGCGAAGAGCATGCTGGAACGCTATGAAAGCCTGTACCCGGGCTTGGCGTTGATGACTCCGCCCCGCATGGAGGATGATACAGAGGCGAATGTCTTTACCATGTCGGGGCGCTACAAGCTGCCCAGGCCTGTGCGCCAGGAGGATGGCGCTTATGTGATCGACTATGCCAGCCATATTCTGGAAGGAAGCTTGGGACTGCCGAAAAAAATCGTGCGCAATTACCCCCTGGCGTTGCCCAAGGGGAGGTATGCGTCGCGCTATCGCCTGCGGATCGAGTGGCCGCCTACCGTGCGCGTCAATCAGGACATAGGCAGCAAGGTTATCGATAATCCTGTTTTCAGCGCGCGCAGCGAGTTGACGCTAAAAGGTAATGTCCTCGACTACATGCTTGATTATCGGGTCAAGCAGGCTGTCGTGCCTGCGGCCGACGTACCAGCCTTGCATGCACAGGCGAAATTGCTGGGAGCGTATGCGGAATCGGCTTTCCGCATTCCCTACGATGCGGTGGATACGCCGGAGGTGAGCGCCATGTCATTCTCCTTGCGCGAGCGCGATGCCATGCTGGTCGCTAGAAGCGGCCATGCCGTTTGGCAGTCCATGGAGGCAAACAAGACTACACCGGAAAGTATGGCGAAGGCGTGCGATCTGCTCATCAGTGCATATCGCCTGAGCGACCTGGCGACGGACGATATATGGGCCATGTTCGGAACAGCGGCGCAGGCGTTGCGGGAGGAGACGGGCGCCGATGCAGCGCTGTGTCTGGCGCGCTTGTCCTATGTGCTGGGAGAATTTACTCAGAGTGTTTCCCTCTTTCAAAGTGTTTCCTTGCATGACGACAGCCCGTACTGGCGTGAACTGGCCTGGGCACAGGCATATGCTGGCGACGACCATGCCGCCCTTGCGACCATGTCGGCTTATCGGGTCGCACGGGGCGCTGCCGGCACGAGCATCGCCGCAGGTTTGGACCTGGCTGACGAGATCATCCTGGCACAGAGAGCGCGGCAGCCTTTGTCCCCCAAGGTAGAGCAGTTGGCCAGGGAAATTCCGGATGGTGTCTGGCCTCGTCCCTTGCTGGCGATGCTGGTTGGGGAGCTTGGTACGGATGCCTTGCTCAATCTGATAGACACGTTTCCGGCCGATAAGCGGGAGCTGGCATTGAACGACAGCTGGTTCTATATCGCTCAGCAAGCCCTGCTGGCCAACGATCTGTTGGTGGCTAGGCGGGGTTTCCTGTGGTATGAGGTGGATGGCTTGCGCAGCTCTGCCCAATATGAACGGGCGCGGAAGGAAGTTGACAGGTTGAAACAACGAGACGAAAACTTCTATCTAGGTCAGGCTGCTTTCAAGCGCGGAGATTATGCGACGGCTGTGGAAAAATGGCGCGCCAGCGCGGATGCGGGTTACTCCGCGGGACAATATGAAATGGGCACCTTATATTTACACGGAAAGTATATTCCGCAGGATTATCAGCTGGCCAAGCATTGGTTTGAGCTGGCTGCGGCGAACGGCGACGAGGGGGGCATGAATGCGCTGGCGTGGATGTTCTGGGCTGGTGAGGGCGTCCCGCTGGACCAGGCCGCGGCGGTACAGTGGTATGCGAAGGCCGCCGAAGCGGGGAGTGGAAACTCGGCATATAACCTGGCACTCTCCTATGAACGCGGGGAAGGCGTTGTACAGAATATGCAGCAGGCATTCGTCTATATGCGCATGGCTGCGGAGCGCAATATCGTGCAGGCGCAGGGGGCACTGGCAGTCTATTACCTGGGCAACTTGCACTTGAATTATCCCAAGGCCCTGCGTTGGGCTACCCGTGCTGCAGCACAAGACAATGCGACCGGAATGTTGGCCTTGGGTAACATTTACTATCATGGCCTGGGGGTGCCGGAAGATAAGTCCAAAACCATAGCACTTTATCAGCGGCTCGATGAGCAGGGCAATGCCGAAGGCAGGGCGAGGCTGGCTTACTTTTACGCCCGTGGATTGGGCGTCAAGCGTGACCTCAGCCGGGCGTTTAGCCTGTATCGACTGGCGGCAGACGATGGCAATCTGGTGGCCACGAATAACCTGGCAGATATGTATGAGAACGGCAAAGGCGTCGCGCAGGACTATGCCCAGGCGTTGACGTTATATCGCCTGGCAGCCAAGGGCGGGCAAAGCGCCTCGTTGCTCAGTCTATCCGGTTTATATGAAAACGGGCAGGGTGTGCAGGCCGATCCCGTGCTGTCCTACACCTATTGTAAGCTTGCTACACATGTCGATAGCCAATTTGGCGCGGAGCGGTGCACGTCCTTGGCGGCGGCGCTTGATGCCGGCAAAATCGCCGCTGCTGATGCCTTTGCGCTAGCTTGGAAGCCGGATATGGACTTGCCGGTAGCGAGCAGTCTTTAACTTCGCTTGTCATTTTTCGGCGGGGCTAGTTGTCGCTTGGCATGTCCGCCACGCTGCGCCCGGTAAATGCCCGCGTGGCCGGAAAACAGGTAGGCCACGACGCAGGCGATGGCCGCGTACACGCCGATCCCGGCGCCGAACAATTCCATGGCCATCAGGGTCGAGGCGATGGGCGTGTTGGCGGCGCCCGCAAACACGGCAACGAAACCGATGGCGGCCAGCAAGGTGACGGGCTGGTGCAGCAGCGGCCCCAGCGCATTGCCCAGGGTGGCGCCGATGAAGAACAGGGGCGTCACTTCGCCGCCCTTGAAGCCCGTGCCCAGCGAGACGATGGTAAATGCCATCTTGCCGAGGAAGTCATACGCAGGCAGCGGCCCCTGCAAGGCATCGACGATGGTGGGAATGCCCAGGCCGATATACCGGTCCGTGCCCAGCAGCCACACGGCGAGCGCGACGACGACGCCGCCGGCCAGCGGGCGCAGGGGGGCGTAGGCGATCTTGCGTTTCATCCAGCCGCTCACGCCGTGCGTGGCTTGCGCAAACACCTTGCCCGTCACGCCGAAGAGCACGCCGGCGACGACCATCGCGGCCAGGGTCCAGGCCGAGATGGCGGGAATCAAGGGCACGGCGTAGTGCGTATGCTGCACCCCCCACAGCAGGCCCACCTGGTCGGCGATGACGGCCGCAAGCAGGCAGGGCAGCATGGCTTCGTAGCGCAGGCGGCCGATGGCCAGCACTTCCAGGCCGAAGAGGGCGCCCGCCAGCGGCGTACCGAAGACGGAAGCGAAGCCGGCGCTGATGCCGGCCATGAGGATGATGCGGCGGTCTTCCTGGTCCAGGCGGAACAGGCGCGTGAGCTGGTCCGCCAGCGCGCCGCCCATCTGCACGGCCGTGCCTTCGCGTCCCACGGAGGCGCCGAACAGGTGCGAGACGACGGTGGCGCCCAGCACCAGCGGTGCCATGCGCAGGGGGATGATTTTTTTCGGGTCGTGGATTTCGTCGATGAGCAGGTTGGCGCCCCCTTCGACCGCGCTGCCGTAGCGCAGATACAGCCAGCCGACGGCGAAGCCGGCCACCGGCAGCAGCCAGATCAGCCAGGCTTGTGCCAGCCGCGTGCGCGTGGCCCAGTCCAGGGCGAACAGGAAAGCGGCCGAAGCGGTGCCGGCCAGGATGGCCACGGCAGCGGCGATCAGCAGCCATTTCAAGAGGTGCAACAATAAATCGGCAAGGGCAGTCAGGGAAGGCGGAGGTCGTGTCATCGTGCGTGTCCAGTCTGGCGTGGGTCGGACCTGGACAGGCGGCGGACGATGCATGAACGCGGCGCGCGTGCCTGCATCTTTCCGGTTGTCCAGGAAAGCGTGCAGGCATCATCAGCCCGAAGGCGGTTCACGAAGAAATCCGTGGGAGGAATGCCATCTCCAGCCAAAATTCTAGCACTGTCGCGTGACGCAGACTATTGAATTTTGATAATAATCAATCCGGCAAGCCCAGTTCCGCCGTCAGCGCCTGGCCGATGGCCCGCTGTTCGGCCAGGATGGCGCGCAAGTGGTGGGGGCGTGTCCTGACGTTGGTCATGACCACGCGCAGCACGTTGGTGGGACCCGGGTAGCGCGTCGATTCGAGCACCGTGCGCGACACGAAGCTGCGGCCTTCCGCCTTTTGCCGGTTCTGCAGCTTGGCATTGAGCGTGTTGAGCTGCTTGTTCAGTTCGGAGGCTTGCTCGACCTGGCCGTTGGCCAGCAGGGCGTCCATGCGCTGGCGCAAGTGTGCCGGCACGTAGCGGTAGGTGAGGATGAAGGTGTCCGAGCGCGTGAGCAGTTCGAAATCCTGCTGGTCGGCCAGCAAGTCCTGCAACTGGCCGGACAGGGTGGCCGCCTGTTGCAGCAGGGTCGCGTAGCCGGACACGCCCAGCACCTTGAACGAGGTCCACAGTTTCAGGGCGTCGAAGCGGCGCGAGCCTTCCAGCGAAGTCTGGCCCAGGTCGCCCGAGTTGTCGCGCAGGATGTAGTTGGCGTTGTGTTTCAGCAGGTTCAGGCTGGCGCTGTCCTTGAACAGCACCATGCTTTGCGCCATCGGCACCCACAGCAGCTTGTGCCCGTCGATGACGACGGAGTCGGCCAGGGCTATGCCGTCGTACAGCGGGCGGTACTGTTCCGCGATCAGCAGGGCGCCGCCCCAGGCCGCGTCCACGTGGAACCAGATGCTTTCCCGTGCGGCAATGGCCGCCATGGCGGCCAGCGGATCGATGGCGCCCGTTTCCGTCGTGCCGGCGATGCCGATCATGGCGACGACTTTGATATTGCGCAATTTCAAGTCCGCAATCGTCGCTTCCAGGGCGGCGATGTCGATGCGGTTGTCGCGGTCGACGGCCACCAGGTGCAAGGCGTTTTCACCGAGGCCCAGGGTGGCCAGCGCCTTTTTCACGGAATAATGGCTGCGGGCCGAGCCGATCACGGCCAGCCCCGCATGGCCGGTATCCTGCATGGCGGCGAACAGGCCCCGCTTGCGCGTGCCGGTCAACTGGCTTTCCAGCGCCACGGCCAGGGCCGTCAAGTTGCCCATGGTGCCGCCATTGACGACGTTGCCCAGCGCGCCGCTGGTGGCGGCCATGGCCTGCGCGTAGACGGCGTCGGGCTGCTGGTAGACCTGGCGGTGCAGCCAGCCGAGGATCTGCTTTTCGATCAGGGTCGACACGTAAGCCGTCTCGATCTTGACCTGGTTCTGGTTCAGGGTGGCCGTGAACGCTTCGGCCAGCACGCTGATCCACGGCAGGGCCTGGGTCATGTGGCCGATGTATTGCGGATGGTTCAGCTGGGCCGTATTGGCCAGCACGGTGGTGTCGAGTTCCTGCAGGAACTCGGCCACGGGCATGCCGTGCGCGGGCAGGCGCGTGTCGGACAGTTGCGTCAGCAGTTGCGCGTACGGCACGTGCGGATACGGCGCGTCGCGGTCGGCGGCCAGCCAGCCGCCCAGCATGCGCAGCGCCTGCTGCAGGGGCGCGGGCGAGCGTTGCAGCGCATCGATGGAAAAATGCTGCTGCAGGAGCTGTTCGATGGCGGTATCGGTCATTAGCTACGTTTCAATATGTGGTGCCCCTAAGACAAGTGCCGGGGTCGGACCCTGAGGGTCCGACCCCGGACTTTGCTGTTGGGTTAGGCAAAAAAACAGCCCTGGCGGAAGCGGGATTTTACCCGACTCCGGCAGGGCGCATCAGTTTGCTGTTGGCGGTGGTAATTAGAAGTAATTCAGGCCCAGCGCCGACTTGACTTCATCGGCCGTGCGGGCCGCCACTTCGCGGGCCTTGAAGGTGCCTTCCTTCAGCATCTGGATGACCTGGCCCTTGTCCTTGGCGAACTCTTCGCGGCGGGCGCGGATCGGCGCCAGCAATTCCTGCAAGACCACGTCCAGGCGCTTCTTGACGATGCTGTCGCCCAGGCCGCCGCGCACGTAATGGGCTTTCATTTCCGCCAGGGCCGCTTTTTCCGGGTCAAACGCGTCCAGGTAGGTGAAGGCCACGTTGCCTTCCAGGTGGCCCGGGTCTTCCACGCGCAGGTGCAGCGGGTCCGTGTAGACTTTTTTCACGGCGGCCGTGATTTCGGCCGGGGTGGCGCCCAGGTTGATGGTGTTGCCCAGCGACTTGCTCATCTTCGCCTTGCCGTCGATGCCGGGCAGGCGGCCGATGTCGGGCACCAGCGCCTTGCATTCCATCAATACTTCGCGGTTGTACATACGGTTGAAGCGGCGCACGATTTCATTCGTCTGCTCGATCATGGGGATCTGGTCTTCGCCCACGGGCACCACGCCGGCCTTGAAGGCCGTGATGTCGGCCGCCTGGCTGGCCGGGTAGGTGAGGAAACCCGCCGGAATGTCGCGCTCGAAGCCGCGCAGGCGGATTTCCTCCTTGACGGTGGGGTTGCGCTCCAGGCGCGCCACGGTGACGATGTTCAGGTAGTAAAAGGTCAGCTCCGCCAGTTCCGGGATCTGCGACTGGATGAACACCGTGGTCTTCGTCGGATCGATGCCGACGGCCAGGTAGTCCAGCGCCACTTCGACGACGTTGCGGTGCACCTTGTCGATGTCGTCCATATTGTCCGTCAGCGCCTGCGCGTCGGCCAGCATGATGAATTGCTTGTAGCTGTTCTGGTAGGCGACGCGGTCGCGCAGGCTGCCGACGAAGTGGCCCAGGTGCAAGGGACCGGTGGGGCGGTCGCCCGTCAGGATCACGGATTGCGAGGCGATGGCGGCGGCCGACAGGGGCGCGGCCGGGGTGTTGTCGGTGTCGGGGGTATCTGGGGTGTTAGGCAAGCTCATCAAGTTTCCTTTTGAGCCGCCTGCATCGGGGTTGATCCAGGCTGAGCCTGTTACGCCACCGATCGAGGCGGCGTGGATCAAATTCACATCACTATGCAGTGGCCGCGCGAAAGTGAGCGGGACCACCAATTCAAGCAGGCGTGTTGTGACGGGATAAATTTCATGGCGTTATGGTTGCAGTTCGCACGCGTTCTGTCAAGTTGCGCCCCGATTTATCTGCGGCGCGCCGTGTCCCGGCGCCGCGTGTCTGATGCATGTCAACCTTGCTTTCCGGGTACTATTGCCGACATGAATTTTTTGGAGAAGCGTATGCCTGTCGTATCCCCCGTCCGCCTGGGCGGCCTGGCCCTGCTGGTCAGTACCCTGTTCAGCCCTCCCGCGCTGGCGCAAACGCCGCCGATGACGCCCGATATCGGCGCCAAGCTGGTGATGCCCGACCTGAACGACTACGTCAAGCGCGTCGTGATGGTGCCCATGCGCGACGGCGTCAAGCTGTACACGGTGATCGTCGTGCCGAAGGGCGCGCAGCGCGCCCCCATCATGCTCACGCGCACGCCCTACAATGCGGCGCGGCGTGCCCAGCGCGCGGCCAGTCCCAGCATGCTGGCCACCTTGCCGCAGGGCGACGACACCCTGGTGGAAAACGGCTATATCCGCGTGTTCCAGGACGTGCGCGGCAAGTATGGCTCGGAAGGCGACTACGTGATGACGCGGCCCGTGCGCGGCCCGCTCAACAATACCAAGGTGGACAACGTCACGGATGCGTGGGACACCATCGACTGGCTGGTGAAGAACGTACCGGAAAGCAATGGCAAGGTGGGCATGCTGGGTTCGTCCTACGAAGGCCATACGGTGCTGATGGCCCTGGTGGACCCGCATCCGGCCCTGAAGGTGGCCATCCCCATGAGCGCCATGGTCGATGGCTGGCGCGGCGACGACTGGTTCCATAACGGCGCCTTCCGCATGCCCAGCCTGTCTTACATCGCGGGCCAGACGAGCGTGCGGGGCGGCGGCGAATCGCCGGCCCTGGGCGTCTACGACGATTACGAGGCGTATCTGCGCATCGGCTCGGCTGGCGACTACGCGAAGAAGTTCGGCATCGACAAGCTGACCTACACGAAGAAGCTGTTCGAGCATCCGGCCTACGACAGGTACTGGCAGGAACAGGCGCTGGATAAAATCCTCGCGAAGCGTCCGCTGATCGTGCCTACCATGCACGTCGTGGGGCAATGGGACCAGGAAGATATCTACGGGCCGTACGCCAGCTACTGGGCCATGGAAGGACGCGACAAGCGCAACAACCTCAACTACCTGGCCATCGGCCCGTGGCGCCACAGCGGCGTCAACTATGAAGGTTCCAGCCTGGGCGTCCTGAAGTTTGACGGCGACACGGCGCGCCAGTTCCGCGAAAAGGTCATGCAGCCCTTCCTCAACCAGTACCTGAAGGATGGCGCGCCGGAAGCGAACACGGCGCCCGTGACGTCGTACCAGAGCGGCACGAACCAGTGGCAGCGCCTGCAGCAGTGGCCGCTGGCCTGCGAAACGTGCGAGACGAAGCTGACGCCCATCTATTTGCAGGATGGTAACAAACTGGGCTTTGCGGCGCCCGCCAGTGCTGCGGATGCGGCCAGCGGCGCCTTCGACGACTACGTGGCCGATCCCGCCAAGCCCGTGCCCTTCGTGCCCCGTCCCGTGCGCCTGAACGATGGCGACGTGTGGAAGCCGTGGCTGGTCAGCGACCAGCGCGGCTATGCGGACCGCACGGACGTGCTCAGCTATGTTTCCGCGCCGCTGAAGACGGCCGTGCGCATCGCCGGCGCGCCGATGGTGAACCTGTTTGCCGCCACCAGCGGCACGGATGCGGACTGGGTGGTCAAGCTGATCGACGTGTATCCGGACGAAGTGCCGTCGCAGCCGGCCCTGGGCGGGTATCACTTGGGCGTGGCGATGGATATCTTCCGCGGCCGCTACCGCGACAGCTTCGAGCATCCGACGGCGATTCCTGCCGGCAAGATCGAGCGCTATCGCTTCGCCTTGCCGAACGCCAATCACGTCTTCCTGCCCGGCCACCGCATCGCCGTGCAAGTGCAGTCGAGCTGGTTCCCCCTGTACGACCGCAATCCGCAAACCTTCGTGCCGAACATTTTCCTGGCCCAGCCCGGCGATTATCAGAAGGCGACGCAGCGCGTGTACCACGCGGCAGGGGCGGCCAGCGCCATCGAGCTGCCCATCGCGCCGAACGAGTAGGCGGCGAAGGCGGGCGTCAGCCCATGCGCATGAGGATGGCGCCCGCCGCGATCAGGCCGATGGCCAGGTAGCGGCGGGGGCTGATTTTTTCGCGCAGGAACAGGGCCGCGATGGCGATGGCGAACAAAATCGACGTTTCGCGCAGGGCGGCGATGGCGGCAACGGGGGCCTGCGTCATGGCCCACAGGGCCAGGCCGTACGAGGCCAGGGTGCCGAAACCGCCGAAGGCGGCCAGATGCCATTGCGTTCGCGCATACGCCAGCAGGCCGGCACGGCGGCGCAGCACCGTCCACAGCAAGAGTCCCGCGCCGTTCAGCACAAAAATCCACATGGTGTAGGCGGCCGGCGCGCCGGACAGGCGCACGCCGAGGCCGTCGATCAGGGTATAGCTGGCGATGACGCAGGCGTTGCCCAGGGCAAAGGCGGTGGCGCGTCCCGCGCCTGTCGGCGCGGCGCCCATGGCGGGCTGGCGCGCGGACACATACAGGGCCAGGATGCCGGCGCAGATGCAGCCGACGGCGCCCATCTGCATGAGCGAAAGACGTTCGCCGATCAGAGGCCAGCTGGCCAGCGCCACGATGAGGGGGGCGCTGCCGCGCATCAGCGGGTAGGCGTGGCTCATGTCGCCCGCCCGGTAGGCGGCCGCCAGCAGCGAATAGTAGGCCAGCTGGGCCACGGCCGAGGCAGCCAGGTAGGGCCAGCTGGCGGCGGCGGGCGCATCGACGAAGGGCAGGACGGCCAGCGAGATCAGGGCCGCGCCCACGGAAACGAGCACGGTGGTAAGAAACGTATCCTTGCCCGACTTGACGATGGCATTCCAGCTGGCGTGCAGCAGGGCGGCGAACAGGACGACGGCGACGACCAGGCCGGACATGCGCCGGCCTTAGCGGGGACGGATGCTCAGCGAGAGCAGTTCCTGCCGGTGGTGGCGCTGGAAGCCTTCCATCAGCACTCCCGAGCGGCCCGCCTTTTCCAGCAGTTCGCGCAGGGTGGCCTGGTCTTCCGCGGTCAGCGACTTGCGCGACAGATAGACGCCGCTCATGCCCCACGGCAACTCCGGCAGCGCTTCCAGGCGCAGGCGGTCGACGAGGCCGTACACGCGCGCGTCGTTTTGCGCCACGCCGGCGAGGATGGTGGGCCCCATGATGGTGGCGTCGATGAAGCCGCTTTGCATCAGGCGCGCCACGGACAGCGCATCGACTTCATAAAACAGCCGGCCCTGGCTGCTCAAGTCCTTGGCCAGCGCCTGGTAGGAGGCGCCGTAGTCGTAGCCGCGCACGAGCGCCACGCGCAGTTCGCGCCGCTCGATCAGGTCCTGCATGGTGTTGATGGGCGCGCGCGTCCCTTGCAGCGAGATGAGCAGGGGACGGTTGCCCAGCATGGGGATGAACAGGCCGTGCTGGTCGCGCCGCGGCGTGCTGCTGGCCGGTATCAGCAAGTCCGCCTTGCCCGCCTCAAACATCGCTTCCAGGCGCGCGCGGGGCACGGCCGTGAAGATGAAGTTGCAGCCGGCCTTGGCGCCCAGGCTGCGCAGCAGATCCGGGTAGATGCCGCTGATGCTGGCGCCGTTGACCACCACGCTGGCGCCGATGGCCGAGACGGGCACCTGGATATCGCGCGAGCATTGTGCGCCCGCCAGGGACGGCAACGCCAGCGCCAGCATGGCCACGGTTCGGCGCCAGGCGCTGGAATAAAAGTCAGTCATACCCATCCTTGCTCACCATCGAATGCCGGGCGTCGGTAACGCGCGGCTGATTGCTCCATTCTCGCCTATTTATTTCCTAAATACAATATTATCCTGCTGACTACTTTGTGGTGGAAACCGCAATGCTCGCCGCGCGCCGCGCCTTGAAGTAGCGCCAGGCCACGAGGATGCCCAGGGTTTGCATGATGGCGCACAGGAAGAAGGTGCTGCCGATGCGCCAGTCCTGTGGCGGCAGGTGGCTCACTTGTCCGAGGATCATGCTGCCCAGCAAAGGCATGATGATGATGCCCAGGCTGCTGATCGACTGCAAGGAACCCATCAGTTCACCCTGTTCGCTGGCGTCCGACGCCTTTGAAATGATGCCTTGCAGGGCCGGTCCGGCGGCAAAGGCCAGCAGGTTGCACAGGATCAAGGCGTACATCATCCAGCCTTGCGTGGCCAGGCCGTACAGCAGGTAGGTGAGGGCGCCCGAAGCCATGCCCAGCAGGGACAGGCGCACTTCGCCCAGGCGCTTGATCAGCAGGCCCAGCAGGCCCGCCTGCACCACGGCCGCGCACAGGCCCACGCAGAACAGGGCGATGCCGTTCTGGCGCGGCGTCCAGTCGAAGCGGAAGTGCGTGTACAGCACCCAGGTGGTGTTGAGCATCATCTGCGCAAACGTCATCAGGCCGAAGGCCAGCACGAGGCCGCGGATGTCCACGCGGCGCACCAGTTTCAGCAGGGCGGCAAACGGGTTGATGCGGGCCAGGGTGAACGGCGCGCGGGGGCCTGGCGCCAGCGATTCGGGGACGAAAAAGTAGCCGTACAGGAAATTGGCCGCCGACAGCCCCGCCGCCACGAAGAAGGGCAGGTGCAGGTTGACGTCGCCCAGCAGGCCGCCCAGCATGGGACCGCAGATGAAGCCCAGGCCGAAGGCGGCGCCGATCTTGCCGAAGCTCTTGGCGCGGTTGTCCGGCGTGGAAATGTCGGATGCATAGGCGGACGCGACGGACATGCTGGCCGACGAGATGCCGCCGATGACCCTGCCGATGAACAGGCAGGCCAGGTTCGGCGCCAGCGCCGTGGCGAGGAAGTTCACGCCCATGCCCGCCATCGAATACAGCAGCACGGGACGGCGGCCCACGCGGTCGCTGATGGCGCCCAGCATGGGCATGAAGATGAATTGCAGCAAGCCGAAGACGGCGGCCATGATGCCGTACCAGAAGGCCTGCGCTTCCTTGCCGCTCACATAGTCGCCGATCAGGATGGGCAGCACGGGCACCACCAGGCCGATGCCCAGCATATCGATGAAGACGCAGACGAGGATGAAGTTGAGGTTGCCGGCGCGCGCGGGCGCGGCGGCGGATGGGGAAGGGCGGTCGTGGCTGGTTTTATCGGACATGCATGCTTTCGGCGCGCACCCCGCGCCGCCGTGCGGCCGGCGGGGTTCAGTTGTTGGCGTTGCGTCCGGGCGTGCCAGCTTGCTGCTGGCGCCGCGGCGCGATAGCTGAGCCTTATATTATAGACAGCATGTGCCGTGCTGGCTATCGCCACCCATGCTAGGCTGCAATTCCCCATTCCCCGGCGAAGGCGGCGCGGAAATCCGTCAGCACGGCCAGCCGCTGTTCGGCCAGGGCGCGGCCCGCCCGCGTCTGCATCTTGCCGGGCAGCTTGTCGAGCTTGGTGACGATATGGTCGAGGGCGTACGCCTTGTCGTCGAGGGGGCGGTGGGCGGCCAGCGGGTCCGTGCCATGCGCCAGCGCGCTGTCCATGCGCGCCGCCGTGTAAAACAGGCGCGCCAGTCCCACGGCCCCCAGCGCGTCGATGCGGTCGGCATCCTGCACGATCTGCGCCTCGATGGTGGTGGGTGTCAGGTCGGCGGAAAAACTGTGGGTGGCGATGGCGTGGGCCACGCCCGCCAGTTTGTCTTCCGGAAAGTCCAGTTCCGCCAGCTGGCGGCAGGCCAGCGCGGCCGCCTGGCGCGAGGCCAGGTGGCGCTCGGGATGGTTTTTCGGCAGGTTGACGAGGTCGTGCAGGTAGCAGGCGGCCATCACGGTCAGCGCATCGGCCTCGGCATGCTGTTGCAGCAGCAGGGCGGCATTGCGCCAGACGCGTTGCAAGTGGTTGATGTCGTGGGCGCCGTCGTCGCCCAGGCCGGCCGTAGCCAGGGCCAGCAGGCGGGGTTGCCAAAGGGTGAGGGAACTGCTGTCTGTCATGTGGCGCGATCCTGAATATCCGGGGAAAAGCGCCCTATTGTGCCACACGGCCATGCCGCTGCCGGCCGCCGTGGCGCGATATTGTTTTTTTCTTGCTTTTAATGCAAACTAGCTTTGCGGCATGTTTTTCCAGCCTGGGCGGGCACGCGCCCGGGCCTGTTTTCTTCCACTCTGAAAGCCACCATGCGAACCACCCTGATCCTGCTTGCTGCCATGCTGACCTGCCCGCCACTGCTGGCGTATAAGAATCCCGCGCTGAACTACAAGGAAGAGACGCCCGCCACGGGCACGCATATCCGGCGCGATGCCCTGCGCGACAGCTGGCTGCCGCTGAACCAGACGTACGGGGAACTCAGTGCGGAATACAAGGCCAGGCTGCGCGCCGTGTATTCCCCCATGGCGGCGGATGACGAGCCGCCATTCCCCGTGCGGGGGCTGGGCCCGAGCATCGTGCAGTTGCGCGAGGTGCACCGGCGCATCGGCGGCGGGGGCGAGATGAAGCTGATCCTGTCGGTCGATGCGGAAGGCAATGTGGGCGACGTGAGCGTGTATTCGGCCTCGAACGAGCGCATGGCGTATTACGGCGCGATTCTGTTGAGCAAGGAAAAATTCAAGCCCGGCCTGTGCCACGGCGTGCCGTGCGCCATGGATTTCATGTACCGCTTCGAATATGCCTTCTTCGATGACGTCATTGACAACACGCTCGTGAAATAAACGCGGGCCGCGACGATCCTGGTATCGGCTTTGCCACAGAAGATTGCCTTAAAGATAGTAAATTATGCCCACGTGCGCTTTTTTAGTGCACGTCAAATTTACATGCGTTAATATTGCCGTATTGCAATTTTAATTCGCTGTTCTTTAACGCCAGGCACCACGAATGCCATGCGCGCATCCGGCGTTTTTTCTAAAGGATCAACATGAGCACCATTTCCAGCGAATCGGGCGCGGCTGTCGCCAAGGCTGCCGAATATCTGGCGTTTACCCTGGGCCAGGAAGAATACGGCATCGACATCCAGAAAGTGAGCGAAATCCGCAGCTATGAAACGCCGACCCGCATCGCCAACGCCCCCGAGTTCGTCAAGGGCGTCGTCAATTTGCGCGGCATCATCGTGCCGATCGTCGACATGCGCATCAAGTTCAACCTGGGCACGCCCAGCTATGACCAGTTCACCGTCGTCATCATCCTCAACATCGGCAACCGCGTCGTCGGCATGGTCGTCGACCGCGTTTCCGACGTCACCACCCTGCTGCCGGAACAGATCAAGCCGGCGCCCGACATGGGCCGCTCGATCAACACGGAATACGTGATCGGCCTGGGCACCATCGACGAGCGCATGCTGATACTCGTCGATATCGACCAGCTGATGTCCAGCGCCGAGATGGGCCTCATCGAGAAGCTGGCCGCCTAAGCCGCCAGGAAGCGTCCGGGACGGCGTTGCGCCGACCATGTCCGGATACCCCTGTGCCGAGTAGGTTTTTTTAGAAACAATTGACCCCAAGCATTGCTTGCTCTTTCTGCAAGGCGCACGCTAGCGCATTTCCTGGCGCACGGTTCACGCGAACCGTGCGCCAGTTTCACTTGTCACGCCCGCTTTGGATGCCGCAGCCAGCCAGCACCTGCCACGCCAGGCTGCCCGCCATGGCGCCGCGCCGGCAACCGGTTTTTTTAGGATAGTCACATGAATTTATTACGCAACGTCAGCATCGGTGTCCGCCTGGGACTCGGTTTTGCCGTGATTTTGCTGTTTTCCATGCTCATTACGGGCATCAGCGTCTGGCGCCTGCACGACGTGGCCAGCGCCACGCGCGTCATGATGGAGCAGCCGCTGGCCAAGGAACGCTATATTTCCGACTGGTATGGCCGCATCGACAGCGCCGTGCGCCGCACCATCGCGATTGCCCGCAGCAGCGACACCTCGCTGAGCGGCTATTTCGCCGAAGAATCGAAAGTCTCGTCGGCCAGCTCGGCCGAGCTGCAAAAGAAGATCGAGGCCCTGATCGACAAGCCCGAGGAAAAAGCCATGTTCGCCGGCCTGCTGGAGCAGCGCAAGGTGTACATCGGCTCGCGCGACCAGGTCTACAAGCTGAAAGGCGAATCGCAGGTCGAGGCCGCCAACGAAGTGTTTGAAAAGACCTTCGTGCCGGCCGCCGCCAAGTACCAGAAGATGGTGTCGGACTTGCTGGCGCACCAGCGCGCGACGATCGACGCGACAGCGCGCGACATCGACGCCGTGGCCAGCACCAGCCGCAACCTGCTGCTGACCCTGGCCGTGCTGGCGCTGGGC
>NZ_RFSK01000009.1 GCF_009923995.1 Janthinobacterium sp. | reverse complement strand
GCATGGTGGGGAAAGGCGGCAACGAGGGGCGTCAGAGCCAGCATGATACGGCATTCCCGAAGGCTGTAGCTGGAACGCTTTTTGCTAAAAAATCACGGTTTCCGTGTACAGTTGCGGTGAATTAGGGTATCGTTTACAGCACTGATATTGTATCTTCTGCGCGCGATGTTCCGCCGGCGCGATCTCCGCCGCCATCGCAGCACACCTCCTCACCGCTTCCGCACTCGCCGCACAGCATGTCCCGGAGCACGGAGGTGCCGCAAGAGCAATGATCTATGGCTTGCAAAACGAAGCTGTCTGCGCCCCGAAATGTTGTTTATTGAGAAAGCATGGCTTCCGCAGTGCGGAGGCACACCAGAAAATTTATGTCTGAAACTGAATCGACTCCTACGCCTAGCCCGGCGATCGCCACTGACGCGGCGCCTGCCGCCGCAGCGGCGCCTGTTGCACCTCCCGCCCCCATCGATGCTCCCGCCGTGCGTTTTGCCGATTTTGGCCTGGCTCCCGAGATCCTGCGCGCCTTGACCGAGCAGGGCTACACCCACCCGACGCCGATCCAGGAGCAAGCCATTCCTGTGGTGCTGCAGGGCCGCGACGTGATGGGCGCGGCCCAGACGGGCACGGGCAAGACGGCCGGCTTCTCGCTGCCGATCATCCAGCTGCTGCTGGCGCATGCCAGCAGCAGCATGTCGCCCGCGCGCCACCCGGTGCGCGCGCTGATCCTCACGCCGACGCGCGAACTGGCCGTGCAGGTGGCTGAAAACGTCAAGGCCTATGCCAAGCACACGCCGCTGCGCTCGACTGTCGTCTTCGGCGGCATGGACATGAAGCCGCAAACGGTGATCCTGCGCGGCGGCGTGGAAATCGTCATCGCCACGCCGGGCCGCTTGCTCGACCATATCGAGCAAAAGAACATCAGCCTGAGTCAGGTGCAGATGCTGGTCATGGATGAAGCCGACCGCATGCTGGACATGGGTTTCTTGCCTGACTTGCAACGCATCATCAACTTGCTGCCGAAACAACGCCAGAACCTGATGTTCTCGGCCACGTTCTCGCCAGAAATCAAGAAGCTGGCCGGCACTTTCCTTAACGATCCGCTGACGATCGAAGTGGCGCGCAGCAACCAGACGGCCGACAAGGTCACGCAAGTGGTCTACAAGGTGCCGGAAGACCAGAAACACGCCCTGGTAGCCCATTTGCTGCGCCAGCGCGACCTGAAGCAGGTCATCGTGTTTTCGAATACCAAGATCGGCGCCTCGCGCCTGGCCCGCGTGCTGGAGCAGGAAGGCATGAGCGCCACGGCGATTCATGGCGACAAGAGCCAGCAGGAACGCATGGCGGCGCTGGAAGCGTTCAAGAAGGGCGAGATCGACGTGCTGGTCGCTACGGACGTGGCCGCACGGGGTCTGGATATTTCGGACTTGCCTTGCGTCATCAACTTCGACCTGCCATACAACGCGGAAGACTACGTGCACCGCATCGGCCGCACGGGCCGCGCCGGCGCCTCGGGCGACGCCATCTCGATCTATTCGGACAAGGACGAGCGCCTGCTGGCCGATATCGAAAAACTCATCAAGCAGAGCATCAAGCGCGGCGAACTGGCCGGCTTCTCGCCCGCTCCAGCGCGCAGCAGCGACAGCGAACGCCGTCCGCCGCGCCGCAGCGAAGGTGGCGAAGCGCGTCCGGCGCGCGCTGCCGACAGCCGCCATGCCGGCGAGAGCCGCGACAGCCGCTCCCCCGAGCGCGGCGCCCGTCCCGCCTTCGGTCCCGGCGCCCGTCGCGACAAGGTCGATCCTTGGTTCCTGAAGCCATACGAGCCGGCCAAGGCGGCACCCGCAGCGGCTACGCTGGCACCGGTCGCGACAAAACCCAAGCAAAAAATTGCGGTGCTGTTGGGCGGTAGTCCAAAGCACTGACCCCACATTTTCTCAAGGGACATGACGATATATGGTAATGCCTGGCGTTCGAAAGAATGCCGGGCATTATTTTTTGTGGGTGGTGTTTTGCCGCGAAGTGCATGGCTGGAACATGAATATGCAGGGCTTGCATGTGAAGAACTTATGCCGCCCTTGAGTTGGCGCGTCGATTTAGCTTGCCGACTCCGCAACATTGCACAGGCATCCGCAGGTTAGGCGTTGCATATCGGGGCAAGTCATGCGCGGCAGGGGCGAGGATGGCAGACGGGGAAGCCTGGTCTTGACCGGCGAGGCAGCAGTCGTGTGCGGTCTTCCACCTATGACAGGGGTGATATTGCATGGTAACAGGGCGGATAGAAAAAATGCAATTTCCAGCAGAATCGCAAGTCGCTCATCCTCATCTATGCCAATTGCGAATCAGGGGTTCCCTTTTCCATCATCCTGTGCGAAGCGCAAAAAAAAGCCGCGCAGTCTGACCTGAGCGGCATTGTGGACCTGCGCGTAGTGGTGGAGATTAGTTTTTTCTGATGCTGTGGCGGCCGAAGATCAGGCCGGTGGCAAGCACGATACCGATGAATAAACTGAACAGTATCGTTACCGAGAGGCGCAAAGTCAGGTTCTCCGGCAAACTCGGACCTGCGATGAAGCGGCTTTTCTCCAGGTATTGGGTCAATGCCATTTGATTATCGATAGTGATTTTGTTGTACACTTCCTTGATGGTTTCATCTTCCAGATCCTTGTTTTTGAATATTTCTGCCTTGACCTGATCCAGGCCACGCAAGATGTCCTCTCCCGACTTGGTGCCGTCGAGCAGCGATTTCGCCTTGTCGTAATATTCACGCAATAAAATGCTTTGCTGCTGTTCGCGGCGCGCCCGATAAATCTTTTCCGTCGCTGTCGATGCCTGTACCTCGGTCGTCATGAGTTGAGTTACGGGAGGCAGGTAGCGGGCGCTGTCATCGGTAACGGAAATGACTTGGCGCGCACTTTGTCCCGCGACGTCAGGATATCGGGAGACAATTTTCTTGAGGTCATCGCCGGTACGCCGATACTTAGCAAGAAGCTCCTTGTTCTCGATGATTTCGTTATCGAGCTTGGTAATCTTCGCGGTCATTTCCGTATGCTTGAAACGCAGGTCATCGGAATAGATCATGTAGATAATCGTGTCCACGGTATAACGTCCCAGCAATCCGACCATCGCCTGGGCATTCTTCGGATCCTGATCCTCGTAGCTGATGCGCAGGCCGATGACATTGTTGCTGCTGCCCTTTGGCTCTTCGAGCAATTCCTTGGCATCGAGCTTGGTAAACGGATAAACGGGGTCAATCCATTTGGATATCCCTTCCCGCGACGAGAAGGAACGGCGCAGATTTTCCACGCCGGGATTCTGTTCCAGCTTGTGCTGGCTTAAAAAATCGGTAAAGCGTTCATTCGATTTGAATGCGGCGGCATAACGTTTGTAGTTCGTCAGTGTAATACCCGGATCTGGTTCCTTGTCCTTCTCATCGACTTTCTGCACGATGGGAACGGTACCGCCGAATTGTAAGAAACCTTCACTTTTATATTCTGAAAAGATTGCTCTGGCGCCGATGCCTGTGATCAAGGTGAGCGAAGTAATAGTCAGAAAGGCATAACGATTCTTCCAGATCACCTTCATGAGGTCAGAGACGGGGATAGTGTTGTCGTCAATGTCATACCCCATGGTTGTTTCTTCTTTGCGCATATTTTCTCTTTTTAATATACTCGACATAAAATCACGCATCGGCGATCAATAGAATATTTTTATTAATTAATTTTGAATGAATTTTCTGTTTTTGCCTTGTAGTTTTCTTTTTTTGAATATGTGGATTAGGTCGAAAAAAGCATTATTCACGTAAAAATTCTGACAAGTATGCTAATTATATCTGAAGCATTCCTTGGGCACGCCTGCCAATTGTGACGATTTGTAATGTGTCACGGTCGGCGGCGAGGCCACCTTGCTGTAATCTGGCGCCATTATTGTGCTGCCCCCTTCGTGGCATGGTCACGTGGACGTGCGGAATAGAGTAGGCTTGGAGAGGACAATACTGTTTCAAATCAACTTTTCAGCACGCACCCACTTCGCCAAGGCAGTCGAGAAGCAGCGCCCAGCGTCTGACGTGCAGGCCAGGCCGGGAGCGGCGGTGCCTATGAGGATGGGGAGTAGCCCCTGTTCCGGACTGCGCTGCCAAGGGCAAAGGGGCGCTTGCAGGCAGCCATGAAATACATGGCTGCGCAGGTGCCGTTGGAGCGCGAGGTCCTGTTCCAGCCTTGTTGGAGCCGACTGCGTGTTACAGGTAAGCGTCAACCGGCTTGTGTTCGCTGCCTTTGGACTGGTTCAGCCGGGCTTGTTCGGTCCAGATGAAGTCTTCAATGCCGCATTGCGGACTATATTCCTTGATGATGGAAAGCAGCGAGGCGCGGACAGCTTCGTAGTCAAATTTCTTACAGGCAAGATCCATCTCATTGAGCATGCTCCGCAAGGTTTGCCAGGCAATCTCGGATTCCTGGGCACGCATGATGAGCGGGTGACTGGTCCCTTCTACATTGTCGCCGATCAACAATTCCTCATACAGTTTCTCGCCTGGGCGCAGTCCCACGTGCTCGATCGCGATACCATCGGGCGAGGTTTTGCTGCGGACTTCCAGGCCGCTGAGATGGATCATCCGTTCCGCCAGGTCGCTGATCTTTACCGGGTCGCCCATGTCGAGCACGAAGACATCGCCGCCTTCTCCCATGGCACCGGCCTGGAGCACCAGTTGTGCGGCTTCCGGAATGGTCATGAAATAACGGGTGATTTCCGGATGGGTCAGGGTGATCGGGCCGCCGGCCTCGATTTGCTTGCGGAACAGTGGGACCACGGATCCGGATGAGCCGAGTACATTGCCAAAGCGCACCATGCAGAAACGAGTGGCTTTCTGATTACGCGCAAAGGCTTGCAAGATCAACTCGGCCAGACGCTTGGTCGTGCCCATCACGTTGGTCGGGCGTACGGCTTTATCCGTCGAGATCAGCACGAAGCATTGCACGCCGCTGTCGATGGCCGCCTGGGCGATGCTCAGGGTGCCGAAGACATTGTTGCGGATGCCTTCGATGGGGTTGTGCTCGACCAGCGGCACGTGTTTGTAGGCGGCAGCGTGATAGACGGTATCGACCGCATAGGTCGTCATGATGCGCGTGCACTTTTCACTGTCGAGAACGCTACCGAGGAACGGTACCAGTTCGACTTGCAAGGCATGCGTTGACTTGATATTTCGCAACTCCTGCTTGATCGAGTACAGGGCAAATTCCGACATTTCCAGCAGAATCAGCCGGGTCGGCTTCAAGGCAATAATCTGGCGGCACAATTCGGAACCGATGGAGCCGCCGGCACCGCTGACCAGCACGCATTTTCCGGTAATGCAGGCGGAGATCAGGGCTGGTTCCGGCGCAACCTGATCGCGTCCCAGCAAGTCTTCAATTTCAATGTTGCGAATATCCTGCAGACGTAGTTCGCCACTGACCAGGCTCTCTACGGGTGGCGTTACCTTGATATGCACTTTCAGCGGTTCGAGTTTGTCGAGCAGGCGCTTTTGCTGGCTTTTCGAAATTGATGGCATAGCCAGCAGGATTTCACTGATGCGCGTGCGTGTGATGACATTGGGCAAATCCGCTGACGAGTAAACTTTCATGCCAGAAATGGTGATGCCGCGCAATTCCTTGCTGTCATCGATAAAAGCGACAGGCAGGTATTCATGGCCGGCACGCAAGGCGCTTGCCAACTGGGTACCGGCCTTGCCAGCACCATAGATGGCGACACGGACCATGCCTTGCTGGCGGCCAGGATGCAGCAGGAAGCCGCGGACCAGGAAGCGGCTTGCAACCATGTAGGCGATCGCACTGATCCAGTAAATGCCAAACACTCCGCGCGACATGCCGTTCATGTGCGTCGTGAATGCAGCCAAGGCGACCAGCAAGGCGACGGAAATGGTCACGCCGATGACAACCGAGTAAATGATTTTCTGGTCAATAAAGCGGATGACTGCGCGATATAGGCCGAGGCGCACGAATATGGGTAGAGAAATGAGTGGCACCGCAATAATCAGATATAGATAATTGGCGAACAGGCTTAATGTGACTGAATCGTAACGCAATAAAATAGCGATACAAAAGGTGATCGGCAGGAGAAATAAATCTGCCGTCGCGGCGATCATCTGTTTGTGGAACCGTGATAAATCAAGTATGGATTTCATTGTGTGGTTACTAATTATTGTGATTCGAATCGATAGACCTGTATTAATGCAATCAGCATGCGTTGCATGCAACTTTTGTCAGGAGCATTATCGACAATAGATGAATGGTATAAGACAGCTCGACACTTGTCTGCCGGCATGATGAATGATGCCGCCGCGCGCTTACCACGTCCTGAAAATGCCTGAGTACTGTTCTCACAGCATTATCTGTTGTAACTTGCGTGGCCCGGTTCGGGATGAGTGGGCACACATTATTTTAATGGAAACGCCTCTGTCGCGGCCCCCTTTTTGTGGCGGCAAATGCTTTTAAATAGGCAGCCTGTGCAGTTGATCAACGTGTACCGTTTCTTCAGCTCGCTGTACTGCCGCGAACCTTGGCCAGCAGTTTGGACGTCGAGCGGTCATGCTTGAAGTCGATCGCTACAGCTTGCCCGCCATAGGCCAGTACGGCCTGGCCTTCAGGAATGGTGTCCATTTGATAATCTCCACCCTTGACATAGATGTCGGGATGCGCTTCGCATACTACTTCCAGTGCGGTATCCTCGTCGAAATCGACCACAAGGCTGACCGACTCCAGTGCGGCAAGCAGGGCCAGGCGATCTTCGCAGTTGTTAACCGGGCGGTCGTCGCCCTTGCCCAGGCGCTTGACCGAGGCGTTTGTATTGGCGGCCACGATCAGCGAGGCGCCCAGTGCGCGTGCCTGGGCCAGGTAGGTCACGTGCCCACGGTGCAGAATGTCAAAGACACCATTGGTCATGACGACAGGCTTCGGCAGCGCTGCGACGCGCTGCTTCAGGTCCGCAAAGGTGGCAATTTTGTTTTCGAATTCAGGCATGAGCTCAGTATGTTGTAGTAAAAAATATATGCCGCTGGTACAAGAACAACGGCATCGGCATTACATTAGTGCGTAATGCCGTCACGCCTGACCACTTTTAAAAATGTCAGGAAAATGATCTTGATATCCAGCATCAGGGAACGTTGTTTTAAATATGCAACATCGAGCTGGACTTTTTGAGGGATGGGCAAATCGTCGCGGCCGTTGATTTGCGCCCAGCCAGTCAAGCCAGGCAAGAGCTGGTCCACGCCATGCTCGGTCCGCAGGACAATCAGGTCGTCCTGGTTGAACAAGGCCGGGCGCGGGCCAACAAAACTCATATCGTTGGCAATGATGCTCCACAGTTGAGGCAATTCATCCAGGCTGGATTTGCGCAAGAATGAACCGATGGGTGTCAGGAACTGGGCCGGATTCTGCAGCAGATGCGTGGCTACTGCCGGCGTGCCAATCTGCATGGTTCTGAATTTCGGCATCTTGAAGATGCGATTGCCGCGCCCAACGCGGTCCGACCAATAGAGTATCGGTCCCGGCGAGGTAAAACGTACCATCAGCGCCACGATCAAGAGGGGAAGCGCCAGGATAATGGTGGCGATAGACGCCAGCAACAGGTCAAATAATCGTTTCATTATATTTTTTTGCATTCCTTACCGGTTCTAATCAAGCCATCCTTTGTGGTATAGGGCGGTGTCCACGCCAGGATTTGCCGAGTTTTGGTGATGTCGACAGTGAGTTCGGCATCGAGTTTATTGAGCATGTGACGCTTGCCGACCAGCGAGCATAGCAGTGATAGCAGTGATTTGGGAACCGCCATCAAGGTTGGCCGTTGCTGCATGCCTGTCGCCAAATGACGGAAGATGTCGGCCAGCGTGACTGCCTCGGCATCGGCGGCGAGAAAAACGTCGTGCAGGGACGCTGGCGTGGTGGCACAGGTACGCAGCAGGTCGGCCAGATTCCACACGCTGATCAAGCTGCGCTTGCCCAGCAGGCTGCCGAAGGGGAGGGGCCAGTTTTTTGCGGCCAGCTTGAGCAGTGTGGCGAAGTTGCCTGGTGCATCCGGACCAAAGACGAGGACGGGACGAACGATCGCATAGTCGATGCCAGCCTGCCGGGCGTGTTTTTGCACCAGTTGTTCGGCTTCCAGCTTGCTGATGGCGTACAGGTCATGTGGTGCTGGTGCGTCGTCGGCCGAGAACGGGCGGGAATTGCTGTTGCCGTTGACACCGATGGAGCTGACAAACACGAAACGCGGAGCGCCTGCGGCGATGGTTTTGTTGAGCAACTCCTCGGTCAAGCCCACATTCACCCGACGAAACTCGGTGAGCGGATCGTTGACGGTGTCGTGCATGACATGCGCCCGGCCAGCTAGGTGGATGACTGCACCGCATTGCGGCAACACCGCTTCAAGTGCGCGCAGGTCGCCGAAATCGGGAATGCAGACTTCCTGCGCCACGCCAGGGGGGGCGGAGCCTGCCGTGCGTACCAAAGCAATCACGCGGTGGCCATGCTCGGCCAGATGGCGGCACAGGTGGCGGCCGACAAAACCCGAGGCTCCGGTGACTAGGATGGTCATGGGCGCGTTCATGGCGTTACCGAGAAAACATCGTTGAGCCAGCCGTCTATCGAATATTTGTTGTACAGGTCCTCGGGCAGATCGACATACGGCAGCGTCAGGAATGCCGGATCGATCTGCGGATTATCCCTGTCAATCACGGCAATGTTCTCCGGGCGATAAAAATCATATTTCTTGACGTTCTGATTCGTCGTGATCAGCTTTTTCCGCGCACCGACCATTTCAATGGTGCGCATGGTCAGGCCGATCTGGTTCGGGTGCTGAAAATCGAGAATGACCTGGGATTTGGCGATGGCCGCCATGACCTGAGCCTTGTTCATCGGCGTGAAGGAAAATTCCGAAACTTTCGACTTCTGGAAGGCCGGCACGAAGATTCTCTTCAGGCGATAGATCGCCATGCTGGGGATGAAGAGGAAAAAGAAATTGGGCTTGTCACTGGCAGGCAAGGCCGCGCTGATTTTTTTTACCAGGGCATACCGGTCACTGTGGGCCGTACCGATGAAACTGACGGCATATGCGGATTCATTGCGCGGCAAGTCGCGGTACTCGTTCAGGAAGAACAGCGGACGCAGGCGTATGCCAGGAATGGCCTGGGCATCCTGATCGTCGAAGGTGAATGCGCTGTCAAACTGAGAGACTGATTGCAGGAAATTGCCATTATTTTTTACCGAGTCATAGGAGTAATAAATGAACTTGGCGTTGGCATTTTTTTGGCGCAATGCCTGCAAAATATCCGCAGGCATGCATTCCATCTTGATGATGAAAACATAGTCATAATTACCATGATTATTATCCAACAGGACGGAAAAATAGCGGTGAATGGCTTTTTGTTGCGTGCTGGGCATGACGCGAATGGCGAATTTGGACCATGCGCGCGTTGACGGTCGGTCGTCATGATAATCAACATGCGCCCCCAGCTGTTCCAGGCGCTCTTTTATTTCTCGTTCGTAGCCGAAGAAAGCGGGCGCAATAAACAGGATTTTTTTCCCGTTAAAAAAATTTTCCACTATCACTATATTTAATCAATCAATTATTTAGATGGGCATGGCGGGGATGCCGACCACGGTCAGACCGTGCGCCACATCCTTGAGTACGACGGCATTCGCACCGACACGGACGTCGTCTCCAAGGACGACTGGCCCCAATATCTTGGCGCCGGAGCCGACGATCACATTGTTGCCGACCACGGGACGGGACGTATCGTTATAGCCGATATCGATTTCGCGCGCGCCGAACGTGACATTGTGGTAAATCGTGGCATTGGTGCCGATACGCAGGGCGCCGATGACAGTACCTTGCGTATGGGGAAAGTACAGCCCGGGGCCGATTTCGCAGCGCACGGCGATCTCTAGGCCGAACAGCACGAAATTTACCAACGACACGATTTTGGCCAGGGGCGACAGGCGCTTCTGGTAAAACCAATGCGAAAGACGGAAAAGTACCACCGGCATGAAACGCGGAGAAAACGACGCCAACAGCAACCGGCCGAAGGTCGGCTGCTTGTCCGGTTGGCCGGCATAGAAATACTGCCGGGCCAGGTCGTGATACAAGGTGGTACGCAAACTCATGACATCATCTTGCGTTTTTTTAACTCTTCATTCGCCTTGTCCAGGCCATCTTCCGGCAGTGGTTGCGAACTGACCCATGCGGCGAACTCTTCAATACCGCGAACAAGCGATACTTGCGGCGTGAAGTTCAGCGTGGAGCGAATTTGGCTCAGGTCGGCGTAACAATGGCGGATGTCGCCCAGGCGGTATTGGCCTGTTACTTCCGGACGGATGGTGCCGCCCAGTGCATCGACGAGCAGGTTGGCAATATCGAGGACCGATGTCGGCTCGCCAGCGCCCACGTTCAGCGTCATGCCACTGGCAGCATCGCTTTCCATGGCCAGCTGGATAGCTTGCACGATGTCATTAACGTGCACGAAATCGCGGCTTTCCAGGCCATCTTCAAAGATCGGCAAGCTCATGTTACGGCGGATGCGGGTCGAGAAAATCGACAGGATGCCGGTGTAGGGATTGTTCAGCGACTGTCCTGCACCATACACGTTCTGAAAACGCAGGATGGCGGTGCTGATGCCCAGCGAGTCGCCGGCGATACGGATCAGATCTTCCTGGGCATACTTGGTGGCTGCATAAATCGACGCAGGGCTTGGACGCGCCGTCTCTGGCGTCGGGATGGCGCGCAGCGGGCCGTTGCAGACTGGGCACAGCGGATCCCACTGGTGGTTTTTCAGTTGGACGGCACTGCGTGCACCTGGGAATACGGTGCCGTGGGTAGCACAATCATATGCGCCCTCGCCGTAGATCGAGCGCGAGGAGGCGAGAACGATTTTTTTGACGGTGTGCGGGTTGTTGGCCAGGATGTCCAGCAATTGCGCCGTAGCCTGGGTATTGACATCATTGTAATGTGCAATCTGATACATGGACTGGGCGGTACCGGTTTCGGCTGCCAAGTGGATGACGGCGTCCACTGATTTCAAAGCTTCTTCCAGGACGGCGGACTGACGCACGTCGGCACGGATGAAGTGGATGCGACCGTCACGCAGCATCGGTTCATCGAGTTGCGGGTAGGCACCATGGATTTGTGGCGACAGATTGTCAAGCACGGTAATACGGTAGCCATCGGCCAGCAATTTGCGGCTCAGGTTGGTGCCAATAAAGCCGGCGCCGCCGGTGATTAAGATATGTTTGCTCATGCCGATTCCCAATTTCCGTAACCAAGTTGTTTTTCAATTAATGCGCAAATGACGTGACCCCAGAAAATATGTACTTCCTGGATGCGGGCAGTGATGTTGCTGGGGGCAATCAATGGCCAGTCAACTTGATGGGCCAGCTTGCCGCCGTCTTTGCCCAGCCAGCCAATTGAGTAAATACCCATCGATTTTGCCACTTCGACTGCATTTAGGATATTGGCCGAATTGCCGGAGGTGGAAATGGCGATCAATACGTCGCCAGCCTGGCCTACGCCGGACAACTGGCGAGCAAAGACGTGATCATAGCCATAGTCGTTGGCGATGCAGGTGAGGGCCGAGGTGTCCGTAGTCAGGGACAGGGCCGGCAGCGCGCGGCGGTCATCGACCAAGCGTCCCACCAGTTCCGCAGCGATATGCTGGGAGTCGGCTGCGGAGCCGCCATTGCCGCAAAAAATTACCTTGTTACCCTTGGCAATCGCATCGGCGCATACTGCGGCAGCCTTGGCAACGCTGGCTTCCATCGCAGCCAAGCGGTCGAAAGTTTCCACGTGCTGTTGCAGCGATTTTTCAAAAATAGTCATCGTGTCCTCTTGAAATGGATATTTAAAATAATTCTTTGTAAGATGAACCAGAAAAAAATATACAGTTCGCCGTGAAGCGGGACCATATAGATAGTTATGGCTGCCTGTGCCGCCATAGAGAACAGGAAGATATCATCGCTATTTCTGCGGAACAGTTCATAAAGAGCCCAGGACAGTCCGCCGACGAAAAAGCCTGAAATAATAACACCAAATACCCAAAAGTCCAGGTACAGAAAAGTCCATGAGGCGAACGCCGGATAATATCCAACCTCTGCTGCGCCGGGGTAGAGAAAGTCTTGGATCATCAATTGGCCGTAGATCAGCGGCTTGTCCGGGGCAAACGAACGTGGGACGTATCCCCAAAAACTGCTGATAAAGGAATCGCCATAGGTCGGACCAATATTGTTGTACTGGGCGACAAATTCAATCGATTTCTGGAAATAGTCGAAATACGATAATGCGCCGATCAGGTTGCTTGTGGTTCCCTGCAGTAATTGCAGGCCAAGGAAAAGACCAAATAATGTCAAACCAATTACCGTAAAGAACTTGACGCTGATCAGTTTTATATAGTGGGTGTAGTAGAAAAGAATGAGTAGAATATTTACGAAAAATATCTGCTTGGAACCGGTGAAATAAGTAAGGACGAAAATAACTAGAAACAACGGCGAAATTTTTAATACATCTTTTTTGGTGCGTGCCTTGGTCGAGTACAGGACGTAAATAGTGAAAAAGGAAATCGACCAGACCCAGAATAGATAATAATTGCCGGCGCCAAATTTGTAGTTTTGATATGCTTCGCGGGGATCCGTGATCCACAGCATACCGCCGTCCCCGGCAATCATCAGCATGAAGAAGTTAAAACAGATAAAGGCGATGATGACAAATAAAGTCAACACCGAAAATGGCGTCTTCGAGCGCGGCATGCTGAGGAAAAATGCGCGGCGAATCGTGTCGACAGCCCGCAGCAGCCAGCGGGGACGCAGGATAAAGGGCAGGGCGAAGCAGCTGACATACAGCAAGTGCAGCAGCAAGGCGTCGACAATGTCGGCATCGTTAAAATTCTGCTCGGTGTCGGTAAAAAAGATCAGCGAGCAGCTCAGTATGACGCGCAGGCCACTATCGAGGGCCAGGTAGAAGGTCAGGGGATTGAGCGGTGTCTTGTAAAGCTTGATGCCGTAAATAATCAGACCGAAAACAAATGTCGATAAAAATATGAGAAGAGCAATTGAATTCTGATGCATACGTTTGTGGTTCCAATTCGATTTACATCAGTGTTAGCGTAGATAATTCTGCACGATATTGATTTTTTTAAAAACTTGCGCCGGTACTAACTCATCCATGCATTTTGGCGACGGGTAGATGCAAGTGCTGCACCGGTCTATGACGTGCCCTTGTCCGCACGGACCGCATTCCAGTTCCAGCGTTACCGTATCACAGGACTTACCCCAGGCTCTGAAGCGATGGTGGCAGCTGGAACCGAAAATGCCGGTGACGGCGATGCCCGCCGATGCCGCCACGTGCATCGCTCCGGAGTCATTGCCGATAAACTGGTGACAGTGCCGGAGCAACGCCGCCATTTGCGCAATACTGGTCTTGGCGATCATATTGAGTACTGTGCCCTGCAGTTTTTCTTCAAACTCGGCGCCCAGTGGAATATCTTCCTTGCCACCTACGAGTAAAAATGTCACATGGCGGCCGTGATATCGTTGCTGCAGCAGCGTTGCCAGTTCGACGTAATAGTGCAATGGCCAGCGTTTCAGGATCGAATAGCCGCCCGACAAGCCCAGACCGATCAGCAAGCCATCGGGGTGCTTCTGTTTGTGTTCCGCCAGGAACTCCCGCGCATATGCGGTTTCGTCGGCCGTACTCCAGAATTCGAGTTCCATACTGGCCGGCTCGAAACCCAGATGACGCACGAAATCAAGGTTACGTTCGACTTCATGCTTCAAGCCGTCTGCAGGCAACACTTCAGTGTATAACATGTCGAAGCCAGCATTCAGTAACTGTTTTCGCTGCGTTGCTTTTTCGGTATATGCAATGCGCCGTGGGGCGCCACTGAGCAGGGCAATGAAGCCGGCGTGGTGATCTTCATCGAAACGTGGAACCAAGGCCAGATCCGGTTGCTCCCGGCGAAAATGCGTCCAGCAGAACTTCCAGCTGAGCCAGTGACGGAACAGCAGACTTTTTGCCAGCGAGCTCCCCCAGTCATAACGATAAATATGATCTATATGCGGGCAATGACGGACCATATCGTAGATGCGTGGATGGACGACCAGTTTGATTTCGGCGTGGGGATACGCGTGGCGTAATTCACGTAACAGCGGCGAATTCATGGAGCTGTCACCGAGCGTCTGATCTAGACGGACCACCAGGATGGTGAACTTCGCATTTTCCTGTCTGCGTGAGAACAATGCCAGGATGCGCTCGCACAGTAAAGCCATGACGACGCTGAGCAGCATGAAGACGCGGATAAGTGTTTTTTTTAACATGTTTAAATACTATCTGGCCAATTTTCTTAGCAAGTAACTTTGAATAATAAAATTAAGCGATTCCATCGCCAGGATGGAAAATAAAGCACCATATGCGCCGAATCGTGGTACCAGTAACAACATTGCCACGCTCAGGAAGCAAAAATTCCAGATCGCCACAGCGGTCATGAATTTGTACTTGCCGTGTGCCTGGATGGCCGCGGTACTGATCAGATTGCCACATTTAAACATCAAAATCAGCCCTGTCAGATTCAGCATCGGCTGGGCCGCGCTATATTGCGCAAAGGCGTAGACGAGCAGGACATTGGCCAGCATGAGCACGACGAGCAAGGCCAGCAGGGCGTACATGGCCATGACCTTGCGGTAGCGCAGATTGACGGCATTGCCTGCATCCAGCGAGCTCTTCAACGATGTGGCGATGTGTCCGTAGGCATTGACCGCCAGTGCCCCGGCAATGAACTGAAACGGTTCAACCAGGCGTACAGCAAACGCATACAATCCCAGCTCTTCCGCACTGCGGAATTTTTCCAGGAAAAAGACGTCCATGCGTCCGTAGGCGATCCCCAAAATGGTCGCTGCGGCGATCGGCATCGTCATTTTCAACAAGGTCATCATGCCAGCGACGTTCAAGTGGGACAGCCCCTTGCGGATGACGGGCACCTTGAAAATCAAGAACAGCCCTACCAGAGCTTCAGTCGCCGGAATCGAAAAGAAGGCCAATGCAGGATTGCTGGAAAACGTGAACAAGCTGTAAAAAACGATCAGCGACACTGCCCCTGCTGCACCCACGAACAAAGTGATATGGCGCCCGCGCATCTTGGCGATAAAAAAATTGATCGGCAGGTTCATGATCAAGGGCGACATGATCATGAAGGCAAACGGCAAGGTCGACCAGAATTGTCCCGGCCGCAGGTGGAGCATGATGGCCACGCCAGCGCCTGCCGTGACGAGGCCCAATATTATTTTGGCACACATCGCCGCGCCGATGGTGCGCTTTAGTACGGCCTTGTCGCGGTGTGATGCATATTCGCGCATGGTATACGTGTCGATACCGAAGTCCGCTACCAGGCGGCCGATTTCCGCGACCGTGAAAAACAGGGCGATGGTGCCAAAGTAGGCGGGTTCGGAATAGCGCGCCGCGATTAGGAGGGCGAAAATCCGTACACCGAATGATGCCCCCCGTATTAATGCCGTAAGTATCGAGTTTTTTAGTATGCTTTTGAACAAGATGATCTCATCGGGCGTGCAGCCAGTGTCTGATGTACCGGCTTACGCCTTCTGCAACTGTGTAAAACGGAGCATCGTAGCCAGCCGCCCGCAAGCGTGAAATGTCAGCCTGGGTGAACGATTGATACTTGCCGATCAGCGCATCGGGAAACTTGATATATTCCAGGATACCTTGCGCAACCATTTCTTCGCGGGACAGCGGCGCCAGCGACTCCATCTCGCGGCAAGTGTTGACGGAGGCGATGGCGATGTCGTTGAACGGCTGCGACTGGCCCGTGCCCAGGTTGAATATGCCCGATTGTTCGGGATGGTCGAGGAACCACAGGTTGACCTTGACAACGTCTTCGACGGAGACAAAATCGCGCAACTGGCCGCCGTCAACATAGCCGTCACGGCCTTCAAACAGCTTGACCTTGCCGTGCTCGCGGTATTGATGGTAATGGTGAAAAGCCACCGATGCCATGCGCCCCTTGTGTTCCTCGCGCGGACCGTACACATTGAAGTAGCGGAAACCCACCACTTGCGCGGTCAGGCTGTCCATGCGCTCGCGTACGATCTGGTCGAACAGGAATTTCGAATAGCCGTATACGTTGAGCGGTTTTTCAAATTCGCGCTCTTCCTTGAAAATGCTGCCGCCGCCGTATACGGAGGCGCTGGATGCATACATGAACGGCACTTTCTGTGCCTGGCAGTAATCGAGCAGGGCGAGTGAATAGCGGAAGTTATTTTCCATCATGTACTTGCCATCCGTTTCCATCGTGTCGGAGCAAGCGCCTTGATGGAAAACTGCGCGAATCTTGCCATCGTATATGCCGCTGGCCAGCTTGCCGAGGAATTCAGTCTTGTCGATGTAGTCGCTGATGTCGCAATCGACCAGATTGCGGAATTTATCGCCACGCGTCAAGTTGTCGACAGCGATGATGTGGCGGTGGCCACGTGCATTAAGTTGTTTGACGATATTTGAACCAATCAATCCTGCGGCACCCGTTACAACAATATACATAATTTCTCCTAGCTGAACAGTTCGTCTTGGGTTACCACGGCCGTACCCAACTTGCCGACGACGATGCCAGCGGCGCGATTGGCGACGCTGATGGCTTCTTCGTAATCGTAGCCATTGGCCAGCATCAAACCCAGAGTGGCGATCACAGTATCGCCGGCGCCGGACACGTCGTACACTTGCAGTGCAACGGTAGGCTGGTGCAGCACTTCGTCGCCCAGGTAAAGGGACATACCCTCTTCGCTGCGGGTGACCAGCAACGCATCGAGCTGCAGGGACGCGCGCAGGGCTTGGGCCTTGGCGGTCAGGGCCGCTTCACTGGACCAACTGCCTGCCACGGCCTGGAATTCGCTGCGGTTAGGCGTGAGCAATGTTGCGCCTTTGTAATGACTGTAGTCATTGCCTTTGGGATCGACCAGTACAGGTTTGCCGAGCGCGCGTGCGGCAGCGATCATTTTTTCGGCGTAACGCAGGCAGCCCTTTCCATAATCGGACAGGATCACCAAGTCGTGTTCGCTGACCAGCTTGGTGTAGATGTCGAGCTTGTTGGACAGGATTTCTTCGGTCGGCAACTCTTCAAAATCGATGCGCAGCAGCTGCTGTTGGCGTGACAGGACGCGTAACTTGACAGTGGTCGAAATATTGTTGTCACGATACAACTCGGTATGTACGCCATTGTCTTTTAGTAAGCTTTCCAGTGTCGTGCCAGCTTCGTCAAAGCCGATGACGGAGAGCAAGGTGACAGAGCCGCCCAGGCTGGAGATATTGCGCGCGACGTTTGCCGCGCCGCCAGCACGATCTTCCCGATGGCTGATCTTGGCGATTGGTACTGGGGCTTCCGGCGAAATACGATTGACATCGCCGAACCAGTAACGATCCAGCATAACGTCGCCCACCACCAGAATTTTTGCTTTCGACAAATTATTTTTGTAAGGATGGTTGACCATAATATGAGTAATTGATGTAAGCGACATTGCCGCCCGGTTCATGCTTGGGCACGGACCGGGCGGCAGGCACAATTAATGTTGACAGAGTTTCAGCGCGGCATCCCATTGGGGGAGGGGGCCGAAACGTTCGATCAACTTGGCACAAGACAGCAGGGAATACATGGGGCGCGTCGCCGGCAAGGGGTATTCCGCCGTCGTGATGGCGTGGACTTGTACTGGCTGGGGCGGCGGTGAGTTGCGCAGGATTTCTTCTGTAAAGCCAGCCCATGAAGTACGGCCCTGGGCCGTAAGATGGTACAGGCCGCCGTGTTCACGCCACCATGCCGCGCTATCGGCGGCGGCAAGCGACTGGCTGACGATATGGGCCGTGACATCAGCAATGGTGCGGCACCAGGTTGGCGTACCGGTTTGGTCGCCTACGATACGCAATTCGCGTCGGTCTTGCGCCAGGCGCTGCACGGTCAGCAAGAAATTTTTGCCGCGTGCGCCATACACCCAACTGGTGCGCAAAATCAGGTGCGCTACGCCGGAGGCCTGGATGGCTTGCTCGCCAGCCAGTTTGCTCTTGCCGTAGATATTCAGGGGATTGGTGGCATCCGTTTCCACGTATGGCGCTGTGGCGCTGCCATCAAATACATAGTCGGTGCTGTAATGGATCAGCATGGCGCCCAATTTGCGGGCTTCCTCGGCCATCACGGCCGGGGCTTGCGCGTTCACCAGCATTGCCATGTCCTCGTCGCTTTCCGCCTTGTCAACGGCGGTGTAGGCGGCAGGATTGATGATCAGATTTGGTCGGATGGCACGTATTTGCTCGCGCACCTGCTCCAGGTTGCTCAAGTCCATTTCTTCGCGACCCAGCGCGATCACCTCGCCGATGCCTTGAAAGCTGCGTTCGAGTTCGTATCCGACTTGTCCGGTCTTGCCGGTGATCAAAATCTTCACGCAAATACCTCTGCTGCCGCTAACAGCGTACCCTGCAGGTCTTTGCCAGACAGCAGCGGTTCACCATCCAGTGGCCAGGTGATGCCCAGTGCGGGATCGTTCCACAGCAAGCTGCGTTCGAATTGCGGCGCCCAATAGTTTGTGGTCTTGTAGAGGAATTCGGCAGACTCGCTGGTGACGACGAAGCCATGCGCGAAACCTTCCGGTATCCACAATTGGCGTTTGTTTTCCGCAGATAAAGTCACGCCCACCCAGTGACCGAACGTGGGCGAACTGGCACGCAGGTCAACCGCGACGTCATACACCTCGCCCGAGACTACACGCACCAGCTTGCCCTGAGCTTGCTGGATCTGGTAATGCAGACCGCGCAACACGTTCTTTGCCGACTTCGAGTGGTTGTCCTGGACGAAGTTGGCGGTAACGCCAGTCAGTTCCTGGAAACGCTTCTCGTTGAAGCTTTCATAAAAAAAACCGCGATCATCGCCAAAGACTTTTGGCTCGATGATTAATACATCAGGAATGGCAGTAGTATGGATTTGCATGGTTTACTTAAAAAATCTTGTCATTCAATAGACGCAACAAATATTGCCCGTAGCCATTCTTTTTCAGTGGTTGAGCCAGTTTTTCCAGTTGGTCGACGGTGATGTAACCTTTGCGGTATGCAATTTCCTCTGGGCAGGCAACTTTCAAGCCCTGGCGATGCTCGATGGTGGCAATGAATTGTCCTGCTTCGAGCAGGGATTCGTGCGTGCCCGTATCGAGCCAGGCCATGCCGCGGCCCATGCGTTCCACTTTCAAGGTGCCGCGTTCCAGGTAAACCCGATTGACATCGGTAATTTCCAGTTCCCCGCGCTCCGATGGCTTGATGGTGGCGGCGATATCGGCGATTTCGTTATCGTAGAAATACAGACCGGTGACGGCGTAATTCGATTTTGGCTTGAGGGGCTTTTCCTCAATGCTGATGGCATGATGATTGTCATCAAACTCGACCACGCCATAACGCTCGGGGTCGTGCACATGGTAGGCAAATACCGTGGCGCCATCCGTGCGGGCCGATGCCGCCGCCAGGCTCGATTCGAAATCGTGACCATAGTAAATATTATCACCCAAGATCAAGGCCGCCGGGGCATCGCCGAGGAACTCGCGGCCGATGATGAACGCTTGCGCGAGACCATCCGGCGTCGGCTGAACTTCATAGCTCAGGTTAATGCCCCATTGCGTGCCATCGCCCAGCAATTCGCGGAAGCGGGGCGTATCGGATGGTGTGGAAATGATCAGAATATCGCGTATTCCCGCCAGCATCAACGTGGTCAAGGGATAGTAGATCATCGGTTTGTCGTAGACCGGCAACAGTTGCTTGGAAACCGACATGGTGACAGGATACAGGCGCGTGCCGGAACCACCGGCCAGGATAATGCCTTTACGGGTTTGTTGCGCTGGCATCAGGTGCTCTCTTTCTGCGTGCTGCGCGCGGCGTAATTTTTCTCCAGCCAGCCCTGATATGCGCCGGACTGCACGTCGTGGACCCATTCATCATTGTCGAGATACCACTGTACCGTCTTGCGAATGCCCGTATCGAAGGTTTCGGCCGGCTTCCAGCCCAGTTCGCGCTCGATCTTGCGAGCGTCAATGGCATAGCGGCGGTCATGACCAGGACGGTCGGTTACATAGGTGATTTGCGCGCGGTAGCTGCCGCCGGCACTTTTCGGTTCGAGTTCATCGAGGATGTCGCACAGGGTATGTACTACGTCCAGATTGGCCTTTTCGTTCCAGCCGCCGATGTTATACGTTTCGCCCAGGCGACCATCGGCCAGTACGCGACGAATGGCGGCGCAGTGATCGCTGACATACAGCCAGTCGCGGATCTGCTGGCCATCGCCGTAAATGGGCAAGGACTTGCCAGCGCGCGCGTTGGCAATAATCAGCGGAATCAGTTTTTCCGGGAAATGATAAGAGCCGTAATTGTTCGAACAATTCGTCGTCAGTGTCGGCAGGCCATAGGTGTGATGATACGAGCGCACCAAGTGGTCGGAAGCTGCTTTGGTCGCAGAATACGGGCTGTTGGGCGCGTAAGGGGTCGTTTCGCTGAACGGCGCGTCGTCAGGCCCCAGGGTACCGTAGACCTCGTCGGTGGAGACGTGCAGGAAGCGGAACGCCGCGCGCTCTTCCTCGGGCAAGGCTAGCCAGTGGACGCGGGTCGCCTCAAGCAGGCTGAAGGTGCCGTTGATGTTGGTGCTGATGAATTCTGCTGGACCATGAATGGAACGGTCAACATGGCTCTCGGCAGCAAAATGGATGATCGCACGGGGTTTATGTTCCGCGAGTAATTTTGTCAGCAAGGCGCCATCATTTATATCGCCTTTGACAAACAAATGCCGCTGATCATTTTGTAGCGATTGCAAATTTTTCAGATTTCCCGCATAGGTGAGCTTATCTAAATTAATGACATGCTCATCACTCTGCGCCAACCAATCCAGAACAAAATTTGAACCAATAAAGCCTGCTCCACCCGTTACTAAAATCATCTGAATTTCCTGTGCGAAAAATACAACTAGCTTTTAATTATAATTCAAAACACCTTAAATTGCCATGTTTGCAGCTATTTGGCGTGTGGGGTGATGCCCACGCCCAATGTGTCTGAGAGGGAGGGGCCGGCGTGGATCACGTGACGTTCCAGCAACACCGACACCCCGCCAAGCGAAGGGATGGGGCCTCGCTTGCGCATCGCGGCCTGTAGTGTTTATTGAAACGCGCAGCAAATCCCATTTTGTTACATTTGCTTGCTTTTTTTCTCGCGCCAACACGTAAGTGGCAATGCATAAGAAAGAGTAAAAATATTATATGTTTATGTTTTATGTTTAATCTCAATTGCATTCGTACCGACTGTTTCAGGCGCCATTGGACTGGGATGGTGGTGATTGTCGGATGGGGCGTAGCATCCCTGGAGCCATGCAAGGCCATTATCGGATGGTGTTCCCAGTGGCGTTCAGTGCGTGCATTCAGCGTGCGGGCAGGCTTGGCGCGAAGTATCGCGATCCGATGGCACGCGGCCAGTATCTATATGGCACATGACACACACGGCTCTCGCTGTCACAGACCTGCCGCATTATAATTTTGCTATTGCTGGCGAGTATCCTGCCGGTGCCGTTCCCGCCCAGGACGGCGGTCAGCGTGAGCGCGTACGTTTCTCAGTACTGCATCTGTTCCGGCAGTGCATAAGGACTGGACTGTCGGTTGCTTACTCTTTTTGGGTCTTGCCGTAGCAATGCGGGCACGACACCTCATACACATACTCAGGAGCCAGCTGCTGGCGCGGCGTGACGACGGTGCGGCAGACGAAGCACTGCACGGTTTCCGTCGGTTCCAGCTTGGGATTCAGGGCCGTGCGGTAGTCGAAGACGAAGCAGTCGCCCGTGTAGTGCTCGCCGCCCACTTCCTCGAAATACTTCAGGATGCCGCCGTCGAGCTGGTACACGCTGTCGTAGCCGATTTCTTTCATGTGGATGGCCGCCTTTTCGCAGCGGATGCCGCCCGTGCAGAAGGTGACGACGGTCTTGCCTTCCAGTTCGTCCTTGTGGGCGGCGGCCACGGCCGGGAATTCCGTAAACTTGTCGATGCGATAATCAAGCGTATTGTTGAACGTACCGACGTCCACCTCGAAGGCGTTGCGCGTTTCCATCATGACCACGGGCTTGCCGGCATCGTCGACGCCGGCATCTAACCAGCGCTTGAGCGTGTGCGCGTCGACGGACGGGGCGCGGCCCAGTTCCGGCTTGATCAGCGGCATGCGCATGGTGATGATTTCCTTTTTCAGTTTCACCAGCATGCGCTTGTGCGATTGCTCGTTCGATAAGCTTTCCTTCCATTCCAGGTCGGCCAGGCGCGCGTCGCTGCGCACCCACGCGAGGAAGCTGTCGATATGCTCGCGCGTGCCCGACAGGAACATGTTGATGCCTTCCGGCGTCAGCAAAATCGTGCCCTTCAGGCCCAGCGCCAGGCATTGCTCCTGATACAAGGGGCGCATGGCTTCCGTGTCGTCCAGCGTAATGAATTTATACGCTGCAATATTGACAAATGTGGTGGCGGGCGTGGCGGCCAGCGGGCTGGCGGCGGCGGAAACGGTTGGTGCTGCTTGGGTGTTGGCTTGCATGATGGCGATCGGCTTAGACTGAACAGCCGATATTATAAGCCCGGCGGGCCAGGCGGGATACCCGGCAAGCCACGTTTTGCCGTGCCGGCGGGCTGTGCGCGGCAGGAATTTCTTGCCTGCAACTGGGGGCCGCGTCGCCGGTCCGGGGCCGCGACGCGGTAGAATAGACCCCATTGAATTTTGCACGAAACGGTACACAGGATGGAAATGGTAATGCAAGAGGCCGGCGCTCCGGCAGGTTCACCGCAAGCGATGCAGCAGGCCCCGCAAGGGCCCGGATTTGTCCACCTGCGCGTGCACTCGGAGTACTCGATCGTCGACGGCCTGGTGCGCATCGACGACGTGGTGAAGGCGGCGGCCAAGGACAAGCAGGTGGCGCTGGCCGTCACCGACCTGTCCAACCTGTTTGGCATGGTCAAGTTCTACAAGGAAGCGCGCGGCAAGGGCATCAAGCCCATCGTCGGCGTCGACGTGTGGATCACGAATGACGACAACCGCGAAAAACCGTCGCGCCTGCTGCTGCTGGCAAAGAACCGCATGGGCTATCTGCAACTGTGCGAACTGCTGTCGACGGCCTGGCTGACGAACCAGTACAAGGGCCGCGCCGAGTTGCGCATCGAGTGGCTGCAGGCGCTGGCGACGAATACCTACGACCTGTACCCGGGCGAGAGCGCGGCGAATGGCTTGATCGCCCTGTCGGGCGCGCACTTCGGCGATGTCGGCATCGCCATCGAGAATGGCAACCTGGCCCTGGCCGAGCGCAACGCTCAGCGCTGGGCCGAAATTTTCCCCGGGCATTTCTATGTCGAGATCCAGCGCGGCGGCCAGGCCAACCAGGAGGCGCAGGTGCGCCATGCGGTGGCCCTGGCAGCCAAGCTGGGCTTGCCCGTGGTGGCCACGCATCCCGTGCAATTTATTTCCCCTGAAGAATTCATTGCCCACGAAGCCCGTACCTGTATCGCCGAAGGCGAAATGCTGGCCAACGCCAAGCGGGTGAAGCGCTTCAACGACAGCCAGCGCTTCCTGTCGCAGGCCGACATGGCCGAATTGTTCGCCGACTTGCCGGCTGCGCTGGCCAATTCCGTGGAAATCGCCAAGCGCTGCAATCTGACCTTGACCCTGGGCAAGCCGCAGCTGCCGAACTTCCCCACGCCGGACGGCATGACGATCGACCAGTTCCTCGTCGCCGAATCGCAGGCGGGCCTGGAAAAACGGCTGGTACAGCTGTATCCGGACGCGGAGCGGCGCGAAAAGGAGCGTCCGCGCTACGAGTCGCGCCTGAAATTCGAGACGGACACAATTTGCAACATGAAGTTCCCCGGCTACTTCCTCATCGTGGCCGAGTTTATCCAGTGGGCCAAGGAAAACGGCGTGCCCGTCGGCCCGGGCCGCGGTTCGGGCGCCGGTTCGCTGGTGGCATATTCGCTGCTCATTACCGACCTGGACCCGTTGCAGTACAACCTGCTGTTCGAGCGCTTTTTGAATCCTGAACGCGTCTCCATGCCCGACTTCGATATTGACTTTTGCCAGGAAGGGCGCGACCGCGTCATCCAGCACGTCAAGGATTTGTATGGCAAGGAGGCCGTCTCGCAGATCGCCACCTTCGGTACCATGGCGGCCAAGGGCGCCATCCGCGACGTGGGCCGCGTGATGGACTTCGGCTACAACTTCTGCGACGGCATTTCCAAGCTGATCCCGTTCAAGCCGGGCAAGCCCGTGTCGATCGCCGACGCCATCGAAGAGGAACCGCTGCTCAAGGAGCGCCTGGAAAACGAGGAAGAGGTCAAGCAGCTGCTCGACCTGGCGCAGCAGGTCGAAGGCATCACGCGCAATATCGGCATGCACGCGGGGGGCGTCCTGATCGCCCCGGGCAAGCTGACGGATTTCTGCCCGCTGTACACGCAGGGCGGCGATTCGGGCGTCGTGTCGCAGTACGACAAGGATGACGTGGAAGCCGTCGGCCTCGTGAAGTTCGACTTTTTGGGCTTGACCACGCTGACGATTCTCGACCGCGCCGTGCGCTACATCAAGCAGCTTGATCCTGCGCAAGCCAATTTCGACCTGGCGACCTTGCCGCTGAACGACAAGCCGTCCTACGACCTGCTGACCAAGGCCAAGACCGTGGCCGTGTTCCAGCTGGAGTCGCGCGGCATGCAGGGCATGCTGAAAGACGCGCGTCCCGACCGCTTCGAAGACATTATCGCGCTGGTGGCGCTGTACCGTCCGGGCCCGATGGACCTGATTCCCGACTTCTGCAAGCGCAAGCACGGCGAACGCTTCGACTATCCCGATCCGCGCACGGAATCGATTCTGTCCGAAACCTACGGCATCATGGTGTACCAGGAGCAGGTGATGCAGATGGCGCAGATCGTCGGCGGCTATTCGCTGGGCGGCGCCGACATGCTGCGCCGCGCCATGGGTAAAAAGAAGGCCGAAGAGATGGCGGAGCACCGCGAGATCTTCCGCGCCGGTGCGGCAAAGGATGGCTTGACGGCGGAAAAGGCCGACGAGATCTTCGACTTGATGGAAAAGTTCGCCGGCTACGGTTTTAATAAATCGCACGCCGCCGCCTACGCCCTGCTGTCGTATCACACGGCCTATTTAAAAGCGCACCACACGGCCGCCTTCATGGCCGCCAACTTGTCGCTGGCCATGGACGACACGGACAAGATCAAGATCCTGGTGGAAGACTCGCTGGAAATCTGCAAGCTGACCTTGTTGCCGCCGGACATCAACGAATCCGATTACCGCTTCACGCCGAGCGGCGCGGCGCCATCCGTGAGCGGCAAGAAAGTCACGCAGATCCGCTATGGCCTGGGCGCCGTGAAGGGGTCGGGTCAGAACGCCATCGAAGCCATCATCGCCGCGCGCGAGGCGGGCGGGCCGTTTACCAGCCTGTTCGATTTCTGCAAGCGTGTTGATAAAAAGCAAATCAACCGCCGCACCATCGAATCCCTGATCCGCAGCGGCGCCTTCGACTGCCTGAAGGTCGATCGCGCCATCCTGCTCGCGTCCGTGGCCTTCGCCATGGAATGCGCCGACCAGGCGGCCAAGGCGGCGAATCAGGTGAGCCTGTTCGGCGGCGACGACAGCGACATGGTGGCGCCGCCCGAGTACGTCAAGGTGCCCGTATGGACGGACAAACAGCGCTTGACGGAAGAAAAGATCGCGCTGGGCTTCTACCTGTCCGGCCACCTGTTCGATTCGTATGCGCCCGAGGCGCGCCGTTTTGCCCGTACGAAACTGTCGGAACTGTCGCCGTCGCGTGAACCGCGCATGATGGCGGGCGTCATCACGGGCTTGCGCACGCAGATGACGCAGCGCGGCAAGATCCTGATCGTCACCCTGGACGACAAGAGCGGCACGGTGGAAGTGACGGTGTATGGCGAATTGTTTGATGCCAACAAGAAAATCTTCAAGGAAGATGAATTCCTCGCCGTCGTCGGCAAGGTGTCGGAAGACCGTTTTTCCGGCGGCCTGCGCATCACGGCCGAGAGCGCTTTCGACATCATCGCCGCGCGGGTGCAGTATGGCCGCCAGTTGGGCCTGACCCTGCCCACGACGCTGGACATGAAACGCATCAGCGATGTCATCATGCCGCACCGGGCCGAGGATGGCTTGCCGATCGCCGCCAAGGTCAGCCCGCAGGGCGTCAGCTGCGTGCTGCAGTTTGGCGACGCGTGGCGGGTAGCGCCATCGGATGAATTGCAGACGGCACTCGAGCAGGTGCTGGGCGCGCAAGAGGTGGCGGTCGAATACTGACCGGTACCGCCCGGCGCATGTAACAAAGCCAAACCGCAGACATGCTGGTTTGGCTTTTTTCGTTTACATGTCTTTCAGGCCCGTGATCGCATAACCCTTGGCGGCGATCTGCTGGTGCGGCTGTTCGATATGGTAGTCGGGCAAGATCTCGGCATCGTCGGCCACTTCACTGGCGCGCACTTCGAGTTGCCAGTCGGTATTGGTCACTTCTTCCGGAATGAGCTTTCCTTCCGGCACGGCGAGGTAGGAAAAAATGCCGTCGTGCTCGGCCCGGCGGTAGATATCTACACGCATGAATGCCTCCTAGTAAGCGTTGGGGGAACCGGCGCACGGGAAGTGCCTTCCGATAGCGCTAGCGTAACAGGATTGTGGGACGGGCGGGTTTCAGGCGTGTGCTGCAGAGGGAACCGGGGCGGTGCGGAAGTGGTGGCTGGCGATGACGCGGGGGCGGGGCGTCGTATGCTTGCCGGGGAAAGTCAGGCGATGGCGGAAGCGTAGTCGTCGTCGAGATCGGACGACTGGTGCAGATCGTTGGCGGCTGGCGTGGCGTTGGCCATGGCGACCTGGGCCGGGTTGCGATGGGCGTCGAGGCCGCTACGCAGGCTGCTGATCATCGCCAGCGTCAGTTCATGGCGCTTGCGCGCTTCCGAGCGTTTTTTCGAGGGAATGTCTTCCATGGCGGGCAAGGGCAGGTTTTCGCATGGCAAATCAAAATCGCCATCCGGGCGTGCCTGCGCCCCCAGTTCTTGCCAAAGGGTATTGTAATCGGCGAACAAACGGCCTTTCTTGGCGGAATGGTGCACGGTACGGTTGGCGTTGCCTACCAGCATCATGTTGCGGCAGCCATGCTCATGCCCCAGCTGGCGCACGAGGCGCACCATCAGGGCCTTGGGACGCATGCCATGCAGGTCGCGCGTGGCGTCGCGCACGCGGCGCAAGCCTTCCGCGCCCCGCGGACCCTGGAGGCAGCCGATGCCCACGCCCATGCTGGCGCGGGCGCGGGAACCGAAGAAGGTGAAGGCCACGGAATAGATCACGTCATTGCCGTGCGCTAGTTGCAGGACCATCTCGCCTTCGCGGTCCATCGGTTGCAGCGAGCACAGCTGCAGATGGTAGGGCGCGCCCGATTTTCCCGCTACCGTCCCCAGCCGTACTGGCGCATGGGCAGCCTGGGCCATCAGCTTGCCCCAGCCTTGCTGCAGGATGAAATGATAGTGTTCGACCAGCAAGGTGACGCGCTGTTGGCAAGACAGGTTTTTGCTCAGGTAGTGGCGATAGATCTTGTGCATCAGGCGGGGATACGCTTGCAGCAGATCCGCAAAAACGGGATGGGAATTGAGCAGTTGCAGCCAGATACGCGTCTGCCGCTGCTGCAGGCGTGCCCGCAACTGCAGCTTGAGCAGCTCACGCACGCGGGAGAAACCGGGGGACATGTTGGTGAGGCCAGCATGCAGGGTAATTGCTTGTGTCATCAGGCACTTTCCAAGGTGAGTGAGGATGAGGGGAGGGCCGGCATCGGATGCAGGCGGTAATGGCTCAGGCTGGCGGCGGCCCGCTCATGCCGTCCGTGTCGGCCAGCAACACGGTGGCGCAGCGCGTGGCACGCGCCAGCTTGCGCGCCAGGGTGCCGGAAAAGCGGCGCTGCCACGGGCTGTGCTTGAGGGCCGGCAGGACGATTTCATGGCAACCCAGCAATTCAGCCGTGTCGAGTATCGTGAAGAGCAGTTCGCCAGCGAAAATGTGGGTGCTGAAGGCAATATGCGAGCGGCTCAGGTACAGACCTGCCTCGTGCATCATCTGCTGCGTTGCCGGGTCCAGCGTATCGCCGTCGCCAGCGCTCTGCTGCGGCACGCCGTCCGCGGGCTGGAGCGGTGCGGGCGTCACGTGCAGCAGGCGAACGCCCACCTTGATGCCCCATTCCTGCAAGCGTTTGGCGTAGCGGGCACCGTAGATGATGTCGCTGGCGTGCTTGACGGGCAGCAACAGCAACAAGGTATCCTGGCTGCAGGCGACCGCGGCGCTGTCTGGGGCGCGGTGGCGTTGCGGGGCAGGGCGCGATGCATGCATGGGCGTGCTGGTCAGGGGAGGGAAACCGTGCCATCTTATCTACGCCGGTTGTCCGTGTAAATTCGCGAAACAGCGTACGGGTTTCCCTTATGCCGGCCTGTCTTTAATAGCGGTAAGTGACGTACACCGCACCGATCGGGGCCGTCTTGCGTTGCACGATGGGGCTCTTGGCCGCGTCGCCTATGCGGCGCTCGACGCCGACGAGGGTGTTGACGGCCCAGTTGGCGTCGATGCGGTGTTCCCAGTTCACGGTAGCCTGGGCTTCGTAGAAGCCGCCCTTCGGCGTGTATTGCTTGAACGAGGTATTTGCCGCCTGCTGCGCCGTCACGCCATACATGGTCTGCACGTATTTGCGCTCGCCCCAGCCCAGCTGGCCGCCGATGGACACGCTGTCCTGCTGCATGCCCCGCGCATCAGCCCGGCCGTAGATCTGGCCGCTGGCGCCGAAATGCACGTTCGCGCCATTTTCGCGGTTCGACAGGGGAATGTCGCTGGTGACGCTCAGCGACAGGCCGGGCAGGGGCGCATAGCCGGCGCTCAGCAGGGCGCTGGCATTGCCCTTGACTTCGCCCATGCCCTTCAGGAAATCGCTGCCGCCCCAGCCGTTGATGCCCTTGCGCTTGTGGTCTTCGCGGTTGCCGCGGTAGCCCAGGGCCGCGCTGTAGCTGAAGGGGCCGGCCTGGCCGCCGTAGCCGATGCCGCGCGAGGTGCTGATGAACAGGCCGTTGGCCATGGCATAGTCGGCAATGATCAGCGGCGAGGCGGACAGCTTGTCGGAGCCGGAATAGCTGGAAATGGCGGCGACGCCGCCGCCGATGGTGAAAACGTTGCCCGAGGCGGGTTCGGCAGCTGCGGCGGCCAGCGGGTTGAGAGTCAGGCCGCAGGCGAGGGCCAGCGAGGTCAGCAGGGTTGTGGGTGTGTGCATGGCTTTTCCGTCAGGTGGAGAACCGAGTCCGGAGTGGCTCGATTGACTGCCGACAGTATCGGCCTGTGCCATGAAGGAAAAATGAGCCTTTTATTAAGATTGCATGAAGAAGCCGTCTTTACCCATTCTTCAGCTTGCGGTGGTTTAATAGTAGGCATGAAAATACTGCTGATAGAAGACGATATGGACCTGGGCAATGGCGTGCGCATCGCCCTGCGCGACCAGGGCATGCAGGTGGTCTGGGTGCGCAGCCTGGAAGATGCGGCGCGCAGCATCGAGCACGACAGTTGCGAGCTGGTGCTGCTGGACCTGGGCCTGCCCGATGGCGACGGCCTCGACCTGCTGGCCCGCTTGCGCGCGGCGCGCCTGCCCGTGCTCATCCTCAGCGCCCGCGATACGCTGGAACAGCGCCTGCGGGGCCTCGATGGCGGCGCCGATGACTATCTGGTGAAACCGTTCGTGCTGGCCGAGCTGCTCTCGCGCGTGCGTGCCCTGGCGCGCCGCAGCTACGGCTTCGATGGCGACACCATCGAGCTGCGCGGCCTGCTGCTGCAGGTGCCTACGCGCCGGGTCAGCGTGCACGGCCGGCCCGTGGAACTGACGGCCAGCGAATATGCCTTGCTGAAAACCCTGCTGATGCGCGCCAACCGGGTCATCACGCGCCGCGTGCTGGAAGAGCATATCCTGCCTGGCGGCCTGGCCAATGCCAGCAATACCTTGGACGTACACATGGGCAATTTGCGCCGCAAGATAGGCGAAGGCTATATCCGCACCGTGCGCGGCGTCGGCTACGTGATCGACCAGCAGGGCGAGGCGTCTGCCCAGCCGGGACCTGGCGCATGATGGGGCGTTTCTGGGCCATGCTGCGCCGGCCCACGCTGGTGCGCCGCCTGATGATGGCGCAGATGCTGATGCTGAGCGTATTGTGGAGCCTGGCCGTGGCGTATGTGCTGTTCGAGGGCACGGGCGAAGCGAGCACAGTGAGCCGCGGCGTCCTGCACGCCATTATCAGCGTGACTGACAACCTGGCTGAGCAGCCGCAGCGCCAGGCGCAAAGCCTGCGCGCCATCGATGAAGCCCTGCGCGAGGAATTTGAAACGGGACAGGTGCCGGAACTGGCGCCGCGCATCCTGGTCTGGCGCGATGGCAAGCTGGTCTACAAGTCGCCCGATGCGCCCAGCGGCATCCGCAGCGCCGGTCCCGAGCAGATGGAAGTGATCTACATCAAAGGCCAGGCCTGGCGCAGCCGCAGCCTGGCCGAAGGAAGCACGCGCGTGACGGTGCTGGAGGTGGGCGGGGCCTGGCAATTCTTTATTACGATCAATTCACGCGGCTATTACCTGCTGCCACTGCTGATCAGCCTGCCGTTCCTGCTGTTGCCCGCCTGGCTGTCGATCCGCCTGGCCATGCGGCCGTGGCGCAAGGTGGCGCAGGAAGTGGCGTCGCGGGGACCGCAGGATCTGCGCCCGCTGGCGTTCAAGCCGCCGCACGGCGAGCTGGCGGCGCTGGTCGACAACATCAATGCGCTGTTGCAGCGCGTCGATGCCAGCGCGGCGCGCGAACGCAGTTTCATCGCCGATGCCACGCATGAATTGCGCACGCCGCTGGCGGCCATGCGCGTAAATGTCGAAGCCTTGCAGGGCCAGACGCACGATCCGCGCCAGCAGGAGTTGCTGGATGGCATCTTGAACAGTGGCAATCGCGCCGCGCGCCTGGTGGGGCAGCTGCTGCAGCTGACGCGCAACGAGGTGCAGGCGGAGGCGGGCGAGCGCCAGCCGCAGGTACTGGACGTCTTGCTGCAGGACCGGCTGGCTGCCCTGTCCGGGCTGGCGCAGGGCGGCGATATCGAACTGGAATTGCAGGCCAGCGTGTCGCTGTGCGTGCCGGGCCAGCGCGAGAGCCTCGTTTCGCTGATCGACAACCTGGTGGAAAACGCCATCAAGTACAGCCCGCGCGGCAGCAGCGTGACGGTGTCGCTGCATGCGGAACGGGGCCAGGCGGTGCTGCACGTGGCGGATCAGGGGCCGGGGATCGCGCCGGCCCTGTACGAGCGCGTCTTCGACCGTTTCTTCCGCGCCCCGCAGCAGGGGCAGCCGGGCAGCGGCCTGGGCCTGTCCATCGTCGCCTCGGTGGTACGCCAGCATGGCGGCTCGATTAAGTTACATCGAGGTAACGGCGGCGTGGGCTTGCTGGTGGAAGTGCGGCTGCCGCTGGCACCAGTCGGCTAGCCTCGACAGGGGGATATGGGTGTTGCATGAAGAGCATCATGTGTGCATATAGCGCAATACGTCATGGCGTGGCGCGCGCCTGCGATGCATAATGCGGAACAGTCAGAAAACACCGTACATGCGACCATCCCTCTCTTCCTACCTGCAGTATCCCGCCTTCGTCGGCCTGTACCTCCTGTTCGACTGGGCCACGTACATCGATCCGATGTACGGGCTGAACATCACGCCGTGGAATCCGGACCCTTCGCTGGGCCTGGTCTTCTGGCTGATTCACGGCCGCAAGGCCGCCTTGCCGTGGTTTATTGCCCTGCTGGCCGGCGAAGTGTTCGTGCGCGGCATGCCGGCGGGCCTGCCGCTGACCTTGCTGTGTTCGGCGTGGCTGGTGCTGGGCTATGGCGGCATCGGCGCGGCCCTGCGCCGCGGATTCACCAGCAGCGACATCTTCGACAACCGGCGCCGCCTGAGCAGCTGGCTCGCCATCGTGCTGCTGGGCACGATGTTCAATGCGCTGGGCTATATTTCGCTGCTGTCGCTGACGGGGCGCATCCCGGCCGGCGAATGGGCCACGGCAGCGTTGCGTTTTGGCATAGGCGACACGGTCGGCATCGTCGTGTCGATGCCGCTGATCTGGGTGCTGGTCAGCGAGCGGGGGCGCGAGCGCCTGCGCTCGGCCGTCTGGCGCTGGGAAACCCTGGCGTATCTGGCCCTGGCCAGCTTCGTGCTGTGGAGCGTGTTCGGCTCCATCGTGCGCTCCGAGTACAAGCATTTCTACTTCCTGTTTCTCCCCGTGATCTGGGCCGCGTCGCGCCAGGGCTTGTATGGCGCCGTGGTGGCCGTATTTGTGCTGCAGCTGTGTATCATTACCCTGGTGAAATGGTCGCATGCGGTGAATATCCAGTTTTATGAGTTGCAGCTGCTCGATGCCGTGCTGGCGCTGGTGGGTTTTTTTATCGGCATCGTCGTCGATGAAATGCGCCAGGTGGCCGATGAGCTCAAGCATACGATGCGCCTGGCGGCGGCCGGCGAGATGGCCGCCGCCCTGGCGCATGAGCTGAACCAGCCGCTGACGGCCCTGTCGACCTATGGCAAGGCGTGCGAATACCTGCTGGAGCGGGGCGAGAGCGGGGCCTTGCTGCAAAGCGCCGTCGGCCATATGATCGTCGAATCGGGGCGTGCCGCCGAAGTGGTGCGCCGCCTGCGCGATTTCTTCCGCACGGGCGCGATGCAGCTCGAGGCGGTGGAGGCGGGCGCCTTGATCGACGGCATGGCGCGTCAGTTTACGCCGCTGTTCCATGAACATGGCATCGAGCTGGTGCTGGCGCCGCCATCGCCCCTGGCCGTCAACGCCGACCGCCTGCAGATCGAATTGGTGTTGCGTAACCTGCTGGCCAATGCCCAGGATGCGGTGCTGGGCCAGCCGCGCGGCCAGCGCCGCATCACGGTGTCGGCCGAGCAGCTGGAAGGGGGGCGGCTGCGGCTGTCCGTGGAAGACAGCGGCCCCGGAATCTCGAATAGCCTGGCGGCGCGCCTGTTCGAGCCCTTCGTGTCTTCCAAGGCCAGTGGCCTGGGGCTGGGGTTGGTGCTCAGCCGTGCCATTGTCGAAGCGCATGGCGGCCAGCTGTGGGCCGAAGTGGGCCAGCATGGCATTTTTCGTTTTGTCCTGCCCCTGGCGCGCGCCAGTGCGGCCGCAACAGGAGAATCTGGTGACAAGTAATCTGACCGTGTTTATCGTCGACGACGACCCCGCCGTGCGCGATGCGCTGGGCTTGCTGCTGGGCGTGCGCGGCTACCGTACGGCCCTGTTTGCCTGCGGCGAGGATTTCCTGCATGGCTGGCGCCGCGAGTGGGCCGGCTGCCTGCTGATCGATATCCGCATGTCGGGCATGGATGGCTTGAGCCTGCAAGCGCGCCTGCAGGAGCTGGGCTGTTTGTTGCCAGTCATCATCATCACGGGCCACGGCGACGTGGCGCTGGCGCGCCAGGCGTTCAAGGCGCAGGCCAGCGATTTCCTGGAAAAGCCGTTTGACCATGACAAGCTGCTGGCGGCCATCGATGAAGCATTCTCGCGCGAGGCGCATGCCCGCGGTCAGCTGATGCGCCAGGTGGAGGGGCAGGCCCTGCTGCGTGCCCTGACGCCGCGCGAGCGGGAGGTGATGCAGCTGGTGGTGACGGGGCAGCACAACCGCGATATCGCGCCGGCGCTGGGGATTTCCGTGCGTACGGTGGAGGTGCACAAGGCCCGGCTGATGGACAAGCTGGGCGTCGACAACGTGGCCGACCTGGTGCGCATCAGCATGCTGGGCGGCACGTAAGCAGTGCCGCGCCGGCTAGGCGATCGCCTTCAATACTTGCTCGACTGAAATAGCCTTGACCCAGTCGCTGCGCCGCGCCACCGTGATGACGGTGCTGTTGTCGCTGTCGAAGGGCGCCCATTCCGGGTTCTTCTTGCGCATCAGCGCCACCACGGGCACATGCACGGCATTCGCCAGGTGCATGATCGACGTTTCCACCGAAATGACCAGGTCGCATTGCGCCAGCATGGCTGGCAGCTGGAAAAAGTTGTCGACGGCACTGAAGGCTTGCGTACGCGGCAATTTGTGGGCCTGCACCATGGAATTGACCTTGGCCAGCTCCTGCGGCATGGCATTGATCAGGAAACAGGCATTTTCCCATTTCGGCATTTTTTGCATGCGCGCGATCAGTTCGGCAATGCGCTCGAGCGGCCAGCCGCGCTTGTGCGACTTGGCGAACGGGTTCAACAGGACGAGGGGACCCTGGCGCGGCGTAAAGTTCCAGGCGGCCAATTGCTCCTGCGCCTGCTGCAAGGCCTGCTCGGGAATGTGCACGAAGGGGTAGCGCTCGGCGACCGGAATATCGAGTCCCGTCAATTGGTGGAACCAGTCCGCATAGACGCTGCTGATGTGATGTTCGCCCGCATCCTGTCCCGCATATGACGCCAGCACGGCGTCGATCTTGCGGTAGGCAAGGGAATGCCAGGGGCGCAGCGGGCTGAACGGTTTGCGCGTGCCGATCACCAGCCCTTTGGGGGTGATGGCACGGGCCAGGTCCGCATACTGCTGCGGCCGCACGTGGGCCAGCGACACGACGATCGGATAGTGTTCCGCCTTGGCTTCGCGCAGCGACTCTTCGTACAGTGCCGGACTGTAGGTCTTGCGGTACACCTTGGCGAACAGGCCCGACTGCTCGACCCAATCGTACAGCGAATAGTTACGCAAGCCTTCCCACTGCGTGGCATCGGACGTGCGCCGTACCTCATCGACCCACAAGTGCATCTGGACATGGGGATAGGCTGCGGCAAAGGCGCGAAAGCCGTTTTGCAGATAGGTGAAGTCTCCCAGCGCCAGATGGGCGATGAACAGAATTTTTTCCGACTTTTGCAGAAGTTCGGGGGGAATCAAAGGCGTCATGTATCAGTACGATTTCAGGTATTCATTCGATGGTATCAAACCACTTGCTGGGAAAATTGCAGGCGATGCAGATTCGCATACGCGCCGTCGGCGTCCAGCAACTGCTGGTGACTGCCGGTTTCCATTATTTTCCCATGCGACAATACCACGATACGGTCCGCACGTTCAATTGTTGATAGTCGATGAGCAATAACTAGTGTCGTTCTGCCTTGCATCAGGTGCTCCAGCGCCGCCTGGACGGCCCGTTCCGCCTCCGTGTCGAGTGCCGAGGTGGCTTCATCGAGGATCAGGATGGGAGCATCCTTGTAAATGGCGCGGGCGATGGCCACGCGCTGGCGCTGGCCGCCCGACAGGCGCGAGCCGTTGTCGCCCAGGCGCGTTTCCAGTCCTTCGGGCAAGCCTTCGATGACGTCCGACAGGAAGGCCGCGGCCGCCGCCGCCTCGATGCGCTGCCGGCATGGCGTCGCGTCGCCATAGGCGATATTGGCGGCCAGCGTGTCGTCGAACAGCACCACCTGCTGGCTGACCATGGCGATCTGGCTGCGCAGGCTGCTCAGGGCGATGTCGTCGATATTCTGTCCATCGAGCAGGATCTGGCCGCCGGTGGCCGAGTAAAACCCCGGCAGCAGGCTGACCAGGGTGGATTTGCCGCCGCCGGACATGCCGACAAAGGCGACCGTCTGGCCGGGGGCGATGCTCAGATTGATATGCTGCAGGGCCAGTTCCTGATGGGCAGGATAGGCAAAGCTGACATCCTGGAAATCGATGCGTCCGCTGCAGCGGCCCGCCAGCGGCTTGCCGCCCTCGCGTTCCGGCGTCTTGTCGATCAGCAAAAAGACCTCTTCCGCGGCGGCCATGCCGCGCTGCAGGGGGCCGTTGACTTCGGCCAGCTGTTTCAGCGGCGTCAGCAGCATCAGCATGGCCGTGATGAAGGAAACGAAGCCGCCCACCGTGATCTGGCCCTGTTCCGACTGGAACAGGGCCATCACGATGACCAGGGCCACGGCGGCAGCCGTGATCACCTGCGTGATGGGCACGGTGGCGGAAAAGGTGGTGGTCATGCGCATGCTGTAGCGGCGCAATTGTTCGGCGCGCTCTTCGAAGCGCGCCTTCTCGTACTGCTGTCCGCCGAAGATCTTGATCACTTGCTGGGCACGCGTGGTCTCCTCGATGACCTGGGTCAGTTCGGCGTTGACGGCCAGCGAGTCGCGGTTGAGTTTTTTCAGGCGCTTGCCCGTGGTGCGCACGACGATGGTCAGCACGGGCAGCAGCACCAGGGTGACCAGGGTCAGTGCCCAGTTCAGGTACAGCAGCCAGGCCAGCAGGCCCAGCACCGTCAGCGAGGAGCGCACGATCGAGGTAAACACCTTGGTCACCATTTCGATGATTTGTTGTACCTCAAACATGATGGAATTGATGACCTTGCCGACCGTGTGCGTGTTGTAGAAGTCGATGGGCAGCTTGAGCATGCTGGCAAACATCCGGCGGCGCAGTTCGTTGAGGATGCGCGTGGAGACATAGCTCATCAGGTAGCTGCTGGCGAACGTCGAGGCACCGCGGATGGCGAAGATGCCGATGACGATCAGCGGTACCAGCCAATAGGAAAATTCAACCTTGCCGCCGAAGCCATTATCTAGAAGCAACTTGAGCGCATACGGCAACAGCGGTTCCGTTGCGGCCGTGACGACCATCGCCAGCAGGGCCAGGGCCAGGTGTTTCTTGTACGGCGCATGCAGCGCGGTGAGGCGCTTCAGGTCAGGTGTTAGCATCAGTATGATTCCTGGCAGGCAAGGCAAAAACGGTCAGGTGGGAAGCGAATTCAGCTGGTGCGTTCTTGATGGCGCAGCAAGGCCCACAGGATGACCATCGGGAAAACCAGCATGATGATGCCGATATTTAAGGTCAGCGACGTAGTGGTTAATCCGAATATCAGATAGCAGGTGCAAAGTGCCACCCCGGCGAGACTGAAATGCTGCATTGCCAGCGTGCCCTGGCGTAAGGCGCCGGCAAACATGTACAACGGTACCAGTAAAAACGCCAGCAAGGCCAGCAGGCCTATGCTGCCCCGCTTGACCAGGGCATCCAAGTAGTCGTTGTGGGCATTTGTATAGTCGCGTACGGTAGTGCTCATTCGGCCTGCCGCGACCAGATCTTCTTTTTGCGCCAGATAACCATTGCGGCCGATGCCGAGAAAGACATGTTCGTCCGACATGGACAGGGCGGTGCGCCACATTTCGATGCGTTGCCCGATTGAGGTATCGACATTGCCCGTATTTTCGAATTTCCGTACTTCGGTGAGCGCCGTGAGAGTGCGTTCGCGCACCAGCGATTGCGGAGCGGCGAATGCGATGCCGACCAGGACGACTACCACTGCCAGCGCCACTTGCAAGTAACGCTTGCCGCGTTGCCTGGCATGGTGAGCGACGAAGATGCAGGTAAATACAGGGATTGCTATCCAGCCGCCACGGCTGCCGCTTGCGATCGAGCCAAAGATGCCTGCCAGGCACCCCAGGACGAGCAGCAAGCTCCAGCCTGTAGCATGCCGTTGTTCCTGAGCCCATCCGAGGCCGCTGACAGACAGCAAACCCAGCAGCATGCTGGCGTTGCCATAATGGATGGCATTGCTTGTCGCTGCGTAGGGGCGCATCTCCCCCAGGGCGATCATTTGCCAGATTGCTACGCCAGCGCCGGCAATCGCGCCACATGCCACACCGCCCCACCAGGCTGCGGGATGCGGTGGATACGCCAGCAGCAGCAGCATGACGGGGATCGCCAGAAGCGCGCGCAGGGGCATATCGAGCTCACGCGTGGGATCTCCGTGATACAGCATGTTGACGGTAAAGATCAGGAAGTAGAACAGCAGGGTACCGAGAATCAGATAGTCGCGCCGTTGCAGGTCCAGGCGAGGACGCTGCCAAAGTAGGGCGGTGCTGGATAGCAACAGGAGCACGGCACCTAGTGAATATCCACTGTTGACAGCGAGCGCCAATGCCGAGAAAAGAAACACGCAAACAGAGGTCAGACGAAGCATTGCATATCCTTGGTAATGCACATCAGTCCCCAATGGCGACTGTAGCAACTTAAAGTAGGCGCCATTGTAGACGATCAGCACGGGCAAAAATGCAGCAAGGATGTTTTCAAATAGATATTGATGGGACCATATACCAAGGGAAAGAATGAAAAAACCATGGTTTTTGCCATGGTTTTTTTTGTAAGCAATGGTAACTTGCTGTAGTTTGGCTGGCACAAGTCCCTGCTTGCCTTGATTAAGGCATCATGCCAGCGCTGCCGGCACGCGCGTGGCCACGCCGGTGGCAATCGCCGCTTGCGATACGGCCGGCGCAACCCAGCTGCGCAGGCGCTCGTCGAATGGCGACGGAATCAGCTGCAGCGGCGTCAGGGCGCTGGTGGTGTGGCCCGGCAACGGCTCTTTCGCCAATGCCGCGATGGCGCGCACGCAGGCCAGCTTCATTTCCTCGTTGATGGTGGTGGCGCCCACGTCGAGCGCGCCGCGGAAGATGTACGGGAAGCACAGCACGTTGTTGATCTGGTTCGGGTAGTCCGAGCGGCCCGTGGCGACGATGGCATCGTCGCGTACGGCATGCACTTTCTCTGGGGCAATTTCCGGGTGCGGATTGGCCAGGGCGAAGATCAGCGGCTTGGCAGCCATCGATTCGACCATCTGCGCGCTCACCACGCCGCCTTTGGAGACACCGATGAAGATGTCGGCGCCGACCATGGCGTCGGCCAGGTCGCGGTCGCTCGTGTCGTTCGCGTAGCGCGCCTTGTTCTCTTCCATGTTGGCGTCGCGGCCCGGATAGATCACGCCCTGGCTGTCGCAGACCTTCAGTAGGGACTTGTTCAGGCCCAGCGAGACGAGCAGGTCCAGGCAGGCGATCGAGGCCGCACCGGCGCCCGAGACGGCCACTTTCACGTTGCCGATGTCCTTGCCCACCAGTTCCAGGCCGTTCAGGATGCCGGCCGCGACGATGATGGCCGTGCCGTGCTGGTCGTCATGGAAGACGGGGATGTTCATGCGCTTGCGCAATTGCTGTTCGATATAGAAGCAGTCGGGCGCCTTGATGTCTTCCAGGTTGATGCCGCCGAAGGTCGGCTCCATGCGCACCACGGTGTCGATGAACAGGTCGGGATCGTTCTCGGCCAGTTCGATGTCGAACACGTCGACGTCGGCAAATTGCTTGAACAGGCAGGCCTTGCCTTCCATCACGGGCTTGCTGGCCAGCGGGCCGATATCGCCCAGGCCCAGCACGGCCGTGCCGTTGGTGATCACGGCTACCAGGTTGCTGCGCGAGGTGTAGGTACCGGCCGTGCGCGGATCTTCCACGATGGCTTCGCAGGCAAAGGCCACGCCCGGCGAATACGCCAGGGTCAGGGCGCGGGCATCGCCCAGCGGTTTGGTGGGCGTGACGGAAATCTTGCCGGCGCGGGGTTCAGCATGATAGGCGAGGGCGGCTTCTTTCAGGTTGAAGGTTTCGCCGTTCGCTTCGGCGTGCTTGCTGTGGGAAGTAGACATAGGAATTCTGGGAGGGGCAACCAGGCCCGAGTGGTAAGTCCGAGCCATGGTATGCAAGCGTTTGCACGCTGTCAAGGCTCTATTTGTGACAATTCCATGAAAACCGCTTTGGAACGCGGGGGAAACTCAATGCAAGCGTTTGCTCGGTTTTTGACGAAAAGGGATTTTTTTGCGATAAAATCACGGTATTGCAATCCGGGAAGCCCATGACAAACAAGAACCCCACCTTAAGCGACGTCGCGCGGGCCAGCGGCGTGCATTTTTCCACCGTCTCGCGCGTGATGAATCCGGCAACGCGGCAAATGGTCAGTGCCGAGGTGGCGGCACGCGTGCTGGCCGAGGCCAGCCGGCTCGGCTACCGTCCCAACCGCGCCGCCTCCACCCTGGTCACGCGCAAGTCGCGTATCATCGGCGTGGTCTTGCCCGATATTACCAACGCCGTCTTCCCACCCATCCTGCTGGGCATCGAGGAAGGCTTGCGCAAGCATGGCTACCTGGCCATCGTCGCCAACGTGGGGGCCGACGAGGAAGAACAGCTGTTTGTCATCAACCGCCTGCTGGGGCAGCAGGTGGACGGCCTGATCCTGGCCACGGCGCGTCGCGACGATCCCGTCATCAAGATGTGCATCGACCAGAACGTCCCCGTCGTTACCGTCAACCGCAGCGACGAGACGGGCGTCGCTTCTTGCGTCGTCAGCGACGACGTGGTGGGCATGCGCCTGGCCGTCGAACACTTGCTGGCGCTGGGCCACCGGCACATCGCCCACATCGCGGGGCCGGAAAACCTGTCGACGGGCCACGTGCGCCGCCTGGGCTTCCTGGCCGCCATCCAGGCCAGCGAACTTGACCCGTCGCACGCCTTCGTCTTCGAAAGCAGCGGCTATTCGCGCGAATGCGGCAAGGCGGCCCTGCTGGAACTGCTGCGCCAGTCGCCGCAGACGACGGCCGTGGTGGCCGGCAGCGACCTGGTGGCCATCGGCTGCTACGACGCCATCCGCGAGCTGGGATTAAGTTGCCCTGAAGATATTTCTGTCGTGGGACACAACGACATGCCCTACATGGACATGATCCGCCCGCCCTTGAGCACCATCCGCATCCGCCACCATGGCATCGGCACGGAAGCGGCCCGCCTGATCCTGCAAACCATCGACTTTCCCGACACGGCAGTGCTGGACGTGCGGCTCAAGCCGGAACTGGTGGTGCGCGAATCGACGGCGCCTCCCCGCAGCTGACGGCGCCCGGGACCCGGCCGCGCCAAGGTGGTACACTGGCGCCCCTCATTGTTTCTCTTGCCCTCTATCGCCATGACTAAAACCAACACGCCTACACCCAAACGCCGCGAAGAGGGCGTCGCCAAGCTGACCGTCAATCCCTTCCTGGACGCTGAATTCTATGCGCGCATGCGCGATTACACGGAACGCGACGCGGCCATCATCAAGGAATTGAAGGCGATCGCCGAGATTCGCGCAGGCAACAAGCAACCCGATCCCCGCCTGGCACCGTCGCTGGCTGCCTTGCGCAGCACCGTCAAGAAGGGCCTGACGTTTGGCGAGATGCTGGAGCGTATTGCCGCTGGCAAGGAAAAGGGCCTGTGGGAGCCGTGGATGACGACCTTCGGCATCGAGATCCGCGCCGTCAACTACGGCGCCGGCCCGCGCAACGCCTGCCTGGTGCTGGACCTGGCCGCCAATGCTCCCGCGCACGCCATGTTCGCCAAGGCCGGCATCCAGAACTGGCGCAGCCTGGCCGCCGACGACTGTTCCGTCGTGCGCTCGGAAAAAGCGACCGAGACGTCGCCCTTGAAAGTGTATGCCGTGTTCTACCTGGACCCGCTGCCTGCCTGATTGGGTCGCCTTACGTGGCGCTGCTGGCGACATTCGCCAGCAGCGCCGCCGCCAGCAAGATCAGCATGATGCCGGACAGGCGTTCCAGCCCCGGCAGGGCGCGCGCAAAGCGCTGCCGCAGCGCCGCGTTACCTATCGCCAGCGCCACCGTCAAATCCCACGCCAGCACGGCGCATACCATCCACACCCCGTAGAACAGCACCCAGCCGCCGCCCGGCTGCCGGCTGGCGACGGCCGACGCCAGGCTGACATAGAACAGCGCATTCTTCGGATTGAATATCGCCGAGAGAAATCCCATGCCCATGCCAGCGCGCCAATGCGCCTTGCCTGTGGCCGATACCGCTTCCAGCGTGCTCTTGCCCGCATGGCGCAAAAACAGCCAGCCCAGGTACAGCAGATAGGCGCAGCCGGCCAGCTGCACGGCGATAAACAGGGCGCTGCCCGGGCGCAGCACGGCCACGCCGCCGAACGCCGCCACGATGAACACGCCATTGGCCAGCGTGATGCCGAGACAGGCGCCCACCGCGCCGCGCCAGCCCTGCGCCAGCGCGCTGCGGGCGACGAGGAAAAAGTCCGGGCCTGGCGACAGCAGGGCAAGGAAATGGGCGATGGCGACGAGGAGAAAATCCTGCATGGGCGCGGCTCCGGTAAGGGCGATGCGCGAGTATGCAAGGAACGCCGCTGCGTGTATTGAAGAATATTGCAGCCGTGCTAGCGGCGATAGCGCCCCGGCGTGATGCCCGCATGGGCCTTGAAGACGCGCTGCAGATGACTCTGGTCGGCAAAGCCCAGCTCGCTGGCGATATCGGCCAGGGCGCTGCCCGCCTGCAAGCCGTCGCGCGCGCGGTTCACGCCCAGGTTCAGCTGATACGCATGCGGCGTCATGCCCGTGGCGGCGCGGAAGGTTCTGATCAATTGAAAGCGGCTCATGCCGGCCAGGTGGGACAGGTGTTCCAGGCTCGCCAGCGGCTGCGCCTGCAGCGCCTGCAGCACAGGTTGCAGCTGCGCGGGGATGCGGGCGGCGGCGGAGGGCAGGGTGTATGCCCCGCCGGCACTGGCGCAGGCATGCAGGAAGGCCAGCAGCGCTGCCTGCTTGTCCGCCGCGGGGGCGCCCGAGAACAGCAGCGCATTCATGCTGCAGAACTGCGCGTACAGTGCGGGAGCATGCAGCACCGTGGCGCTATCCGTGCGCAGCCGCGGCACCTGGCCTTGCAGCCAATGCGCATCGAGGTGCAGCATCTGGTAGCTCCAGTGCGCGCCGGACAGGGGATTGCAGGCGTGTACGCAGCCGGCCGGCACCAGCACCAGGCTGCCGGAGCTGAGAGGGTGCTGGCGGCCATGGCTGCCCGTAAAAACGCTGCCGCCCGCGTCGACGGCGCCGATGGAATACGTGGGATGGCTGTGCGGCTTGTAGCACGCGCGGCTGCGGCAGGCGCGCCGGCTCTCCACGTGGGGGAGCAACGGGTCGCGCCAGAAGGCGGTATCGCCCGGCATGGCTACATCAAAATCACGTCGTACTGCTCCTGGTGGTAGGCATTCTCCACCTGCAGCGAGATTTTCTTGCCGATGAAGTCGCCCAGCATGGCCAGGTGCTGCGATTCTTCCTCCAGGAATAGATCCACGACTTCCTGCGAGGCGAGGATGCGGAATTCGCGCGGGTTGAACTGCTTGGCTTCGCGCAGCAGTTCGCGCAGGATTTCATAGCAGATCGTGCGCGAGGTCTTCACTTGTCCCTTGCCGGCGCAGGCGGGGCACGGTTCGCACAGGATGTGCGCCAGCGATTCGCGCGTGCGCTTGCGCGTCATTTCCACCAGGCCCAGGGGTGAGAAGTTGCTCACCGAGACCTTGGTGCGGTCGCGCGACAGGGTGCGCTTCAGCTCGGCCAGCACGGCGTTGCGGTGCTCCGCGTTGTCCATGTCGATGAAGTCGAGGATGATGATGCCGCCCAGGTTGCGCAGGCGCAGCTGGCGCGCAATGGCGTGTGCCGCTTCCAGGTTGGTCTTGAAGATGGTGTCGGCAAAATTGCGCCCGCCGACAAAGCCGCCCGTGTTGACGTCGATGGTGGTCATCGCTTCCGTCTGGTCGACGATCAGGTAGCCGCCCGATTTCAGGTCCACGCGGCGGCCCAGGGCACGCAGGATCTCTTCTTCCACGCCGTACAGGTCGAACAGGGGGCGTTCGCCCGTGTAGTGTTGCAGGCGCGTCAGTTCGCTGGGCGTGTAGATTTCTGCGAATTCGCGCAATTTGACGTAGTTTTCGCGCGAGTCGACCTGAATGGTGGCCGTTTCATCGCCGACGAAGTCGCGCAGCACGCGCTGGGCCAGGCTCAAGTCCTGGTGCAGCAGGCTGGTGGCGGGGCGCGTGCGCGCGCCGTGCGTGATGGTGCTCCAGGTCTTGCGCAGGTAGTCGACGTCGGCCTTCAGGTCCGCGTCGGACGCGTCTTCGGCCATGGTGCGCACGATGTAGCCGCCCTTTTCGTCGGGCGGCAGCAGGCTTTGCAGGCGCACGCGCAGTTGTTCGCGCTCCGCTTCCTTTTCGATTTTCTGCGAGATACCGATGTGCTTGTCCTGCGGCAGGTACACCAGCATGCGCCCGGCGATGGAAATCTGCGTCGACAGGCGCGCGCCCTTGGTGCCGATCGGGTCCTTGATCACCTGCACCGTCAGCACCTGGCCGTCAAACAGGATTTTCTCGATGGGGGCGGGCGTGGCGTTCTGGCCGTCGTGGCCGCGCGCTTCCCAGATGTCGGCCACGTGCAGGAAGGCGGCCCGCTCCAGGCCGATGTCGATGAAGGCCGACTGCATGCCCGGCAATACCCGCACCACCTTGCCGGAATACACATTGCCGGCCAGGCCGCGCGTGAGCGTGCGCTCGATGTGCAATTCCTGCACGGCGCCCTGCAGGATGAGGGCGACGCGCGTTTCTTGCGGCGTGATATTGATCAGGATGTCTTCGTTCATGGAGGCGCGGGAGTGGAGGCAACGAATGACATCATACCCGGGATCAGGACAGGGGCAAACCTGCTAGTCTCAGCAACTGTGCGGTTTCGTACAGGGGCAGGCCCATGATGCCGGAATGGCTGCCTTCGATGTGCTCGACGAACAGCGCGGCGCTGCCCTGGATGCCGTAGGCACCGGCCTTGTCGTACGGCTCGGGCGTGGCGCAATACGCGGCGATGGAGGCGGGGGACAGCGCGCCGAAACGCACCTGCGAGATCTGCGTGCGCTGTTCGGCGAAATCCTTGTAGTGCACGGCGATCGAGGTGAGTACCTGGTGCGTGCGGCCCGACAGCTGCTGCAGCATGGCCACGGCTTCCGCGCGGTCGGCCGGCTTGCCGAGGATGACGCCGTCGATGGTGACGGTGGTGTCGGCCGCCAGCACGGGCCGCGGGGTCAGGTGGCGGCGGCGCACCAGGTCCCAGGCGAAGGCGGCTTTTTCATTCGCCACGCGCGCCACATAGTCGAGCGCCGACTCGCCAGGGAGGACTTCCTCGGTGACGTCGGCGCCGCGCGGCCCTTCGCTGCGCAGCAGCAGCAATTCGAAATCAATGCCGATCTGGCGCAGCAGTTCGCGCCGGCGCGGGCTTTTTGAGGCGAGATAAATCTTGTTATCGGCCGGTTTCATGGCGGGAGTTCAGACGCGGTGATAGGGATGGTTTTGCGTGATCGACCAGGCGCGGTACAGCTGCTCGGCGAGGATCACGCGCACCACGCCGTGCGGCAGGGTCATGCTGGAGATGCGCAGCATGCCTTCGGCACGGGCCTTGAGTTGCGGATCGAGGCCGTCTGCGCCGCCGATCAGGAAGGCCGTGTCGCGGCCATCCTGCTGCCACGCCATCAACTGCTGCGACAGGCCGACGCTGGTCAGGTCCTTGCCACGTTCGTCGAGGGCGATGATGCGCACGCCCTTGGGCAGGACGGCTTCGATGCGTTCGCGCTCCAGCGCCATCGCCGTGGCGGCGGTCTTGCTGCCGGAACGTTCCACCGGCTTGATTTCCTTCAGCACGATGCGCAGTTCCGGCGGCATGCGCTTCGCGTATTCCGCGAAGCCCGTCTCTATCCAGGCCGGCATTTTATGGCCGACCGCAGCGATGATGAGCTGCATCGAGGCTTACGCTTCGACTTTTTTGATACGCTTGATCACGGTTTTTGCCGGTGCCGCATCGGCTGCCGGTTTGGCCGCGCGTGGGGCGCGTACTTTTTTCTCCGGCAGGGCTTTCAAGGCTTTGACGGCGGCCGTCTCGGTCTTGGTTGGCGCGACTTTCACGGTCTTGCCGACGGCTTTGGACACAGTGGCTTTTTTCGCCGGGGCTTTCTTGGCGGCGGTGGTGGCCGCAGCTTTCTTGGCCGGTGCCTTTTTCTCGATCACGGGCGTCGCTTCCACGTTGGCCTTGCTTGCCGCCAGGTGGCCGCTGACCTTTTTCGGCTCGTCGCCGGCGGCTTTTTTCGGCGCGCGCTTGGCGGCACCCAGCTTGACCGGCTTGTCGCCCCAGATTTCTTCCAGGCGGTAGTAGGCGCGGATAGGCGCCTGCATGATGTGGACGATCATGTCGCCCAGGTCGACCAGCACCCATTCACCGGTGTCCTCGCCTTCCATGCCGATGATTTCGCCGCCGGCGTCCTTCACCTTGTCGCGCACCGAGGCGGCCAGCGCCTTGGTCTGACGGTTCGAGGTACCGGAGACGATCGCGATGCGGTCGAACAGGCTGGTCAGATGTACCGTATCGAAGACGGCGATGTCTTGGCCTTTGACGTCTTCAAGGGCGTCAACGACGAGGGTTTGCAGTTTTTTGATGTCCATTTAGCTTTTGTATAAATTATGTTGTTCAATATAGTCTAGCACTAGCGGGGAAACAAGCGAGTTTGCCCGATCCCCCCGTTGTAATGCCGCACGTATTTCGGTGGCGGAGATATCCACCGCGAAGTCCTGTGCCAGATAAGTCAGACCGTGCGGCGTGTTGCGGATGCTTTCCAGTGACCCCAGGCGGCGCGAAAATTCGTCGGCGACCACTCGTGGCACTGCTGTGTCATTCAGCGCGAAGCCGGGGCGGGCCGCGACGCAGATATGCGCGTATTCAAATAATTGCTGCCATTCGCGCCAGGTCGCCAGCCGCTGCAGCTGGTCGGCGCCCATCAGGAAAGCGATGGACGCGCGCGGCCCCAGTTCGGCGCGTACCTGGCGCAAGGTATCGATGGTGTAGCTGGCCTGGCCATGCTCGCTGCGCGCGATTTCCTGGCGGTCGATCACGACCGGCAAGGGCAGGCCGGCGAAGGCCAGGCTGGCCATGTCGGCGCGCTGCGGGCCGCTGGCGCCCAGGTTGCCTTTTTGCCAGGGCGCACCGGCCGGAATCACGCGCAGTTCGTCGGCGCGCAGCAGGCTGGAAAAAAGCGTGCCCAGCGCGACATGCCCCATGTGCACCGGATCGTAGCTGCCGCCCAGCAGCGCCACGCATGGGGAATTGCGCGTCGTGCTTCCCGCCGTACTACCTGTCACGCCTGCAGCCAGTCGCGATGCACGAGGAAGTCAGTATACAACGCCGCTTCTGGGCTGCCCGCTTCCGGGTGCCAGTCGTAGCGCCACTTGACCACGGGCGGCATCGACATCAGGATCGCCTCGGTGCGGCCGCCCGACTGCAGGCCGAACAGGGTGCCGCGGTCGAACACCAGGTTGAATTCGACATAGCGTCCGCGCCGGTAGCACTGGAAATCGCGTTCGCGTTCGCCGTAGGGCGTGTCCTTGCGGCGCGCCAGGATCGGCACATAGGCGTCGATGAAGGCGTCTCCGGCGCTGCGCATCATGGCAAAGCTGTCGTCAAAGCCCAGGGCGTTGAAGTCGTCGAAGAAGATGCCGCCGGCGCCGCGCGCTTCGCGCCGGTGCTTCAGGTAGAAATAATCGTCGCACCACTGCTTGAACTTCGGATGCAGCTCTTCGCCAAACGGCGCCAGTGCATCATGGCACACCTGGTGGAAGTGCTTCACGTCGTCCGCGTCGCCGTAATATGGCGTCAGGTCCATGCCGCCGCCGAACCACCATACGGGTTCGCCACCGGCATTCACGGTGGTGAAAAAGCGCACATTCATGTGCACCGTGGGCGCATACGGATTACGCGGATGCAGCACCAGCGACACGCCCATCGCCTCCCACGCCTTGCCGCCCAGTTCAGGGCGCGCGGCAGCTGCCGATGGCGGCAATGCGGCGCCGGTGACGTGCGAAAAATTCACGCCGCCCCGCTCGAACACATTGCCTTCCTCGATCAGCCGGGAAATGCCGCCGCCGCCTTCGGGACGCTGCCAGGTATCGGTCAGGAACGGCTTGCCGTCCTGCGCTTCGAGCGCCTGCACGATACGGCTTTGCAAATCGAGCAAATAGGCCTTGACGGCCGAAGGAGAGGGAGTTGACGACATCGCGTGGGCCGACGAGGCCGAAATAAAAAAGTAAGGACGGATTGTACCCTGTTACGCGTTTTTGTGATAGGCCGGCGCTTGCGCTGTGGTTTTGACTCTGGCCGCGGGAGCTGCCGGCGGCCAGTCCTCGCCGGCCGCCTTCACAGCATGCGCAGCTGTTTCAGCACGGGGAGCTTGTCGCGCAAGAATGCGTCAATAGCGCCATCGAGCAGCAGCTGGTGCGCCTGATCGTCGGCACATGCGGCACCGTCCTTGAGCAGCCTGCGCCCGCAGCGCGCCATGGCGTCGGCGGCCTGCGCCTGCAGGTGCGCCAATTCCGGCTGTCCGCGGTCCTGGGTCAGCAGGGAAAACAGCAGCCGGTCGATGAATTCCGTTTCGATGCCGCTGCCTGTCAATGGACAGCACAAGGTGCGGTAGTCGTCGCCATAGCGCAGTTGCGCGGCGATGGCCTGGTTCAGGCGGTGCGCCGTGATGCCGCCACTGTCGGCCTGCGCCTCGCCCCTGAAATACATGACGACCTGGCTGCCGGTGACCAGCATGGCAGCCACTTCCGCCAGGCTTTGCAGGCTCTGTCCCTGCAGGCTTTCCAGTGCTGCCAGCTCCGCCAGGCTATGCGGACGGAGCGCCAGGGCGTCGCAGACGGCGCCGTAGACCTGCTCGTTGCCTGTTATTGTGCCGGCCTTGGTCTGGAAGGTGAAGGCCATCTGCGCGCGCGGCACCAGCATGGCCAGGTGTACGCCGGCCAGGCACTCGGCCTGGCGCACCGCCCCCATGCGGCGTGCGCCGCGTACCAGGACATCCTTGCGGAAGCTGGTGTTCAAAAAATAGTCCTTCATCGTCTCGCGCATGGCTGCGTCGGGCAGCAGGTCGATGGTGGCCTGCTGGTCCGCGTTCAGATACAGCTCGGGAAAGGCGAAAGGCAGGTCGGACGAGCCGGCGAAATCGAGCTTGGCGCGCGCCACATCGCGCATCACGTCGGCGTGATACAGCGGTTCCCAGTCCTGGTTCAGGTATTCATGCACGCTGTAATGGGGATCGCTGTCGGCAAGCGCATTGAGGCGCGGCGCGAGCGCGGGATTGGCCGTGATGTAGCCGGCCTGCAGGTTCTGCAACTGCTGCACGTAGGCCGCCCCGGCCTGTATCTGCAAGTCGCTGCGGCCGGGGAAGCTGGCGGAAAATTCCAGCAGCAGGCGTTGCAGGGGCAGGGCCGCGCTCCAGCCGGGCATGGCGTTATAGCTGAGCGAAACGATGCCGCCCGGTTTCAGATAGCGGGCGATGAAGTCGACGATATGCTGGCGGTTTTCCCGGCTGACCCAGGTATAGATGCCGTGCAGGGTGATGAAATCGAACTGCGGCAAGCCGGCCACGCAGCCCTGCGCCAGTTCTTCAAAGCTGTTTTCCAGCAGGGTCAGGTTGCCCAGCTGGGCCGCTGCCGCCAGGGCGCGCGCGCCAGCGACATGGGCTGGATTGAAATCGTTGCCATAGAACTGCCCATTCGAATTGGTGGCGGCCAGCACATTGAGTGTCAGGCCACGGCCGAAGCCCAGTTCAAAATAGGTGTAAGGCTGATCCATTGGCACCGGTTCGACGCCGTTGAGGATGCAGCTGAAATTGAGGTGATGCGGACTCAGGTCGCTGTAAAAGCCGTTGGTGTACTCGATATCCGACACGTATCCTTCATTCCAGGCCATGGTTTCCCCGCGTTGGTGGCAAAACGGCAGTATGCCATCAGTGCCGCCGGCGCGGGGAGGGCGGACGTGTCAAAAAGCGCTGAATTAATGCTTCAGGCCGCGCCAGCCGATGTCGCGGCGGTATTGCGCGCCGTCGAAGTGGATTTTTTCCACAGTTTCATAGGCCTGCTTCTGTGCCATCTTGATGCTGTCGCCCAGGCCGACGACGCACAGCACGCGCCCGCCGTTGGTGACCAGGCGCTCGCCTTCGACGCGGGTGCCCGCGTGGAAGGTGACGGAGTCAGTCGTTTCGGCCGGAATGTCGCCGATCGGCGTGCCCTTGACGGGATCGTCCGGGTAGCCGGCGGCGGCCATGACGACGCCGACGGCCGTGCGGCGGTCCCATTCCAGTTCCACGGCATCGAGCGTGCCGTTGACGGCGTGTTCCATGACCGTGACCAGGTCAGTCTTCAGGCGCGCCATGATGGGCTGCGTTTCCGGGTCGCCCATGCGGCAGTTGAATTCCAGCGTCTTCGGCGTGCCCTTGTCGTCGATCATCAGGCCCGCGTACAGGAAGCCCGTGAATGTGATGCCATCCTTGGCCATGCCCTGGATGGTCGGCACGATGATTTCGCGCATGACGCGCGCATGCATGGCCGGCGTGACGATGGGGGCGGGCGAGTACGCACCCATGCCGCCCGTGTTCGGGCCCTGGTCGTGGTCCTTCAGGCGCTTGTGGTCCTGGCTGGTGGCCAGCGGCAGGATGTTCTTGCCGTCGCACATGACGATGAAGCTCGCTTCTTCGCCGGCGAGGAATTCCTCGATGACGATGCGCGCGCCGGCGTCGCCGAACTGGTTATCGGCCAGCATCATGTCGACCGCCTGGTGCGCTTCTTCCAGTGTCATGGCGACGACGACGCCCTTGCCGGCGGCCAGGCCGTCGGCCTTGATGACGATGGGCGCGCCCATGGCATCGACGTAGGCGTGCGCGGGAGCGACGTCGGAGAACGTCTGGTAGGCGGCCGTCGGGATGCCGTGGCGCTGCATGAAGGCCTTGGCGAAGTCCTTCGACGACTCCAGCTGCGCCGCTTCTTTCGTCGGGCCGAAGATTTTCAGGCCGCGCGAGCGGAACAGGTTGACGATGCCCGCTGCCAGCGGCACTTCCGGGCCGACGACGGTCAGGCCGATGTGTTCCTGCTGAACGAAGTCGGCCAGCAATTGCGGGTCGCTGATGTCGAGATTGACCAGGCGCGCATCGCGCGCGGTGCCGCCATTGCCCGGCGCGACATACACCATCTGTATGCGTTCGGACTGGGCCAGTTTCCAGGCCAGGGCGTGTTCGCGGCCGCCAGAGCCGACTACCAGAATTTTCATAGGGACCGTTCGTTCAGTGTGGGTTGCAGGGCAGCAGTGCCGCCCTTGTTTAACATATTGCCTGGCACGCGGTAAAAATGTTCAGGGCAAGGCGCATGGCCGAAGACAGTACGGCTAGTACGGCAAGGCCATGCAACGCCGCCATGGACTTTTTTACCCCGTGCCTAGTTTTCGATCAGGGCGTTGGTGAAGACTTCCTGCACGTCGTCCAGCAGTTCCAGCGCATCGATCAGCTTTTGCATCTTGATGGCGTCGTCGCCCGTGTACACGGTTTCCGTCGCCGGCTTCATGATGACTTCGGCCACTTCGGCCTTGAAGCCGGCTGCTTCCAGCGCTTCCTTGACGGCGGCGAAATCGTGCACTGGCGTCAGCACTTCGAAGCCGCCTTCCTCGTCGGCGATGACATCTTCGGCGCCCGCTTCCAGGGCCGCTTCCATCAGCTTGTCTTCATCGGTGCCGGGCGCGAACAGCAACTGGCCGCAGTGCTGGAACATGAAGGCGACGGAGCCTTCGTTGCCCATGTTGCCGCCGTTCTTGTTGAAGGCGTTGCGTACCTCGGCCACCGTGCGCACGCGGTTGTCCGTCATGCATTCGACGATGACGGCAGCGCCGCCCACGCCATAGCCTTCGTAGCGCACTTCTTCGTAGTTGGCGCCATCGACGCCGCCGCTGCCGCGGTTGATCGCGCGCTGGACGTTGTCTTTCGGCATGTTCGCATCGGCCGCCTTGTCGACTGCCAGGCGCAGGCGCGGATTGGCCGCGATGTCGGCGCCGCCCATGCGGGCCGCGACCGTGATTTCCTTGATCAGGCGAGTCCAGATTTTGCCGCGCTTGGCATCCGTGGCAGCCTTTTTATGCTTGATGTTGGCCCATTTGCTATGTCCTGCCATGTCGAATCTTCCTTAGACGGGTGTTCAATTGTGGCCGACATTTTAGCATATCGGCCCCCTGCCAAGCGGCATGGCCCCGTCATCAAGCGGACACAATCTGTTGTTAAAGTGACGCGCTTTCACCATAGTTGAGGGCGCGACATCATGGCAAGTCAAATGGACAGGCGGCAATTTCTGAAATTAGGCGGCTTTATCACCGTCTCGGTGGCTACCGCCGGGCTTGCCGCCTGCGGCAGCACCGATTACAGCGACCCCGGCGTGCCGCTGGCATCGGGCAGCGACTGGAAATTCCCGCAAAGCGTGGCGTCGGGCGATCCGCGCCCGGATAGCGTCATGCTGTGGACGCGCGTCGTGCCCGCCAGTTCTGATGCCGTCGCGCCTGCCGTGGCGGGCAAGTCGGACCTCGCCGTGCGCCTCATCGTCAGCGCGGCGGACAATACGGCCGCGCTGGGCGGCAATACCGCCCTGGCCGGCACCCCAGTCGTCGATGCGAAACTGCCCCTGAAGGCCGATTTCGACAATACCTTGCGCCACAAGGTGACGGGCCTGCAGCCGGGGCAGGTGTACTTTTACCAGTTCATCGCCGGCGACGTGCGCTCGAACGTGGGCCGCTTCAAGACGGCGCCCGCCGCCACGGCCGACGTGAGCCAGCTGCAGTTCGCCTACCTGACGTGCCAGGACTGGAGCATCAACCACTGGGGCGCGCTGTCGCACATCGCTGCCAATGAATCGCTCGACTTCATCGTCCACCTGGGCGACTACATCTATGAAACGGTGGGCGAAGCATTCCAGAGCGGCGCCGTGGAGAGCCGCCATGACCAGCTGAAGCTGCCCGATGGCACGTTCAAGAGCGGCACGTCCGGCGCTAAATACGCCACCACGGTGGCCGATTACCGCTACCTGTACAAGAAATACCGCACCGATACGCGCCTGCAGGCCGTGCACGAGCGCTTTGCCTTCATCGCCATCTGGGACGACCACGAATTCACGGACGATGCCTGGCAGGATGCCTCCACCTACGAAGGCATCGTGGCGGCCGACGGCAGCGACCTGCACCAGCCGGCGCGCCGCCGCAGCGCCAACCAGGCGTGGTTCGAATACATGCCGGCCGACGTCACCTTCGATGCCGCCGCGACGACGTTCCAGAATATCCAGATCTACCGCGATTTCCAGTTCGGCAAACTGATGCAGCTGGTGATGACGGACGAGCGCCTGTACCGCGCCGACCATGCGATTGCCGAATCGACCATCAACCCCGCCACGGGCAAGCCGCTGGGCAGCATCGGCAGCCGCTACCTGGTGCCGCAAGCGCTGTTCGACAGCGTGGAAGGACAAAAGATGGCGGCCGCGACGAAGGCCGGCACGGACCCGCTGGCTGCCGTCGGCATGCTGGGCAGCACGCAGCGCGACTGGTGGAAGGGCAAGATGAAGGCGGCCACGTCGACGTGGAAGCTGTGGGGCAATGAGGTATCGCTGCTGCGCATGGGCCTGAATGGCACGGACGCCATCGCCACCTTGCTGGCCCTGAGCGCCATGACGAACGTGGGCCAGGCCATCGCCACGACCTTGCCATTGGTGGGCGGCAGCGTGCCGCTGGCGTCCGCCATCGTGGCCGCCTCGACGGCGGGCGCATCGACGACCCTGGCGCAGGCCGCCGCCATGGCCATCACCGGCGCGGCAGCCAACGCCAGCGCGCAGGGTGCGGCGGCCGTGGGCGCCGGTCTCTCCGCCGCGCAGGCCGGCATCACGGTGGCCGCCTACAACAGCGGCTCGCCCACGGCCGCCGCGCAGGTGATCGCCTTCGGCTGGATCAAGCCCGACGTGCAGGCCAAGGGTGCGGCCTCGGCCTTTGTCACCGCTTCCGGCCAGCAGGCCGCACTGGCGCCGTTCTTCACGCGCTTCCTGCTTAATTGCGACCAGTGGGATGGCTACAACAGCGAACGCAAGAACCTGATGGCGCACCTGAAAACGAATGCCATCGGCAACGTGGTGGCGATCACGGGCGATATCCACTCCTTCTTTGCCGGCACGGTCAACGACGATTTCGATGCGGCCGGCGGCGGCACGCCCGTCATGGTGGACCTGGTGTCGGCGGGCGTCAGCTCGGATTCCTTCTTCAGTTACCTGAAGTCGGCCGCTGGCACCATGGGCGACATCGGCACCCTCGTCAGCTACCCGCTGGCCATCCCCGTCACGGGCCTGGGCACGGTCAATCTGGACATCAACCTGCTCGACTACACCATGGGCAAGGCCGTGCCGACCGTCGACAGCCTGCTGGAGCAGTTGCGCGTGCAGCTGCGCGGCGCCCTGGCCGCCAAGGGCGTGCCGGAAGCCCAGCTCGATGCAACGGTGACGGCCGTGCAAGCCGGCTTGAAAGCGAGCACTGACTTCAGCGTGACCCTGCTGGGTCTGGCGCAGCAATTGTCCGGCCTGGGCAACAATCCGTGGATCAAGCACCTGAACACGGATGCGCAGGGTTACACGGTGGTCACTTTGACGCCGGGCAAGCTGGTGGCGCAATTCAAGCAGGTGAACAAGCTGGTCGGCACGGCGGCGCCATCGAACGTGATTGCGCGCGTGACGACGGCCACCGTGACGGCGGGCACGGCGGCGGTGGTGGTGTCTTAAAACTATTTCTTAAACGTCAAGCCCAAAGCAGGGGCTGGGGTCGGGCCCTCAGGGTCCGACCCCGGTTGTTGCCGTTGGGCTTATCGGCCGCCTCCCGCTTTTGCCTTACAATCTGGAGATGAGCTCCAGTTCCCCGCAAGCATCTCCTCTCCCGATTCCCCGTTCCGTCTACCTCGGTGGCCTGGCCATCGCCGTGGGCGGGGCGGTGCTGTTTTCCACCAAGGCCATCGTCGCCAAGCTGCTGTACCGCTACCAGATCGATGCCGTCACCCTGATCGCCTTCAGGATGATCTTTTCGCTGCCCGTGTTCGCCGTCATCGCGTACTGGCAGATGCGCACGGAGCCGCCGTTATCAAACAGCGACCGCTGGCGCCTGGTCGGCCTGGGTCTCGTCGGCTACTACCTGTCCAGCTATCTGGACTTTCTCGGACTGCAATACATTTCCGTGGGGCTGGAGCGGCTGATCCTGTTCCTCACGCCCACTTTCGTGCTCCTGATTACCACCGTGTACTTCAAGCAGCGCATCAGCCGCCTGCAATGGCTGGCCCTGTTCACTTCCTACTGCGGCATCGTGCTGGTGTTCGTGCACGACTTGCAGGGCGGCGCCAGCAACGTGGCGCTCGGTTCCACCCTGGTGCTGGGTTCGGCCTGTTCCTATGCCGTGTACCTGCTGGGCTCGGGTGAACTGGTGAAGCGCATCGGCTCGATGCGGCTCGTTTCCTACGCCATGTGCGTGGCCAGCTTTGCCTGCATCGCCCAATTCTTCATCCTGCGCCCCGTCGAGCTGCTGATCCAGCCCATGCCCGTGTACGGCTTGTCATTGCTCAATGGCATCTTTTGCACGGTGATGCCCGTCTTCATGACGATGATCGCCGTCGAGCGGATCGGCGCGCCCGTCGCGTCGCAGGCGGGCATGATCGGCCCCGTATCGACCCTGTTCCTGGGCGCCATGATCCTCGATGAGCCGATCACCAACTGGCAGCTGGCCGGCACCAGCCTCGTCTTGGCCGGTATTTACTTGCTGTCGAAAAAGAAATAATTCCACCCACCCACTGAAAAGTTCCCACCATGAAAACACGCATCGCCCTCATTGCCCACGACAAGAAAAAAGATGACATGATTACCCTGGCGGGCGAATACCTGGACTTTCTCAAGGGCTGCGAACTGTCGGCTACGGGCACCACGGGCGGGCGCCTGATCAACGAGCTGGGCCTGGCGGTCGAGCGCAAGCATTCCGGCCCGTTCGGCGGCGACTTGCAGATCGGCTCCCTGCTGGTGGAAGGCTTGATCGATTGCGTGATCTTCCTGCGCGACCCGATGACGCCGCAGCCGCACGAGCCGGACATCAACGCCCTGGTGCGCGCCTGCGACGTGCACAACGTGGCGTGCGCGACGAATCTGTCGTCGGCGCACCTGGTGCTGTCGCAACTGCAGGCGCGCGCCCAGTCCGCCGCCTGACGTTTTTCCCGATTCTTCTTCAAGGAGCATATTGTGAGCGCAACGATTACCACCAAAGCCATCCGCGTACAGCGCACGGGCGGCCCGGAAGTGATGGAATATGTGGATGTGGAACTGCCGCCGCCGGGCCCCGGCGAAGCGCGCGTGAAACACGAGGCCATCGGCCTCAATTTCATCGACGTGTATTTCCGCACGGGCCTGTACCCGCAGCCGCTGCCCAATGGCCTGGGCGTGGAGGGCGCGGGCATCGTCGAGGCGGTGGGCGAGGGCGTCACGGAAGTGAAGGTGGGCGACCGCGTGGCGTATGCGGCGCGCATCAACGGCGCGTACGCGCAGCAGCGCAACCTGCCGGCGGCCCTGCTGCTGGTGCTGCCCGAGCGCATCGGTTTCGATACGGCGGCCGCCATGATGCTGCAAGGCTTGACGGTGCAATACCTGTTCCACCGCACGGTGGCCCTGAAGGCGGGCGATACGGTGCTGTTCCACGCGGCCGCGGGCGGCGTGGGCCTGATCGCCTGCCAGTGGGCGAAAGTGCTGGGCGTGAACCTGATCGGCACGGCCGGTTCCGATGAAAAGGTGGCGCTGGCCAAGGCGCACGGCGCGGCCCATGTCATCAACTACAACACGGAAAACTTCGTCGAGCGCGTGCGCGAGATCACGGGCGGCAAGGGCGTCTCCGTCGTCTACGATTCCATCGGCAAGGACACCTTCATCGGTTCGCTCGACTGCCTGGCGCCGCTGGGCATGATGGTCAGCTTCGGCAACGCTTCCGGCCCCGTGCCGGCCTTCACCCTGTCCGAGCTGGCGTCGCGCGGATCGCTGTTCCTCACGCGTCCGGCCCTGTTCAGCTATGCCTCGAACCGCGCCAACCTGGAAGAGATGGCCACTTCGCTGTTCGGCGTCGTCAGCAGCGGCGAAGTCAAAATCGAGATCAACCAGCGCTACAGCCTGGCCAACGTCGCCCAGGCCCATGCTGACCTGGAAGGACGCAAGACCACCGGTTCGACCATCATCGTGCCATGAGCGGCGAAGGCGACAAGGACGACGCGCCGAAGTTCGGCCGCCTGCTGATCGTGCTGCTGCTGGCCGTGGCGCTGATCGGCGTGCTGACGTTTGCCGCCGAGGCGTATTATTCTTGAATGAAAAAAAACCGGCTTGCGCATTGCTGCACAAGCCGGTTTTTATGCGGGCTCATTCGATTTACTGCACTTTGACTTCCACCTTGCGAGGGACGCCGCTCTGGCCGGGGAAGTCGGCAAAGGCGCTGGCGACCATGGCGGGCATCACTTGCGACGTGGCGCGCTTGTTGCTGGTCGATTGCACGGTCACGTCGTACAGTTTCTTGCCGGTGCGGTCATTGATCGTCACGCGCAGTTCGCGCTCGTATTTATGGCGCACGCTTTCTTCCATTTCCATGGGGCCGTACCAGTAGGGGTTATAGCCAAAGCGGCCATAGCCTGGCCATGCGCCGTAGCGGTAGCCATAACGGCCGGGCCAGTAGCCGGGGCCATACCAGAACGGGTCGGTTGCCTGCAGCACGCGCTCAGGATAATCGACCGTGGAAAAATTCATCGCCACGCGCAAATTGGCTGCCGCGGGGCCGGAAGCTTCGCCAAAACCATGCTTGGCCAGTTCCGCGCGCACCAGGTTTTGATAGTTGCGATACTCCAGCGTGTCGTTTTCAGGTGCCGGGGCTTCAAAAACATACGATTTGTCCTGCAATTGCGCGGGCCATTCATGGAATGCCGTCACATCGCTGCGTATGGTGGTGGCGCATCCGGTCAGCAACACGGTCAATGCGGCCATCATAATGGTGAGATATCGTTTCATTGCATGATCTCCTTAGATTAGCTGCAATTCATTGTTGGTAGACGCAATTCATCGCTTAGTATTATAAGAATAGTTCTATTTGTTTCCATTCATTATTACAGAATGTTACCTAGCATGTCGGCGTGTAAGGGAATCCAACATTCCTGATCCGAATCGCGGCAATTGGCGCGGGAATCGCGACTATCAGGGGCCGGTGTTGGTAAAATAGGCTTTTGCCTCCGCTCCCACCCAAATCCCTATGCGCACAGACAGCCCTCAGACGATTTACCGCAAAGATTACACGCCGCCCAGTTTCCTGGTTGACAGCGTCGAACTTGGTTTCGATCTCGATCCCGCCCGCACAGTGGTGGCGAGCCGGATCCGCCTGCGCCACAACCCGGCCAGCGCCAGCCGCAGCATCGAATTGCATGGCGAACATATCGAACTGGTGATGGTGCGCCTGAATGGCAAGGTGCTGAAACCGTCGCAATACAAGCTGACGGCCAGCATGCTGACGATTCCCAAGGCCCCGGACGATGTGACGCTCGATATCGAAACCGTGCTGGCGCCGCAGGACAATACCTCGTTGTCCGGCCTGTACGTGTCGAACCATAACTTCTTCACGCAGTGCGAGGCGGAGGGCTTCCGCCGCATCACCTTCTTCCCGGACCGCCCGGACGTGATGGCCAAGTACACGGTCATGCTGCGCGCCGACAAGGACAAGTATCCCGTGCTGCTGTCGAACGGCAATCTGATCGAAGAGGGCGACCTGGGCGACGGCCGCCATTACGCCAAGTGGGAAGACCCGTTCAAGAAGCCATCCTACCTGTTCGCCCTGGTGGCGGCGCGCCTCGTGTGCCAGGAAGAGCGCTATACCCTGAAATCGGGCCGCGAAGTGCTGCTGCAGGTGTGGGTGGAAGACGGCAACCTCGATAAGACCGACTACGCCATGCAGTCGCTGAAAAACTCGATCCGCTGGGACGAGGAGCGCTTCGGCCTGGAGCTGGACCTGGACCGCTTCATGATCGTCGCCGTGGGCGACTTCAACATGGGCGCGATGGAAAACAAGGGCCTGAACATCTTCAACACCAAGTACGTGCTGGCCAATCCGCGCGTGGCGACCGATGTCGATTACGCCGGCATCGAAGCGGTGGTGGGCCACGAGTACTTCCACAACTGGACGGGCAACCGCGTGACGTGCCGCGACTGGTTCCAGCTGTCCTTGAAGGAAGGCCTGACGGTGTTCCGCGACCAGGAATTCTCGGCCGACATGATCGGCACGGACACGGGCCGCGCCGTCACGCGCATCGACCAGGTGCGCACCTTGCGCCAGGCGCAGTTCCCCGAGGACGCAGGACCGATGGCGCATCCCGTGCGCCCTGACTCCTTCGTCGAGATCAATAACTTTTATACCGTCACGATCTACGAAAAGGGCGCCGAAGTGGTGCGCATGTACCAGACCCTCGTGGGCCGCGACGGCTTCCGCAAGGGCATGGACCTGTACTTCGAGCGCCACGATGGCCAGGCGGTGCAGTGCGACGACTTCCGCGCCGCCATGGCCGATGCGAATGGCCGCGACTTCACGCAGTTCGAGCGCTGGTACAGCCAGGCCGGCACGCCCGTCGTCACGGCGTCCACGCGCTACGACGCGGTCAGCCGGACGTTCGAGCTGACCCTGGCGCAAAGCTGTCCCGCCACGCCGGGCCAGCCGGAAAAGCTGCCCTTCCACATTCCCGTCACCGTCGGCTTGCTGGGCGCGGATGGCCGCGACCTGCCGCTGCACGTCGATGGCGTGGCGACGAACGGCGCCACCAGCGTCGTGCTGGAACTGACCGAGGCGACGCAGACCTTCCGCTTCACGAATGTGGCGGAAGCGCCCGTGCCGTCGCTGCTGCGCGATTTCTCCGCGCCCGTGGTGCTGGAATACGACTACAGCGACGACCAGTTGCTGCACCTGTTCCGCCATGACAGCGACCCCGTGAACCGCTGGGAAGCGGGCCAGCGCCTGGCCATGGAGCGCTTGCTGAAACTGACGGGCGCGGTCGCCGCCGGCGCAACCCTGGCGCTGGACGACACCTTCATCGAAGCGCAGCGCGCCTTGCTGGTGGACGATACGCTGGACGCCGCCTTCCGCGAGCTAGCCTTGATCCTGCCGTCGGAAACCATCATCGCCGAGCGCATGGCGCAAGTCGATCCGCAGGCGATCCACGCGGCGCGCCAGTTCATGCGCCGCACCATCGCCGCCGCCCTGAAGCCTGAATTGCTGGCGCAATACCACGCCAACCAGACGCCGGGCGAATACAGCCCGGATGCGCTGTCGGCCGGCAAGAGGGCGCTGAAAAACCTGGCCCTGTCCTACTTGCTGATCGCCCCGGGCGAGCAGGAGCTGGCCCTGGCGCAGCAGCAGTTCGACAGCGCAGGCAACATGACGGACCGCGCGGCCGCGCTGGGCGCCCTGATCCATTCCGGTTCCACGACACACGCGCAGGCGGCGCTGGCCAGCTTCTATGCCGACTTCGAGAACGAGGCGCTGGTGGTCGACAAGTGGTTCGCCATGCAGGCCGCGGCGCCATCGACGGACGTGCAAGCCGTGCGCCAGCTGATGACGCATCCGGCCTTCACCCTGAAAAATCCGAACCGCGCGCGCAGCCTGATTTTCAACTTCACGAATGGCAATCCGTCGCAGTTCCACGCGGCGGATGGCAGCGGCTACGCCTTCTGGGCCGAGCAAGTCATCGCCCTCGACGCCCTGAATCCGCAAGTGGCGGCGCGCCTGGCCCGTTCCATGGACCGCTGGCGCCGTTACGTGCCCGCGCTGCAAGGCCACATGCGCGGCGCGCTGGAACAGGTCGCCGGCCAGGCCAGCCTGTCGAACGACGTGATGGAAGTGGTCAGCAAGGCGCTGGCCAACTAATTCCGGGGGCAGCCCCGCCGGGTCCGACCCCAGCTTTTTGCTGTCGGGTTGGGCCAGAAAAAATAATCACCAAAACAAAAGGGAATTCATGAAACGCATCAGTCTTACGCAATACCTGGTTGAAGAGCAGCGCTCGAACAACAGCATTCCGGCCGAACTGCGCCTGCTGATCGAAGTAGTCGCGCGCGCCTGCAAGACCATCAGCCACGCCGTCAGCAAGGGCGCGCTGGGCGAGGTGCTGGGCACGGCCGACACGGAAAACGTGCAGGGCGAGGTCCAGAAAAAGCTCGACATCATCTCCAACGAGATCCTGCTCGAGGCAAATGAATGGGGCGGCCACCTGGCGGCCATGGCGTCGGAAGAGATGGAATCGATCCATCCGATCCCGAACCGCTATCCGAAGGGCGAATACATGCTGCTGTTCGACCCACTGGATGGCTCGTCGAACATCGACGTCAACGTCTCGATCGGTACCATTTTCTCGGTGCTGAAGGCGCCGGAAGGCATGGCCGAACCGACGGAGCAGGACTTCATGCAGGCCGGCAGCAAGCAAGTGGCGGCCGGCTACGCCGTGTACGGCCCGCAAACCATGCTGGTACTGACCTTCGGCAATGGCGTGAACTGCTTTACCCTGGACCGCGAGATGGGTTCGTGGGTGCTTACGCAAAGCAATATGCAGATTCCTGCCACCACCAAGGAATTTGCCATCAACATGTCGAACGCGCGTCACTGGCATCCGCCCGTGAAGCGCTATGTCGATGAACTGCTGGCCGGCGACACGGGCCCGCGCGGCACCAATTTCAACATGCGCTGGATCGCCTCGATGGTGGCCGACGTGCACCGCATCCTGAACCGCGGCGGCATCTTCATGTACCCGGCCGACCTGCGCGACACCTCCATGCCGGGCAAGCTGCGCCTGATGTACGAAGCGAACCCGATGGCCTTCATCGTGGAGCAAGCCGGCGGCGCCGCCACCGACGGCCAGCAGCGCATCATGGACATCGCTCCGCACAAGCTGCACCAGCGCGTGCCCGTCTTCCTCGGCTCGAAGGACGAAGTGGCTCGCGTGACGGCTTACCACGCGGAGTAAACCCCGCACTTTTCCACGATTTTTGGCGGTCTGCAGCCGGGCCGCTAAAAAAAATGAAAAAAAGATCGCATTGACACTAGCAAATTTTGTGCATTGTTTGTAGAATGTGGGTCTTCGCCGTTGTAGCTCAGTTGGTAGAGCAGCACATTCGTAATGTGAAGGTCGCCAGTTCGATTCCGGCCAACGGCACCAAGTATTCGCAGTAGAAAAAAACCACCGCTCAAACGGTGGTTTTTTTTCGTCTGTCGCTTTGTCATGGCCCGCTTGCGCTGGCGGCGCTTCCGCTGCTGCCCGCCCGACCCAGCCCCGCTGGCGGGAATCGTTATTTCCAACAGGAATTTAAGTCTGGCCTTCAAGGTGTGGCAGCGCACGGTGGCGCACGGCGGGCGCGGTTAAGGTGGTGCCAACAGCTTGCTGCTGATCCCATGTTTGATATGGCTCAGCCCGGCAGCGTTTAGCCGCTTCTTCTGTCCCGGAAGCGAGGAGAATCATGATTCGGTCACGGCATCGAGCATGGTTGGATTTATTCACCATTAAAGGAAACCATCATGAACGCGATTGAAAAAGCCAGCTCCGACTTGAACGGCACGGCCCAGGATACCCGTCAGGATTTGCACCGCACCATCGACAAGGTGGCTGACCAGGCCCAGCCGCTCGTCGACAAGGTCGCCACACGCGCCCACGACGGCGTGGACCAGGTGGGTGAACGCATCGACCAGGTCAGCGACACCGTGTCCAAGGCATCCGAACGCCTGGTGGCGCGCGGCAAGCAGCTGGGTGCCGCCTGCCAGCGTGCCGGTGAAACGGGCCGCGATTATGTGCGCGAGCGCCCGGCCGTATCGCTGCTGATTGCGGCAGCGGCCGGTTATGGCTTGTCGAAGCTGCTGGGTTCGCGCAAGTAAGTCTCTTACGCGGCTCCGCAAGGTCTTTGTCGTGGGCGCTGGTCCGGTCTGCCATCACGGCGGGCCGGAGCAGCGCCCACGCGTACGAGGTAGGTGTAGCACGCAGTAGGAGGGTGGAAAATGCGCTCCATTTTGTTGTGGTTGATCGGTGTACCTATTCCCATCATTATTTTGATTGCCCTGTTCGTGCGCTGAATGAGGGAGTTGTAGCGTTACTTCCCGGGGCAGACTACTCACAGGAGATGTAATGGCTACCAACAAGAAAACGCCGTCCACGGACGGTGCGGGTTCCGTATTGAGCAGCATGTCCGGCCCATCCGAGACCGATCCGCCGCAAAGCCTGGGCAGCAACCATGCCGCGGCGCAGGCGCTGCTGAAGAAAGCGGCCGCCGGCCAGGCGCTGTCGGCCGCCATGCCCGATAATCCGAACGTCGCCGGCCAGTACGGCGAAGCGGCGCGCGCGCCGGCCGAGGGCGTGCATGTGGCGTCGGATGAAGCACTGGCCACGGCCAGCACGACGGGCGAGGCGACGCCTTCGCCGAAGGTGGGCGATGGCCAGCCCGCGCTGGGCGAGAATGCGCGCAACGCTTCGCTCGATGGCGCCCGCGCCGACGACAGCGGCTGCGTGCTGACGACGAACCAGGGCGTGCCCGTGGGCGACAACCAGAATTCGCTGAAGGCGGGTTTGCGCGGTCCCACCCTGATGGAAGACTTTATCTTGCGTGAAAAACTCACGCATTTCGACCACGAGCGCATCCCCGAGCGCGTCGTGCATGCGCGCGGTTCCGCCGCACACGGCTACTTCGAATGCTACAAGGAGCAAAGCAAGCTGACGCGCGCCGCGCCGTTCGCCAAGGCGGGCAAGCGCACGCCCGTCTTCGTGCGCTTTTCCACGGTGGCCGGCGAGCGCGGTTCGACCGACACGGCGCGCGACGTGCGCGGCTTTGCCGTGAAGTTTTATACGGACGAAGGCAACTGGGACCTGGTCGGCAATAATATTCCCGTCTTCTTCATCCAGGATGCGATGAAGTTCCCGGATCTCATCCACGCCGTCAAGCCCGAGCCGAACAACGGCATCCCGCAGGCGGCCAGCGCGCACGACACCTTCTGGGACTTCGCCTCGCTGTCGCCGGAAATCACGCACATGTTGATGTGGGTCATGTCCGACCGCGCCATCCCGCGCAGTTTCCGCATGATGCAGGGCTTTGGCGTGCATACCTTCCGTCTCGTGAATGCCAAGGGACAGTCCGTCTTCTGCAAGTTCCACTGGTCGCCCATGGCCGGCACGCATTCCCTCGTGTGGGATGAAGCCGTCAAGCTCAGCGGCGCCGATTCCGACTTCCACCGGCGCGACCTGTGGGAAGCCATCGAGTGCGGCGAGTATCCCGAATACGAGCTGGCCTTCCAGGTCTTCACGGAAGAACAGGCGGAGGCCTTCCCCTTCGACGTGCTCGACCCCACCAAGCTGATTCCCGAGGAACTCGTGCCCCTGATCCCGGTGGGGAAAATGGTCTTGAACCGCAACCCGGACAATTTTTTTGCCGAGACGGAGCAGGTGGCCTTCTGTACGGCGCACATCGTGCCCGGCATCGATTTTTCCAACGATCCCCTGCTGCAAGGCCGCATCCACTCGTATGTGGATACGCAGATCACGCGTTTGGGCGGCGCCAACTTCCATGAAATCCCCATCAACGCGCCGCTGGCACCGCTGCACAACAACCAGCGCGACGGCATCCACCGCCAGGCCATCAACCGCGGAAGGGTGGCGTATGAACCCAACTCGCTGGCGGGCGGCTGTCCCTTCCAGGCCGGGGCGAAGGGTTTCAACAGCTTTCCCGCCCCTGTCGAGGGCGACAAGGTGCGCGGCAAGCCCGAGAAGTTCGCCGAGCACTATGCACAGGGGCGGCTGTTCTGGATCAGCCAGACGCCCGTCGAGCAGGATCATATCGTGCATGCCTTCCGCTTTGAGCTGAGCAAGGTGCAGACGGTGGCCATCCGCCAGCGCGTCGTCGCCATGCTGCGCAACGTCGATGAAACCTTGGCGCAGCGCCTGGCCGATGGCCTGGGCCTGGCCTTGCCGCCGGCCATGCCGCTCGCTTCCATGCTGCCCATGCCCAGCTATCCGCCGTCGCCGGAACTGTCGCTCTTTTTCCGACCAGGCAAGACGGGCATCCACACTCTGCGCGTGGCCATCCTCGTGGGGCCGGGCAGCGATGGCGCGCAGGTGCGCAATATCTATGCGTCCCTCCTGGCCGACGGCGCCGTGCCGCGCCTGGTGGGCAGCCACCTGGGCAAGGTCGACACGAGCGGCGGCGCACCGCTGGCCGTGGAGATATCGCTGGAAACCGGGCCGTCCGTGCTGTTCGATGCCGTCGTGATTCCCGACGGGCAGGGTGCCGTGCAGCAGCTGGGCAGCGACGCCAACGCGCTCGATTTTCTGCGCCTGCAATACCGCCACTGCAAGCCGATGCTGGCCGTCGGCGCGGGCAAGGGCTTGCTGGACCAGGCTGGCGTGCCGACGACTTTGCCGGACGGCAAACCTGACCCTGCCATCTTTGTCGTCCCGTCCGGCGACGTCGTGAAAGCCGTGGCTGCCTTCAAGAAGGCGCTGGCGGCGCACCGGGCGTTTGCGCGCGAGACGGACCCGCCCAGGGTGTGATGCAGGGCGCCGGCGTGCTGTCCTGGCGGGGTGGCGGCTGGCTGTCGCCCCGCTGGCGGCATCATGTCGTCGTATTTCTGTTGTAGACTCGGCATCCTTGGCTTCCTTTCTTTTCTCTTGGAGCCTTACCATGGATGACGACATGAAAATTGATGCAAGCACCGTCCGGCGGCTGCGCACGGAGCGCGCCTGGTCGCAGGAGCAATTGGCGGCCAGCGCCGACGTGAGCCTGCGCACGATACAGCGGGTCGAGGCCGACGGCAGCGCTTCCAATGAGACGCGCATGGCGCTCGCCGCCGTGTTCGGCATCGACGTGCGTGCGCTGTCGCTGCGTGAACGGGCGCCGCAGGACAGCCCGGTGCCGGTGGCGGCATGCTCTGGCGCCGCTTCCGTGCGCCATCGTGCCGCTGCCTGGCTGGCCCTGCCGGCGGCGGGCGCCGCGCTGTTGTCCGCCTCGGGCTTGCTCCCGCCCGTGGTCATGCCGCTGGCATGCATGCTGGCCATCGCCGCCGCCCTGTATGCGGGCCTGGGCTGGTACTTTTCCGGGCAGGCTGCGCTGGCGACGCCTGCCCGCCGCACGGTGCAATTCGGCTTTGTCTTCGGCGCCCTGGCCCTGCTGTTTGCCAGCTTCAGCGCAACGCCGCGCGCCTTCGCCGTGCTCAGCTTGCAAATGACGCTGTTCGCCTGTGTCATCCGCTACCTGGCCGACTGGTATTTTTCGCGCAGGCGCGAGCGCAGCGGTGCCGCGAAAGCGGGAACGTGAGCGGCTGGACGACGCCTCGCAACAATGTAAACAATGAAAACCTCCTGCGGTGATATGCTGCGCATGAGAACTGTTCATTTGCAACTGTTTGCTTAACAGCAGCAAAACAGCAGAGAACGGTTTCAGCAAACCAGATCGCGATTGCCGCATGGACAAGTACACACCACGGACCTGGGGGCCGGGCGAACGCCCGACCTTGCCCGGGTCGCCATCGATGCCTGAACACCCGACGCCCAGGCGCGTCGCGTATTTCATCGTCGGCCTGATCGTCGCGCTGACGGGGGGATTGGGCAATGGCCTGGTGACGGCCAACTTGCTGAACCTGCAAGGTTCGCTGGGCGCGTATGCCTACCAGATGCAGTGGCTGCCGGCCGCCTACGTGATGACCATCGTCTCCATGAATCTGCTGCTGGTGAAATTCCGCCAGCAGTTCGGCCTGCGCCTGTTCACGGAAGCATTCCTGGTGTTGTATGCGCTCGTCACCTTTGCCCACCTGTATGCCAACAGCCTGTCGTCGGCGATTGCCGTGCGGGCCGCGCATGGCATGGTGGGGGGCGCGCTGGGCGTGCTGGGACTGTACTACACCTTGCAAGCCTTCCCTGCCAGGCACCGCCTGAAGGGCGTGGTGCTGGGCCTGGGCTTTGCCCAGCTGGCCTTGCCCCTGGCGCGCATCTTCACGTCCGAATTGCTGCAGATCGGCGAGTGGCACGGCCTGTACCTGTTCGAGCTGGGACTGGCCCTGCTGGCGCTGGGCTGCGTGCTGGCCCTGAAACTGCCGCCCGGCGACCGCATGCAGACCTTCGAGCCGCTCGACTTCCTCACCTTCATCCTGTTCGCGCCCGGCATGGCCCTGCTGTGCGCCGTGCTGGCGCAGGGACGCACGGCGTGGTGGATGGATTCCGAATGGGTCGGCGTCTGCCTGGCCGCATCCATCGTGCTGATCGCCGCCGCGCTGGCCATCGAACATAACCGCGCGCGTCCGCTGCTCAACACGCGCTGGCTCACCACGGGCAAGATCGCCAAGCTGTTCCTGTCCGTGCTGCTGTTTCGCATCGTGCTGTCCGAGTCGACGGGGGCCGTGGGCTTCCTGCAGGCGCTGGGCCTGAACACGGACCAGATGCAGAACCTGTTCATCGTGGTATTGCTGGGCAGCGTGGCGGGCCTGGTGGTCAGCGCCCTGACGATCAACCCGGCGACCCTGAACCGCTCGCTGATGTTCGCGCTGCTGCTGATCGCGGCCGGCGCCCTGATCGATGCGCACGCCACCAGCCAGACGCGCCCCGTCAACATGTACGTGAGCCAGTTCCTGCTGGCCTTCGGCGGCACGTATTTTCTCGGCCCCACCATGGTGGCCGGCATGGGTGCCGTGATCGCCGAACCGCGCAACCTGGTGAGTTTTTCCGTGATGTTTACCATGACGCAGAATCTGGGCGGCCTGCTCGGTTCGGCCATCGTCGGCACCATCCAGACGGCGCGCGAAAAATACCATTCCAGCTACCTGGTCGAGCACCTCACCATGCTCGACCCGCAGGTGGCGGCGCGCGTGCAGTCGGGCGCGGCCGGCTATGGCGGCGTGCTGATGGACCCCACCTTGCGCAGCGCCGAAGGCGTGGCGCGCCTGGGCGCCATCGCCACGCGGGAAGCCAACGTCCTCGCCTACAACGATGTTTTTTTGATGATCGCCGGCGTCGCCCTCGCCACCTTGCTGTGGATGCTGGTCAGCCAGTTCTGGACCCGCATCACCATTGGCGCGCGGCGCCTGGTCGGCCCCGTGCGCGACGCGCAGACGGCCATGTCCATCGTCCCCATTACCAATTCGGAACCGAGCAATGACAGACAATAACACCACGCCTCCCGCCGCCACGCCAGCCCCCGCAGCACCGTCCGCGCCGGCACCTGCGCCGGCATCCACGCCGCCGCAGCCGGACCGCCGCCACCAGTGGCTGTCCGCGCTGGCCTTTGCCGCGGTGGCTTTGGTGGGCGTGCTGATCGTGCTGTATGCGTGGCGCCTGCCGCCGTTCACCAGTCCCATCGTGACGACGGAAAACGCCACCGTGCGGGGCCAGGTGACCATCATCGGCACGCAGCTGTCCGGCTACGTGGTGGAGGTGACGGTGCAGGATTTCATGGACGTCAAGGAAGGCCAGCTGCTGGTGCGCATCGACGACCGCATCTACCAGCAGCGCTACGAGCAGGCGCAGGCCCAGCTGGCGGCGCAGCAGGCGGCGCTGTCGAACTGGGCGCAGCAGAAGGCCAGCGCGGAAGCCGGCATCGCCGTCAGCCAGGCGGTGATGGCGAATGCGGAAGCGCAGGCGCGCAAGGCCAGCGCCGACTTGAACCGCGTGGAGCAGCTGGTGGCCGACGGTTCGCTGTCGCAGCGCGAGCACGACCAGTCGCGCGCCGCGCAGGCGCAGATGGCTGCCGCGCTGGCGCAGGCGCGGGCCAACCTCGACATCGCCCAGCAAAGCGCGCATTCCGTGGTGGTGAACAAGCAGGCGCTGGAAGCGGCGGTGGCGAACGCGCAGGCGGCTGTCAAGGCGGCGAAGATCGACCTCGATAACACGCGCATCGTGGCGCCGTCCGATGGGCAATTGGGCCAGGTGACGGTGCGCCAGGGCGCCTACGTGAATTCGGGCGCGCAGCTGATGGCGCTGGTGCCGCGCCAGATGTGGGTGATCGCCAATTTCAAGGAAACGCAGATGAATGGCGTGCAGGAAGGGCAGAGCGCCACCTTCCACGTCGACGCCCTCGATGGCGCCGTGCTGACGGGACAGGTCGAGCGCATCTCGCCGGCCACGGGCTCCGAGTTTTCCGTGCTGCCGGCCGATAATGCGACGGGCAACTACCTCAAGATCGCCCAGCGCATCCCCGTGCGCATCCGCATCGATCCGGGCCAGGCGAATGCGCGCCGCCTGGTGCCGGGCATGTCGGTGGTGGTCAGCGTCGATACTTCCGCCGTGCTGAATGATTCGGCGGAAAATCCCGCACCGCCGCCGCCCCCGCCGAAGAAGGCGCCCGCGAAGGCCAAGCCATGAGACGCCGCCCATTGCTGATTGCCGCTGCGCTGGCGCTGGCAGGCTGCGCTGCCAAGGCTCCGCCGCAGCCTGCGTCGACCCTGCAGCTGCCGTCCGGCTGGCGCGCGCCGGCCGCCGGCGCGCCTGCGCCGGATGCCGCTTCCAGCGGCGCGCATGTCGAGCAGCTGTGGTGGCAGGCGTTCGGCGACCCGGTGCTGAGCGACCTGGTGGGCGAGGCGCTGGCGCGCAATGGTGACTTGCGCGTGGCGCGCGCCCGCGTGCAGGAATACCGCGCACGCCTGGCGCAGGCCGATGCCAACCGCGCGCCGAACCTGGCTTTCGACGGCTCGCCCACGCGCACGCGCACCCTGGCCTACAACGGCGTGCCCTACGTGACGAATGTCTTCCAGGCCGAGCTGCAGGCCAGCTATGAAATCGACGTGTGGGGCCGGCTGGCGAAACTCAGCGATGCGGCGGGCGAGAGCTACCGCGCCGAGCAGGCCAGCCTCGATGCGGCGGCCCTGTCGATTGCCGCCAGCGTGGCCACGGCCTACCTGAATCTGCGCGGCCTCGATGCGCAGCTGGAGCTGACGCAATCGACCCTGCAGCTGCGCGAACAGTCGCGCGAGCTGGCGCGCAAGCAGTTCGAGGTGGGCTACAGCTCGCGCCTGGAATGGCTGCAGGCGCAATCGGAATACCATGCGGCGGCCGAGCAGGTGCCGCAATTGCAGCGGCAGATCTTCGAGCAGGAAAACGCGCTTGCCGTGCTTGTGGGCGGCAATCCCGGTCCCATCGCGCGCGGCATGCCGCTGGCGCAACTGAGTGCTCCGGCCGTGCCGGCGGGACTGCCATCGGAGCTGCTGCGCCGGCGGCCCGACATCGCGCGCGCGGAACACAACCTGGCGGCGGCGAATGCCAGCCTGGCGGCCACGCGCGACCAGCTGCTGCCTTCGTTCAAGCTGACGGCGGCAGGCGGCGGCCAGGCCACGACCTTGACCGACTTCCTGCACGCGCCCACGGCCCTGTGGCGGCTGACGGCACTGGCGGCCGGCCCCCTGTTCGATGGAGGGCGGGTGCAGGCGCAGACGGATGCGGCGGGCGCGCAGCGCGACCAGCTCGTGTACGCATATGAAAACGTGGTGCGCAATGCCTTCGCCGAAACGGAAAACAGCCTGGGCGCCATCTACCGCCTGCAGCAGCAAGCCGTGGAAAACGATGCGCGCCGCGCCACCGCCGCCGAAACGCTGCGCATCGCGCATAACCGCTACCGCAACGGCTACGCCTCCTACCTGGAGGAACTCGATGCACAGCGCACGCTGTACAGCGCCGACGTGGGCCTGCTGCAACTGAAAACGCGCATCCTCGTCTCCTGCGTCGACCTGTACCGCGCCATGGGCGGCGGCTGGCAAGCCAGCGCGCCGTAGCGCCGGCGTGCCCGGCGCGACGTCCGGCGGCGGCCAGTGTAATATCCTCACCTGGGAAAGCGGCGGCATGGTGCCAGCTGCTCCCATCACGAACGAACGAGGTCGCGGCATGACGATTTTTGGCATAGGCATCCACATATTGATCGCAGTTTTCTTTGCGGTTCACGTGGTGCGCAACGGGCAGCAGCTGTACTGGCTGCTCATTTTATTCATGTTTCCTCTGCTGGGCAGCGTGGTGTATTTCTTCGCCATCTACCTGCCCAACTCGCGCCTGCCGCAAGGGGCGCGCAAGGTGGCGTCCGTAGCCGTGCAGGTGCTGGACCCGAACCGCGAACTGCGTGAGGCGAAAGCGGCATTCGAGTACACGCCGACGGCGCAGAACCAGATGCGCCTGGCCAGCGCGCAGCTGGAAGCGGGCAATCCGCAGGAGGCGGCGGCGACGTATGAAGCTTGTCTGCAGGGCGCGTTTTCATCGGACCTGGAAATTCGCCTCGGCGCGGCGCGCGCCTACCTGGAGTGCGAACGCGGTGCCGAAGCGCTGACGCACCTGGCATTCATCCGCCGCAGCGACATCCATTTTCGTCCCGAGATGGTGTCGCTGCTGACGGCGCGCGCGCTGGCGCAAAGCGGGCGCCAGGCGGAGGCCAAGGCGGAATTCGACGATGCGCTGACGCGCCATGGCAGTTTCGAGTGCCGCGCCGAATACGCGATCTGGGCGCTGCAGCAGGGCGACAAAGTGCTGGCCGAGCGCCTGTGCGCGGACATCGACAGCGCCATGGCCCGTTGGAGCAGCCATACGCGCTCGATGTATGCACCGCTGCTGGCGCGCCTGGAGGCGGCGCGCCGATAGCTGGCTAGCGTGGGGTCAGACCCGGCGGGTCTGACCCCATTAAACGCCAGGCACCGTATTCTTGCCTTCTACCAGCTTGTACCCCTTGCCATCGAAGGCATAGCGCGCGTGGCCGTTCAAGGACGTGGCGACGCGCGGCGGGTCCTGGTCCGGCTTGACGGTGACACCGGGCTTGATTTTCTCGGACGCGCCCTTGAAATCGATCAGCAGGTCATCGTAGGCGCCGCCAGCGCGCGCGGGGGCGAAGCGCCAGCTTCCTTCAACCATCCAGCATTCATCCATCTCCGGCGTGCAGGCGCCCATATTGTCCGAGTACAGGTCGATGCCGCCGTCGAGCGCAGTGACCTTGCCGTCGCCGATCTCGAACAGCGCCAGTTGCGTGATCGTGTAGCCCTGGCCCGTGTAGCCGTGGCGGATCGCCAGGCCCGGCTTGTTCGCGCCCAGTGTGACCCAGTGGACTTCTCCGAGCTGGCCCGACGAGCCCAGGGCGGCAATGTTTTCCAGCCGTTTTTCAACCTTCCACTGGCCGTCGCCCGGCTGGCCCTTGGGCGCCAGGAAAAAGACATTCAGCAGTCCCGACGAAGCATGCGCCGATTCGGCCGTGCCTTCCGTATTGGCCGTTTCCGCATTCGCCACGAGGATGGCACGGCCGTCGGGCAGCAGCCTGTGGCTGACGGCACTGACGACATAACTGAGCTTGTCGATGTGATTGTCCGGATCGGACAGGTCGGCCAGCGCATCGTCGCTGTCGCTGCGGTAGTCCTTGCCGAAGACGGCGCGCATCATGCCCGCTTCGCGTTCGCGCGCCTGCGGCGTGTTCATCTCTTCCGTCTTCGGCGCGGTGGCGGACGGCGGCGGCGCGGCGTCTGTCGAGGCGCTGTCGTCAGCGGCCGCAGGGGCGCTGGCCGCCACGTCGGCTGCCGTGTCGGTCACGGGGGCGGAAGCGGTTTTGTCCGAACAGGCGCCGAGCAGGGTACAGGCCAGTATCAGGGCGAGCGGGTTGCGGTAATTCATAGGCAGGGCAGATTGCGTTCATTGTGAATGGGCGCAGTATGCCAGATAGATGGAAGCGAGGGAGCGCGGCCTGCCGGCCGGTCCTTCGCTTCCTTGCCCGCGGGGGGCGATTTTGCAGACAAGGGCGGCGCTTATTTTTCCAGCACCACCTGCTCATCGCGCCGCGCCGGCGCCTTGTGGCGGCGCAGTTTCGCCATGCCGCGCTTGAGCAGGTGTTCCAGGTCGTCGATGTAGGTGAAGACGGCCGGCACCACCAGCAGGCTGAGTAAAGTCGAGGTGATCAGGCCGCCGATGACGGTGATGGCCATCGGTGAGCGGAAGCTGGGGTCGGCGCCCCAGCCCAGCGCCAGCGGCATCATGCCGGCGCCCATGGCGATCGTCGTCATCAGGATGGGACGGCTGCGCTTGTGGCAGGCGTCGACCAGGGCGTCGAAGCGGTTCATGCCCGCCTGGCGCGCCAGGATGGCATAGTCGACCAGCAGGATCGAGTTCTTCGTGACGATCCCCATCAGCATGATCAGGCCGATCATCGACGGCATCGACAGGGCGCTGCCCGTGATCAGGAGTGCCACGAAGGCGCCGCCGATCGACAGCGGCAAGGCCGCCAGGATGGTCATCGGCTGCATGAAGTCCTTGAACAGCAGCACCAGCACGCAGTAGATGCACAGCACGCCGATCAGCATGGCCAGGCCGAAGCTGGCGAACAGCGACGCCATCTCCTGCGCGTCGCCCAGTTCCGCGATCTTCACGGATGGCGGCAGGTTCTTCATCGATGGCAGGGCGCGCGCTTCCTCGTTCAGCTCCCCGAGCGTGCGCGAGCCGAGTTCCACGTCCAGGGTCACGTTGCGGCTGCGGTTCAGGCGGTCGATCTGCGCCGGGCCGCTTTCCATCGTCACGGTGGCCACGTTCGCCAGGCGCACGGGGCCATTCTTGCCGGGCACGGTCAGGCGTTCGATGGCGGCTAGGTCGGCGCGCACGCTGTCGGGCAGTTTCACGCGGATCGGCACCTGGCGCTCCGGCAGGTTCATCTTCGTCAGATCCGTATCGTAGTCGCCGGCCGTGGCTACGCGCACGGTCTCGCCGATGGCCGCCGCCGTCACGCCCAGGTCCGCCGCCCTGGCAAAATCAGGACGCACGATGATTTCCGGGCGCACCAGCGAGGCGCTGGAATTGACGTTGCCGATGCCTTTCAGACCGCGCAGCTCGCGCTCGACCTTTTGCGCCGCTTCCATCAGCGCCACCGGGTCTTCCGAGCGCAGCACCAGCTGCATCTTGACGCCCGTGTCGGGCGGCCCTACCGTGAAGCGGGCGCCGGGAATCGCATCGAGCTTGTGGCGCAGCTGTGTTTCCAGGCCGGCCATCGATTCCTTGCGCTCCGTGCGGTGTACGGTGGTCAGGGTCAGCACGGCGCGGCGCGCCTCGGCCGCCGCGCCGGGGGCAAAGGCGTCGCCGCTGGAGCCGCCGCCGACCGAACTGAAGACGCCCCGGATGCCGGGAATCTGCATGGCCGCATTGCGCGCCATCGCGGCCACGGCCTGCGTCTCGGCCAGGGTGGAGCCGGGCGGCAGCTCCAGGTTGATCTGCGTCTGCGCGCGGTCGGCGGCCGGCACGAAGCCGGTCGGCAGCAGCGGCACGAGCGCGATGGAGCCGACAAAGAACAGGGCCGAGGCGATGGCCGTGATGCCGCGGTGTTTCAGGCACCAGCGCATGACGCGCAGGTAGCGCGTCATCAGCCAGCTGTCCTTTTCTTCCTTGTGCGGCAGCGGCTTCAAGATGTACGCCGCCATCATCGGCGTGAGCAGCCGCGCCACCACCAGGGAGGCCAGCACGGCCAGCACGGCGGTCCAGCCGAACTGCTTGAAGAACAGGCCGGGAATGCCGCTCATGAAGGCCGTCGGCAGGAATACGGCCACCAGCGCGAAGGTGGTGGCGATCACCGCCATGCCGATTTCGTCGGCCGCTTCCATGGCCGCTTCCATGGGCGACTTGCCCATGCGCAGATGGCGCTCGATGTTTTCGATTTCCACGATGGCGTCGTCGACCAGCACGCCGACCACCAGGGCCAGCGACAGCAGTGTCACGGTATTGAGCGTGTAGCCGAACCAGTAGATGCCGAGGAAGGCCGGCATCACGGACAGGGGCAGGGCGGCGGCGGCCACGAGGGTGGCGCGCCAGTCGCGCAGGAACCACCACACCACGAGCACGGCCAGCAGCGCGCCTTCGTACAGCAGCTCCATCGAGCCGTCGAAGTTTTCCTCGACGGGAAAGGCATTGTCGATCGACTGCTGCAGCACCACGCTGGGGTTTTCCTTCTGCAGGTCGGCGATGGCGGCGCGCGCGCCCTTGGCGACGGCCACTTCGCTGGCGCCCTTGGTGCGGAATACTTCGAAGGCGACGACGGTCTTGCCATCCTGCTCGGCCAGCGCGCGCGGCTCGGCGATGGTGTCGCGCACGGTGGCGACCTGCTCCAGGCGCACGTGGCGCCCGTCCGGCAGGGGAATGTCGATCTTCGACAGTTCATCGGCCGTCTTGACGGTGGCGATGGTGCGCACCGACTGTTCGGCGCCGCTGACGTCGCCCCGGCCGCCGGGCGCTTCGCGCTGCACCAGGCGCAGCTGGCGCGACACGTCCAGCGCGGACACCTTCAGCGCAGCCATGCGCGCTTCGTCGAGCTCCACCTGGATTTCGCGGTAGACGCCGCCCACGCGGTTGACGGCGCCCACGCCGGGCACCGTCAGCAGGCGCTTGGCCACCGTGTTGTCGACATACCAGGACAGGTCGGGCGCGTCGAGCGGATTGTCGACGCCGGGTTTCGCCGTGGCGATGAAGGTCAGCACGACCCTGCCGGCCGTCGATGCCTTGGTGACGGTGGGGTCGCGCAGCTCGGCCGGCATGTCCGCCTTGACGCGAGCGACGGCGTCGCGCACATCGTTGACGGCTTCGGCGATCTGCTTTTCCAGGATGAATTCGACGGTCACGGTGACCACGCCGTCGAGTACCTTGGTGTAGATGTTTTTCACGCCTTGCAGGGTGGCGACGGAGTCCTCGATCTTGCGCGCCACTTCCGTTTCCAGCTGCGCCGGCGCGGCGCCCGGCAGCACGGCGCTGACGGTGACGATGGGCAGTTCGATGTCGGGGAAATCCTGCACCGGATTGGCCTTGTAGGCCAGCAGCCCGGCCAGGGTCAGCAGCGCGAACAGCATGATGGCCGGGATCGGGTTCTTGATCGAGAGGGAGGAAAAATTCATGGCCTCTCCTTACTTTTTCGCTGCCTGGGCGACGGCAGGCTTGGCCGGTGCTGCCGCTGGTGCGGCGACATTGCGTACCAGGTCGCCGTCATTGAGGAAGCCGGCGCCGCTGACGACGATGGTGGTGTCGGCCGTGATGCCACCCAGGATCTCGATGCGGTCCGTCAGGCGGCGGCCCGGCTGTACCTTGATCTGGCTGACCCGCTGGTCGGGGTTGAGGCGGAAGACATAGCTGAAGCCATCGCGCACGGCGATGGCCTGCTGCGGCACGGTCAGCGCGCCCGAGGTGCCCAGTTCGAATTGCCCGCTGGCGTACATGCCGGCCTTGAACGGGGCATTCGTGCCCGTGCTGGCCGGCAGGTCCACGTAGACGAGGGCCGAGCGGGTCTGCGGGTCGACGGTGGGGGCGATCATGCGCACCTTGCCCGTCAGGACGCTGCCATTGGCCGCCTTCACCTGCGCCAGGGTGCCCGGTTTCAGGTTCAGCAGCTCGGTGGCCGTCACTTCGGCACGCCATTCCAGGCGGCCCTGACGGATCATGCGGAACAGTTCCGTGCCAGCGCCCACGACGGAACCGACGGTGGCCGAGCGCGAGGAGATGATGCCGCTGTCGGGCGCCACCACCTGCGTGTACTTCAGGCGCAGCTGCTGCGAGGCCAGCTGCGCCTTGGCCGAGGCGATGCGGGCGTTGGCCGTCTGTTCGGCCGTCAGGTACTGGCTGATCTGCTGCGCGCTGATGGCGCCCGTGCTTTGCAGCGAGCGGGCGCGCTGCGCGTTGGCGGCCGCCTCAAGGGCATTCGCTTCCGCTTCCAGCACGGCCGCTTTCGTCTGCGCCACGTCCGCGTTCACCGTGTCGTTGGAGAACACGGCCAGCACCTGGCCGGCGCGCACGACGTCGCCCACGTTCACGCGCACTTCGGTGAGGCGCAGGCCGTTCGATTCGCTGCCGATGACGGCTTCCTGCCAGGCGGCCACGTTGCCGTTGGCGCTCAGCTTGATGGGCAGGCTGGCCGTCTGCGGCTTGGCCGTGGTGACGGTCAGTGCAGGCTTTTGCGCCGCTTTCTTGTCTTTGGCGTCGTCAGCCGCCGTGGATGACGGCGAGTACAGGGTCACGCCGGCACCCAGTGCCAGGCAGAGGGTGGCCAGCGCGAATGCCATCGGTTTCAGGGTCAGTCTTTTCATGTTGTCGTATCCGTCAGGGGGCGTTGGTGGCGATGGCGTTGTTGTTGGTGTTGTCGGCGCTGCTGCTGTTCCAGCCGCCGCCGGCGGCGCGGTACAGCGCCACCCAGGCGGCGCTGCGTTCGCGCTCCAGGTTGACCACCGTGTTTTCGGCGGCCAGGCGCGTGCGGCGCGCGTCTTCCAGTTCGATCAGGCTGGCCAGGCCGTTCTTGTAGCGGTCTTCCGTGGCGACAAACGAGACGCGGTAGCCGGCCAAAGCCGTCTGTGCGTGGCCGCTGCGTTCTTCCGTGCTGGCCAGGTTGACCAGCGCTTCCTCGACTTCGCGCACGGCCTGGCGCACGCCGGCACGGTACTTCACCACGGCTTCGTCGTAGCGGGCCGTGGCGGCGGCTATCTGTGCGCGGCGCGTGCCGCCGTCGAAGATGGGCAGGCTGACGGCCAGCGGGCCGATGCTCCAGGTGCTGGCCGTGATGCTGGTGCCGCCGGCGCGGATATTGCCCTTGCCGATGGAGCCGGCCAGGCTCAGGCGCGGATAGCGCTGCGCCTGCGCGCCGCGCACCTCAAAGCTGGCGGCCGCCACTTCGCGCTCGGCGCTGTAGATGTCGGGGCGCTGGCCCAGGGTCTGTGCAGGCAGGTCGGCGATCGCCACGGGCGAGGGCAGTATGGCGGGGCTGGCGGCCAGCTTCCCGCGCAAGGCGTCTTCCGGCATGGCCGACAGGGCTACCAGGGCTTTTACGCTGACGTCGCAGGCGGCGCGCTGCTCGATGGCGCGGCTGGCACCTTCGGCGGCGCTGGCGCGGGCCAGGGCCGCATTGGCGGGCGGCTGGAAGCCGGCACCGGCGCTCAGCTCCGTCAGGCGCGCCGAATCGCGGCGCGAGACGGCATCCTGTTCGGCCACTGCCTGCAATTGCTGGCAGGTGCGCAAGGCGTAATACTGGTTCGCCACTTCGGCCGCGACGGAGACGCGCGCATCGTGCCACTGCGCGCGGGCGCTGTCGTAGCGTTCCTGCGCCGCGTCGCGCGTGGCGCGGTTGGCGCCAAAGACGTCGATTTCCCACGATGCCTGCAGCGCCGCCTGCGAGGTGGTGCCTCCGGGCTGCGCCGATTGCTGGCTGGTGCGCACCACGCTGCCCGTGGCGTCCAGGGTGGGCGCCAGCGCGGCGCCGCTGGCGACCCTGTCCGCGCGGGCCTGCGCGATGCGCGTGCCGGCGGCGGCGATGGTGGGACTGACCTGCTGCGCATCGGTGATCAGCTCGACCAGCAGGCTGTCGCCCTGGTGCTGCCACCAGCTGGCCAGGTCCGTGAGGCTGCCGTTATGCGGCAGCGGCGCCTGCCACTGTGCGGGCGCGCTGGCGGCCACGGCGGCAGGTGGCCCCTGCAGCGCGCAGCCGCCCAGGGCCAGCGCGATGCTGGCAGCGAGGGCGCGTTGAACGGCGTATCGGCTGATCGTCAGGCTAATCGTCATGCTGGTCCTTGTGCTTGTCGTTGAGCGGGTGTGGTGTGGATGAAGGGGGCGCGAGGCGCCGGCGTTCCACCTCGGCCATGGCCAGTGCATAGTCGGTCATGCGTTCCAGCCAGGTGGCGATGGCGTGCGGGGATTCCAGCAACTGTGGGCGCAGGGTCTGCAGCACTTCGGCGCCGACCATGTGCTGCAGGGCCAGCGAGGCGATGGAAAACGCCAGCCGGTGCATGTCGTCGCTGTCGCCGGCGACGCCAAGGTGGCGCGCCAGCACGCGCGTGAGCGCCTCATGTTCGGGGCGGATGTTCTGGTCGATCTCGCGCGCCCACAGGCCCGTCGGTTCGAGCATTTCGCGGCACCACAGGCGCATGCAGTCGCGCGCGATCTCGCCCTGCTGCATGGGCGCGAGCAGTTGCGCGTAAAAGCCTTCCAGGCTTTGGCGCAGGGTGAAATGGGGCTGGTCGTACAGGGCGATATTGTCCTGCGGGTCCGCCGACTGCTGGGCGAAGGCGGCGCGGTACAGGCCCGCCTTGTCGCCAAAATAATAGCTGATGGCGGCCGCATTCGTGCCGGCCGCCTGCGCCAGTTCGCGCGTGGATGTCTTGGCGTAGCCTTGTTCGGCAAACAGGCGGATGGCGCTATGCAGCAGGCGCTCGCGCGACTGCTCGCCATCGGAGCGTGGCTTGCGTCCGTCATCGGCATGGGGTGTGGAGGAAATGTTTTTTTCAATCATGCCGGAGATTTAATCACATATCTCAAACGATTGATATAACTAAATCGCTTGATTTAGTTAGTGTTCAATTTGGCTACTGTTCACGTCTGGCGGATGCATTCACCATCCGGCGCAGCAACATCGAACACCACCGTCGCGAGCGGATGGGCATGGTGGCCGAGAAGCGCAACCGTGCTCCAGCACGGTGAGCATCACCGGCCGCAAGGCGCACCGCGCAGCGGGTTGGGTTCGATGGCCACCAGACAAAAAAAAGCCCGCGTACCTTGCGGCGCGGGCTGAATCCAATGTTCGGAGAACGAATTGGAGGAGACAGTTCTACTATAGCGCTAAAAATGGTGCAGTGCAATACAGTAGAACTACGGTGTCGATCCGTCCAGGATGTCAAAAAATCATGTTGTGCGCGCTCGGCCTCAGGACTTGCTGCGCAAGGCCAGGGTAAACGTGCTGCCGGAACCATAGTCGCTGTTGAAGAACAGGGCGCCGCCGATGGCGTTGGCCAGGTTCTGGCACAGGTACAGGCCCAGTCCCGCCCCTTCCACGTGGCGCGTGGAGGTGGAATCGAGTTGCGAGAAGGCCTGGAACAGCTTGGCCTGGTCCTCTTCCTTGATGCCGGCGCCGCTGTCGGCGATGCTCATTTCCGTCACCTGCACGCCATCTTCCTCGCGCTGGGCCAGGCTGATGCGCACCGTGCCCTGTTCCGTGAACTTGATGGCATTGTTGAGCAGGTTGATGAGGATTTGCGTCAGGGCGCGGCGGTCCGTGTCGATGATGGCGGGCGCCTGGTGGGGCTCGCCCAGCTCGATTTCCAGCGCCAGGCCCTTTTGCTGGGCCAGCGGACGCAGGGTGTCGGCCACTTCGGCCATCAGTTCCTGGCAGTGCACGGGTTCGATCGACAGGGTCAGCTTGCCCGCCTCGATCTTGGCCACGTCGAGGATGTCGTTGATCAGCGAGAGCAGGTGGCGCGCGCTGGCGCGGATGGTGTTGAGCTGTTTGTCCTGGTCGGACGTCAGGGGGCCGGGCAGTTTCATCAGCAGCGCGCCCGTGAAGCCGATGATGGCGTTGAGCGGCGTGCGCAGCTCGTGCGACATGTTGGCGATGAAGGCCGACTTCATGCGGCTCGCTTCGGCCAGTTCCAGGTTTTTCAGGGCGATTTCGCGGTTGATGGTTTCCAGTTCCGCCGCATGGTGCGCCAGGCGCATGTTCAGTTCGATCACCTGGCGTTCGCGCGCCTGCAGTTCGCCGTTGACCTGCACCGCCTGTTCGTAGGTGGAGATCAGCAGGTCGAGGATTTGCTGGCGTTCCGCATTGATGAAGTGCTTCTGGTCGCCCAGGTACAGCGCGATGCCGATTTCGACATTCTGGTTCTTGCGCAGCTTCTGGTTCATCAGCATGTGGCTGATGCGGTTGAGCAGGTAGTCTTCCGCGTACGGCTTGCGGATGAAATTGTCGGCGCCGCACTCGATGCCGCGGATGATGTCCTTCGGGTCGTTGAGCGAGGTGACGAGGATCACGGGGATGTCGCGCAGGGTCGGATCGGACTTGATGGCGCGGCACAGGTCGTAGCCATTCATTTCCGGCATGACGATATCGGACAGCACCAGGTGCGGCTTGCGTTCGCGGATGGCGGCCAGGGCCAGCTGGCCGTTGGCCGCCACGCGCGCGTTGTAGTGCAGGGACTGGATCAGGCGGCGCAAGCGTTCCGCCTGGGTCGGACTATCCTCGACGATCAGGATCTCGATTTCATCCGGCTTGATTTGGTTGTTGGAGTCCACAGACCTCTCCTAGAATTCAGGGTATATGATGCTGGGCGCAGTGGGCGCGCAATATCGACATCATGTGACTATATCGGATTTAGGTCTGTAAAAGTAACTTCCAAGTAACTATTTTGGCCCCAAGGGAATGATGTGGCCGCTTGTCAATTTTCGCCCTGGAATTGCCCCGCCCGGTAGGTCAGCACGAGCGTGTCGCGGTGCCCATGTTCGCCGACAGGCTGGATCGGCGTCGACTCATGGATGACGGCCGCATCGTCGAGCAGCAGCAGCGACCACGGCTCGGTGAGCGTAAAACGCTTGCCGTTGGGGCCATCGGCTTCGAAGATGCGCGTCTCGCCGCCCTTGATCTGCTCGCGCCCGATCAGCAGCACGGCGACGAAATCGACGCCGTCGCGGTGCGCGCCCTCCGGCGTGGGGCGGCCGATGCCGTCCGTGGTGTCGATGCGGAACTGGTGCGCCTCGATGAACCACGGCTGCTGCCCCTTGACCTGGGAGCAGGCGTCGCCCAGCGCGCGGATCAGCTGCTGCCAGGCCGCCTGCGCCACGATGGCTGGCTCGATCGGCTCGAACAGGCGGTGCATGCCGCCGTGCAGGGCGTTGTATTCGACCGGCTGCCAGTGCGGACGGTGCGCCGTCTGCGTCAGACGCTCGCCGTCCTGCACGAAGCACGAGTGGCGCCGGCGGCGATAGCGGCCGCCATCCTTCAGGTAGTTGTCCAGCGCCAGCGTGTCCCAGCTGCCTTCCAGCGCGCGCAGCGCGGCGAGCGGGCAGCCGGCCAGCGCAGCCACGTCCTGCGGGCGCAGGACGGCATAGCCGTCATCGCGCAAGGCTTCCTTGACGTGGGACGGGTCGGTAAAGATCGGTGCGGAAGTGCTCATGGCGGTGCGGGCCGCAACGCGGCCGGTATCAGTTTATCCAGCCTGGCATTCTACGACTTCGCGGCACCTCTTGTGCTACGTCCGATAGGAATTATGCCTGCCGAGTTAAAAATTCTTTACCAGGGTCAGGCGCAGCGAGCGCGATTCCACCGGATGGAAGTGGATATCGTCGACAGGCTGCGCCTCGCCGGGCAGGCGCGAGGCATAGTAGTAATCGATGGCCGAGTCGCGCCGGTTGGCCAGGTTATAACCCTCCAGCGCCACCCGCAAGGTCTTGTCGATCTGGTAGGCGAGGCGTCCGTTCAGGCCCACGCTGGCCGCGGAACGCACGCTGTTGTCCTCGACCAGGGGGCGCGGGCCGAAGTAGCGCAGGCGCAGGGAACCCGACCACGGCCCTGCCGGCGTCACCGTCAGGGCCAGCTGGGCCACGCCTTCGATGGCGCCGGGGATGTAGTCGCCCGCCGGGTCGTTGCCGCGCGAGCGTGCCCGCGCATACGCCAGGTCCAGGTCCAGCGCCAGCCAGCTGGCCGCCTTGTAGTAGCTGGAAAACTCGATGCCGTAGCGGCGGCTGGGGCGGCCCGCCTCGGTGGCGCCGGCGTCGCCGATGAACAGCAGCTCGGAATCGAAGTCCAGGCGGTACAGCGACAGCGACGTTTGCAGGCCGGCGATGGCGGCGCTGCGCAAGCCCAGCTCCAGCCCGCGCGAGCGCACCAGGGGCGTGACCTTGTCGGCTGGTTCGCCCGTCTTCGGGTCGACCGTGATCGTCGTGCCGCGCGCGTCGTTGCTGTGAAAACCATTGCCAAGGTTGACATACGCTTCCGTGTCGCGCCACGGGCCGGCGATTACGCTCAGGCTGGGACTGAGCAAATGGTCGCTGGCCGTGCCGGAATTGGCGGGGCGGTCGCTGCGCACGTCGAAGCGGTAGGCATCCGCGCGCAGGCCGGCCACGGTGCGCAGCCAGCGCGACCAGCGCGTGCTGTTTTCGCCATACACGCCGATGCTGCTTTCGACGATATGGTCTTGCCGCGTGGCGGACAGGACTTGCCGCTGCCGCGTGTTGTACAGGCCATTGTGGATGTTGTCGTTCTGCAACTGCAGGCCGATGGTGGTATCGCTGCTGCCCCGCTCCGTGTGGCGGTGCCAGGTATGGCTGGCATCCAGGCCGGCCGTCACGCGCCGGTCGGGCTGGGCGAACTGGTCGCCGTTGCCGGGGTCCTCCATCGCATACGTAAAATTCGAGAACAGGGCCAGGCGGTTGGCGATCACGTACGCGCTGACCTTGGACGAGACGTCGTCCGTCGTCTGGCGCCAGGTGCCGGAGAGGCTGTAGCGCTGCGCCTTGCCGCCGTCACTGGGGTCGATGGCGTCGAAGCGGCCCAGCGTGCCGTCCTGCACGGCGCGCAGCGGGATCTGGTCGGTGGCGTTCCAGCTGGCGTCGTAGGCCATGGCCGTGACGTTGTAGCCGTTGTTGGCATAGCCTTCGCTGTAGCGCAGCACGCCATTGAGCTTGTGGTAGCGGTCCGGCTGCGTGAACGGGCCGTCGTTGTGCTGCGCTTCGAGGGCGTACAGCAGGCTGCCGTCGCCCGCATCGGGCGAATCGGCCAGCAGGGCGCGGCGAAAGCCGTTTTGTCCGATGCCCACGCTGGCGATGCCCTGCGTCAGGCGGTTCGCGTAGACGACGGAGGCCGCGCCCGCCGAGGAAAAATCGCCTTGCGCCGCCGAATACGGCCCCTTCTTGTAATCGAGGCGCATGGCCAGTTCGGGGATCAGGAAGTTCAGGTCGGTCCAGCCCTGTCCGTGGCCATGGCTGCGCTGGTTGACGGGCATTTCATCGACGGTGGTGCGCAAGTCCGTGCCGTGGTCGAGGTTGAAGCCGCGCAGGTAGAACTGGTTGGCCTTGCCCTCGCCGCTATGCTGGCTGGCGATCAGCCCCGGCACGGCTTCGAGCAGTTCGCCGGGCCGGTAGCTGGTGCGCGCGTCGAGCTGCTTTTGCGTGACGCTGCCCGCGTTGGCCGAATCGGCCACGCCCAGCTGGTTCAGGCGCGAACCGTCGACCAGCACGCGCTGGAAGATGTCGTCGGCGCGGGCGGCGCCTGCCGAAAACAGGGCGGCGAGGAGGAGGGGGAGATAGCGTGGCGTCATGGTTCTGTGGAGATGGCGTGGCGTGGCGCGGCCCGCGGCGGGCTTCCTGCCGGTGTTTAGCGGATCGGCAGTTCGGCGTGCCGGCTGTCGAAGAACAGGGTCTGGATGGCGCCGCCGTCCTGCACGTTGAGGGTATTTCTCTGGCTGGGCAGGAAGTCGATCAGCAGCTGGTTGTGGATGCGCGTGGCGGGCGCCAGGCGCGTGCGCTCGATTTCCTGGAAGATCACCACGTTGTCCGCGTTGACCTTCATGCCGACCCAGTTCAGGCGCAGGCGCTTGCCGTCGGCGCCGACGATATAAAACTGCTTGTCCACGTAGCGGCGCAGCGCCGCCTCGCTGTCTTCCTGGCCCAGGTCGAACTGGCGCTGGTACAGCTGCGTCAGCAGCGCTTCGACGTCGTGGCCCGTGTAGGTGTGCACCACTTCCGTGCTGCCGCTGGCCGCGTTGTAGCTGACGTCGGCGATACCCATGTGGAAATTATGCGCGCCGGCCGCCATGCTGGCGCTGGCCAGCAGGCCGGCCGCGAGCGTGCGCCAGGGCGTCACGCCTCCTCGTCCCTGGCCGCGCCGCCGCTCTTGCCTTTCAGCGGCGTATTAAAATCGCGCATCAGGTTATCCTTCGGCGACTTCTCGCTCTTGAACAGTTCCAGGCGCGATGGCGTGATCTTGCGCGGCCAGCTATTGTTGCTGGTGTCGATGTCGGCCGTTTCCCAGTACGGGTCCTGCACCAGGCCCACCATCGGCTCGTCCGTGATGACGATCTTGGTGATTTTCTTCGGCGAATAGCGCCACACTTCGGCCGGCACGCGTTCCACGTACTTCTTGCCGCTTTTCAGTTCGATTTCCAGTATCAGGGGCATGACCATGCCGCCCACGTTCGACAGGTCGACCAGGTACAGGTGCTTGCCCTGTTGCAGCAAGTCCTTTTCCCACGGTTCCAGGCCGGCCAGCGCTTCCGCATAGGCGTTGCGGTCCTTGTTGGTCACCGTGAAATCGTCGTGCTGGTTGTAGAAATCCTTCAGTTCCGGATGCGCATCGACGCGGCGCGGCATGCCCTTGTTGGCGCGGCTCGTGACGGATTCCGGCTGGGCGTCCTTCTGCGCCTTCTTCCACGCCTTTTCCGTTTCCGGATTCTTCGAGCTCACGCCATATTCCGTGATGCCGTCGATGCTGATGTCGACCGGGTCGGTGGTGTAGAACCAGCCGCGCCAGAACCAGTCCAGGTCCGTGCCGGAAGCGTCTTCCATGGTGCGGAAAAAGTCGGCGGGCGTCGGGCGCTTGAATTTCCAGCGCTGCGCGTATTCCTTGAAGGCGTAGTCGAACAGCTCGCGCCCGAGGATGGTCTCGCGCAGGATGTTCAGGCCCGCCGCCGGCTTGGCATAGGCGTTGTTGCCGAACTGCAGCAGGGACTCGGAATTGGTCATGATGGGTACCTGGTCGCGGCTACGCATGTAGTCGACGATTTCGCGCGGCTCGCCGCGCGAGGCCGGGTAGTTTTCTTCCCATGCCTGCTGCGCCAGGTATTGCACGAAGGTGTTCAAGCCTTCGTCCATCCACGTCCACTGGCGCTCGTCCGAGTTGATGATCATCGGGTAGTAGTTATGGCCCACCTCATGGATGATGACGCCGATCAGGCCATACTTGGTGCGCTTGGAGTAGGTCAGCTCGCCCGTCTTCTTGTCCTTCACGGGGCGCGGGCCATTGAAGGAGATCATCGGATACTCCATGCCGCCCACGGGACCGTTGACGGAAATGGCGGTCGGGTACGGGTAGTCGATGCTGTATTTGTTGTACTGTTCGATGGTGTGCACGATGGCTTGCGTGCTGTATTTTTCCCACAGCGGATTGCCTTCCTTCGGATAGTAGGACATGGCCATCAGCTTGCTGCCGCCCTTGCTGTAGCCCTGCGCATCCCAGATGAACTTGCGGCTCGAGGCCCAGGCGAAGTCGCGCACGTTGGACGCCTTGAAATGCCAGGTCTTTTGCGCCCGGCTGACGGATTTTTCGGCCGCTTCCGCTTCCTTCTGCGTGACGATGATGACGGGCTTGTCGCTGGTACGGGCCTGCTCCAGGCGCTCGCGCTGGGCGGCGGACAGCACGTCCTGCGGATTCTGCAGCTCGCCCGTGGCGGCGACGACATGGTCGGCGGGGACGGTCAGCTGCACGTCGTAGTCGCCGAATTCCAGCGTGAATTCGCCCGAGCCGAGGAACTGCTTGTGCTGCCAGCCGGCCGCATCGTAGTAGGCCGCCATGCGGGGGAACCATTGCGCCACCTCAAACAGCGCGTTCATGTCGTCGAAGACTTCATAACCGGCGCGCCCGCCCAGCACCTTCTGCTCGTTGATGCGGTAATCCCAGTCGATCTGGAAGACGAAGTCCTGGCCCGGTTTCAATGGCTGCGGCAGGTCGATGCGCATCATGGTGCGGTTGATAACGTATTTCAAAGGCTGGCCATCGGCGCCCTTCAAGGCGCGGATATTGAAGCCGCCCTGGAAGTCGCCGCGCGCCAGCATGCCGCGCAAGCCTTCGAACTTCATCGTCTCGTCGCCCGCCGTCCTGGCCCAGGCCTGGCGCGATGGCGCAGTGGCCATGCGGCGCGCGTCGGAATCGGGCTTGTAGATGTTCTGGTCCAGCTGCACCCACAGGTAGCCGAGGGTGTCGGGCGACTGGTTATGGTAGGTGACGGTGCCGCTGCCGGTGATTGCGCGTTTGGCTTCGTCCAGGGTGGCGCGGATCGCGTAGTCGGCGCGCTGCTGCCAGTAGGCGTGGCCGGGCGCGCCGGAGGCGGTGCGGTAGGTATTCGGGGTGGGCAGTATCTCTTCGAGCTGGCGGAACTTGTCGTCGAAGGGTTCGGCGGCGAAGGCCGAGACGGTAAAGCAGAGAGCCAGCGAGGCTACGGAACCGAAGGAAATGCGCATGGTCACCCAGATATTGTTGTAAGGAAATAGTGGCAACTATTCTATACGCAGGGTGGGGGCAGGCTTGTATCGATTTGTAATAAAGAAAGGCGGATTTTGCGCCAGCTTTTGCCCGGCGCCGTCAGATGGATAGTTCACCTGATTTTGCTCGGAAAAGCCGTGTATTTACTCACTTTTCATCAGGCTGTCGCGCAACTGGTTCAGCTGTTGTTTCATGTCCACAACTTGTTCCACGCTGCAGTGGCTGGCCGTCAGTATGGCTTCCGGCAGCAGGGCCGCCTCGTGGCGCAGCTGGTCGCCCTGTTCCGTGAGGGAAATGATGACCTGGCGCTCGTCGCTGGCGGCGCGCGCGCGCGTCAGCAGGCCCGACTGCTCCATGCGCTTGAGCAGGGGCGTCAGGGTGGCCGAATCGAGGAACAGGCGCTCGCCCACTTCCGACACGGTCAGGCCGTCGCGTTCCCACAGCACCATCATCACCAGGTATTGCGAATACGTGAGGCCCAGCTTGCGCAGGAGCTTGCGGTACAGCTTGTTCATGGCGAGCGAGGTCGAGTACAGCGCAAAGCACAGCTGGCTGTCCAGGCGCGGCACCTGGTGCAGCGGGTTGGGGGCGGTGGTGGTATCCATGGGCACAGTATATATAGCGCGCTACTTAGTTGCAAGCTACCCCCGCTTCCCCGCTGCCTGGCGGCGTCACAGGGTATTCAATGCCGCCAGCGCCTGCGCATCGAGCCTGAGCGCGCCGGCCGCGATGTTTTCCCGCAGGTGCGCCACCGACGAGGTGCCGGGAATGACCAGCACATTCGGCGCCCGCTGCAGCAGCCAGGCCAGCGCCACCTGCATCGGCGTGGCCTGCATGGCGGCCGCCACCTGGTTCAAGGTATCGGATTGCAGCGGCGAAAAGCCGCCCAAGGGGAAGAACGGCACATACGCGATGCCTTGCGCGGCCAGCGTGTCGATCAGCGCATCGTCCGCGCGGTGCGCCAGATTGTAGTGGTTCTGCACGCAGACGATGGGGCTGATCCGCTGTGCCTCGGCCACCTGGCCGGCGTCGACATTGGACAGGCCGATATGGCGCACCAGGCCTTCCCGCTGCAGCTGCACCAGCACGGACAGCGGTTCGGCAAGCGACGAGCCGTCCGGGCCGGCGATGCCCGGTGCGCGCAGGTTGACGACGTCGAGCACGTCCAGGCCCAGGTTGCGCAGGTTGTCGTGCACGGCGTCGCGCAGCTGTTGTGGCGATGCGGCCGGCAGCCAGGACTGGTCGGCGCCGCGCATGAAGCCGATCTTGGTGACGATGGTCAAGCCGCTGCGGTACGGGTGCAGCGCCTCGCGGATGATCTGGTTGGTGATATGCGGGCCGTAAAAGTCCGACGTGTCGATATGGTTGACGCCCAGTTCGACCGCTTCGCGCAGCACGGCGACGGCGGCGGCGCGGTCTTTCGGCGGACCCCAGACGTGCGGGCCGGCCAGCTGCATGGCGCCGTAGCCGGTGCGGTTGAACGCGATGTCGCAATGGGCGGGCGTGAATGGGGCGAGTGCGGGGGAAGTGGTGTGCATGGAAGCTCCGGTATGGTGGTCGAGGACAGGAGCAGCCATCGTAACGGCGATTGCGCTGTATGATAATCGGGTCAATCCGGTACAGGCTGTACTCAATTACGTACAGTAAATTACGTACAGTGCATTACGTACAGTGAATTACGCACAGTGAGAGTTCCCATGCATGCAGACAGTCCTTCCATGGCCGACCTGGCCGCCTTTGCCCTGGTGGCCCGCCACCAGGGGTTTCGCCAGGCCGCGCGCGCCAGCGGCCAGTCCGCGTCGGCACTGAGCGAGGCGCTGCGCCGGCTGGAGCAGCAACTGGGCATCCGCCTGCTGGAACGCACGACGCGCAGCGTCACGCCGACAGCCGCTGGCGCATTGCTGCTGACGCGTTTGCGCTCCGCGCTCGATGAAGTGAGCAGCGCGCTCGATGTGCTGAACGACTTGCGCGACAGCCCGCGCGGCACCTTGCGCCTGAACGTGCCCGTCATAGCGGCGCGCTTCTTCTTGCAGCCCATGGTCGACCAGTTCCTGCGCGCCTATCCGCAGATCCGGGTCGAGCTGGTGGTCGATAATAATTTTGTCGACGTCGTCGCCAGTGGCTGCGACGCGGGCATTCGCTATGGCGAGCGGCTGGAGCAGGACATGATCGCCATCCCGATCGGCCCCCGCACGCAGCGCTTTGCGGTGGCGGGCGCAGCGTCCTACCTGGCGCAGCGGGGCGTGCCCAAGCATCCGCGCGACCTGCTGCAGCACGCCTGCCTGCTGGGGAAATTCCTCAGTGGCGCGATTCCACCGTGGGAGTTCGAGCGCGACGGGCAAAAAGTGAGCGTGGAGCCGGACGGCCCATTGATCGTCACGCCGACGGCGGCCGACCTCGCGGTCAGCATGGCCGTCGCCGGCCATGGACTGGTGTATCTGTTTGAAGAGTGGCTGCAGCCGTATATCGATGCGGGCCAGCTGCAGCCGGTGCTGGAAGACTGGGCGATGCCCTTTCCCGGCCCGTTCTTATACTATGCGGGCCGGCGCCATTTGCCGGCACCGCTGCGCGCCTTCATCGATTTCGTGCAGGCCAATTTTGCGCCGCTTCCGCAGCTTTCTCACTCCGCGGGATAGCGCTGGCGCAGCAGCTGCAGCATGGCCACGTTCTGTTCCCACGCGTCGCTCACGGGCTGCTGCGTCCAGGGCAGGGTTTGCGTGTACGGCGCCGGGCCGAATTCCGGAGTGAAGGTCATGCGCTCGGCACCGGCCGCGCGGCGCAGGGCGACGATGGCGTCCCACCAGGCCAGGTGGGCGTCGAGCGCCGCTTTTGCTTCCGGCGCGCGGAAGTCGGCCACCTGCGGGCCTTGCGCATGGCCCACGCGGGCGTGTACATGGCGCACCAGCGGCAGCACTTGCGCCAGGGTCTGCGGCTGGTCTTCCAGCAAGGATTCGCAGGCGCAGCACCAGTGCGACAGGTCGGCCGTCAATGGCAGCGCGGGATACTGCGCCAGATAGGGCAGCAGCAGCATCGGGTGGCCGGAAAAGCGGCTGCGGTGGATTTCATGCACGATGGGCACGCCGTGCTTTTCCGAGACGGCGGCGGCCAGGTCGAGCAGCTGCGCGTTTTGCGCCGGCGTATAGAAATCCTTGCCCGTGTGCGTGTTGACCAGCACGGGGCGCGCCAGACAGGCGTTTTCCAGCAGTTCGGCCAGGGCCGCGCGATGCAGCTCGAAATCGCTGTGGAAGACGGTTTCCCACTGCGCGGCGATCAGCTGCAAGCCGGCCGTCGCGATGCGCTGCGTCCATTCCTCGCGCAGGGCGGCGTCCAGCGGCAGCGACATCTCGATGCCGTCGAAGCCGGCCCCCGCTACCTTGTCGATGAAGACCTCGGGCGCCAGCTCGTTATTGCCCCAGTGGGCGGCGTAGACTTCGATGCGCATCAGACGAAGCCCCGCACGGGGAAGGCCGCGTCGCGCTGGATCCAGTTGTGCGCCGCATACTCGGTCTGGCCGTCCGTCGCGTGCAGGGTGTAGGCGTGGCGCGAGACGGGCGAGCGGTTCGGCGCGCTGTAGTGGGGCAGCAAGCCGTGGAAGCAGACGAGGGCGCCCGCCTTGACTTCCAGCGGCACGGCCGTGCTGTCGTCGGGCCAGGGCATGGCGTCGAGTTTTTCCACGCGTACCTGGTCGCCGTTGCGGATGAAGCGCTCGCGCAAGGGGCCGCGGTGACCGCCCGGTTCCGCCCACAGGCAGCCGTTGTCCAGGGTCGCGTCTTCCAGCGCGAACCAGAAGGTGGTCACACTGACGGGCGTCGTTTCGAAATACGTGGCGTCCTGGTGCCAGCGCACTTCGCCGCCGATGCCGGGCTGCTTGAAAATGTACATCGATTGCCACACCTGCGCGTCCGCCAGGCCCAGGTCGCGCGCCACTGCGGCCAGTTTCGGGTCGGCCGAAAAGCTGCGGAAGACCGGGTCCAGGTCATGCATGGCGTGGCCGATCTTGTTGATCGACAGCGACTTGGCCTGCTTCAGCTGGCCGTCCGGGCCGAAGGCCTCTTCCTCGAAGAAGCAGCGGATGGTGTTGTCCGACGCCAGAAAATAATCGTTGGTGTTCTTCGCCTGGTCGCGCGTGGTGAAGATCGATTGGCTCTGGCTGGGATCGAATTCGTTGACAATCTGCTCGGCGCGCGCGCGCAGGGCGGCGATCTCGTCCGCGCCCTTGAAATCGGGCAGGATGAGGTAGCCGTCGCGTTGATATTGTTCTTGTTGAGAAATTGTCAGCATGGCGGCGGCTCCGTAAGTAGGTAGAAGGCGCCATTGTAGGTGGGACGATGGACGCAAACAATCGACAGGTGGTTGACAGATTGTCGCCAAAACGCAGACAATCTTTGATATGGATCAATTGAAAGCGATGGAAATCTTTGTCGAGGTGGCGCGCCTGCGCAGCTTTACGGCGGCCGGGCAACGCCTGGGCCTGACCCGGGCCATGGTCAGCAAGACCATCATGCAGCTGGAGGAGCGCCTCGCGGCGCGCCTGCTGCACCGTTCCACGCGCGAAGTGAGCTTGACGGACGCGGGCCGCGCCTACCTGGCGCCGTGCATGGCCACCGTCAGCCATGCGCAAGAGGCGGCGCGCATGGTGGCGCACGTGGCGCAGGCGGGAGCGGGGGCGGAACTGGCCGGGCCGCTGCGCATCCAGGCGCCGTCCAGCTTTGGCAGCGCGTGGCTGGCGGACGCCGTCGCCCGTTTCAGTTTGCAGCATCCGCAGGTGCGGGCCGAACTTTTTGTCGACGACGCCCTGCTCGACCCGATACGCCACGGCTTTGACCTGACCATCCGCGTCGGCGGCATCCCGGACAGCAGCGCGCTGGCCATGCGTCCGCTGGCGCCGTGCCGCGCCGTGCTGTGCGCCAGTCCCGCCTACCTGGCGCAATGGGGCATGCCGCAGGCGCCGCAAGACTTGTTGAACCACCAGTGCCTGCATTTCAGCCACCTGACCGATGGCACGAACTGGCATTTCCAGCGGGGAGAGGGAGAGCGGCGCGAGGAAGTGAGCGTGCGCGTGCAGGCGGGCTTCACGGCGAACAATGGCCTGGTGTTGCACCAGGCGGCGCAGCGGGGACTGGGCATCGTCTACAGCACCACCTTCCTCGCCTGGCGCAGCCTGCTCGAGGGCAGCCTGCTGCCCGTGCTGACGCAATGGGAACTGCCCCTGAATCACCTGAGCGCCCTGTATCCTGCCAGCCGCCAGATGTCGCCCAAGGTGCGCGCGCTGATCGATTTCCTGGTGGCGGAATACCAGCCCGTGCCGCCGTGGGACCGCGAGCTGGCGGCGGCCGATTTTTTCAGTTAGTACGCCACCGGTGCCACCGTCCACGCGCCATCGGCGTAGACGCGCTCGTCGTCCAGGTAGACGGCTTCGGTGACGGCGAAGATATCCACGTGGTAGCGCGCATCCTTGCGCTTGAACTGCGGCTTGGTGTAGACGCCATGCTTGGCGCCCAGCGACAGGTGGATGCCGCACATGCGTTCATACGTGCCGATGTCGTTGACCAGCTGCTCGCGCGAAAAGGCGCGGTTCATGCCGAAGCCCAGTTCGCGCACCCACACTTCGCCTTCATGCGCGCGGATGATTTCCAGCATGGCGGTAAATTCCGGCGTGGCGTGCTCCGTGCCCGTCACGCGGCCCTTTTCGATGATCAGGGTAATCGGCGTATCGGGGCGGTTGACCATGAAGTGCGTGTCGCCAAAGACGAAGATGCGCACGCGCCCGTTCACCGCTTCCAGGTCCTGCGCTTCCGTAAACACTTCGCCCAGCGGGAACTGGCCGCCGATATTGTTCATGCCGCGGTAGTCGCCGATATTCAGCTTGGCCGATTCGAACGGCGAGGCGAACACCAGCTGCTCGCCGCCGCTGTCGACCATGCCGTGGCGGGCGCCGTCGATGCGCGCCTTCAGCGCATGGCCCACGCCGCGGTAGTAGGCCGGGTCGTAGGCCAGCGAGGCGATGTAGTGCAGCCCCTGCACGCCGGGCATGCGTGACAGGTGCACGTGTTCGATCACTTTCAGGCCCCGCTTGAACAGCTCGATGCGGATGCGGAACGCTTCCAGGCGGAAGCTGGTCGACTGGATCAGCACGACGAGGCTGCCGGCCGGCAGTTCGGCAAACGCGGCCAGCACGGCGTCGGGCGTGACGTCGTCGAAATCGATGAAGGCGGCATCCGGCAAGGCCTGGCGATAGGCGTCCGTCAGCACGACATTGAGCCAGCTGCGCTTGTCGCAGACAACCAGCGCCGGTTCGTCGGGCCGGTGGCAGATGGCCATGGCCAGCAGGTCGGCCACGTTTTGCGCGGCTACTTCGGTGGCGGCGGCGCTGATGGCGTCAAGCCGGCTGGTGTCATTTTCGGGAAGCGTCATGGTGGCGAGGTCGTCATGCGGATTGAGTAGATAAGCGGGGCATTATAAGGCGATCGCCGCATGCGTCGCCATTCCCCATCCGGCGGAGGCGCGCCTGGTGCCACCGCCCCGATCTTCTTGTGTAGTGCCCTACGGCAATGTATTATTTGATTGCCAGCATGGCCGCGGCCGGGAAGCGGCCTGATGCCGTGGCCGGACCCGCGCGTGCCCGGCGCGGTTTCAGCGAAGGATGGCATACATATAACAAGCCAACAGGCAATGACAAAGAGCGTGATGCGATGAGCATAATTGGACAAGATATTCCCATGGAGCGGCCCGATACGGATGGGCGTGCCGCCGTGTTCGTGCCCGTGACGGGCGTCAAGGAAGATGTCCTGTTGACCATACGCAAAGGGGCGGCCATCGTCGGCTTTGCCAACCACGACCGCACCATCACCGTGTATTTTGAAAGCAACCGTTTCGACGACCCCGTGCTGGCCAAGTGGGAGCACAAGGCGCGCAAGGCTTACGACCGCCTCGTCGACAATGCGCCCACGGTGTCGAAACTGACCACCAGCCCCGCCAATTTCGAGCAGATCGGCTACATCAATGGCAAGGGCATCACCATCCGCCGCATGGAAAGCCTGCAGCGCTGGCTCGCGTATTCGGACGCCATGGCGACGTGCCCGGAAACGGACATCATCCCGCGCACGGTCATGGCGAAACCCGACAGCGTCAAAGTCTAAAGCGGCCGGCATAGCCTCCGGGGCGTCGTTGCCTGCCCCGCGCCCGCGCCAGCTCCCCTGCCTTACACGACGATGATGTTCGCCTGCGCCTTGAGCGGGCAGGGCAGGGTATCGTCGAAGGTGATCTCGATGGCGCTGGCGACGAACATGCCGCCGATATGCTGGGCGGCGATTTCCGGCGGCGTGCCCGGCTTGGTCAGGTTGACGTCCTGCGCGAAGACGAACACGCGCCAGGTGCCATAGACTTCTTGGTCGAATTGCAGCAGGGTGCGGTACGCCAGTTTCAAGTCCAGGCTGGCAGCGTAGACGCCGTCGTTGGCGCCGGGATCGAAGCCGAGGCCATCGTCCGTCAGCTGTTCCACGAAGAACAGGCCCTGCGGCGCCTGGAACAGCACGAAGGCATACAGCTCCGTGCCGCGGAAGACGTCGCCATTGTCGCGCTTGAAACTGGCGCGCAGCCACAGGGGTTCGAACGCCTGCACCACGGGCGGGCTGTCCGTTTCCACGGGACCGGCCACGTGGACATTGACCTGCGTCTCGCTCACGGCGTGCTGGTAGCTGGCGCCCGTGGTAAAGCGCTCATACTGCCAGCTGATGTCGGCCGTGTAGGGCAGGCCCGCATTCGGCGCTTCGGGCAAGACCCACTTCGCCACCACGCGCTCGGCCAGGGTCAGCTCGCCGGCGGCCGGCGGTGTGGCTTCCTGGCCACGCCAGAACGGATCGGCTATATCGGAGCAGGCGGCGACGATGGCGCCCGAGGCGATGGCCGACGCCACGCCCGCCACCGTGAATTCCGGCTTGCCCGAGGCGGCGCCCTTGGGCGTGCAGCAGTGCACGCTGGGGTCCGTTTCCTCGAAGGTGCCGCCGACGCTGAAGCTGGCCTTGCCTGCGCCGAGCGCGGCGGCAATGATGGCTACCAGCGCGGCGACGATGGCGATGATAATGGCGAGTATCTTCCACCACGGGTCGGAAAACGGCAGCTCGCCATGCGGCCCCGCATAGGCCGGATTCGGCGTCCAGACGAGGGTCATGCCGGTGGGCACGACGGGCCCGAAATCGGGCGGGCAGCGGCATTCCTTTCCGTCGCCGCCCGTGCTGCCCCAGCGCTTGCCGGGCAGGTGGCCCTGCGGCTTGGACAGCTCCAGCGTGCCTTCCTCGACCGTGCAGGTATAGGTATTGGTCGTGTTGTCAAAGCGCGTCTGCGAGACGAAGATCTGCTGGATCGAGCGGCGCGGCGTGTAGCCGTCGGCCTTGGCGACGAAGCTGACCAGGCGCTTGCCGGGCGTGGCGTGCTGGAAGTCGGCATCCCACATGACCAGCATGGCCGCGCCGGCCGGCACGCTGGCAAAGAAAAAGGTGCGCGCCACGGGCGCGATGCCCGGGTCGCCCACGCTTTCCAGGTACACCGTGACGTTCGTCAGCGGGCTGCTGGACATGTTCGTGACGTGGGCGGCGATGCGCAAGCCATAGATGGCATTGTCGAAGATGCCGTCCGGCAGCATGATATTGGTGACGGGCTCGATCGCGAATGGCCGCGTCAGCACCTGCATGGGCGTGTCGCTCATGATGCTTGCTCCTCTTGGCTGTCCTGACCGGCATGGCGCTGTCCGCCCTGCTCGACGACCAGGTAAGTGATGCCGCCCGTGACCTTGCCGTCCTGCGTTTCCAGCACGCGCAGCAGCGCGTATTCGCCTTCGGGCAGCACCGCGGGGCGCAGGTTCAGGTACACGGGCACGGCCTGGCCGCGCGGCACGTCCAGTTCCAGTTTCTGCGCGTCCGGCGCCTCGCCGTTGCAATGGGGCGTCAGCGCCAGGCCCGCCTTCACCAGTCCCGCCTTGGCCGGGCGCAGCTTGCCCAGGCCCAGGGTGGCCAGCAGGCGTGCCGGCACGTCGCCGCCATATTCGAGGTGCAGCGCCACCTTCCTGGCCTGGCGCGGCAGGGCAGCCACCCGGATGGCCAGCAGCTGCGCGCGGCGCGCGGCCAGCACCACGGTGACATTGCGCTGGGCGATCTGGTCGTGCTGCGTGGGCTGGAACAGGAAGCCGTTCGGCAAGGGATCGGGCAGCGGGTTGATGTCGCCGGCGCCGTGCGCCACGGCCAGCAGGCATTCGTGGCCGCCGTTGACGATGACGGGCACCCAGGGAACCAGGCACAGCACTTCCTGCGTGGCGCCTGGCGGCAGGTCGGCAAACGCGGAGCCGATCTGCGTGGCGGCGCCGACGGCGATCTGGCCGGAAGGATCGGCCCAGTAGAAATCCACGCGCACGCCGTTCGACGCGCTGTTGCCCGTGTTGTGCACGCGGCCCCACAGGTAATTGCTGGTGCCGGCGATGGGCGCACCGGGCGCGCCATTCGGATCATTGCCCGGCACGACCCAGATATCGGCACTGTCCCACCACCAGGGATTGCCGTCTTCGATGATCAGGTGGGCTGGCATGGCGATCTCCTTGTGGTGGCCTGTGCTTGTAGCTTAGGCCGTGGCGGCGCCGGCCTCTTGATCAGCATCAAGTCCACGGATGACTGTGCGGGCGCGCCGTGGCGGTGCTTGCGTGGGGTAATATTGCGGCAGAACGCAGCAGGGTAAATCCAGGAAAAGGTTGGAACGTGTCTGAAAAAGTGAATGAAGTTTGCATCCGTGCCGCTTGCGGCCGGAGCTTGCCGCTGCGCGTGGTGCATTGCCCGTTTTGCGGCACGCGCCAGGCGGGGGCGGCGCCTGTTTTGACGAAGGTGGCGGTGCCGGCCCCGGTGATGCCGGACCCCGTGCCGCCGCCGCCGCGCATGCCGCCGCCGCTGCCCGTCCATGTTCCCGCGCCCGCGCCGCAGGCCGCAGCGGCTGCCGTGCCGCCTCCCGTGCCGGCGCCGTCCGTGCCGCCGGCCGCCCCGGCGGCCGCGCCAGCCAAGGCGCCGCCCGCGAAGCCGGCGGCCAGGGGTTCGGTGCCGCCGCCGCGCCCGCCCGTGCGCCTGCGCACGTGGATCGCGGCGGCCGTGGCGCTGGCGGGCATCTGGTTTGTCAACAAGCCGTCCGACAAGCCGGCCAGCGTGGCCGAGCAGGTGGCGGCGGCCACGGCCCTGGCGGCCCAGTGCGACCTGGACGGGGCGCGCAGCGCGCTGGCCGTGCTGAAAAGCGCCAAGGCGCCGGCGGCGCAGCTGAAACGCTTGCAAGCGAGCATCACGACTGCCGCCACCACGTGCGAGAAGAAACAGCGGCGCGAGGAGGCGTGGACGACGGCGCAGGCAGCCGTCCGGCAGGCGCTCGATGCGGGCAAGCCGGACGTCGCTGCCACGCGCCTGGCCGCCCATGTGAAGCGCTGGGGCGAGGATGCGGACAGCCTGGAACTCGATGCCACGGTGAAAGTGGCGCTGGCCAGCGCCCAGCTCGACGCGGCCGACGCCTGCCTGGCGAAAGGCGACCGGGTCTGCCTGGAAAACAGCCTGATCGCCGCGGAGCGCTACAAGCGCCCGGAACTGGCGGCGCGCACGCAGGCGCTGCGCACGGCCTTGTCGCAACTGCTCGAACGCTCGCTGCTGGACGCGGCCCCGGGACCGGGGCCGGGCCAGTAACGGCCGCATGCAAAACGCCCGCCGCGGCCAGGCCGGGCGGGCGTCGTGACGCCGTCGGAAGCGGCGCTTACTCTTGCGGTACCAGGGCGAGAGCGGCGCTGAAGTCGCCCATCGGCTTGCCGCCGTTGGCCACCAGCGCCTTGTCGCGCGTGGTCAGGCCGTCGAGCACGGGCAGCGAGAAGCGGTGCGTGATGGCGCGCAGGATCGAGGCCGAATCGTATTGCGTATGATCAACCAAGCCCTTTTTCACGTACGGCGAGACGAGGATGGCCGGCACGCGCGTGCCCGGACCCCAGCGGTCGCCCTTCGGCGGCGCGGCGTGGTCGTAGAAGCCGCCGTTTTCATCGTAGGTGACGATGACCAGCATGTTCTTCCACTGCGGGCTCTTTTTCAGCTGGGCGATGACGCTGGCGATGTGCGCGTCGCCATCGGCCACGCTGGCATAGCCGGCGTGCTGGTTCAAATTACCCTGCGGCTTGTAGAAGGCCACGGGCGGCAGCTTGCCGGCGCTGGCGTCGGCCAGGAACTGGCTGTCGAAGTCGCGCAGGTGGGCGGCGCGGTAGGCGGGCGCCTTCACCGGGTCCATGTTGGCAAAGTAATTGAATGGCTGGTGGTGGAACTGGAAGTTCGGCGGGCTGGGGAAGCTGCTGCCGCGCGCGCTGGCCGTGGCCAGGGCCGTCGTGTCCTTCCAGGCGCCCGCATACCAGGCCCAGTCGATGTTCTTGCCTGACAGCAAGTCGCCGATGTTCGTCTGCGTCTGCTGCGGCAGGGTGGTAGCCTTGCTCGTGTCCGCATACAGCTTGCTGCTGTCGCCCGAGGCCGGGGCGTTGCTGCTCGGCTGGAACGGCGGCTGCATGGTGTTCACGGCGTAGAACATGCCCGTGCTGTCGGCCGGCGTCAGCGCGCCGTCGTTGGCGTAGCCGGGCGCGCCGTTCAGCACCGTGGCTGGCGCCGTGGCGGATGGCGTCAGGCGCACGAAGTTGCCCTTGGCATCGACGTCGATCTTGGCGATGGAACCCTTGGCCACCGAGGTGTCGGCGTTCGGGTAGGTGGGCGCGCAGGCGCAGATCAGGTACTGGTGCGTGAGGAAGGAGCCGCCGAAGGCGCCGATGAACAGGTTGTCGGCCAGCGCGTACTGCTTGGCGATGTCCCACAGCTGCATCTTGCTGCCGTCGTAATAGCCCATGGTCAGGCCGCCCGCGTCGGAATACGCCGCGAACTTGTCGTTGGCGCCGCCGTTGATCTGCATCTGGTTGTTGTAGAAGCGGTGCACCAGGTCGCGCGTGATGACCGATTGCGGCATGTACAGGGGGCTGTTGACGTCGTCGATCTGGAACGGCTTGTTCGGCAGGTTGGCCGACTGCGCCTGCGTGATGACGGTGCTCTGGCCGGCTGCCGCCATGCCGCCCCAGGTGGGCGGCAGCACGGGCAGGGTGCTGCCGTCGATATCCTTCTGCGCCACGTAGGAGGCGGTCGAGGTGGGATTGACGCCCGGCACGCCGTTCGCGCCGGGGAACAGGCCGTACAGGTTGTCGAAACCGCGGTTTTCCGCGTAGATGACGACGATGGTCTGGATGTTGTTCAGCGCCAGGGAGCTGTTCAGGGCGGCCAGGGCATCGGCCGGTGCCGCCTGGGCGCTGGCGCTGGCGATCAGCGCCGTCACGCTGGCGTTTTCCGCCTTCAGTTTCGCCAGCTCGTCGCCGCTGGCCTTGTTGAAGTCCGATGCCAGGCCCGCTTCGGACACGCCCAGGCGCGCGGCCAGCTTGCTGCTGGCGGCGGCAAAGTCGCCGCCATTGCCTTCCATGACCTGCACCAGTTCCGTCGACAGGGCGCTGACGAATGCGCCATGTCCGGCGGGGGCGCGCAGCAGCAGTTTTTGCGTGACCTTGGTGCCCGCGTCGCCGATGGCTTCATGGCGGATGGCGTCCGTGCCGACGGTGACGAGCACCGGGCCCTGGCCTTCCAGGCTGTAGCTGCCGTCGGCGGCCGTGCGCACGGTGGCGAAGGCGCTGTCGCAGGTCAGCTTGGCGCTGCTGCTTTCCACGCAGACCTGGGCGTTTTCATAGTAGCTGCCGATCACCTGCCCGTTGATGTGCGGCGTGACGGCGTAGTCGCTGCCGCAGGCGGCCAGGCCCAGCGACAGCAGCAAGGGGAGGGGACGCAAGGCGGGACGCAATGCGATTGTGGCGTGCAAGTTCATGTTCATGCCTTCTGGGTGGAAAACGTCGCATGCTAGGCACCGAATATGTCCGCTGCGTGACATGTCAGCCCCTGTTACATGACGTAATGTACGGTTTTGATACATGATTTTTCGCAGGGTTTTGTCATGCAGCGGTCACATGCCGCTGCTACGCTGCCCGACCATGTTCCCTCGCCGCGCCCCTTTCCCATGATGAAACCGATGCCTTTCCTGCTGCTGGCGGCGTGCGCCGGCCTGCTGGCCGCCTGCCAGCCCGCGCCGCAGCAGGAGGCCCGCGCAGCCTCCGCGCCCGCCTATCTGTCCGGCGCGTATGCGCCCACCCTGCAGCGCCAGCCATCCGTGGCGCAGATGACGGCCATGGGACGGGCCATGTTCTTCGAACCCAGCCTGTCCGTCTCGGGCAAGCTGGCGTGCGCCAGCTGCCACAGTCCCGATCACGCCTACGGCCCGCCGAACGGCCTGGCGGTGCAGCTGGGCGGCCCCGAATTGAAGGATGCGGGCACGCGCGCGGCGCCCTCGCTGCGCTACCTCCAGAATGCGCCCGCCTTCACCGAGCACTATCACGACGATGACGGCGACGACAGCGTCGACGCGGGACCGACGGGCGGGCGCAACTGGGATGGCCGCGCGCAGTCGGGCCATGAACAGGCGCTGGCGCCCCTGCTGTCGCCGCGCGAGATGGGCAACCGCGACGCGGCGGCCGTGGTGGCCAAGCTGAAGGCCGGTCCGCTGGCGGCGCAGTTCCGCCAGACCTATGGCGCGGATATCTTCGAGCAGCCGGGCCAGGCGCTGCGCTGGGCGCTCATGTCGCTGGAGGTGTTCCAGGAAAGCCCCGCCGATTTCTATCCCTACACGAGCAAGTACGACGCCTTCCTGCGCAAGCAGGCCAGCTTGAGCCCGCAGGAAGCGCGCGGCCTGGCCCTGTTCAACGATGAAAACAAGGGCAATTGCGCCTCCTGCCATATCAGCCGGATCACGCCGGGCGGCGCCTTCCCGCAGTTTACGGACTACGGCTTGATCAATATCGGCGTGCCGCGCAATGGCAAGCTGCCGGCCAATGCGGACCCCGCGTACTTCGACATGGGACTGTGCGGCCCGGACCGCACCGATTTGACGGCGCACAAGGAGTATTGCGGCAGCTTCAAGACGCCATCCCTGCGCAACGTGGCGCTGCGCAAGGTGTTTTTCCATAACGGCAGCTTCACCAGCCTGGAGCAGGTGCTGCGTTTTTACGTGCAGCGCGATACGGCGCCACAAAAATGGTATCCGAAGGACAAGAACGGCAAGGTGCGCAAATATGACGACCTGCCGCCGGGACTGGAAGCGAACGTGAACGTGGAAGCGCCATTCGACCGCCAGCCGGGCCAGGCGCCGGCGCTGAACGAGCGGGAAATCGCCGACGTGATTGTTTTCCTGCGCACCCTGACGGATGGCTACCAGGCGCCAGGGACCGTGCAGGGCAAGGCGCAGGGCAAGACTGGCTAAAAAGATATCAAGATACCATTGCTTACAAATACGCTACAAAAGCCCGATTTTATGTGCGTTAGCGAACGCTCGAAAATTTTATCCAGGTGTATATTGCGAACTGATCTGTGTCTTTTGATAACAATGAAAGGGAATAATCATGAAAGTAAGCAAAAATTGGATGACCGTGTGCGCCGCCGGGATGATCGTCGTGGCCCTGGCCGCCTGCCAGAAGAAGGAAGACGTTGCTGCCGGTCCAGCCGAGCAAGCGGGCCAGCAAATCGATGCCGCCGCCGCCAAGGCGCAGGCCGACATCAAGGCCGCTGCTGAAAAAGCCGATGCCGCCGTGAGCAGCGCCGCTGCCGATACGGGCGCCAAGATGGACCAGGTCGCTGCTGATGCAGACAAGAAAATGACCGAAGCGGCCGATGCCGTGGGCAAGAAAGTGGAAAAAGCGGGCGAAAAGATCCAGGACGCCGCACACAAGTAAGCAGGTGACTGGCCGGCCCCGCCGGCCTGTCCCGGACGGCCGCCGTCACGTGACGGCCGCCGCTCCATAGCCACCGCTGTTCCCCGCCTGGCGGCCCTGCGCCACCGTTCCCGCGCCGCCCGTGCCGTCCGTTGCTCCCAATACCACGCTCAAGTCGACGTAGCCGTCGCGCCACGCCCGTTCCAGGTCCTGTTCCACCGCTTCGAGCGTCGTGCGTTCCACGTGCTGGAAGCCGCGCAAGCCATAGGCCCGGTTGCGTCCGTGCGACTTGGCCAGGTACAGCGCCATGTCGATCAGGTTGACGCTGCGCTCCCAGCTGAGCGGCTGGCCCAGCGGCGCCAGCGGGTAGGGCGCGAATCCTACGGACACGTGCACGCGTATGGCCTGGCCCTGGTACTCGATCACTTGCGCGCCCACGCCGTCCAGGATGCGCCGCGCGATATCGTCGAGGCCGTCGCGCGCCACCGCAGGCAGGAAGGCGAGGAATTCCTCGCCGCCCCAGCGCACGATCATGTCCGTTTCGCGCAGCACGTCGTGCAGCGTTTCGGCGATGGTGGTGAGCACCAGGTCGCCTGCCGCATGGCCGTGGCGGTCGTTGATGTGCTTGAAATGGTCGACGTCGAGCAGGAACAGGGCGCTGACCACGTCGCTGCCCGCATAGGCTTGCTGGGGCTTGCCCGCCTGGCTGCGCATGAATTCCTGGAAATGGCGGCGGTTGTACAGGGCCGTCAGCGGATCGCGCGAGCTCTGGCGCTTGAGTTCCTGGTTCTTCACCTTCAGCTGCACGTTGGCGTGGCGCACCTTGCGGTACAGCAAGCCGACGATGGCGGAACCCATGGCCAGTACCAGGGCCAGCAGCCACCAGACGCGCTGCTGCAGGCGCCGGTTGTCGATTTCCGTGCTCTTCAGCTGGTTCTCGCGGCTGAGCAGTTCGATCTGGCGCTGTTTCTTTTCCGCCTCATATTTTTCTTGTAATTCGTACACGGCTTTTTGCCGCTGCTTCTCGAACAGCTGGTTGGAAATGCCCCGTTCGCGGTGGTACGCCGTCACGGCGCCGCGCATGTCGCCCGCCTTTTCCAGGGCCATGCCGTATTCCAGCAGCACGGCCTGCATGTCCGGCTGGTTGGCCGTGCGTTCGTAGTAGGCCAGGCCCGTGGCCACGCTTTGCTTGCCTTCCTGCAGGCGGCCCTGGCCGATCAGGGCCTGGCCGATGTTCAGGCGCGCCGTCGCCTCCACCTGCTCGTTGCTGAGCAGGCGCGCGGCCGTGATGGCTTCATTGGCGTAGCGCAAGGTCCGCGCGTAATCGCCTTCCTTCAGGTAGCTGTCCGACAGGTTGACGAGGGTGGTCGCCACCATGCCCTTCGCGCCCAGCTGGCGTTCCAGCGCCAGGGCCGCCAGCAGGGCGCGCTGGCCCCGCTGCGGCTGCTGCGCGTCGAGCGCCAGCCCGTATTCCGTGTTCTTCGCCTGCGCCATGCGTCCCGGCGAGTCCAGGGTGGCGGAGACGGCCAGCAACTCATCGAGGACCTGGAAACCCTTGTCGTATTCGCGCATTTGCGTGTACAGCAGGGTGAGGGCGTTCAGGGCGGGGGCCAGGCTGGCGGGGGAATTGCTCTGGCGCGCCAGGTCGACGGCTGCCTGCAGCTTGGCCAGCGCAAACGGGAAGTTGCCTTCCTCGGCCCACGACTGCCCCGCGCTGATGGTGGCCTGCACGCGCACGGGCAGGTCGTCCGTGCGGTTGGCGATGCGCTCCGCTTCAAAGGCCAGCAGGTGCGAGGCGCGGCGCTCGTTCATGGCAAAGGTGATGTAGGCCTTGCTGAGCATGCCCTTGGCCAGCGCCACGTCGTTATGGTTCTGGCGGGCGTAAGCGATCACTTCCTCGGCCAGCTGCATGGCGATGTCGTTCTGCCCCAGGCGCATGCGGGCATTGCTGAGTTGGGTCAGGAATTCCGTGCGCACGGGCAGGGGCGCGCTGCGCGCCTGCGCTTCCACCTCCTGCAGGCGCAGCAGGGCGCGTTCCGGCACGAAGCGGCCATCCTCGCGCACGGCATCGATCTGTTGCAGCAGAGACAGCTCCCCGGCGCCGGCAACAGGCGGCAGCAGGCACGCCAATGCCAGCAGCCAGTGTGCCTTCCGCCATGATGCCCGTTTCTCTCTGCCTGCCAACTTCCCGCTCCCGCAATGACCCTGCTTGTCTGCAAAGATTATATTCTGTTGCAATCAAGAAATATCATGCGCACTGCAGAAATCTCCGAAAGTGCACACTACGGGCATTGACAAAACGGCATTACTGCGCCAGCTGCTGCAGCAGGTACAGGCGCTGGTACAGGCCGCCGTCGATCTGCATCAGGTCCTCGTGCGGTCCCGCTTCCGTGATGCGGCCATGGTTGAGCACGATGATCGTGTCCGCGTCGCGGATGGTCGACAGGCGGTGCGCGATGGCGATGATGGTCACCTTGCCGCGCAATTCATTGAGCGCCGTCTGCACGATCTGCTCCGTCTGGCTATCGATGCGCGACGTCGCTTCGTCGAGCAGCAGGATGCGCGGCTGGCCGGCCAGCGCGCGGGCAATGGCGATCAGCTGCTTCTGCCCCGACGACAGGCGCGAGCCGCCTTCGCCCAGCGGCGTGTCGTAGCCGTGTTCCAGCGCGGCGATGAAGTCGTGCGCATGCGCGGCGCGCGCCGCCGTCTCGATCTGCGCCTGCGTGTAGCCGCGGCCCATGTCGATGTTGTCGCGCGCCGAGGCGGCCAGCAGGAAGGGGTCTTGCGGCACCAGGCCCACGTCGGCGCGGAAATGCTCGTTGTCGATGCTGTCGAGCGCGACGCCATTGATGGCGATGCGGCCCTGCGTGACGGGATAAAAGCGCAGCAGCAGGGAGAGCAGGGTCGACTTGCCGCTGCCCGTGTGGCCGACGATGCCGAAGAAGGCGCCCTGGGGAATGGTCAGCGACAGGTCGTGCAGCACGGGCTGGTTTTCCACGTAGGCGAAGGTCAGGTGAGAAATATCCACGGCAGGCACGTCGATGCCCGCCTGTGCCTGCCGCAGGGCCGGTGTTTCCCTGCCCTGCGCATGTTCCAGCGCCTGCGCTTCGTCCAGCAGGGCCGAGACGCGGGCCGTCGCCACCACCGACTGCTGCAGCTGGCTGAACTGCATGGTGATCTGGATCAATGGTTCGATCACGCGCGCGATGTAGCTGATGAACGCATACAGCACGCCCACTTCCACGGCGCCCATCTCGCGCCGGCCGAAGCTGAAGATGACGACGGCCAGCAGCACGATGTTGAGCATGTCGAGCGCGGGGCGCAGCAGCCAGGCGTTGGCGCGCAATTCCTGCATGCGCGCCGTGTAGTGGTCCTGGTTGATGCCCGTGAAACGGGCGCCGAAGCGCTTTTCCGCGTTGTTCGCCTGCAGCACGCTCATGCCGCCGATCGATTCGGCGATCTGCCCGTTGATTTCGCTGCGCAGGGCGCGCGCGCGCGTGACGGCCGGCGCGCTCCAGCGCTGGTACAGGAAGACGATGACCAGCACGGCCGGCAGCAGGGCCAGCACGATCAGCATCAGCCGCCAGTCGAGGAAGGCCATGGCGGCCATGGTGCCGACGAGGACGATGGAGCTGTCGAGGATGACGAACAGCACCTGCACGTACAGCGATTTGACGGCTTCCGTGTCGTTCGTGACGCGGCTGACCAGCTGGCCCGTGATGGCGCGGTCGAAGAAGGCCATGGGCAGGCGCAGCACGTGCTGGTAGACGGTTTCGCGCAGGCGCTGCACCGAGCGCATGGCCAGGCCGGACAGGCGCACCAGCTGCAGGTAGCGCAGGCCGGACGCGACCCAGCCCGTCAGCAGGCAGCCGCCCAGCAGCAATGACATGCGCGTCCAGTCCAGGTGGCGCGGCAGCAGGTGCTGGTCGATCAGGGCCTTGCCCAGGATCGGCCCCGTCACTTCCAGGCCGGCGGCGATGATCAGCCAGAACGTGGCCCAGTACAGGTGGCGCAGGTCGGGCGCGGCGGCGCGGCGCAGCAGGCCGATGGCTTGCACGGCCTGGCGGCGCACGGATTGCGTGGCGGTGGCGGCTTGGTCGTTCTTAGATGGCATCGAGGCTGGCCTCCAGTTGTTGATAGCGCCACTGGCTGGCGTACCAGCCGTCGCGCTGCATCAGGGTCTCGTGGTCGCCCGTTTCCGTCACGTGGCCATCGCGCAGCACCAGGATCAGGTCGGCATTCACGACGGCGCTCAGGCGGTGGCTGGCGATGATGGCGCTGCGCTCGGGGCGGCGCGCGCGCAGTTCTTCCAGGTGCTGCAGGATGCGCGTTTCCGTGCCCGTGTCGACGGCCGACAGCGCGTCGTCGAGCAGCAGCAGGCCGTTGTCGGCCAGCAGGGCCCGGGCGATGGCCACGCGCTGGCGCTGGCCGCCGGACAGGGTGATGCCCTTTTCGCCCACGTGCGTCTGGTAGCCGTCGGGGAATTGCAGGATGTCCGCATGGATGTCGGCCAGCTGCGCCGCCCGTTCCACTTCCTCGCGCGTGGCGCCGGGGCGGGCCAGGGCGATATTGTCGGCGATGGTGGCGGAAAACAGGAACGATTCCTGCGGCACCCAGCTGATGGCCGCGCGCAGCGCATGCAGGGTGTAGGCGTCGAGCGGCTGGCCGTTCCACGTGGCCGTGCCCGATTGCGGCGTCACCTGGCGCAGCAGCACGCGCAGCAGGGTCGACTTGCCGCTGCCCGTCGGCCCCACCAGGCCCAGGGTCTGGCCCGGCAGCAGGCGCAGCGAGATGCCGGACAGCGCGGGCGCCGTCTGGCCCGCATACGCAAAGCCGATGTCCGTCAGCTGCAGGGGGCCGGGCGTCAGCGTGGCGATGGTGCCGTGGTCGTCGATGGCCAGGGGCGCGTCGAGCATGGGCTGCAGGCGCTGCCAGGCGGCGCGGCCCCGCTCGATCAGCGAGAGTACCCAGCCGGCGGCGAACATGGGCCAGATCAGCTGGCCCAGGTACATGGAAAAGCTCGTCAGCGCGCCGATGGTCAGCTGGTCCTGCCACACGAGGTAGCCGCCCAGTCCCAGGGTCAGCGCCGTGGCGGCCGTCAGGGTCAGGCCGACGGCCGGTTCGTACGCCGCTTCCCAGCGCTGCGCCGTCAGGCTGGCGTTGGCCGCGTGGCCGGCCAGGGTGGAAAACTGCTTGCTGCTGCGCTCTTCCAGGCCCAGCGCGCGCAGGGTGCGCACGCCCGACAGCGATTCCTGCACATGGTCGTTCAGCGCCGCAAAGCGTTTTAAGGAGTCCGTCGACGCCGTGTGGATATGGCTGGAGATGCGCCAGAAGGCCAGTCCCATCAGGGGGAAGGGCAAGAGGGCGATGCAGGCCAGGCGCCAGTCCACGCCCAGCAGCATGATGCCCAGCACCATCAGCAAGGTCAATGTGCCGTCGAAGCCGGCCAGCATGGCTTCGCCGGCGGCCATTTCGATGGCGTCGATGTCGTTCGTCGCCAGCGCCATCAGGTCGCCCGTGCGCTGGTTCTGGTAGAACGACGCGCCCTGCTGCGACATGCGCGTGTAGAAGCGCGTGCGCAGCATCACGCCCAGCTGGTAGGCGGCCTTGAACAGGGTGATGCGCCAGCCCACGCGCAGGAAGTAGATGACGACGCCGACGGCGAGCAGGGTCAGCAGCTCCAGCCACAGTTCGGAGGCCGTCATGCGGTGCGCGGCAAGCGCGTCGATGATGGCGCCCACGCGGCGCGGGATCCAGACGGTCAATGTTGCCACGCCCGTCAGCATGACGGCGGCGGCGGCATACGCCGGCCAATGCTGACGCACGAAGCCGGCGATGAGCCTCGATAAACTCATGGTTACCTTTTTGTTTTTTGTAATGGGGTGTCGCGGGGCGGAAGGAGGGGCACGCGCACGGAAAGTACGCGTAGGATACAACAAGGCAGGAAAGCGCGCTGCGGACGGGCACGCAAAAAACGGGCCGTAGCCCGTTGTTTTGCTGCCTGGACGTGCGGCGCGGCGCTTACTTGCGGCCGCTGCCCTTGCCGCCGCCCAGCATGTCGAGCTGTTTCGATGGCGTGCCCTTGGCTGCCGGCTTGGCTGCCGGCGCGGCGGCTGGCTTGACTGCGGCCTTGGCCACGGACTTGCTGGCGGTGCTGGCCGGTTTGGCCACCGTCTTGCTCGCGGGGAAAGACTTGGCGGCGGGCTTGGCGGGTGCCGCTGCCGGTGCGGCGGCTTTCGCCGGCGCTGGCGCGGGCTTGGCTGCTTCCGCTTTCGCCGCCGGCTTGCTTTCCACCGCTTTCGCGGCGGGCTTGTCGGCGGCCCGGGCGGGAGCTGCTGGAGCAGGCGCAGGGGCAGGCGCGGCCTTGGCGGCAGGCTTGGCCGCCTCCTCGGCCTTGGCTGGCGCAGGCTTGACGGCGGCAGGGGCCGAGGCGGCGATCGGCAGCGTGGCGGCCAGCGGCAGCGGTGCCGCCGGCGCGGCAGCCGGCTGGGCCACTGGCGCGACGATGGACAGCGCAGGCTTGGCGACGGCCGGGGTAGCGGCAGGGGCGGCGGGAGCGGCCGCCTCCAGGCGGGCCTTGGCCGAGGCCAGCAATTCAGCCTGGGTGCTCGAGGCGATGCCGAACAGCTGGCGGCTGTAGGCCAGCACGCTCTCGATATTGGGCTGGGCCTGGCTGGTGCTGTAGCTGAGGAAGTCGCGCGGGTCCTGCGTCGCCAGCAGTTGCTGCGCCGTTTCCGCCGTGTGCGACAGGGCGGCCTTGCCGGCATTCAGGTTCAGGGCGATGATTTTTTCGGCGCTTTCAAAGACCTTGCTGGTCAGGCTACTGAAAATCTGCAGCTGGTTTTCCAGTTGCGATTTCGCGGCGCTGGAAAATTGTTCAGGAATTGGAAACATATTTACTCCTTTATACGGATTAAAATGCTGGCAAAACGCTCTGCAAAATCCCGAAAACCAGAGTTGGCCGCGTTTTGTAAAGTAGGTAGCGCGCTGAATAGCCGATGATAGCCTGATTATGATGCAACGCAATATGAATATTCTAGCGGTGATTCGAGTTGGTTGAAAGTTATTTTTCTCGAGGGCGTGCCCCCTGTGGCTGCTGTATTCATCAGCCTGCCGCTGTCTGCACGATGTTTGCGCGCGCGCAAGGCATGGATGGCGATTCTATGGCTATGCAATTGCCAGTCGCTATATTCTTGCACTGCAGCAAAGGCGCGGCACGGGGAAATCGCCGCTGGAACCTGTCCGTTCGGTCACCATTCACCACTTAGGAGTGTTTTCATGGACCTGGTCATCCGCAATGCCAGCCTGCCCGACGGCCGCCGCGCCATCGATATCGCCATCGCCGGCGGGCGCATCGCTGCCGTCGGCCCCGCCTTGCCCGTGACGGGCGCGCAGGAGATCGATGCGGACGGCGACCTCGTCACGCCGCCGTTCGTCGACGCGCACTTCCACATGGATGCCACGCTCAGCTACGGCTTGCCGCGCGTGAATGCCTCCGGTACCTTGCTCGAAGGCATCGCCCTGTGGGGCGAGCTGAAGCCGCAGCTGACGCAGCAGGCGCTGATCGAGCGCGCCCTGCAGTATTGCGACTGGGCCGTGGCGCGCGGCTTGCTGGCCATCCGCTCGCACGTGGATATCTGCGACCCGCGCCTGCTGGCCGTCGAAGCGCTGCTCGACGTGAAACGCCAGGTGGCGCCCTACCTCGACCTGCAACTGGTGGCCTTTCCCCAGGACGGCATCCTGCGCAGTCCCGGCGCCTTCGACAATCTGCAGCGCGCGATCGTCATGGGCGTCGACGTGGTGGGCGGCATCCCGCACTTCGAGCGCACCATGGCCGATGGCGCGGAATCCGTGCGCCTGCTGTGCGAATTCGCCTGCGAGCGGGGCCTGATGGTGGACATGCATTGCGACGAATCGGACGACCCGCTGTCGCGCCACATCGAAACCCTGGCGTTTCACGCGCAGCGCCTCGGCATGCAGGGCAGGGTGACGGGATCGCACCTGACCTCCATGCATTCGATGGACAATTATTATGTGAGCAAGCTGCTGCCCCTGATCCGCGAGGCGGGCGTGGCGGCCATTGCCAATCCGCTCATCAACATCACCCTGCAGGGGCGCCACGACACGTATCCGAAGCGGCGCGGCATGACGCGCGTGCCCGAGATGCTGGCCGCCGGCATCCCCGTCGCCTTTGGCCACGACTGCGTGATGGACCCGTGGTACAGCCTGGGTTCGGGCGACATGCTGGAAGTGGCGCACATGGGACTGCACGTGGCGCAGATGACGGGCCAGCAAGCCATGCACGACTGCTTCCTGGCCGTCACCGAGACGCCGGCGCGCATCCTGGGCCTGGACGGCTACGGCATCGCGCCCGGCTGCCATGCGGACCTGCTGCTCCTCGATTGCGGCAGCACCGTGGAAGCGCTGCGCCTGCGCGCGGCGCGGCGCCTGGTGCTGCGGCGCGGGAAGATCGTCAGCGAGGCGCCGCGCGCGCAATCGCGCCTGCACCTGCCGGGCCGCCCCGGCAGCGTGGATTTCCGCCTGGGGCGTTGACGCCGCCGCGCCGGCGCGCGTGCGCGGCTGGACGGCCCTGTCCAAATCACTGACAATCAGCGTAACTTGTTTGCCGGAGCTTTACCTTGAAAGAAATTGACATCCGCCCCGCGCGGGAATCCGACTTTGACGCCATGTGGCCGATCTTCCATACGCTGGTCGCCGCCGGCGACACCTACACCTTCCCTGCCGACGCCACGCGCGAAGACTGCCGCGCCTACTGGTTCGGCCCCGGCGTGCAGAGCTTTGTCGCCACGATGGGCGCGGAGCGCCTGCTGGGCATGTACAAGCTGGTGGCGAACCAGCCTGGCCATGGATCGCACGTGGCCAATGCCTCGTTCATGGTCGATCCCGCCGCGCAGGGCGTGGGCGTGGGCCGCATGCTGGGCGTGCACTGCATGGAGGAGGCGCGCCGTGCGGGCTTCCTGGCGATGCAGTTCAACTTCGTCGTCAGCACCAACCTGGCCGCCGTCACCCTGTGGAAGAAGCTCGGTTTCAGCGTGGTCGCTACCCTGCCGCTGGCCTACCGCCACGCGCAGCTGGGCTATGTGGACGCCTACGTGATGTACCAGCTGCTCAGCGATCCGATGCAGTGGCCCGCATGAGCGCCGCCGTCACCATCTGCGAGACGCCGCGCCTGCGCCTGCGCACCGTCACGCCCGACGACGCGGCCTTCTACCTGGAACTGGTCAACGACCCGTCGTGGATCGTCAACATCGGCCAGCGCAATCTGCACACCGTGGAGGCGGCCCGCGCGGCGCTGGAAACGGGCCCCATGGCGCAGTTCCGCGAGCATGGCTATTCCCTGTACATCATCGAGCGCCGCAGCGACGGCGCGCCCGTGGGCATGGGCGGCCTGGTGCGCCGCGACAGCCTGCCCGGCCCCGATATCGGCTATGCCCTGCGTCCCGCCCACTGGGGCCAGGGCTATGCCTACGAGGCGGCCGCCGCCATCGTGCAGCATGCGCAGCACGGGCTGCGCCTGCGCACCCTGTACGGCATCACCTCGCAGCAGAACCAGGCCTCGATCAAGCTGCTCAACAAGCTGGGCCTGCGCTTCGAGCGCTTCACGCGCCGGCTGCCGGACGGCAAGGAGACAAATGTCTACCGGCGCGACTTCCGCCAGCATGGCTGAAGGCGCTGGCTGGCGCGTATCGTGAAAACCGGGAAAAGTATGGAGAAATGCGCGCCCGGCCCGGCGCGCGCCGATTACCATGCAGGCTGTCCGCCGCGCCAGCCTGTGCGGCCACCTTTTTGCGGGGAAGCAGCGTGACTTATCTCGGTATCGATATCGGCACGTCGGAAGTCAAGGCCATCCTGACGGACGACGCGCAAACCATCCTCGCCAGCAGCGGCGTGAGCCTGCGCGTGGCCAGCCCCCATGCCGGCTGGTCGGAGCAGGACCCCGAAGACTGGTGGCGGGCCACCCTGGCAGTCATCGCGGCGCTGCGCAGCGCCCAGCCGCAGGCGTTTTCCGGCTTGCGCGGCATCGCGTTGTCGGGCCAGATGCATGGCGCCACCCTGCTCGACGCGCAGCAGCGCGTGCTGCGCCCGGCCATCCTGTGGAACGATACGCGCGCGGCGGCCGAATGCGCGGAACTCGAGGCGCTGGAACCCGCGTCGCGCGCCATCACGGGCAACCAGGCCATGCCGGGCTTCACGGCGCCCAAGCTGCTGTGGCTGAAAAAACATGAACCGTCGCTGTTCCGCGCCACGGCCAAGGTGCTGCTGCCCAAGGATTACGTGGCCCTGCGCCTGACGGGCGAGCATGTCTCCGACATGTCCGACGCTTCCGGCACCCTGTGGCTGGACGTGGCCAGGCGCGACTGGTCCGAACGCATGCTGGCGGCCACCGGCCTCACGCGCGAGCACATGCCGCGCCTGGTGGAGGGCAGCGCCGCCGCCGCGCAGGTACGCCCGGCCCTGTGCCGGGAATGGGGCATCGCGCACGCGGTGCTGCTGGCCGGCGGCGCGGGCGACAACGCGGCCGCCGCCGTGGGTCTGGGCGTGGTGGAGCCGGGCGCCGGCCTGCTGTCGCTGGGCACGTCCGGCGTGCTGTTCGCGGGCAGCGACGGCTTTGCGCCCAATCCGGGCCAGGGCGTGCACGCGTTCTGCCATTGCCTGCCCGGGCGCTGGCACCAGATGAGCGTGATCCTCAGCGCCGCGTCCAGCCTCGCCTGGGTGGCGCAGCTGACGCAGTCGCCCGACATCGGCGCCCTCGTGGCGCTGGCCGAAGGCGTCGAGGCGCGCACGGCGCCCATCTTTTTGCCGTATTTGAGCGGCGAGCGCACGCCGCACAACGACGCCACGGCGCGCGGCGTGTTCTTCGGCCTTTCGACGGAGCACGGGCGCGCGGAGCTGGCCTACAGCGTGATGGAGGGCGTCGCCTTTGCCATGGCCGACGGCAATGCGGCCCTGCGCAGCGCCGGCACGCGGCTGCAGGAAGCGTCGTTCGTCGGCGGCGGCTCGCGCAGCCGCTTCTGGGCGCAGCTGTGCGCGGATGCCTCGGGCTTGCACGTGCTGCGCCACGACCACGGCGTGGCCGGCGGCACCCTGGGCGCGGCGCGCCTGGCGCAGATGGCGGTGACGGGCCTGCCGCCCGCGCAGGTGTGCACGCGTCCGGCCGTGCAGGAAACCGTCGCGCCACGGGCCGGCACCGTGCTGGACGAGCGCCTGGCACGCTACCGGCGCCTGTATCCGCTGCTGCGCGAGGAATTTGCCGGCGCGGCTGGGGCGGCGCGCTAGCGCTGCCGGCAAGATTGCCGGCCCGACCATGCTGCCCGTGCGGCAATATGGCCAGACAGTTAAGTTTTCCGTGTAATTTGTTGTTTCTATGCTGAAAGTGTTTCTCTAAGATAAGTGCCGCTTGGTTTTTCACGGGGCGCGCCCCATGATTCCGCCATTGGGTGAGAATTGGATAGTTTTGGCGCCACCTTTGTTGCCATCCTGTTCTTGCCGCCGGGAGAAACACATGCAACTCGCGAATCTGAAAATCTCCGTCCGCCTGGGTCTGTTGGGCGCCTTCTTCTTCCTTGCGCTGGTCTTCGTCGGCGTGCGCGGCTGGAGCGCGCTCGACGCCGCCAGCGCGCGCAGCGCCGATGCCATGCAGCGCTCCGTGGCCCTGACGGAAGCCGTCGACGCGGCGCGCAGCGCGCAGGTGGAATTCAAGATCCAGGTGCAGGAGTGGAAAAACATCCTGCTGCGCGGCGGCGATGCGGCTGCCTTCCAGCGCTACCGCGAAGCGTTCGTCGCCAGCGGCGCGCAGACGCGCAAGGAATTGACAAGCCTGCAGGCGATGATGGCCGCGCTGGGCCTGGACACGGCGCCCGTGGCGCAGGCCGTGCAGGCGCACGATGCGCTGGGCGTGAGCTACCTGGCGGCGCTGCAAAAGTATGATGGCGCGCGCGCCGACAGCGCCCAGGCCGTCGATGCGCTGGTCAAGGGCATGGACCGCGAACCGACGCGCCAGATCGACGCCATCGTCGCCACCATCGGCAAGCAGTCGCACGCCCTGATGGCGCAGATGAAGGAGCAGGACGCGGCAGCGCACCGCAGCGCCAGCATCGCCATGCTGGCCACCGTGCTGGTGACGCTGGTGGTGGGCTCGGTCACCGTCTGGTGGCTGGTCCGCAGTATCACCGTGCCGCTGGGCGCGGCCGTCGGCATCGCCCAGCAGGTGGCGGCGGGCGACCTGCGCGCCGTGGTGGCCGACGGCAGCCGCGACGAGATCGGCGACCTGCTGCGCGCCCTGAAAGCCATGAGCGGCAACCTGGCCGCCATCGTGGGGCGCGTGCGCGCCGGCACGGATGCCATCGCCACGGCGTCCGGGGAAATCGCCAGCGGCAACATGGACCTGTCCTCGCGCACGGAGGAGCAGGCCAGTTCGCTGGAAGAGACGGCCGCCTCGATGATCGAGCTGACCTCCACCGTGCGGCAGAATAACGACAACGCGGACCAGGCGCGCCAGCTGGCCGGCGGCGCGTCCGAGGTGGCGCAGCGCGGTGGCGAAGCCGTGGCGCAGGTGGTGCAGACCATGAGCCATATCAATGCCTCGTCGAAGCGCATCGTCGACATCATCGCCGTCATCGACGGCATCGCCTTCCAGACGAATATCCTGGCCCTGAACGCGGCCGTGGAAGCGGCGCGCGCGGGCGAGCAGGGACGCGGCTTCGCCGTCGTCGCCAGCGAGGTGCGCAACCTGGCGCACCGCTCCAGCGCAGCGGCCATGGAAATCAAGCAGCTGATCGGCGAATCCGTGCGCACGGTGGAAGAGGGCAGCGTGCTGGCCGGCCAGGCGGGGCGCACGATGGAGGAAGTGGTGGGCAGCGTGCAGCGCGTGAATGCCATCATCGGCGAGATCGCCGTGGCCAGCGTGGAACAGCGCGACGGCATTGAGCAGATCAGCATCGCCATCAGCCAGATGGATGGCGTGACGCAGCAGAACGCGGCCCTGGTGGAGCAGGCCGCCGCTGCCGCCGACGCCCTGCAGCAGCAGGCGGCCAGCCTGGCCGACGCCGTCAGCATCTTCAAGCTGCATGGCACGCCCGGCACGGGGGCGCCGGCCGGCGCCGTCCTGGCCCGGACCCTGTCTCTGACCTGACGCGGACCTGCCCCGCGCCGCTTGATGCCAGTCAAGCGGCGTCCGATCAGGCAAAAAAACGGCCCGAATTCTTATACTATTTCCTTTCCGCATGGATCTGCGCCCGGCCGCATGGCGCGCGTTGCAAAGGAAAACCATGTACCGTATCCTCCGCCTGCCGGGTGACGCATGACGGCGCTGCTGCTGGCGCTGTGCCTGTGCCTGTCCGTGGTGCTCAGCGTGCTGCTGGCGTGCCAGTGGCAGGCGGCGCGCGCGTGGCGCATGCGCCATGCGACGGGCGTGGTGCGGCAGGCGGCGCAGGCGCAGGTCATGGCCGATACGCTGGCGCTGCTGCACGCGCTGCCGGCGGCCGTCATCGGCACCGACCGGGATGGCGTGGTGGAATACCTCAATCCCCGCGCCAGCGCCATGGGCGGCCTGCTGGCCGACGACGGCCTGGGCCAGCCCGTGACGCAGCTGCTGCCCCTGTTCCACGACGGCACGCCCATCGATGCGGCGCGCCAGGTGCGCGACTGCGTGGCGCAGCAGGAAGTGCTGGAAGTGGCGCGCGGCGCCGTGCTGCTGCGCCACCTCGACGGCAAGCGCATCGACGTGCAGTACAGCTGCGCGCCGCTGGCGCAGGGCGGCGCGGTGCTGCTGCTGCACGACGTGTCGGCCCGTCGGCGCGCCGAGCAGCAGCTGGAATTCATCGCCCACCACGACGGCTTGACGGGCTTGCCCAACCGGCTGCATTTCCAGATCCGCTTCGAGCACGGCATCGCGTATGCGCGCCGCCACCAGGGCTTGCTGGCGGTGCTGTTCGTCGACATCGACCGCTTCAAGTCCATCAACGACAGCCTGGGACACGACGTGGGCGACCAGGTGCTGACGGAGTTCGCGCGCCGGGTGCAGCAGTGCGTGCGCAAGGTCGACACGGTGGCGCGCCAGGGCGGCGACGAATTCATCATCCTGCTGACGGAACTGCGCACGGCGCAGGATGCCGAGCGGGTGGCCGAGAAGATCGTCTGCGCCATCGCCGCCCCCTTCGTCATCGGCGAATACAGCCTGGCGGTGGCGGCCAGCGTGGGCGTGGCCCTGTATCCGGACGACGACGACGACGTCAATGCGCTGATCGAAAAGGCCGACCTGGCCATGTATGCAGCCAAGCGCCATGCCCCCGGCACCTGCCAGCGCTACGCGCCGCGCATGCAGACGCAGTCGTACTCGCGCACCATCCTCGAGACGGCCCTGCGCCATGCGCTCGAGCGCAACGAGTTCGTGCTGTACTACCAGCCGCGTGTGGACCTGCGGACGCGCAGCATCACGGGCGTGAAGGCGCTGCTGCGCTGGAAGCATCCGGAACTGGGCCTGATGATGCCGCTCGACTTTTTACCGGTACTGGAGGAAAGCGCCCTGATCCTGCCGGTGGGCGCCTGGGTGCTGGCCACGGCCGTGGAGCAGGCGCGCAGCTGGATCGCGCAGGGCCAGCCGCTGACCGTCTCCGTCAGCCTGTCGGCGCGCCAGTTCTACCAGCGCGACATCGTGCGCAATTTTGCCGCCGCGCTGGAGGCGGCCGGCGTGCCCGGCCGCTGCATCGAACTGGAAATCGCCGCCGCCATCCTCATCGACCGCAACCAGAACTGCGAACTGATCATGCGCCAGTTCCGCCAGCTGGGCATCGCCATCGCCATCAGCGATTTCGGCACGGGCGACGCGTCGCTGAACTATCTGAAGCGCTTTCCCACGGATGCGGTGAAGATCGAGAAATGCTTCGTCGATGACCTGGGCAAGCCGGGCGGCGACGGCGCCATGGTGCGCGCCATCGTGGCCATGGCGCACACGCTGGGACTGCGTACCGTCGCCGGCGGCGTGGAAAACGGCGAGCAGCTGGAACTGCTGGCCGAGATGGGCTGCGACGAGGCGTTCGGCTATTTCCTGGGCCGCGCCATGGCGCCCGAGGGCGTCGAGGCGCTGCTCAAGTCGGCTAGCCCGGCCTGAGCGACAGCACGGCCAGCACGACGGCGGCCAGCACGGCCGCGCCGCCGGTGACGCGCGCCAGGCGCATGGCCTGGTGCGGCGCATAGGGCAGCAGCCAGATGAGCAGCAAGCCGCAGCCCGTCAGGCTGCCGACCCAGTAGACGAGGCCATAGCCGCCGCCGGCGAGGTGCATGGCCCAGGCCAGGGCCGCCGCCAGCGCCAGCGACCCCGTCCACTGCAGGCGGCGACGCAGGGGCGCGGGCGGTTCGGCGCCGCGTCCGTGCAGGTCGGCGTAGTGGCGGTCCATGGCCAGGCACAGCGCGGACAGGCCCGCATAGCACAGGGCGAAGACGAGGAAATTCGACAGCAGCTCCATCACGCGGCCTCCATCGTCGCCGGCGCCGGCTTGGCGGCGGGTGCGGCCTTGGCCGCTTTCACGGGCAGCGGTTTCAATTTGAACGCCGCATACGCGAGGCCCAGGCCCAGCACCAGCACCACCAGGTCGAAGGCGGCCACCGCCACTGGGCCGCGGCCCAGGAACAGGGTCACGCCCAGGTGCGATGCGGTGGTGAAGACGTTCAGCACGGGCAGGGACGCCAGCATGAACGCGCCGACGCCCAGCTGCATGCGCCACATGGCGCGCGACGGGCGCAGCTGGGCGATGATGGCGGCCAGCGCCCAGGCGCCGAAGAAGCAGGCGATTTCCTCCTTCGGCCGGTCTTCCATCGTCACAGACAGCAGGCGGTTGGCCCAGAAATAGGCGCCGAAGGCGATCGGGATGCCGGCGATGGCGCCGATGTTGAGCGCTTCCACCAGGCGCAGGCCGAAGCTGGGACGCTTGCCGGCGGCCAGCGCCTTGGCTTGCTTCTGGCGCGTCTTGACGGCCCACAGCAGGGCGCCCGTGGCCACCATGGCGCAGCCGGCCAGGCCGGACAGGAAGAACAGGGCGCGCAGCAGCGGCCCGCCGAAGCGGGCGATGTGCAGGCCGTACATCACGCCATGCGTGGCGGCTGCGCCGGGCAGCGCTTCGCCATCGGTGGCCAGCAGCTTGCCCGTGACGCCATCGAATTCCATCGACGGCTGCTTCGACGAGATGTCGCGCCCGGCCGCGCGCGACAGGGTCACGCTGGCGTTGGCGTCGCCCGGATGACTCACGGAGATGCGCTCGACCTTGCCGTCGCCCCAGTGCTGCTCCGCCTGGCGCACGAGGGGGGCGAGGGGCGTCAGGGGCGCGGCCACGCCGGCCGCCTTGCGCTCGTCCGAGCGGCCCGGGAAGGCTTCGGCGAAGAAGGCATCCTGGTCGCCCTTGTAGGCGGCCGTGGCGCCGGACGGCATGTACAGGAACATCAGCGTGACGAGGCCCGTGTAGGTGATCATCATGTGGTAGGGCAGGGCCAGCACGGCCGTCACGTTGTGCGCGTCCAGCCACGAGCGCTGGCCCTTCTTCGGCCGGAAGGTGAACAGGTCCTTGAAGATGCGCTTGTGCGTGACGATGCCGCTGATGATGGAGACGAACATGAACATGGCGCAGAAGCCCACGATCCAGCGACCCCAGATGGCGGACATGTAGTGCAGGTCGAAATGCAGGCGATAGAGGAATTCGCCGCCCCGCGTGTCGCGCGGCTTGGACAGCACTTCGCCCGTGGCGGGGTCGGCCGCCTCGCTATGGAAATTGCCGCGGCGCCCGCGCTTCTTTTCGCCCGGCTGCGCGGGCTTGCTCCAGCCGAGCTGCAGCGAGGGATTGCGCTCGCCGGGCAGACTGATGAACCAGCGCGTGGCGCCCTCGGCACGTGCTTCCATGGCCGTTTGCGCGACCGTGGCCGCAGCCTCCGTCGTCACCTGGCTGGCGGCGGCGCCATGCAGTTCGGGCTGCATCCACAGGGTGATTTCATTGCGGTAGTAGCTGGCCGTGCCGGCGCAAAACACCAGCAGCAGGATCCAGCAGACGAGCAGCCCGGACCAGGTGTGCAGCCATGCCATGGACTGGCGAAAACCTTCTTTCATGCGAGACTCCAGGATAGTGCGTCCATCCAGTGCAGGATGGCGGCGATGACGGCGGCGGGGATCGCGAGACCCAGCCAGGCGCGCAGGGCGCTGCCGGTGGCGAAGACCCACATCACCACGCAGGTGTAGATGGCAAACGACAGCAGGGTGGCCGTCATGACGGCTTCGGAACGGGCCATGGGCAGGCTCACCGACAGCAACATGGTGACGAGTGCGGCCAGCACGTAGCCGCCGACGATGGCGGCCACGCTGCGCGAGGCCACGCCGAGGCGGTACACGGCATTGGCGGACAGGCGCAGGCGCGGCGCTTTTTCAGCGGTATCAGGATGGGCAGGCGCTGGCATGGTCAGTCGTGGTCCTTGCTTGGCGGCAGGGCCGGGCCGGCCGGCAGCGGCGCCACGCCCTGCGGCTGCACCAGGCTCACGGTGGTCACGTACATGGCCTTGTCATAGTGTTCGGCGCCGCGCTGGCCGGCCGTCCTGTCCGTGTGCTGCACTTCCAGCACATACGTGCCTTGCCACGGCAGCGGGAAGCTGACCAGGCCTTGCGCATCGCTCCACGCTTCCTTGCCCCAGCCCGACTGCACCACGGCGTTGACCTTGGCATCGGCCAGCGGCTTGCCACGGTAGCTGACCTGGAACTGGCCCGGTTTACCCGTCGGCACCAGGTCCAGCGCCAGCGCGGGCGTTTGCGCCGTGGCGTCGGCGATCAGGCGCGCGGCGGGGATCCACACGGTGCGCGTGGCCTTGCCATCCTTGTTCTCTTCCCACGACGGGTAGGCGTTTTCCTCGACGACGATGCTTTCGCCGGGCGCCACCTTGCCGTTCAGGACAAAGGCGCCGGCCGTCTTGCGCGCCTGCAGGGGCTTGCTGCCGGACGGCGCAAGCCACGTCGCGCTCTGGATGCGGAACTTGTCCAGCAGGCCGGGCGACGCTTCGCGCAGGTTGTCGCCGAATTCGCCGAAGTACACGCTGGCCGCCTGGCCGTCCTGCTGCAGCCAGATCTGGTGCGCGCCGGCGGTGCCGCACACGGTAGCCGCGCCCAGCAGGGCGGCGGCGAGGGCGCCGAGGCGCGCGATGGAAGTGAGGTGCATGGTGTATCCCTTGTGTTTTTTTGTGTCAAACAGTCAAAACGGCCGCGCTGCCGAAGAAGGCGGCCGGCACGGTGCATCAGTGCTGGTAACGCAGGTTCAGCGCCACGCTGCGCGGTTCGCCGTAGTAGCCGCCGTTATAGAAACCCACGCGGCGGAAATACGTCTTGTCGAACAGGTTGTTGACATTCAGGCTGGCCGACAGTTTCGGGCTGATCTGGTAGCGCGCCATCAGGTTGGCCAGCGCGTAGCTGCCCTGGCTGACCCGCGTCTTCGTCTTGTTCGGCAGGGTGGCCGTCGTCCAGATCTCGTTCTGCCAGTTCACGCCGCCGCCGACGGTGAGGTCTTGCAGCGCCCCCGGCAGACGGTAGGTGGTCGAGACGCGCAGCATGTTGCTCGGCTGGATGGTGTTGGTCAGCACGCCCTTGCCCGTTTTCGAGGTGCTGTGGGTAAAGCCGCCGAACAGCTGCCAGCCCGCCAGCGGGCTGCCCGACACTTCCGCTTCGTAGCCGCGGCTTTTCGTGCCCTTGCCCGTCGAGACATACGGGCGGCTGCCGTCGGGCAGCAAGAAGGTCAGCGGCACGGAGGGATCTTCCTCGCCCAGGTTGTCCTGTCTGGCTTCATATGCGGCGAACGAGGCGTTGACGGCGCCATCGAGGAATTCGCTCTTCACGCCCGCTTCCACGTTGCTGCCCGTGATCGGGTCGAGGAAGGCGTTGTTCTTGTCCTTCAGGTTCTGCGGCTTGAACAGGTCCGTGTAGCTGGCGTATAGCGAGGTGCTTTTGCTCAGGTCCAGCACCACGCCCGCATACGGCGTGACCACATCGTCCGTCTTGTAGGCCGAGCTGCGCTTCACGAAGGCGCCTTTAGTGTCGTAGCGGTCGTTATACGTTTCCCACTGCGAGACGCGCGCGCCGGCCAGCACCTTCAGCTTGTCCGTGACGTTGATGCGTGTGGCGATGAAGGCGCCCGACTGCTTGGTGGTGGCGACGTCGCGCGCGCCCGTGCGCAGCATGGCCGGCTCGGGCACGTCGCCCGTCCAGTGGCGGAAGTCGGGAATGGTGGTGGCGAAGGGCAGCGGGTCCTCGAACTGCGTTTCATTTGTCGTGCCCGTGCGCTTCCAGCCGTTGGCGCCCAGCACCAGGTCGTGCTGGCGGCCGAACAGGGGGAAGGTGCCGTTGGCCGACAGGTCGAAGTTGTCCTGCTTTTCATCGTAGGGGAAGGCGCTGCTCCACACGGCCAGGCCCGAGCCGTCGCGGTTCGGATAGCCGCTGCCGCCGTAGAACAGCTTGCCGTTCGAGGAGCTGTCCAGGCGGCCATACGCGGCCTTGACCTTCCAGTCGTTGGCGAAGCGGTGTTCGAGGTAGACGTATTTGTTCTCGAACGCGCGTTCCCAGCTGCTCCACCTGGCCGCCATGTTGAACGAGCGGGGCATGTGGGCCAGGGTGCCGTCCGAGAAGAACAGGGGCGTCGTGCCCCAGCTCGTGCCTTTCGGCGTGTTCTTCTGGTAGTCGATGCCGGCCGTCAGCAGGGTATCCGGCGTCAGGTCCGCTTCGACGATGACGGCGCCCACCAGCTTGCGCTCCTGGTACAGGTCGAGGTGGGAATGGCGGTTCTGGCCCACCACGACGACGCGCCCGCGGATGCTGCCGTCCGCATTCAGCGGCGCGCTGACGTCGCCTTCGAGGCGGACCTTGCTCCAGGAGCCGACGGTCAGGCCGGCCGCGGCGGAAAATTCCTTGCCCGGGCGCTTGTGCAGCATGTTGATGGTGGCCGACGGGTCGCCATTGCCGCTGACCAGGCCCGTGGCGCCGCGCACGATTTCGATGCGGTCATAGATGGCCGTGTCGAACAGCGCATTGCTGCCCGAATTGACGGCCACGCCGTCGATCTGGTAATTGCCGATGGAAAAACCGCGCGCGGAGAAATTGGTGCGTTCGCTGTCGTTTTCCTGCACCGTCACGCCCGTCGACTGCACCAGCACTTCGGCCAGGCTGTTCAAGCCCATGTCGTCCATGCGCTGGCGCGTCACCACGGAAATCGATTGCGGCGTCTCGCGCATCGACAGGCCCATGCGCGTGGCCGTGGCCATTTCCCTGGTGGTGTAGGAACCCGTGTTTTCCGTCGATGCCTTGTCTTGCTGGCCCAGCACCTTGATCTCGCTCAAGGTGGCGACCTCGGGATTGGCCGGGGCGTCGGCGGCCAGGGCAGCGCCGGCGCCCAGCGCCGTCGCCAGCAGGGCCGAGCGGACGGCGGCGGCCAGCGGCCGCACGCGCCATGCGGGGAAGGCGGGGGAAAGCGTGGCGGCAGTGCCGGCCAGCGAACGTGTTCGTGCCATGAAGCATCCTTCTTCTCGTGTGCCCGCCGTCGTGCGACAGGCTTTCTATGGGTGTGGGGAGCTTGCTTGGCGTGCTTGCCTGGCTGGCGCAGCGTGTCATTCAGCCGCGCACGGGCCGGGACGGCGTGCAGACTTGGGAAGGTCTAAATGTGAATGAGAACTATTCTTATTATAGTGCGAGGTTGTGAGACATGCAAGAGTGCTGTGCCGGGCAGGGATGCGCTGCGGCTGTAAGCGGGCACGGCCGCCGCAAGCATGCGGCGGCCGTGGCGCGGGCAGCTGCCGGGAAGGCGCTTACAGGGACGGCGTGTAGCGCAGGGAGAGGATGATGTTGCGCGGCTCGCCGAAGTAATTGCCGCGACGCAGCTCGCCCGTGGCGGCCCAGTAGGTCTTGTCCGTCAGGTTGGCGATGCTGAGGCTGGCGCTCCAGTTGCGGTTGAAGATGTACGCGGCGCGCGCATCCCACACGGTGCGTCCGCCGTTGCGGAAGCTCACGTCCGGGTTGTCGTCCGCCTGGTACAGATAGCCGCTTTGCGCCGAGACGCCGCCGCCGATGGTCCAGTGGTTCCACGCGCCGGGCAGGCGGTAGCTGGTCGACACGCGCAGCATGTGCCTGGGCGTGACGGTGGGCGGGGTCTCGCCCGCTTCGCCGCGCGCGATGTTGTAGGTGTAGCCGGACGACAGCTGCCAGCCCGGCAACACTTCGCCGCTGGCGTCCGCGTCGATGCCCGTGCTGCGCAGCGGGCGGCCATTGCGGTAGCAGCTGCCCGTCACGTCCCACTTCAGGCAGTCGTCGTTGCTGGCCTCGTCGTAGATGGCCGTGTCGCGCTTGTTGATGCGGAAGGCGGCCAGCGCCACGTTCAGGCGGCCGTCGTACAGCTCGCCCTTCACGCCCGCTTCATAGGTGTCGCCCACGACGGGTTTCAAGGGCTGTCCGCCCACGGTGTAGTACAGGCTCTGCGGCTGGAAGATGCTGGCGTAGCTGCCGTACACGGACCACTGTCGGCCCAGGTCCTGCACCAGGCCCGCATACGGCGTGAATTCGCCGCTTTCCTTGTAGCGGCTGACGGGGTCGGTGGGCAGCCTGCCCGTGGTCTGCTTGTCGAACCAGCTCAGGCGGCCGCCCAGCAGCAGGTGCAGCGCCGGATGGAGTTCCCAGCGCGTGCTGGCGTAGGCGCCGTAACGCTGTTCGTTCAGCTGCGGCAGCGTATCCCAGGCCGGATGCGCGGGACGGGGGAGCAGGGCATTGTCGGGCCGGAAGACGTCGAAGGGCAGGCCGGGCGAGGTCGAGGCCGCGTGGTCGTCCGTGAGGGCGCGCGAGGCATTCAGTCCCAGCAGCACTTCATGCCTGCCGCCCCAGGCGCCGAAGCTGCCGCCTACGCTGGCGTCGATGCCCGTGGTGACGATGTCCTGCTTGCGGTAGTTGACCGTGTACAGGCGCGCGCCCTGCTGCGTGGCTGGATTGATGCTGCCGCGCACGATGGCCGCCTGCTGGTCGAAATTGCCATAGGTGCGGTTGAGGGCGACCCTGGCCTTCCAGTCGTCCCCGAAGCGGTGTTCGAGATCGGCGAACAGCTCGCCGATGGTGGCGTCGTGGCGGTTCCAGTCCTGCGCCAGCGACGTCGAGCGGCGGATCGGCAAGGTGGCGCCATTGCTGTAGCGGGGCAGGCCGAACAGCCAGTAGCCATCCGTCACCGTATGCTGGCGCCGCGCGCCCGCGCGCACGGTGGTGGCGGCGTCCAGGTCCGCCTCGACGATGCCGTAGAACAGGGGCATGCGGCTGTGCGCGGCATCATAAAAGTAGCCGCGGTCTTCGTAGGCCACGAGGGCGCGGCCGCGCACGCTGCCGGCTGCATTCAGGGGCGTGCCCGCGTCGAGCTCCACGCGGCGCTGGCTCCAGCTGCCCACGGTGGCGGTGACATCAGCATGGGCTTCCGCGCGGGGGCGCTTGCGCACCAGGTTGGCCACGCCGCCCGGCGTGCCGGCGCCGACGATCAGGCCGGCCGAGCCGCGCAGGATTTCCACGCGGTCATACACGGCCATGTCGGGGATCAGCCAGCCCGTGGCGTTGTCGGAGATGCCGGGCATGCCGTCGATCAGGTAGGACAGGGCGTTGCCGCGCGCGAGGAATTCGTGCGAGCCGAAGCTGCGGTTCATGCGCGTCAGGCCCGTGCTCTGTTCCAGCACCTGGTCCAGGGTGAACAAATTCTTGTCATCCATCTGCTGGCGCGTGACGACGGACACGGATTGCGGCGTGTCGCGCAGTGAACGTTCCACACCCGCCAGTGTCACGGCGGGCGTCGTGTAGGCGCCCGTGCCATCGCTGGTGGCCGTGCGCTCGCCACTGGCCGTCACGGTGATTTCCGACAGGGTCGCCGTGTCGCCCGTGGCCCTGGGCGCCGGCTTGATGATCACGGCATTGCCATCGATGGATGCCTGCAGGCCGCTGCCGGCCAGCAGGCGCTCCAGGCCGTCGCGCACGCTCAGGGTGCCGCTGACGGCGGGCGCCGTCTTGCCGGCCACGAGGTCGGGAGCGAACAGCAGTTGCAGATTGGCTTGCCGCGCCAGTTCATTCAGGGCCTGGCCCAGCGGCTGGGCGGCGATGGCCAGTTTGATCGGGGGCAAGACTTGTGCCTGCGCCACGGTGGCCGTGCCCAGGGCCAGCATGGCGGCCAGGACGAGAGGGGCGGGTGTCAGCTTGAAGCGGGGGGACCACATGGTGCGTTTCTCCAGGTTAATTTGTTGTCGATTAACGTGGTAGACGCGCCCAGGGATCAAACCCTCACCTGCGCATGCGATATTTTTATTTATTTTGTTGCAGTTGCATGGCCGGCCCCTGCGCGGGGGCCTTGGACGCCATGCGGATGGTGCTGACGGCACCATCGCGCACGACGTGCACGGGCAGCAGCTGCGGCAGGGCGGCGGCGAAGCGGTCCAGCTGGGCCAGGCTGAAGCTGCCGCCGATGCGCAGGCGCGCCACGGCCGGATCGCGCACGACGAGGCCTGTGTCGCCATAGCGCTCGAATTCGGCCAGCGCCGCGCCCAGGGGCACGTTGTCGAAGGTGACCCGGCCTGCGCGCCAGGGCGCCACGCTGCCCGGGGCCAGGCTGGCGACGGGGGACAGGCGGCCGCCGGCGTCGCTGCTGACGCCCTGGCCGGCCTGCAGGTCGACCCGGTCCTGCGCCGCGCCCGCCACGCGCACGTGGCCATGCTGCACGGCCACGCGCAGCTGGCCGTCGTACGCCAGGGTGTTGCGCACGGAAAATTGCGTGCCCACCACCGTCACCGTCAGGGGGCCGCTCCGCACGTCGAAGGGCTGGCCCTGCTGCGATTGCACCTGGAACAGCGCCTCGCCGTGCGCCAGGCGCACTTCGCGGCGCTGGCGGTACAGGGTGACGTGCAATTGCGTGGATGTGTCGAGCTGCACCGTGCTGCCGTCGGGCAGCGACACGGCCAGGCGCTGGCCCCGCTGCGTCGCATACGCCTGGCTGAACACGGGTTGCTGCCACCACTGGTAGCCGCCCGCGCCCACGCCGAGCAGCAGCATGGCGGCCGCCGCATATGGCAGCAGGGAGCGCAGAAACGGGCGGCGGGGCGCTTGTGCTGGCGCTGGCGCCGCCTGCGGCACGGCCCAGCGCGCGGCGACGTGCGGGGGAATCCGGCGCGCCACGCGGTGCGCGTCCTGCAGTTGCGCATACGCGCGCGCGTGCGCCGCATCGGCCGCCATCCAGGCGGCAAAATCGGCTTGCTGCCCCGCATCGAGGTTGTCGCGCCGGCTGAACCAGGTGGCGGCCGCCAGCGCCACGGCATCTTGCGCGTCGGCAAAGGCGGTGTGTTCGCGCAAGTCCGCCTTTTCCTGGGCGGAGGGGCCGAAATCGTGGCGGGGCGGGCGGCTGTTCATGGGCGCCATTATGTGGCTTCCCGCAGGGAATGCAACTGCGCCTGGCAACTGAGCATGCCGCGCGCGATATGCTTTTCCACCATGCTCACGGAAATGCCCATGCGCGCGGCGATCTGCGCGTGCGGCAATTCTTCGAACACGTGCAGCACGAAGGCGTCGCGGCAGCGGGGCGGCAGGGCGTCGATGGCGGCCACGCAGGCTTGCCAGTCCTGGCTGTTTTCCAGTGCCTGTTCCGGCTCCAGGTGCTGCGGCGCGGCCGGATGCGCGGCTTCGGGCAGGGCGTCGAGCGCGTCGTGCTGGCGCAGGGCGGCGCGGCGGTGTTTGTCGATCATCAGGTTGCGCGCCGTGTGGTACAGCAGCGCGCGCGGCTCGCGCACGGCCTGTTCGCCCGGTGCCGAACGGGCCTGCACGCCGAGCACGCGCGCGTAGCTTTCCTGCACCAGGTCCAGGGCAGTCTCGCGGTTGCGCAAGCCGCGCCAGCAGAAATTGAGCAGTTCTTGGTAGTAACGTGCAACCACGGCGTCCGATGTCTTGAGGTAGGTGTCGCCAGCTCGGCCACATATGAGAATGATTCTCATTATATGATATGACGGGCCGCTGTGGGCCGGCACCTTAAGCGGTTTACCGCACCGTGGCAGGGGGACAACGCTTTGTCCCCCCGGCGGCATGCGTTACCATGAGGGGTTAATGTGGAGGCAACATGGCTATTCAAATAATCAACACGGCGCCGATTGCCGGCCAGCAGCCTGGTACTTCCGGTCTGCGCAAGAAGGTGGGCGTGTTCAGCGAACCGCAGTACCTGGAAAATTTCGTGCAGAGCGTCTTTGACACCGTGGGCGACTGCCGCGGCCAGACCCTGGTGCTGGGCGGCGATGGGCGCTATTACAACCGCGCGGCGATCCAGACGGTGCTGCGCATGGCGGCCGCGCACGGCTACGCGCGCGTGCTGCTGGGGCAGGGCGGCATCCTGTCGACGCCGGCCGTCAGCTGCGTGATCCGCAAGCATGGCGCCAGCGGCGGCATCATCCTGTCGGCCAGCCATAACCCGGGCGGACCCGATGGCGATTTCGGCATCAAGTACAACATCGCCAATGGCGGCCCGGCGCCGGAAAAGGTCACCGAGGCCATGTTTGCGCGCACGCAAGCCATCAGCGAATACCGCATCAGCGACGCGGCCGACATCGACTTGGACACCCTGGGAGCCGTGCGCATCGAGCAGATGACGGTCGAAGTCATCGACTCCGTGGCCGACTATGCGGAACTGATGCAGCAGCTGTTCGATTTCGACGCCATCCGCGCCCTGTTCGCGGGCGGCCTGCGCCTCTGCTTCGACGGCATGCACGCCGTCTCCGGCCCGTACGCGACGGCCATCCTGGAAGGCATGCTGGGCGCCCCGAAGGGCAGCGTCATCAACGGCGTGCCCCTGGAAGACTTCGGCGGCGGCCATCCCGACCCGAACCCCGTCAATGCGCAGGAATTGATCGCCATCATGGCTGCCGATGATGCGCCGGACTTCGGCGCCGCCTCGGACGGCGACGGCGACCGCAACATGATCGTCGGGCGCCGCTTCGACGTCACGCCATCGGACAGCCTGGCCATCCTGGCCGCCAACGCCGGCGTGGCGCCCGGCTACCGTGGGGGCCTGAAGGGCATCGCCCGTTCCATGCCCACCTCGGGCGCGGCCGACCGGGTCGCCAGCGCGCTGGGCATCCCGTGCTACGAGACACCGACGGGCTGGAAATTCTTCGGCACCCTGCTCGACGCGGACATGGCTACGCTGTGCGGCGAAGAGAGCTACGGCACGGGTTCGAACCACGTGCGCGAAAAGGATGGCGTATGGGCCGTGCTGTTCTGGCTCAACCTGCTGGCGGCGAAAAAACAATCGGTGGAAGACATCGTGCGCGCCCACTGGGCCACGTACGGGCGCAACTACTATTCGCGCCACGATTACGAGGACATCGACAGCGCCGCCGCGGCGCAGCTGATGGCGGACGTGCGGGGCCAGCTGGCCGGCCTGCCGGGCCGGCAGTTCGACGGCTACACGGTGGCGCTGGCCGACGATTTCAGCTACACGGACCCCGTCGACGGTTCCGTGGCGACGCAGCAGGGCATCCGCATCATCATGACGGACGGCGCGCGCATCGTGCTGCGCCTGTCCGGCACGGGCACGCAGGGCGCCACCCTGCGCCTGTACCTGGAGCGCTACGAAGCCGACCCGGCCCGGCACGCCATCCCGACCCAGGAAGCGCTGGCGGGACTGATCGGCGTGGCGGAAACGGTGGCGCAGATACGCGAGCGCACGGGGCGCGACGCGCCGAGCGTGACGACGTAAAAAAAGGGCGCCCTCGGGCGCCCTTTTTGCGTCAGATCAAACCGGCATCACGCTTATGCCGGCACGGCCGTCTTGCGGTAGTTGTCGACCATCTTGTAGCGCTTCGCATACAGGCCGAAGGCCAGCATGGCGACGGCGGCGAAGGCGGCGAAGAAGAACATCTGGAAGGCCGTCACGCTGATGCCGCTCTCGGCGATCTTGCCGATCACGCCTTCGTTCATGACGCTGCGGTTGACGATCAGCACCCACAGGTTGCCCACCGTGGTCGACAGGTTCCAGAAGCTCATGATGGCGCCCTTCATCGAGACGGGCGCCTGGCTGTACGCAAACTCCAGGCCCGTGGCCGAGACCAGCACTTCGCCGAAGGTCAGCAGGGCGTACGGCAGGATCTGCCACATGATGGAGACGGCATTGCCGCTGTCGAGCGCCAGCTGCAGCAGGCCGATGACGATCCACGCCAGCGAGGAAAAGCCGATGCCGGCCGTCATGCGGCGCAGGGCCGTCGCTTCCAGGCCGAAGCGGTTCAGCATCGGGTACAGCACCAGGTTGTTGAACGGGATCAGCAGCATCACCAGCATCGGGTTCAGCGCCTGCATCTGCGCCGGCAGGAACCAGCTCGGTTTTTCCATGGTGTTGGCCTGCACGATCCACGTCGAGGCCTTCTGGTCGAACAGCGAGAAGAAGGGCGTGACGAGGGCGAAGATGACGAGGATGCGCAGCACGGCGCGCACGCCTTCGACGGCTTCGTCCGGGTGGATGCCGCGCGCGCGTTCCAGCTGCATGGCCGTGCCGATGCTGCCGAAGGCCAGCAGCAGGACCAGCGCCGTACACGCGGAAATCACGAAGCCCCATTCGGGAATGCTGTAGAACGCATACAGAGCGCCGATCACGCCGACATAGGCCACGTACAGGCCGGGACGCGAGCCGCCGTCGACACGGGCCAGCAGGGCCGTGCGGGCCACGCGGGTGAACGAATCGGGATTCGGCGGCGCCGGCGGCACGTGCACGTATTTCTTGGCGCCCATCCAGAAGACGATGGTGGCGGCCAGCATCATGACGCCGGGGATGCCGAAGGCGATGGATGGGCCGTAGTCGCGCAGGAACATCGGCATCAGCAGCGAAGCGAAGAAGGAGCCGAAGTTGATGATCCAGTAGAACAGGTCGAAGACCAGCTTGGCCTTGTGCTTGTTGGTCTGGTCGAACTGGTCGCCGACGAAGGAGGCCACCAAGGGCTTGATGCCGCCGGAGCCGAAGGCGATCAGGAACAGGCCGAAATAGAAGCCGTTGACGCTGTTTTCAAAGATGGCCAGGCAGGCATGGCCGGCGCAATACACGAGGCTGAGCCAGAAGATGGTGTTGTACTTGCCAAAGAAGCGGTCGGCCAGCCAGCCGCCCAGCAGCGGGAAGAAATACACGCCGATGACGAAGGTGTGGAACACGTGCTTGGCTTCGCCCGTGCGCTGGTCGATCGGGATCATCAGCAGCAGGGTGCTGATGAGGAAAGGCGTCAGGATATTGCGCATGCCATAAAAGCTGAAGCGTTCGCAGCCTTCGTTGGCGATGATGTACGGTATTTGCCGGGGCATTTTACCCGTGGCGGTGTGTGTCTCGGCCGATGACATTGGCTCTCCCCAAGTATTTTTTGTAAGCCGCGATGCTAAGGCCTGTTGCGCTTGCTTGCAACAGAAAAAACGGTCCCCTGGCTATTTCGCAAGGACTTGTAAGGTATTGATTTTCATAAAGACATCATTTCGTGGTCCTGCGATGGCAGGGCGCGGCAAGGTCAGTTGCAGTTGCAGCAGGCCGCCGGACGCGGCCTCGCCGGCCAGCACGAAACCGCAGCCCAGGTACAGGGACAGCGCGGCATGGTTGTCCGGCGCCACGGCGAGCCGCACGCGGGCCAGCTCGGGGATGGCGCAGGCGTGCGCGATGGCCGCCTGCACCAGTTGCCGCCCCGTGCCATGGCCGCGCGCGGACGGCGCCACGTACACGCCCCACAGGCTGGCCTTGTCGTGCACGACGGCGATCGCTTCGCGGCGCAGGCCGGCGATGCCGGTCAGTCGCGCTCCATCGAAAGTGCCAAATATTATTTGGTGCGGACCGGCCCGCAGGCGCTGGGCCATCTGTGTCAGGGGCACGGCGCTTTCCGCCGCATGCGTGGTGCAGAATGCCGCCGGCAGTTCGGCGATGCCGGCCAGGCGCAGGGCGCGGTAGGCGGCAGCGTCGTCGGGGGCGAGGGGGCGGATGGTCGTGGCGGGCATGCTGGCGAGTATCGGGCTTCGATGCCGGAAAGTAAACCTTGCATTGGGCCGGTTTCAATCATAAGATATATCTTATTGCGATATATCTTAAGGAGTCATCATGCTTTCCCTCCTGCACGGCGCGCGCCCGGTGCGCGCGGCAGCCCACGCCCAGGGCGATACGCCTGGCTCGCCCGGCACCCGCGGACCCAAAATGTTCGACGCGGGCACCTTGCGCTACCTGGTGCTGCAACTGATCGCCGACAAGCCGCGCCATGGCTATGACATCATCAAGTCCATCGGCCAGCGCGCCGGCGGCGCGTACGCGCCCAGTCCCGGCGCCATCTATCCGCTGATGCACGGCCTCGTGGGGCAGGGCTACGTGGCCGTCAGCCTCGACGGCACGAAGAAGCTGCACAGCATCACGCCCGAGGGCCTGGCCTTCCTAGACGCGAACCGCGCCTACGTCGATGCCATCGCCGCCAGGGTGGGCACGCCGGGGGAGGCGAGCGACGACCTGCGCCAGCTCATGCACGAGCTGAAGGCCGTGGTGATCGCGCGCGGGCGCGCGGGCGAGCCGGACGCCGTCCGCCTGGACGCCATCCGCGCCATCCTGCGCCAGGCGCGCGCCGACATCGAGGCGCTGGCATGACGCCCCTGCCAGCAGCGGCGCCCATGCTGACGCCGGCGCGCGAAAGGGCGATGCTGTGGCTGCTTGCGCTTACGCAATTTACCGTCATCATGGATTTCATGGTGATGATGCCGCTGGCGCCGCAGCTGATGCAGGCGTTCGGCATCGGCCCGGCCGCCGTTTCCGGCGCCGTTTCCGCGTATGCGTGGTGCGCGGGCCTGTCCGGCCTGCTGGCGGCCACGTATGTCGACCGCTTCGACCGCAAGAAGCTGCTGCTGACCATGTTCTGCCTGTTCACCCTGTCGAACCTGGCGTGCGCGCTGGCGCCGAACTTCCACGTGCTGCTGTGGTCGCGCGCCTTTGCCGGGCTGACGGGCGGGGTGCTGGGCGCCATCGTCATGGCCATCATCGGCGACGTGATTCCCGCCGAGCGGCGCGGCGCGGCCACCGGCGTCGTCATGACCTCGTTTGCCATGGCGGCCGTGGGCGGCGTGCCCATCGGCGTGGTGATGGCCGCGCATTTCGGCTGGGCCTCGCCGTTCTACCTGCTGGTGCTGCTGTCCTTCCTGATCTGGTTCGGCGCGGCGCGCGTGCTGCCCTCGCTGACGGCGCATATGGGCGCCGCTGCCACGCCGCTGCGCCAGGCGCTGCCGAACCTGCTGGCCCTGTTCCGGGAGCGGCGTCACCTGGATGCCTTCATCTTGTCGGTGGTGAACATGACGGCGGGCATGCTGCTGATCCCCTTCATTTCACCCGTGCTGGTGGGCAATATGGGCCTGGCGCCGGCCGACGTGACCTGGGTCTACCTGGCGGGCGGCTGCGCCACCCTGTTTACGGCCAGGCGCATCGGTCGCTGGGCGGACCGCGCCGGCAAGCGGCAGGTGTATCGCTGGGTGGCCCTCGCGTCCATCGTGCCCATGCTGCTGGTCACGCACCTGCCCCAGCTGCCGCTGTGGGCGCTGATGCTGGCGTTTTCCCTGTTCATGGTGCTCGTGTCGGGCCGCACCATCCCGCTGCAGGCGCTGCTGACGACGATACCGGAGCCGCGCAAGCGGGGCGCTTTCCTCAGCGCCAATTCGGCCCTGCAAAGCCTGGGCAATGGCCTGGGCGCGTGGCTCGGCGGACTGACCCTGCAGACGGACGCGGCTGGCCATATCAGCGGCTTCGGCATGAATGGCTGGCTGGCGGCGGGCTTGTCCCTGCTGACGGTGTGGTGGGTGGCGCGCGTGCGCGGCGCGGCGCCGCAGGGGGCGCCGGCGTAGGGGAGTTACTGCGTGGCGATGCGCTGCATGGGGGCGCTGTCCTGGCGCCAGCGCTCCAGGCTCAGCAGTTCGCCGCTGACGACGTCGTCGACGAGGATGCGCTTGCCGTCGGGCGAGACGATGAAGCTTTCCCAGCGGTGGGCCGCGTCCGGCGTGCTTTCAAAAAAGCTCAGCTGATAGTAGGCGGCGCCATCGACGAGGCGCGTCTCCGGCGTCGTTTCCATCACGGCGCCATGCGCCCGTCCGCCCGAGGCTTTTTCGATGTGCGCCGACCAGGCCTTGATCTCCGGCAAAGCCATCAGTGCATCGACGGCGCGCGCGCTGGCTGCCTCGGCGGCCGTGCTGCTGCTCGCCGCCGGGGCGCTGCCGCCGTGCCGCGCGGGCTGCTGATACAGGTAGAAGGCGCCGAGCCCGGCGGCCAGCAAGCCGGCCAGGATGCCGGCGACGATGGCGGTTTTGGAGGAAGAGGCGCGTGGCGGCATGGTATGGGGTGTTTCGGAAGGGTGGACGATGGCGGCCATGCTAAAGCAAAACGGGCAGGCGGGCAATCGTTGGAATTGCTGAAAAGAAAGACGAAAAAAAGCCACCTTCCGTGGAAGGTGGCTTTCGGGGCCGCCGGGGAGGCGCTGGCAGCTTTTGGCCTGCCAGCCCTGTCCCGGCGTATGCGGCCAGGTGCGCCGTCGCCTGCGCGACCGGCCGCAGGACATTACATCATGCCGTCCATGCCGCCCATGCCGCCCATACCACCCATGCCGCCGCCCATGCCGCCGGCTGCCTTGTCGTCAGCGATTTCGCAGACCATGCAGTCGGTCGTCAGCATCAGCGAAGCGATCGAAGCGGCGTTTTGCAGCGCCGAACGGGTCACTTTGGCTGGGTCCAGAACGCCCATTTCCACCATGTCGCCATAGGTGCCGTTGGCAGCGTTGTAGCCGTAGTTGCCCGTGCCAGCCAGGACGGCTGCCACGACGACCGACGCTTCTTCGCCGGCGTTTTGCACGATCATGCGCAGTGGCTCTTCCATGGCGCGCAGGACGATCTTGATACCGGCGTCCTGGTCAGGGTTGTCGCCCTTGATCGCGATGTTGGCGCGTGCGCGCAGCAGGGCTACGCCGCCGCCTGGCACGATGCCTTCTTCCACGGCAGCGCGGGTAGCGTGCAGTGCATCTTCAACGCGGGCTTTTTTCTCTTTCATTTCGACTTCGGTGGCTGCGCCAACCTTGATCACGGCAACGCCGCCAGCCAGTTTGGCCACGCGCTCTTGCAGTTTTTCACGGTCGTAGTCCGAGGTCGCTTCTTCGATCTGTACGCGCACTTGTTTCACGCGTGCTTCGATCGAGGCAGCTTCGCCAGCGCCATCGATGACGATGGTGTTTTCCTTGCCCACTTCGATGCGTTTTGCCTGGCCCAGTTCGGCCAGGGTCACTTTTTCCAGGGTCAGGCCGACTTCTTCAGCGATCACCTGGCCGCCCGTCAGGACAGCGATGTCTTCCAGCATGGCTTTGCGGCGGTCGCCGAAGCCTGGTGCTTTCACTGCGCAGGTTTTCAGGATGCCGCGGATGTTGTTCACCACCAGGGTCGCCAGCGCTTCGCCTTCGATGTCTTCGGCGATGATCAGCAGTGGACGGCCAGCTTTCGCGACTTGTTCCAGTACCGGCAGCAGGTCACGGATGTTCGAGATTTTCTTGTCGCACAGCAGCACGAATGGGCTGTCCAGAACGGCAACTTGCTTCTCTTGGTTGTTGATGAAGTAAGGCGACAGGTAGCCGCGGTCGAACTGCATGCCTTCCACGATGTCCAGCTCGTCGTTCAGCGACTTGCCGTCTTCCACGGTGATCACGCCTTCTTTGCCGACTTTTTCCATCGCTTCAGCGATGCGCTCGCCGATCGAGTAGTCCGAGTTCGCCGAGATCGCGCCAACCTGGGCGATTTCCTTGGTGGTGGTGCAAGGGCGGGCGATTTTCGCCAGTTCTTCCACGGTGGCGGCAACGGCCTTGTCGATACCGCGCTTCAGGTCCATCGGGTTCATGCCGGCGGCAACGAACTTCATGCCTTCGCGCACGATGGCTTGTGCCAGCACGGTCGCGGTGGTGGTGCCGTCGCCGGCGTTGTCGCTGGTGCGGGAAGCAACTTCCTTGACCATTTGCGCGCCCATGTTCATGAGCTTGTCTTTGAGTTCAACTTCTTTCGCTACCGATACACCATCCTTGGTGACGGTAGGGGCGCCGAACGAGCGCTCCAGCACCACGTTGCGGCCTTTCGGGCCCAGGGTGACTTTGACTGCGTTGGCGAGGATATTGACGCCTTCGACCATCTTGGCGCGCGCTGCGTCGCCGAATACTACTTCTTTAGCTGCCATGTTCAATTCTCCAGAAATTTCGGAATGAGTTATCTAAAACGTGGAAACAATTACTTGACGACGATCGCCATGATGTCTTCTTCGCGCATGACCAGCAGCTCATCGCCGTCAACTTTGACGGTTTGGCCGGCGTACTTGCCGAACAGGACGCGGTCGCCCACTTTGACATCCAGAGGACGGACTTTGCCGTCGTCGAGAATCTTGCCATTGCCTACGGCAAGGACTTCGCCTTGATCCGGTTTTTCAGCAGCTGCATCAGGAATGATGAGGCCGGACGCAGTTTTGGTTTCCTGGTCGAGGCGTTTGACGATGACGCGATCGTTCAATGGGCGCAGATTCATACAAAACTCCTTAAAGTTCAATGGATAAGTGTTGCTGAATGAAGACATGCCTGGCACAGCGCCACGCGTGCTTTCAATGGCCGCCGTTGAAAACGGCCCGCAACGGTCAAGCAAACCCCCGGTCATCGTGCGCCCGCTGGCGCCAGGCAGTGGTGCATCGCGGCGTCGCCCGCCGCGTAGCGTTCCCTGCTGTTGCCTGACAAGCACCATCATTTCCTGAGGATTGCTACGAAAGAGTTTGTTAGCACTCTCTACTAACGAGTGCTAATTATAGGGACGGTAGGGGGCAACTTCAAGGGCTTATTCGAAGGGAACATAAGCTTGGAAGAACTGTGCAGCCTGCATTCGCACAAGGTTTGCGCTGGGACAAGCCTTATCCCCGGGCGTCAGCAGTAAACCTGACTCTAGCATGCTTGCCGGGCGGGGGCTGTTCCTGTACGCGCAGGAAACAGAGTTTCGCTATGGAATTTGATAAGATGATTGCAATTGCATATCAAACATCGCCTTATCCGTCAGAAAGAACGCCATGCCTTCCCTGTTCCAAGTTCCCGCGCCACGCCTGCTGGCCGCCTGTGCCCTCGGCTTCGCCCTGCTGGGCAATGCCGCCGCGCAAAGCCCCACCATCGCCGACGCGATCACGGTCGCGGCCCTGACGCCGCTGGAAAAGGACATGCTGCTGAACGAGCTGTTTAACGACCTCAACAAGGACGATGACGACCAGGAAGCGCACGTGTGGGACAACGGCGGCGACAGCGGCGTGCTGGTGAAGGTCACGTATAACTTCAGCAATTCCGGCATGACGGAGCACAGCCTGAAGGCGCACGTGTGCCGCGACCTGAAATTCGTCGTCACGGCGGCCGGTAAAACGCAGGACCTGAGCCGGCGCACCTGCTCGCAGAGCAGCGGCAAATGGGATGTGCAGGGCAAGGACCCGGCGCCCGTCGCGTATCCGCCCTTCCTGTCCGACGTCACCATCGCCAGGCTCAATGCCAAGGAAAAACAAGCCTTGCTGACGGCGGCCGTGCGCACCCTGAAGGATGAAGAGGACGGCAAGAGCCGCCAGTGGAGCAACAAGGGACTGGGCAATGCGGTGCCGCTGGCAGTGCGCCTGACGCCCTCGGGGACGGACGCCAAGCCTGGCAGCTACCGCCAGACTTGCCGCGACTTGACGATGGTGCTTGAAGGCAAGGGCGGACAGCAGACGCTGACGCGCCGTTCTTGCGAAAACCGCTATGGCGGACTGGATATCGAACCCGATTACGTCGACGAGTAAAACGCTGCCATCGCGGCGCTGGCAGATGCGCGCACTTGGCGAAAAGCGCCGGAAAAAGTGTGTATTGTCCGCCAACTGCCCTGCATTGATGTAAATATGTGTGACAGCGGCGTGATTCGATTGACGCCCATGGAGCGTCCGCCCTATAGTGGCGGGATGATTTCCGAATTCAACGAATTATCCGACAAAATAGGCCTGCTGGCCGAAATGACCCATGCGCTGCGTCGTGAAAACGCGCAATTGCGCAAGGACAATGCCGCGCTGTCCGCCGACAATGCGCAGTACGTGCAGCGCATGCGCGAGGCGCAGGAGCGGGTGGAAGCCTTGCTGGAAAAAATCCCGGAACTGGTGCAGGCTGGCCTGGAGCAAGCCGCCTCGGAAGCCGGTGCCTACAGTGCCGAGAACGGGAAGGAAGCGTAATGCCGCGTGTCGATGTCAATATCATGGGCCAGGCCTACAGCATGGTGTGCCGCGATGGCGAAGAGCGCGCGCTGCGCGAAGCGGCGATCTATCTCGACAGCAAGATGAAAGCCATCCGCGACGCGGGCAAGGTCAAGGGCAATGACCGCATCGCCGTGCTGGCCGCCCTGGGCGTGGCGGCAGAGTTTCTCTCCGTGAAGTCGCCGCAAGGGCCGCTGTCGGAATTGACCATCCTGGAAGTGAAGCAGAAAATCTCGGCCATGCACACTGTCCTGGACAGCGCATTGACGCCCCAGGAAAACCTTTTTTAAACACCGAATCAAACCTGCTGCGCGTCGCGCATTGCGGCCTGCGATGCTCGCTGCCTCGGCGGCCCCGTGCTAGCACAGCTGCGCTTCTTAGCCACAATTCATCGCCGCTCGCTACGGTTTTATTCGGTGTTATTAATTGGATTTTAAGCGGGCACGGTACGATTTGTCTTTGCGATGCGCGGACTAAGGAGTAAACTTGCGTCTACCCTGCGGTGTTCGCGATTGCCATATATTCCTTGAACCATTTATGCGCATCGGTTGCGAATTTTGTTTGATGGGAGTGAGCGTCGCTCGTTCGACGAACCCGAAATTGAACTAACGTGACCACCTTGAACCGTTTGGTTCGGGATGCCGGCATAGCGGCACAGGCGGGGCCCAATTTGCAGTACAAAAAACGGTTGCAGCATCAGCATGCGCAGCCGTTTTTTTACGCCTGTCGCTTTGACTATCTGACCTGGGGAATGCAATGACACAGTACTGGCTGATGAAATCGGAACCCGATGAAGTGAGCATCGACGACCTGATGGCGGCGCCACGGCACACCCTGCCGTGGTTTGGCGTGCGCAACTACCAGGCGCGCAACTTCATGCGCGATGGCATGCAGGTGGGCGACGGCGTGCTGTTCTACCACTCCAGCTGCCCGCAGCCGGGCGTGGCGGGCGTGGCCGAAGTGGCCAGCACGGCCTATCCCGATCACAGCCAGTTTGAAGAGGGGGGAAAGTATTTCGACCCGAAGGCCACGCCGGAGCAGCCGCGCTGGATCAGCGTCGACGTGCGTGGCGTGAAGAAGACGGCGCTGCTGCCCCTGTCCGAGATGCGCCAGATGCCGGAACTGGAAGACATGCTGCTGCTCAAGAAGGGCAGCCGCCTGTCCATCACGCCGGTGACTCCGGCGCAATGGAAAGTGATTACAAGCAAACTGCTCGGTTGATCGCCTTTCAGGCCGCGCGTGCCTTGGTGGGCGGCGTGCCCATCACCTGGCTCCTGTACGCCCACACGAGCAGCACGATGGCGCCCACGATCATCGGCAGGGACAGCATCTGGCCCGACGTGATCGGCACGCCCAGCCACACGACTTCCCAGTCCGGCGTGCGGAAGTATTCCGTGAAGAAGCGCGCGCAGCCGTACAACAGGGTGAACATGGCGCCCACGGCCATGCGGGGGCGCTGCTTGCGCGCATACAGCCACAGGATGATGAATACCAAAATGCCGTCGACCAGCATCTGGTAGATGGGCGACGGGTGCACGGGATACGGGATGCCCGGCCATTGCATGGCCCACGGCAGGGTGTCCGGGGCGATGCGGCCCGGCAGTTCGGCATTGATGAAGTTGCCCAGGCGGCCGGCCGCGTAGCCGAGCGGCACCAGCGGCGCGATGAAGTCGAGCACGTCGAACAGGTTGCGGCCCGCCTTGCGGCTCCACAGATACATGGCGAGGATGACGCCCAGGAAACCGCCATGGAAGGACATGCCGCCATGCCAGACCATGAAGATTTCCAGCGGATTGTGCATGAAATACTCGGGGCGGTAGAACAGCACTTCGCCCAGGCGTCCGCCGATCACCACGCCCAGCATGCCGTAGAACAGCATGTCGTCGAGATCCTCCTTCTGCCAGCCCAGCCGGGCGATATGCGGCTGCTTGATGCGCACCCGGCCCAGGATAATGAACAGGGCGAAGGCCAGCACGTACATCAGGCCGTACCAGTGCACGGCGAGCGGGCCGATCTGGATGGCTATCGGATTGGGCATCGGGTGTATCAGCATGGAGTTTCTTTCTTTATTTAAAGCCAAGGTTGCGTAGTATGGGGGCGCCAGCGCTTTTTTGCCTTAGCGGCCACTTAATTTATTGACCGGCATCGCTTATCTGCTGGCGCAGCAGCGCCAGAAAGCCTTGCAGCACGGCCGACGGATTGTCGCGGCGCCAGGCCAGGCCCGTTTCCACCAGCGGCGTGGCGTCCTGCAGCGGCCTGTATTCTACGCCGGGACGCATCAGGTTCGATACCGATTGTGGCACAAGCGCGATGCCCATGCCAGCCGAGACGAGGCTGACGATGGTCTGCATCTGGATGGCTTCCTGGCCGATCTGCGGCGTGATGCCGGCCGCGCGGAAGACGCCGAGGATGGCGTCGTGCAGGGCGGGCGAGATGGCGCGCGGGAAGAGGATCAGGGGCAGGGGCGGCACGTCGCGCAGGCGCACGGGTCCCGGCGCCGTCAATATGTCCAGGCCGGACGGCGCGGCCAGCACCAGCGGTTCGGCCAGCACGGGCAGGTAATCGAGGTCGCCCTTCGCCTTCTCGGGCAGGGGCGGGATCAGCAGGCCCGCGTCCGTGCGCCCGGCCAGCAGTTCGTCCAGCTGCAGGTCGGACGTGGCTTCCTGCAGCACGATCTGCACCTGCGGATAGGCGGCGCGGTAGGCGCGCAGCAGGGGCGGCAGCACGCTGTAGTCGGCCGACGAGACAAAGGCCAGGCTCAGACGCCCGGCGGCGCCCTGGGCGGCCCGCTGCACCAGGGCCGGCAGCTCCTGCGCCTGGGCCAGCAGCCGGCGCGCCTCGGGCAGCAGGGCGCTGCCGGCCGGCGTCAGCTGCACTTCGCGCCGCGTGCGCAGGAACAGGGGCGCGCCCAGCAGCTCTTCCAGGGCCATGATGGTCTGCGACAGGGGCGGCTGCGTCATGTGCAGGCGCGCGGCGGCGCGGCCGAAGTGCAGTTCCTCGGCCACGGTGACGAAATAGCGCAGCTGGCGCAATTCAAGATGCATAGGCGTTTCCATGTTGATCGACTGCTGTGATATGAAAAATGAATCACAGGCACGTGCATCATATATTTGACAGTGGCGCGCGCGCAAGGCAATCTGGCGTACCCCCACTGCATGCAGGGTTTTACTGCCGCCCCGCGCAGCCAGGCATCATTCATTTCTCGGAAGGTCCCCATCATGCCGCAATACCGCTCCCGCACCACCACCCACGGCCGCAACATGGCTGGCGCCCGCGCCCTGTGGCGCGCCACCGGCATGAAGGATGGCGACTTCGACAAGCCGATCATCGCGGTCGTCAACTCGTTCACCCAGTTCGTGCCCGGCCACGTGCACCTGAAGGACCTGGGGCAGATGGTGGCGCGCGAAATCGAAAAGGCGGGCGGCGTGGCCAAGGAATTCAACACCATCGCCGTCGATGACGGCATCGCCATGGGCCACGGCGGCATGCTGTATTCGCTGCCTTCGCGCGACCTGATCGCCGACTCCGTCGAATACATGGTCAACGCCCACTGTGCCGACGCCATGGTGTGCATCTCGAACTGCGACAAGATCACGCCGGGCATGCTGATGGCCGCCATGCGCATCAATATCCCCGTCGTCTTCATCTCCGGCGGGCCGATGGAAGCGGGCAAGGTCGTCAAGGTGGTCAACGGCGCGCAGAAGATCATCAAGCTGGACCTGGTCGACGCCATGATCAAGGCGGGCGACAGCACCGTCTCCGACGCCGACGTGGCGGAAATCGAACGCTCGGCCTGTCCGACCTGCGGTTCCTGCTCCGGCATGTTCACGGCCAACTCGATGAACTGCCTGACCGAGGCGCTGGGCCTGGCCCTGCCCGGCAACGGCACGATCCTGGCCACGCACTCGGACCGCCAGCAGCTGTTCCTGCGCGCGGGCCGCCTGATCGTGGAACTGGCCAAGCGCCACTACGAGCAGGACGATTACTCCGTGCTGCCCCGTTCCATCGCCACCAAGGCGGCGTTCGAGAACGCCATGGCGCTCGACGTCTCCATGGGCGGCTCGACGAATACCGTGCTGCACCTGCTGGCCGCCGCCCACGAGGCGGAAGTGGAATTCACCATGGCCGACATCGACCGCATCTCGCGCAAGGTGCCCTGCCTGTGCAAGGTGGCGCCGATGACGGACAAATACCATATCGAGGACGTGCACCGTGCCGGCGGCATCGTGGGGATTTTGGGCGAACTGGCGCGCGCCGGCCTGCTCAACACCACCCTGCCGACCATCCACGCGCCGACCCTGGCCGACGCCATCGCGCAAAACGACATCAAGTGCACGGACGATCCGGCCGTGCATGAACTGTTCCGCGCCGCGCCGGGCGGCGTGCCGACGCAGACGGCGTTCTCGCAGTCCGAGCGCTTCGCTGCCGTCGACACGGACCGCAGCACGGGCTGCATCCGCGACAAGGCCCACGCCTATTCGCAGGATGGCGGCCTGGCCGTCCTGTACGGCAACCTGGCGGAAAAGGGCTGCATCGTCAAGACGGCGGGCGTCGATGAAAGCATTTTGAAATTCTCGGGCAAGGCGCGCGTGTTCGAAAGCCAGGACGCGGCCGTCGCGGCCATCCTGGAAGACACCGTGCATGAGGGGGACGTCGTCATTATCCGCTACGAAGGCCCGAAAGGCGGCCCCGGCATGCAGGAAATGCTGTATCCGACCTCGTACATCAAGTCGAAGGGCCTGGGCAAGGCGTGCGCGCTGTTCACGGACGGCCGCTTCTCGGGCGGTTCCTCGGGCCTGGTGATCGGCCACGCCTCGCCGGAAGCGGCCGAAGGCGGCGCCATCGGCCTGGTGGAAGAGGGCGACTTCATCGACATCGACATCCCCGAGCGCACCATCAACCTGCGTGTCACGGATGCGCAGCTGGCCGCGCGCCGCGCCGGCATGGAAGCGAAGGGCGACGCGGCCTGGCTGCCCGTCAACCGCGACCGCTACGTGTCGCAGGCGCTGCAGGCGTATGCGGCGCTGACGACGTCGGCCGACCGCGGTGCCGTGCGCGACCTGTCGCAGCTGAAGAAGCGCTGATTTGTTGTGTAAGTACGACGGCCGGCCCCGTTTGACTGCGCGGGGTCGCCTGACGTTACATCGCCTTACAAACAACATGGTCATGCGCGCGCAGATGGGGCAGAATATGAATGCCTAATCGTCACGACATTGCGTTACTACATTGAAACGCTTGATCTGGGCTCGTGGTGCATCTGCGGAAACACAGTAAAATGCCGCAGGAAGTAACTTTGGAGAAAAGACAATGAAACGTTTTATGTTGGTGAGTGTATTGGCCGTGTCGGCTCTGGCCTCGCAAGCGGCGTTGGCCAATCCGGACCTGGCAAAAGCCAAGAATTGCATGGCTTGCCACGCAGTGAGCACGAAACTGGTGGGCCCGGCGTTCAAGGACGTGGCTGCCAAGTACGCCGGTCAGAAAGACGCGGAAGCCAAGTTGGCGGCGAAAGTCATGAAGGGCGGTTCCGGCACCTGGGGCGCGATCCCGATGCCAGCGAACCCGCAGGTGAGCGAGGCGGAAGCCCATACCCTGGTCAAATGGGTGCTGGCACAGAAATAATCTGTGCCGACAGACCCGCAGTACCGCAATCAGCGCGCCGGCAATCCCGGCGCGTTTTTTTTGCCTGCCGCCGTGTGCAGATTGCCCATGCCCGCCAAGGTCGCCCGTACCGCTTCGTCGAGCGGTGTGTGCGGTTCCTGGCCCAGCACGGCCAGCAGTTGCGTATTGTCCATGCACAAGGGTGTTTGCCACAGGTAGCGCATCTCGCGCATTTCGCGCAGGGTCGTCACGAACGGCGACGCCAGGGCCACCAGCCACCACGGGAAATACTTGAGTACGGGCCGGGCGCCCGTCGCCTGCTCCACCACGCGGACGATGGCGCCCGTCATCTGGCGGCCGTCGTGATCCCAGTGGCCGGCCATGTGAAAGCGCGCAAACGGCGGCAAGGTAGCGCGCACGGCCAGCAATCGCAGCATGGTGCGCGCCACGTCGGGCAGGTAGGACCACTGGTGGCCGATGCCGGGCGCGCCCGGATACAGCACGCTGCGCACGGGCTGTCCCGGTTTCACGAGGCCTTGCGAGAACCAGTTATTGCCGGCGCGGGGGCCGAAGAAGTCGCCCGCGCGCACGATGATGACGCGCGCGCCCTGCGTGCTGGCCCGCTCCAGCCGCGCTTCCAGTTCCACGCGGATGGCGCCCTTGCGCGTCAGCGGGCGCTGCGGCGCATCTTCCGCAAGCAAGTCTCCCGATGCGGGGAAGGCGTCGGGGCCATAGTTGTACACGGTGCCCGGCAGCACGATGGTGGCGCCCTCGGCGATGGCCGCGGCGATGGTGTTGTCCAGCATGGGCAGCACCAGTTGGCCCCAGTTCCGGTAGCCGGGCGGGTTGACGGCGTGCACGATGACGGCGCAGCCCTTGGCGGCCGCCAGCACGTCCGCGCGCGACAGCGCATCGCCGCGCAGCCAGCGGATGCCATCCCCTTGGCCGTCGCCGCGCGCCGGCGGCGTGTCGCCCCGCCTCATGGCGCGCACCTGCCAGCCCGCCGCCAGGAGCTGGCGCGCCATCTCGCCGCCGATGCCGCCCGTGGCGCCCAGTACCAATACCGATTTCGTGTTGTCCATCATGTCCTCCCTGTGGTTGATGACGGCAGTATCTGCCGCGCAAGGCTAGTTGGGAATTGACGAACATCGATCACAGGCTATACATTTATGTATGACTACCGCTATCGCCTGGGAATACTACCGCTCGCTGCTGGCCGTGCTGCAGCACGGCTCGCTGTCCGGCGCCGCCCGCGCGCTGGCCATCACGCAACCCACTGTCGGCCGGCACGTCGCCGCGCTGGAGCAGGCGCTGGGCGTGACCCTGTTCACGCGTTCACAGCTGGGCTTGCTGCCCACGGAAGTGGCCCTGGCGCTGCGTCCCCATGCGGAAGCGATGGAGCATACGGCGGCCCTGATGGAGCGCGCAGCCAGCGGCCAGGGGCAGGGCGTCGTCGGCGTGGTGCGCATTTCGGCCAGCGAGGCGGTGGGCGTGGAGGTGCTGCCGGCGATCCTGGCCCGCCTGCGCGCGCGCCACCCGGGACTGGTCGTGGAATTGGTGTTGAGCAACAAGGTGCAGGATTTGCTGCGCCGCGAGGCGGACATCGCCGTGCGCATGCTGCGGCCCCGCCAGGAGCAGCTGGTGGCGCGCAAGGTGGGCGATATCGAACTGGGCCTGCACGCGCACGCGGATTACCTGGCGCGCCATGGCACGCCGCTGGACCTGGACGGCATGGCGCACCACGCCGTCATCGGCTACGACGAGGCGAGCCCCTTCGTGCGCAATGCGGGGAAGGCTTTCCAGGGATTTACGCGGGAAAATTTTGCCTGGCGCTGCAATAGCGACCTGGCGCAGATGGCCCTGATCCGCGCGGGCGCCGGCATCGGCGTGTGCCAGTCTGGCCTGGCGGCGCGCGATCCGGCCCTGCGGCGCGTGCTGCCGCAGGCCTTTTCGCTGCCGATGGAGACGTGGGTCACCATGCATGAGGATTTGCGCGGCAGCCTGCGCTGCCGCGCCACCTTCGACGCGCTGGTCGAAGGATTACGCGATTACGTTGCCAGCCAGCCGCTTATTTGACGACTTCCATCTTGGTCTTCTTGCCGCCCCGATAGGTGAACAGGGTCAGCGCGCCATCCTTGATGTCGCCGTTGGCATCGAACGAGATCGGCCCCGTCACGCCCTGGTAGTGCACCTTGGCCAGATAGGGCAGGTAGACGGACGGTTTCGACGATTTGGCGTCGGCCATGGCGGTGGCCATGGTCATCACGGCATCGTAGACGTAGGGCGCGTACAGCTGTACTTCCATATTGTATTTCTGCTTGTAGCGGGCGCGGAAATCATCCATGCCTTTCTGCTGCGCGCCCGTCACGCCGCCCGCTTCCGCGCAGGTGACCATGTCTTCGCCCACGGCGTCGCCGGCCAGCTGGCCCAGCGGTTCCGTGCACAGGCCGTCGCCGCCCATGAACTTGGCCTTGATGCCCAGCGCCTTCATCTGGCGCAACATGGGGCCGCCCACGGAATCCATGCCACCAAAGAAGATCAGGTCGGGATTTTTCGACTTGATGCTGGTCAAAATGGCATTGAAGTCGGTCGCGTTGGCATTGGTAAATTCCTTGCCGACGATTTGCACGGATGGCGAGGCTTTCTTCGCGCCTTTGACGAACTGTTCCGCTACGCCCTGGCCATAGGCCGTGCGGTCATCGATGACGGCGATTTTCTTCGCCTGCAGCTTGCCGACGGCATACGCGCCCAACGTTCCCCCCAGCTTGTTGTCATTGGCCACCACGCGGAAGGCCGTGTTGAACTTTTGCTGGGTGTAGGTCGGATTGGTGGCGGCCGGCGAAATCTGCGGAATGCCGGCATTGAAGTAGATGCGCGAGGCGGGGATCGTCGTGCCCGAATTCAGGTGGCCCACCACGCCGTTGACCTTGGCATCGACGAGCTTTTGCGCCACGGCCGTGCCCTGCTTGGGGTCGGCCGCGTCATCTTCCGGCACCAGCACGAATTTCACGGGCTTGCCGTCGATCTTGAAGCCCTTGGCGTTCAAGTCCTCGATGGCCATCTTGGCCGCGTTCTCATTATCCTTGCCCAGGTGGGAGCTGGCGCCAGAGACCGGGGCGACATGGCCTATCTTGATGATTTCCTGCGCGCCCGCATGGCCGGCAAAGGCGAGGGCGACGGCGAGAGGAAGGATTTTGGTCTTGAGCAGCATAAACATTCTCCAATGGATAAAGATACGGCGGCGTCTCGTGAAAAACCGCTTCGAGGGGCGGTACGTGTGAGGAAAGGTACAACAAAAAACAGGCGGCGCAAAGCCGCATTTCGGGCTTTTTGCATTTTGTCGCAACAATCACCAAAGTGAGGCGCGATGCACCGATTTCGCAGGCGCGAGCGCACCAAAGAATGGCGTTGCAACGGGGAAGGGTGTAAGAAAATCTGCGTTCTTCAACCCCAAAACGACATCTGGGGTCAGACCCTGAGGGTCTGACCCCAGCCGTTCGCTGTTTGGGGGTAAAAGAGTGAGGGGATTACAGCGAGTGGATTACGGCGTCGGCGGGTGCAAATGCCCCAGCTCATGGCTCACCGCATGCGCCACGATCTGTTCCAGCGACTGCTGCAAGTCTTCGCGCAGGGCGCCGCGCATGCCGATCAGGGCATTTTGCAGGGCCGTCTGCAGCACGTGGGCGATGCGCTCTTCCAGCAGGTGGTCGATCTTGCCCTGCACCTGGTGCAGGATGCGCTGGGTCAGGCGTGCTTCGATGGCGTCCCAGTCCGGTTGCACCACGCCCGGCGGCAACGCTGGTGCTTCCTCGACGGCAGCCGGAGCGGCAACGGGCGCGACGGGCGGCGCTTCCAGCACATCCGGCCCCAGCAGCACTTCCGTCAGCAGGGGGATGCCCTGGTCGAACGGCTGCTGGCTCATGGTTTGCCCGCTGAATTGCCTGCCACGAAGTGCGTTGGCTGCACGTTCTGCTGGCGGTAGTGCAGGAAGCGCTGGCGGCCCGCCTGCGCATCCTGTTCGTCCATGGAGACGATCTCGAAGACACGCTGGAATTGCGCGTAATTGGCGGGCGGCAGCTGCGACAGGTTGACGAGGATGTCATGGTGCGGCAGCTCGGCCGCCGCGTCGTCCGTCAGGATGATGGGCGTTTGCGCCGCCAGCGGGTCGCCGGCCAGCACGTGCGGCAGGAAATCCGTGGCGGAAATGGTCCACATGGCGCGGTTCAAGGCGTCGAGCTGGGTGCCGTCGGCCGCCAGCACGACGACCTTGTTGCCGGCCATGTAGGCCTTGCGCGCCAGGCGGCAGGCGTAGGCCAGCTTGTCCGGCACATTGCTGTGAAAATCGACGCGGCTCATGGCAAGCCTCAGGCTGCCATGCCGCTGTGGCGCAGCAGGGCGTCAATGGACGGTTCGCGGCCGCGGAAGGCCGTGAACGATTCCAGCGCGGGGCGCGAGCCGCCGACGGACAGGATCTCTTCCAGATAGCGCTTGCCTGCCGCCGTGGTGGCGGCCGGACCCAGCGCGCGGGCTTCCTCGAAGGCCGCATAGGCGTCGGCGGACAGCACCTCGGCCCATTTGTAGCTGTAGTAGCCCGCCGCGTAGCCGCCCGCAAAGATATGCCCGAAGGCATTCTGGAAGCGGTTGAAGGCGGGCGGGATGAGCAGCGCGAACTTGGCGCGCACGCCGTCGATCAGCTGCTGCACGCTCTGGCCCGTGGCCGCGTCGTAGTCGTAGTGCAGATGCATGTCGAGCAGGGAGAATTCCACCTGGCGCAGGGTTTGCAGGCCGGACTGGAAATTCTTGGCCGCCAGCATCTTGTCGTACAGCGCGCGCGGCAGCGGCGCGCCCGTGACGGCGTGCGCCGTCATGTGCTCCAGCACGTCCCATTCCCAGCAGAAGTTTTCCATGAATTGCGACGGCAGCTCCACGGCATCCCATTCCACGCCGGAAATGCCCGACACGCCCAGTTCGTCGACCACCGTCAGCATGTGGTGCAAGCCATGGCCGAATTCGTGGAACAGGGTGATCACTTCATCGTGCGTAAACAGCGCCGGCTGGGCCTGGCCATCGACGACGGCCGGTTGCGTGAAGTTGCAGGTCAGATAAGCGATCGGCGTCTGCACGTGGCTGGCGTCGGCGCGGCGGCCGCGCGCGTCGTCCATCCAGGCGCCGCCGCTCTTGCCGGCGCGCGCATACAGGTCCAGGTAGAACTGGCCCACCAGCTTGCCGTCGCGCTCGATGCGGTAGAAGCGCACGTCCGGGTGCCAGACGGGCGCCGTATCGGGCTCGATCCCGACGTTGAACAGGTTCTGGATCTGGCGGAACAGGCCGTCGATCACCTTGTGCTCAGGGAAATATTGCTTCACTTCCTGTGCCGAGAACGCGTAGCGGCGTTCCTGCAGCTTTTCGGACGCATATGGCACGTCCCACGCCTGCAGCTCGTCCAGGCCCAGTTCTTCGCGGGCGAATTGTTTCAGTTCTGCCAAGTCCTTCTCGGCGAACGGGCGCGCGCGTCTGGCCAGGTCTTCCAGGAAGGCGATGACTTGCGCGGGCGAGGTGGCCATTTTCGACACCAGCGACACTTCGGCGAAATTGCCGTAACCGAGCAGCTTTGCCTCTTCGTCGCGCAGGCGCAACAGGGTGACGATGTTCTGCGTATTGTCCCAGTCCGCTTTCTTGCTGAAGACGTCGCCCTGGTCCGACGCCTTGGTGGCGTTGGCGCGGTAGATGGTTTCGCGCAGGGCGCGGTTGTCGGCAAACTGCAGGATCGGGTAATACGAGGGGAAGTGCAGCGAGAATTCATAGCCTGGCTTGCCCGCTTTCTCGGCGGCGGCGCGCGCGGCGGCCTTCACGTCGTCGGGCAGGCCGGCCAGCTCAGCTTCATCCTCGACCAGCAACTTGTAGTCATTCGTGGCGTCGAGCACGTTTTCGGAGAAACGCGTCGAGACGGCCGCGTGTTCTTCCTGGATGGCGCCAAAGCGCTCTTTCTTGTCTTCCGGCAACTCGGCACCGCCCAGGCGGAAGTCGCGCACGGCATTGTCGACGATGCGCCGGCGCGCGGGCGACAGGCTGGCGAAATCGGCGCGCGCCTGCAATTGTTTGTATTTGCCGAAGAGGATTTCGTTCTGGCCCAGCTCGGTCCAGAATTCCGTCACTTTCGGCTGGTTCGCATTGTAGGCGGCGCGCAGCTCGGGCGTGTCGATCACGCTGTTCAGATGGTTGACGATGCTCCAGGCGCGGCCCAGGGTTTCGGCGATCTGGTCCTGCGGTGCGACGAAATTGTCCCAGCTCACTTCTTCCATGGGCGCTTCGAGGCGCGCCACCGTGGCGCGCGCCTGCTCCAGCAGGGTATCGATGGCAGGCGTGACATGCTCGTGCGTGATCGCGTCGAAGCGTGGCAGGCCGGAAAAATCAAGCAGGGGATTGGTATTCATCGTCGGTTCGTCCATTCTGTCTTCATATATGGAGCGCCTGAAAAACGTTCAGGGCAAGGCGCGGTGCCGACGGCAGTACGAATAGTACGGCGAGGCACTGCAACGCAGCCATGGACGTTTTCTCAGGTGCTCCTCTTAAATGCGCTCTGCGGCCTCGACGGTATTCATCAGCAACATGGTGATCGTCATCGGTCCCACGCCACCCGGCACCGGGGTAATGTGCGACGCGACTTCTTTCACGCCGGCAAAATCTACGTCACCGCACAGTTTGCCTTCATCGTCGCGGTTCATGCCCACGTCGATGACGACGGCGCCCGGCTTGACCATGTCGGCCGTCAGCGTGTTACGGCGGCCGACGGCGGCCACGACCACGTCCGCCTGGCGCGTGTACAGGCCCAGGTTCGGGGTCGCACTATGGCAGATGGTGACGGTAGCGTTCGCTTGCAAGAGCAGCAGGGCCATTGGCTTGCCGACGGTGTTGCTGCGGCCGATGACGACGGCGTGCTTGCCGCGCAGGTCCACGCCCGTGCTTTCGATCAGCTTCATGCAGCCGTATGGCGTGCAGGGGCGGAAGCCGGGCAGGCCCGTCATCAGTTCGCCGGCGCTCAGCACGGAATAGCCGTCCACGTCTTTCGTCGTGGCGATGGCTTCGATGACCTTGTGCGGGTTGATGTGCTTGGGCAAGGGCATCTGCACGAGGATGCCGTGGATGGCGGGATCGGCGTTCAGGCTGGCGATGCGTGCCAGCAAGTCCGCTTCGGACAGGTCCGCTTCATATTTTTCCAGCACGGAGTGGAAACCCACGTCGCCGCAAGCCTTGACCTTGTTGCGGACATACACCTGGCTGGCCGGGTCTTCGCCGACGAGGATCACGGCCAGGCCGGGCTGGGTGCCCTTGGCGGTGAGGGCGGCGGCGCGCGTGGCGATCTCGCTGCGCAGTTTTTGGGAGAGGGCGATTCCGTCGATCAGTTGTGCTGGCATGGTAGGGGCTGAGAGCTGTGGGAGGGAAAAGACAGATTATAAAGCCGGGCGGGGTAAAGAGGCGGTTTTGGCTATTTAAAGGCGTGACAACAGCGGGCCGGAGACGCGGGCCCGAGAAAATGCCGATGGCGGCGTTGCAGCTCCTTGCCGTACTGGCGTGCTGTCTGTGTCGCCGCGCCTTGCCCTCGACATTTTGCAGGCCCGCTTGGCCCAAACAACAGCGGGCCGGAGACGCGAGCCCGAGAAAATGCCGATGGCGGCGTTGCAGCTCCTTGCCGTACTGGCGTACTGCCTGCGTCGCTGCGCCTTGCCCTCGACATTTTTCATGCCCGCTTGGCCCGAACAACAGCGGGCCGGAGACGCGAGCCTGAGAAAATGCCGATGGCGGCGTTGCAGCCCCTTGCCGTATTGGCGTGCTGTCTGTGTCGCCGCGCCTTGCCCTCGACATTTTGCAGGCCCGCTTGGCCCGAACAACAGCGGGCCGGAGACGCGAACCTGAGAAAATGCCGATGGCGGCGTTGCAGCTCCTTGCCGTACTGGCGTACTGTCTGCGTCGCTGCGCCTTGCCCTCGACATTTTTCAGGCCCGCTTGG
>NZ_RFSK01000080.1 GCF_009923995.1 Janthinobacterium sp. | reverse complement strand
CAAGTACAAAGACTACGTCTAAGTCACCCCAAAGCGGGGACTGGGGGCGGTCGCTTGGCAATCGGCCTGCCTCCACCGGGAGGCAGGCCCCTTGCCGGGGCCGACCCCCGCATTTGCGACGTTGGGATGATTTTGCGTAAGCCATCAATACGCCCGATCCTTGTATGACCCCGGCCTGCCGGGTTTTATGTGCCGGAACCATGTTTCATGCTTCCATGGTTCCGGCATTTTTTTACCGAATTGGAGTACCCATGAAAGCCCTGCACCGCATCATCGCCCAAGCCCGGGCCGTGCCGAAACATATCGTCCTGTGCGAGGGCGACGACGTGCGCGTGCTGCGCGCGGCCGTGCGGGCTGCCAGCGAAGGCCTGGCGCGCATCACCATCGTCGGCCAGCCGGCCGCCATTGTGGCGCTGGCGCGGGAGCACGCGCTGGACCTCGATAGCGTGCGCCTGGTCGACCCGGCCACTTCCAGCGAGTCGGAACACTATGCCCAGCAATTGTTTGTGCTGCGCCAAGCCAAGGGCATGACGGTGGAGCAGGCGCGCAGCGCCGTGCAAGCGCCCTTGTGCTATGCCAACCTGATGGTGCGCCTGGGTGACGCGGACGGCTGCGTGGCGGGTGCCGTGCATACGACGGCCGACGTGGTGCGCAGCGCCATCCAGATCATCGGCGTGGACCCGGCCTTCAAGCTCGTGTCCAGCTTTTTCCTGATGATGCTGTGCGAGCCTTTCCACAGCCTCAAGGGCGGCTTCATCTTTTCCGACTGCGCTTTGGTGGTCGATCCGAAGGCGGAGGAACTGGCCGACATCGCCATGGCCGCCGCCGACAGCGCGCAAGCCTTGCTGATGGAAGAGCCCCGTGTCGCCATGCTGTCGTTTTCCACCAGCGGCAGCGCCCACCACGCGGCCGTCGACAAGGTGCATGCGGCCACGGACCGGGTCAAGGCCCAGCGTCCGCTGCTGGCCATCGATGGCGACGTGCAGCTGGATGCGGCCATCGTGGCGGAGATTTCCCAACGCAAGGTCAAGGATTCCGTCGTGAATGGCCGCGCCAATGTGCTGGTCTTTCCCAACCTGGACGCGGGCAATATCGGCTACAAGCTGGCCGAGCGCATGGGCGGCGCCGTCGCCATCGGTCCCTTGCTGCAGGGCTTGAAGAAACCGGCCAACGACCTGTCGCGCGGCTGCAGCGCCGACGACGTGTACAACGTCATTGCGGTCACGGCCGTGCAGGCCCAGGGTGGGCGCTGAGTTGTTCAGCCTGCCCGTGCTGGCGCTGCTGGGCGTGGTGGCGGCGGGCACGTATTTCCAGACCGTCACGGGCTTTGGCCTGGGCATGATCGTCATGGGCGTGGCCAGCGGACTGGGCCTGGCGCCCGTGCCCGCGCTGGCGGCCCTCGTCAGTTTGTTGTCGCTGGCCAATTGCCTGGTGGCCTTGCCGGGCGCCTTGCACCACCTGGACTGGCGCGCCATCCGCGCCGCCAGCATCGGCTTGCTGCCGGCCATGGCGGCCGGCGTCTTGCTATTGGGATACCTGGACCAGGCGTATGCGCCCCTGCTGAAACTGCTGCTGGGCGCGGCCATCGTGTATGGCGGCGTCAGCATCCTGCTGCAGGCGCCGCCGGGACCGGGCGCGGCCGACAAACGCAGCTTCTTCATCAGCGGCGTGTGCGGCGGCCTGTTCTCGGGCCTGTTTTCGCTGGCGGGACCGCCCCTCGTGTATCAGTTTTACCGCCAGGAAATGAGCCTGATCACCATCCGCTACAGCCTGATCTTTTTGTTCGCCATCAGCGCGGGCGGGCGCTCGCTGATGGCGGGCAGCCAGGGCCAGCTCGATGGGAAGGTTTTGCTGTTGTGTATGCTGGCCTTGCCCGTGGGCGTGCTGGCCACCATGGCGGGCAAGCGCTACCCGCCGCCCATCGCCCAGCGCGGCATGCGCCGCATCGCGTTTGCCGTGCTGACGGCCATCGGCATTTCCCTGATGGCGGCGGCCGTGCCGCAACTGCTGGCCTAGGGATGCCGGATCAGGGCCGGACGGCCGCGTTGGCAAAGAAGCGGTAGCCGGCGTTGCGCGCCGTGTTGACGGGCAAGGGCAGGCCCGTGGCTTGCTCGGTCTTGCGGCGCAGGCGGCGGATCTGCGTGTCGAGACGACGCTGGTCGTAGTCGAGGAAATCCTCGCCCAGCGACTGGACGATCTGCTGCCGGCTGACGATGCGCTCCGGCTCGGCCATCAGCACCTGCAGCACGGTGGTATCTTGTTGCGATAATGCAATGGCGCTGCAGCCTGGCGGCACGAGGCGGCGCGGCCCCAGTTCCAGTATCCACGTCGGCGCGGCTGCCGGTTCGCCCAGGCGCCGCTGCAAGCTGCCCAGGGTGGCCGCCAGTTCTTCCAGGTCGGTGTGCTTGGGCAGGTAGTGGTCGGCGCCGCCGCTCAGTCCGTTGACCTTGTCCTGCGTGGCGCCGCGCGCGGTAAACACGACAATGCCGAGCTGGCGGCCCTGGGCGCGCAGCGCGCGCACCAGTGCCATGCCATCGCCGTCGGGCAAGCCCAGGTCGATGATGGCGATATGGTGCAGGGTGGGGATATAGCTGGCATGAAAGCTGGCCAGGTCGGCAACGGCGCTGACCCGGTAGCCGCAGTCGCCGAGAAATTCGGTCAGTTCCTGCCGCAGCACGGCTTCGTCTTCAAGCAAAATAAGGTTCAACATGGCGCAAGGATAACCGATCGCCTGCCTGGCGTGAAGGCAGCCTGTCGCTTCCTTGATATGGCTGTGTTAAGCTGCCGCGCCATGCGTTTCCTGCTTGCCATTCTCCTCCTGTTCACTGCCCTGCATCCGCTTGCCGCGCGCGCCGCGCCGCCGGCGCCGCTGCTGCTGCCCGACACTGGCCAGCAGGTGTCGGCCAGCGGCCACATGCTGCTGTTGCGCGATCCGCAAGGCGAACTGGGGCCTGCCGGGGCATTGGCGTCGCCCGGCTGGCGCGCCTTGCCCGGCGCCGTCAGTGCCGGCTATACGGACGACGTCCTCTGGCTGCTGCTCGATGTGCGGCGCGCGGCGGATGCGCCCGATGACTGGGTGTTGCGTTTTAGCAACGCCGTGCTCGACAGCGTGCGCCTGTACCGGCTGGACGGCGAGGGTCACTGGAGCCTGCAGGAAGCGGGCGCCGCCATCGCGCGCGACGACTGGCCCGTCGATGCGCGCCAGGTCGTCTTTCCGCTGCGCCTCAATGCGGGCACGACCGAACGCTGGCTCGTGCGCCTGCACAGCAAGAAATCCATGTCGACCGAGCTGAGCGTGTGGCCGCGCGCCGCGTTTGACGAATCCTCGCGCCGCGAATACCTGTATTACGGTTTGCAGTTCGGCACCTATTTATTGCTGATCCTGTTCCACATTTTCTTCTGGCGCATGACGCGCGAAGCCCACAGCGGCTGGTATCTGCTGTACGTGTGCACGAGCGCGACGACGGAAGCGTTCACGATCGCCATTCCCCAGCAGATTTTCGCCATGCCGAACTGGCTGTCCGACCCCATCGTGGGCATGTCGCTGTGCATGTCGCTGGCCGTCGGCACGCGCTTTTCTTCCCTGCAGCTGGAATTGCCGGAACTGTTGCCCCGCGTGACGCGCTGGCTGGCGTGGATTTCCTGCGTGGTGGCCGTGGCCGGCGCTTGCCTGGTGCTGCGCGGAAAATATGGCACGGGCGTGCTTGCCGTGCAGTACACGGCGCTGCCCCTGATCGTACTCTTTATCGGCACGGCGAGCTGGCTGTCATGGCGCGGCCACCGCAGCGCGCGCGCCTTCCTGCTGATTTTCGGCATTTTTTATGCCGGTGCCATCATCAGTTTCCTGCGCAATATGGGCGTGCTGCCGCCCAATTTCTGGACCAACCATGCGGCCACCCTGGGCGCCTTCGTGCACATGATGCTGATGAGCTTGCGCCTCAACCGCCGCTACGCCGACCTGCGCCGGGCCAAGGATCTGGCGCAGGCGGAAGCCGTGCGGGCTGTGCGCGCCCTCAATGAGCGGCTGGAGGAACAAGTGCTGCTGCGCACGGCCGCCCTGCAGCAGGAAATCGGCCGGCGCGCGGCGCTGGAAGGCGAGCTGCGCGAGGCGCTGGCGGTGGAAACGCGCACGCGCGAAGAGCAGCAGGATTTCGTTGCCATGGTGTCCCATGAATTCCATACGCCCTTGGCCATCATCAATACGACGGCCCAGCAGATCGCCCGCAATCCCGCTGCCGTGTGGGAAAAAACCCTGCAGCGCTGCCAGAACCTGCGCGAGGCCAGCGGCCGCATGACGGCGCTCGTCGATGAATACCTGAGCGCGGACCGGATGGAAACGAGCGCCGCCACCTTCCGCCCCCAGTCCTGCGACCCGCGCAAGCTGATCGGCGCCGTGCTGGCCGAGTGGCCGGAAGGCAGGGTGGAAGCGCACTGGGGCGTCTTGCCGGCGCAGCTGCAATGCGACCCGGGCCTGCTGCGCGTCGCCTTGCGCAACCTGCTCAGCAACGCGGACCGCCACGCGCCGCAGGTGTCGGCCATACGCGTGCAGGCCACGATGCACGGCGATGCTGGCCTGCAAGTGACCGTCAGCAATGAGGGCGATCCCTTGCCCGCCGATGAAATCCCGCGCCTGTTCCAGAAGTACTTCCGTGGCCGTATCGCGCAGCACAAGCCCGGTGCCGGACTGGGCTTGTATCTGGTGCAGCGCATCGCGGAGCTGCATGGCGGCAAGGTCATGCTCGACAGTGCGGGCATGGATGGCGTGATCAGTTTTTCATTGCAACTACCCGCCTAGATGGCCGGCATTTCCGACTGATTTAGTCGGGAATCGCTCAGGTTTGCTCACTTATAAATCCGCAATGTTTGTTACATTTTCCCCAAGGAAATTTTTGTGTCTTTTGGCTACGAATGTGTAGTGAAAGGCAACAGGGATGGAGCGAGGAAAACGGTCGCCTGCGCGTGATGCGCATGCACGGCCGAGATTGTCATTTGCACTGCCCCTTGCGCTGAAGCGGACGAGGCGGTGCAGGGCGCTCCCTGTAACAACATCAACAAGGATAGACAGCATGCATCGCCACGGATCACTGAATCACATTTACCGGCTCGTCTGGAGCCACGTCCTGAACGCCTGGGTCGCCGTTGCCGAGACTTCGCACGGCCGTGGCAAGGGCGGCCGCCGCAAGCTGGCCGCCGCCGCGGCCGTCATGGCGGCGCTGGCGCTGGGCGGACCGGCCTGTGCCGGACCCACGGGCGGGCAGGTGGTGGCCGGCACGGCCACCATCACGCAGTCCGGCACGACGACGACGGTCCAGCAGACGAGCCAGCAGGCGTCGCTGAACTGGGCCAGCTTCAATGTGGGCAGCAAGGAAACCGTCAATTTCGTCCAGCCTTCGTCGTCCGCGCTGGCCGTCAACCGCATTCTCGACAGCAACGGTTCGCAAATCCTCGGGCGCGTGAACGCCAACGGCCAGGTTTACCTGATCAATCCGAACGGCATCCTGTTCGGCCGCACGGCCCAGGTCAACGTGGGCGGCCTCGTCGCTTCGACCCTGGATATCGACAATGCCAGCCTGGGCGGCAGCAAGCATGTGTTCAACGGCAAGGGGGGCGGCAGCATCGTCAACGAAGGCACGATCCACGCGGCCGACGGCGGCTACGTGGCCCTGATTTCCGCCCGCATCAGCAACAGCGGCAGCATCGCGGCCCATGCGGGCAGCGTGCTGATGGGCGCGGGCAGCCAGGTCACCCTGGACCTGGGCGGCCCCGTCAAGCTGCAGGTGACGCAGGGCGCGCTCGATACCCTGATCGAAAATGGCGGCGCCATCCGCGCCGATGGCGGCCAGGTCTACCTGACTGCCAAGGCGGCGGGCGCCCTGGCCTCCAGCGTCATCAACAACAAGGGCGTGATCGAGGCGCACACCCTGTCCACCGGCGAAAAAGGCCAGATCGTGCTGCTCGGCGACATGCAGCAGGGCAGCGTCCACGTTGCCGGCGTGCTCGACGCCAGCGCGCCCCAGGGCGGCGATGGCGGCTTCATCGAAACCAGCGCCAACCACGTGGACATCGGCGCCGTGCGCGTCACCACGGCCTCGGCCGGCGGCAGGACGGGCGACTGGCTGATCGACCCGAACGACTTCACGGTGGCGGCCAGCGGCGGCAACATGACGGGCGCGGCCGTCTCCAGCGCCCTGGCCAGCAACAATTTCACCATAATGACCACCAGCATGGGTACGGCGGGCGGCAATGGCGACATCCACGTGAACGACGCCATCAGCTGGTCGGCCAACAAGCTCACCCTGACCGCCGAGCGCAACATCAACATCAATGCGACCCTGAACGCCACCGGCAGCGGATCGCTGGCCTACCAGTATGGCCAGGCGACGGCCAATGGCGCCGGCAGCGCCTACAAGGTGGCAGCGGGCGTGGCCGTGAATATTCCCACGGCCAGCGCCTTTACCTGGAAGAAGGGCAGCGCCGGCAGCGTGAACAATTTGGTGTTAAGCAACGGCAATATACGCTTCGGCAATGGTAATGAAAACTCCTTCACCGACGACGGGCTGTTGAAGACGCCATTTTATTTCGATAACACCACCCCCGGCCGCAACGGCTGGTACATGCTGACCTTGAACCGGCCCTTCGAGTTTGCCGTGGCCGCAGGCGGCAATGGCAGCAATGCCTGGAATAACAATGGACAAGTGCTGATCGCGGACGGCGGCATGGGCGGCGGCTTCCCTGGCATGGGCGGCAGTTACTCCAGTGCGCTGAGCAACCGTTCCTTGAATATCGCCGGCTACCAGGAAGGCATGGGCTCGATCGTGACGACAGGGACGCTCAATTTCAGCACCCTGAACCAGTCGGCCAGCATCGCGCACACCTATACCCTGAAGGCGGGCGATGCCTTCGTCAACATGGATAGCCGGCTCACCAATCTGAGCAGCACGCCGCTGACGAATGTGCGCATGTGGCTGGGCACGGGCGACGATTTTATCGGCGAGTCGGATGCCAACTACAAGACCAAGGGCAATATCGTGTCCGGTGCCTTTGCGACCTTGACCGATAACAAGGCCAGCTCCAACGCCATTATGGTGACGGAAACCAACAGCACGACGAGCGGCTCGGCCATCCTGTTCTATTCCACGACGGCGGGCGTGGATACCGTGCACAGCAATTGCTGCTCGTTTTCCAACGCCATCAACCAGAACCCGCGCGGCACGGCCGCCGCTTCCGGCCAGACAGACGGCAGCTATGCCATGTTCCTGCGCGCGGCCGACCTGGCGCCGGGCCAGTCCGGCGGCCTGTCCGTGTACTACGCGGCGGCGCCCGTGGCGCAATTGAAGGATGCCATTGTTTCCGTCGACAATGCGGCCGGGAACGCTTCCAAGCCCGTGTACATCCGCTTGACGCCAGGCACCAGCGTGTATGGCGACTTGCCTGTCTTTAACTATGCGCTGTACGACGCCCTGAGCGGCGGCACGCTGATCACCGATGCCAGCGCGAGCGGCACGGTTTCCTGGCTGGGCGCGCCCACGGCCACGTCCTCGGCAGGCGTCTACTCGATCAGCTATGACACGGGCCTGGTGCTGGGCAAGACGGGCTATACCCTGACGCCGGGCGGCCCTGTTTACTGGACGGTCACGCCCCGTCCGCTGGACGTGGCCGTGACGAAGACCTACGACGGCAGCGCCACCTTCAATGCCGGCTTTGTCCTGTCTGGGCTGGTCAATGGCGACCGCGCCCCGACGGTCGCCGGCTCGGCCACCGTCGGCAGCCGCAATGCCGGCCGCTACAGCAGTTTCGATTCCAGCACGTTGAGCTTGTCAAACAGCAATTATGTGCTGAATACCAGCAGCGTCAGCGCGAATATCGACCCCCGCCCCATCACGGTGACGGCGGATGCAAAGAGCAAGGTCTACGGCAACGTCGACCCCAGCCTGTCGTACCAGGTGACGCAAGGCAACCTCGTGGCCGGCGACAGCCTGAATGGCGTCCTGCGCCGCACTGCGGGCGAAAACGTGGGCAGTTACACCATCGATGCGTCGGCCTTGGCGAACGGCAACTATGTGGTGACGGCACAGAACGGTGCCCTGAGCATCGATGCGCGTCCCATCACGGTGACGGCGGACGCGAAGAGCAAGGTCTACGGCAACGTCGATCCAAGCCTCACGTATCAGGTCACGCAAGGCAACCTCGTGGCCGGCGACAGCCTGGCCGGCGTGCTGCGTCGCACGGCCGGCGAAAACGTGGGCAGCTACACCATCGACGCTTCCGCCCTGGCCAACGGCAACTATGTCGTCACGGCACAAAATGGCAGCTTGACCATCGATGCGCGTCCCATCACGGTCACGGCCGACGCGAAGAGCAAGGTCTATGGCAACGTCGACCCAGGCCTGACGTATCAGGTCACGCAAGGCAATCTGGTGGCGGGCGACAGCTTGGCCGGTGTCCTGCGCCGCACTGCGGGCGAAAACGTGGGCAGCTACACCATCGACGCCTCGGCCCTGGCGAACGGCAACTATGTGGTGACGGCACAGAACGGCAGCTTGACCATCGATGCGCGCCCGATCACGGTCACGGCCGACGCGAAGAGCAAGGTCTACGGCAACGTCGACCCTGGCCTGACGTACCAGGTCACGCAAGGCAATCTGGTGGCGGGCGACAGCCTGGCCGGCGTGCTGCGCCGTACCGCTGGCGAAAACGTCGGCAGCTACACGATCGATGCGTCGGCCCTGGCCAACGGCAACTATGTTGTGACGGCACAGAACGGTGCCCTGACCATCGATGTGCGCCCCATCACAGTGACGGCCGATGGAAAGACCAAGGTCTACGGCAACGTCGACCCGGGCCTGACGTACCAGGTCACGCAAGGCAATCTGGTGGCTGGCGACAGCCTAGCTGGCGTGCTGCGCCGCACTGCCGGCGAAAACGTGGGCAGCTACATGATCGATGCGTCGGCCCTGGCCAACGGCAACTACCTGATCACGGCGCAAAACGGCGCCTTGACCATCGACGCCCGCCCGATCACGGTGACGGCGGACTCGAAAAGCAAGGTCTACGGCAACGTCGACCCGGGCCTGACGTACCAGGTCACGCAAGGCAATCTGGTGGCAGGGGACAGCCTAGCCGGCGTGCTGCGCCGCACGGCTGGCGAAAACGTCGGCAGCTACACGATCGACGCTTCCGCCTTGGCCAACGGCAACTATGTCGTCACGGCACAGAACGGCAGCTTGACCATCGACGCCCGTCCGATCACGGTCACGGCGGACGCGAAGAACAAGGTCTATGGCAACGTCGACCCGGGCCTCACGTATCAGGTCACGCAAGGCAATCTCGTGGCAGGCGACAGCCTGGCGGGTGTTCTGCGCCGCACAGCCGGTGAAAACGTCGGCAGCTACACCATCGATGCGTCGGCCCTGGCCAACGGCAACTATGTGGTGACGGCACAAAACGGTGCATTGACCATCGATGCCCGTCCGATCTCGGTGACGGCCGACGCGAAGAGCAAGGTCTATGGCAACGTCGACCCAGGCCTGACGTACCAGGTCACGCAAGGCAACCTCGTGGCGGGCGACAGCCTGAATGGCGTGCTGCGCCGCACTGCCGGTGAAAACGTGGGCAGCTACACCATCGACGCTTCCGCTCTGGCCAACGGCAACTATGTGGTGACGGCACAAAATGGCAGCTTGACCATCGACGCCCGCCCCATCACGGTGACGGCGGATGCAAAAAGTAAGGTCTACGGCAATGTTGACCCTGGCCTGACGTATCAGGTGACGCAAGGCAATCTCGTGGCGGGCGACAGCCTGGCTGGCGTCCTGCGCCGTGTGGCCGGTGAAAACGTGGGCAGCTACATGATCGATGCCTCGGCCCTGGCCAACGGCAACTATGTTGTGACGGCACAAAACGGTGCCCTGACCATCGATGCGCGCCCCATCACGGTGACGGCAGACGCGAAAAGCAAGGTCTACGGCAACGTCGACCCGGGCCTGACGTACCAGGTGACGCAAGGCAATCTGGTGGCCGGCGACAGCCTGAACGGTGTCCTGCGTCGCGCAAGCGGTGAAAACGTGGGCAGCTACACGATCGACGCTTCCGCCTTGGCCAACGGCAACTACCTGATCACGGCACAAAACGGTGCCTTGACCATCGATGCCCGCCCGATCACGGTGACGGCAGACGCGAAAAGCAAGGTCTACGGCAACGTCGACCCTGGCCTGACGTATCAGGTCACGCAAGGTAATCTGGTAGCCGGTGACAGCCTGAGTGGCGTGCTGCGCCGTACCGCTGGCGAAAACGTGGGCAGCTACACGATCGATGCCTCGGCGCTAGCCAACGGCAACTATGTCGTCACGGCACAAAACGGTGCCCTGACCATCGACGCCCGTCCGATCACGGTGACGGCGGATGCGAAGAGCAAGGTCTACGGCAACGTCGACCCGAGCCTCACGTATCAGGTCACGCAAGGCAATCTGGTGGCCGGCGACAGCCTGACCGGTGTCCTGCGCCGCACTGCGGGCGAAAACGTGGGCAGCTACACCATCGACGCTTCCGCCCTGGCGAACGGCAACTATGTGGTGACGGCACAAAATGGCGCCTTGACCATCGATGCACGTCCCATCACGGTGACGGCGGACGCGAAGAGCAAGGTCTACGGCAACGTCGATCCTGACCTGACGTATCAGGTGACGCAAGGCAATCTCGTGGCGGGCGACAGCCTGAATGGCGTGCTGCGCCGCACGGCCGGTGAAAACGTCGGCAGCTACACGATCGACGCTTCCGCCCTGGCCAACGGCAACTATGTGGTGACGGCACAAAACGGTGCATTGACCATCGATGCCCGTCCGATCACGGTGACGGCCGATGCGAAGAACAAGGTCTATGGCAACGTCGACCCTGGCCTCACGTATCAGGTCACGCAAGGCAATCTGGTGGCGGGCGACAGCCTGGCCGGCGTGCTACGTCGCGCAAGCGGTGAGAACGTGGGCAGCTACACGATCGATGCATCGGCCCTGGCCAACGGCAACTACCTCGTGACGGCACAGAACGGCAGCTTGACCATCGATGCCGATCCGGCGCTGGAAAATGCGATTCGCCTGGCGCGGCGCCAGGTCACCACGGGCGTCAATGATGCGGTGGCCGGCACGACGGCTGGCGCTGCGGGAGTGGCCGCGCCCGTGTTCGCGGCGCCCGCCGTGAAGAGCACGCCAAACAGCGTCACCCTGATCGGCGGACTGGCCCTGGTGCCTGTTGTCGAAGAGGCACAAGCCACGCCGGCGCCAGGCACGCTGCTGGCCGCATTGCCGGCGCAGGGCGACAGCGGCACGCCGGGCTTTACCCGCATCTTTGTCGTCAACGGCGGCATCAATGTCGCTCCTGCCGCCCCGGTCGCGGGAGGCGTGGCGCAATGATTGTACTGATTCAACCTGAAAAAAGACTTATGAAAACACAACAAACTCCACGGCGCACTGCTGTTGCCATCGCGCTGGGATACGCTTTATTGCATGTCGCACCGGGCGCGCAGGCGCAAGTCCTTCCTGATGCGGGCCAGACCCTGCAGCAATTGCAAGCACCGCTGGCTCCGCCCCGCGCGAGCCAGCCGCTGACCATCCAGGTGCCGCTCGACGCGCATGCCGTGGCACCTGGCGGTCCCACGGTGGTATTGCGTTCGATCAAGGTCGCCGGCAATTCCATGCTCGACGACGCAGCGCTGTACGCGGCGCTGGGCGAGGTCAGGGGCCAGACGTTCGACCTGGCCGGCTTGCGCGGCCTGGCCGAGCGCATCACGGCCTTTTACCAGGCGAGCGGCTACCCGTTTGCCCGCGCCATCCTGCCGCCGCAAGACCTTGACCAGGGCAACTTGCGCATCGACGTCATCGAAGGGCGCTACGGCGCGGTGCTGGCCGAGAGCGGCGATGCGCTCCTGGCGCAGCGGGCGACGGCCTTCCTCGACGGCTTGCGCCCTGGCAGCGTCATCGCCAGCGGCCCCCTGGAGCGGGCCACCCTGCTGCTGGACGACTTGCCGGGCATCCGTTCCAGCGCCACCATGCGTCCCGGCACGCAGGCGGGCACGGGCGACCTCGTCGTCCAGGTCGACCGTGACGAGCGCGTGCGCGGCGACATCGGCCTGGACAATGCCGGCAGCCGCTACACGGGCAAAAACCGCGTGCGCGCGAATGTCGACATCAACAGTCCCTTCCTGCTGGGTGACCAGATCAGCGTGCGGGCCTTGCTCAGCGAGGAAGAGTTGTGGCTCGGTTCGCTTGGCTACAGCCTGCCGCTGGGCGCATCCGGCTTGCGCGGCACGGTGGGCTATTCGCATACCCGCTATGTGCTGGCGAAGGAATTTGCCAGCCTGGATGCGCATGGCACGGCCAAGGTCGCCAGCGCCGGACTCAGCTATCCTATCCTGCGCTCGCAGCAGGCCAACCTGACCGTGATCGCCACCTATCAATCGAAGGAGCTGCAGGACAACCGCGACAGCACCCTGACCCATGAAAGCAAGTCCAGCCAGTCCCTGCCGCTGGCCCTGCAATTCGACCTCCGCGATGGCTACAATGGCATGACCTACGGCAGCGTGAGCTGGACGCCAGGCAAGCTGAAGCTCGACGCGGGCTTGACGGCCGTGGACTATTACCAGACCAGGGGCAGCTTCCACAAGGTCAATCTCGACGTGGTGCGACTGCAATCCTTGCCTGCCGGCTTGAGCTTGATGGCCCACCTGAGCTGGCAGCAGGCCGACACCAACTTGGACTCGTCCGAGAAACTGAGCCTGGGCGGCGCCAGCGGCGTGCGCGCCTATCCATCCGGGGAAGCGACGGGCGACAATGGGGGCCTGGCACAGCTGGAACTGCGCTATGCCGCCGGCAACTACACGCCGTATGCCTTCATGGATGCGGGACGCATCGCCGTCAACACCAAGCCGGCGCCGGCCAGCGACAACCGGCGCAGCCTGCGTGGCAGCGGCCTGGGCTTGCGCTACCAGCAGCAGGCGTGGAGCGCCGATGTGGCCCTGGCCTGGCGCACCACGGGCGGCCGTCCTCTGTCGGAAAGCAACAGCGATCCCAAGCCGCGCGTGTGGCTCAACCTCGAGTACCGCTACTGAGGTACAGCCTGACGGCCGGTGTCGTGCCTGCGCGACGCCGGCCGGTGGCCAGGCGCACGGTTGAACACCGTTGAATCGTGCGCCTTGCAAAATAATCAAACAGCCGTTATATTCCCCGTTCTTTCTCGAACCTCTTCCTTATTGGAGCCAAAAGTGCCTCGCTTCTTCGCCATCACCTGCTAACGCTGACGAAATGCTCTCTGCAGCATCGTTCGGCGCGTTGACGCCCCCGATTGCTGCGGCACTGTTTGTTCCCCTCCCGCACACGCTTTCAAGGCATAGGCCTTGACCGTCCACGCCCGGATTCGTCGTCAGCATCCCTGACCCTGTATGGACACGCCTGCGGTGAACGCGGCGTGGGACGCTATGTTTTTACAATCTTTACCCTTATTCAAATACCCGCGCACGCCGCACCTGGAAGGTTCGCGCCTGCAGGATGGCGACGATGGTGCCGACCAGATGCCCTTGAAAAAGCTGGCCGGCCAGTACGTCGTCATCGAGGAAAAAATCGATGGCGCCAACGCCGCCGTGTCGTTCAGCGACGCGGGCGAGGTGCTGCTGCAGTCGCGCGGCCACTACCTGGCGGGCGGCGGCAGCGAACGCCAGTTCAACCTGCTGAAACCGTGGGCACATGCGCATGAACACGCCTTGCTGGGCTTGCTGGAAGATCAGTACGTGCTGTTTGGCGAATGGGCCTACAGCAAGCATTCCGTGTTTTACGACCGCTTGCCCCATTACTTCAACGAGTTCGACGTGTATTGCCGCCGCACGCAGAGGTTTTTGTCGACGGCGCGGCGCCACGCCATGCTGGCCGGCTCGCCCGTGCTGTCCGTGCCCGTGCTGTATGCGGGCGCCATGCCCGCCACGCCGAAACAGCTGTGGCTGCTGCTGCGCCATTCGCTGGCCAAGTCCCGCCTGTGGCGCGACGCATTTGAGCATGTGGTGGCGCGCGAGCGCCTGCCTTTGGACCTGTGCTGGAAGCAGACGGACAAGTCCGACCACGCGGAAGGGCTGTACCTGAAAGTGGAAGACGACGAGCAGGTGCTGGCCCGCTACAAGCTGGTGCGGCATGACTTTACGCAAACCATCCTCGACAGCGGTTCGCACCACAGCACGCGTCCCCTGATTCCCAACCAGCTGGCCGACGGCGTGGACCTGTACGCGCCGCAGCCCCTCGTCACGTGGGACAGCCTGGGCCTGCACACCTGCCGTTCGCTCGACGAACTGGCAGTATTTTCAAGGAGTACAAAATGAACTGGAAACAGTTACAACAGCTGGTGCCCATGGCGGGCCGCTCGCCCGATTTCAAGGCGTGCCTGGCCGCCTTCCCGCAGCTGGAACTGGCGAAGACGACGCCGCAAAATCCCGTGTACCACGCGGAAGGCGACGTGTGGACGCACACGATGATGGTGGTGGAATCCTTGCTGGCCATGCCCGACTACCAGCAAGCGACGCGGGCGCAGCAGGAAATCGTCTTCCTCGCCGCCTTGCTGCACGACGTGGCCAAGTGCAGCACCACGGTGATCGACCCCGTGACGGGCGCCATCGGCCAGCCGGGCCACTCGCGCAAGGGCGCCCTCGACGCGCGCATCGCCCTGTGGGATGTTGAGGTGCCGTTTGCCGCGCGCGAGGAAATCTGCCGCCTGATCAATGTGCACCAAGTGCCGTTCTTTGCGCTGGAACAATCGCGGCGCGGCGTGACGCCCGAGTTCACCGTGCGCGAACTGTCGTGGCAGGTCGATATCCGCCTGCTGGCCATGCTGGCCGAGGCCGATATCCGGGGACGCATCTGTCCCGACCCGCAGCGCATCCTCGATGCCATCGAGCTGTTCCGCGAGCTGGCGCGCGAGGAGGCCTGCTACGGCCAGCGGCGCGCCTTTGTCGACGATCACACGCGCGTAAAATATTTTCGCGGCGCCGAGGCGCATCCCGACTATCCCCTGTTCCAGGAGCCGGGCTCGCACGTGATCGTCATGTCGGGCTTGCCTGCGTCGGGCAAGAATACGTGGGTGGAGAAGCACCATCCGCGCCTGCCCGTCGTCTCCTTCGACGATGCGCGGACGGCCTTGGGCTTGAAACATGGCAAGAACGAGGGGCAGGTGGGCGATTACGCGGAGGAGCGGGCGCGCGAGCTGCTGCGCAAGGGCGAACCGTTCGTGTGGAACGCCACGCATCTGTCCAGGCTGATGCGCGAAAAGACGCTCAACCTGCTCTATAAATATCATGCGCAGGTGGAACTCGTGTACCTGGAGCAGCCGCGCAAGGAGTTACTCAGACGCAACGGCCAGCGCGACACGTCGCTGAGCAACAAGAAACTGCAAGCGATGCTGTGGAACTGGGAAATCCCCCTGCCGATGGAAGCGCATGCCGTGCGTTATTGCGTCGATTGAGGCGCCAGCAAGGCTGCCGCGCTACATTCGTTGTGCTGCATGATCGTTGCATAGGAAATCAAAATAACAATACTTATTTTTAAAATTGCAACAAACTGAGTATATTGCGACTCTTTCATTTATTGCAATGAATTGCCTGGATAGCGGCATTGCCGGGCTGCGGCGCGAGGGGCTACCCTCGCGTTTCCCGTGTGAATCACTGCATGATCCACGTCCCCTCATTGAATGAACAGGAGTCATCGATGCACAAATCTCTCATCGCATTGGCCGCCGCCGCCGTGTTAGGCCTTGGCGCCGCATCTTCCGCCCAGGCGGCCACCCAGACCATCAGCTTCAGTGCTGACCGTGCCCTGGGCGCCACCAATTGGTCAGACACCCTGGGACTGGGCAAGTTCGACAGCAACCTGGGCACCTTGACGTCGATCAAGTTCCATCTGGAAGGCGGCGTGCAGGGCAGCGGCAAGGCGGAAAGCCTGGACGCCGGTCCTTCCGACGTGACCCTGAGCCTGGCCTCGCTGCTGACCTTGTACCGTCCCGATCATTCCACCTTGCTGGTGGCCAATCCCCTGTTCACGCAAACGTTCGCGCTGAGCGCCTTCGATGGCAGCATCGATTTCGCGGGGACGTCGGGCGCCAGCACGGGACCCCGGTCGAGCACGGGGTCGAACAGCTACACGAGCGCCAGCGCCAGCGACTTTGCCCTGTTTTCCTCGGCAGGTGGCGGTTTGATTTATCTGGGCTTGAATGCGGTCGGTTCCTCGACAGGCAGCGGTTCCGGTAATTTGCTGACCCAGTTCCAGACGGCCGCCTCGGGCCGCGTGGAAGTGACGTATGAATACATCAGTGCCGTGCCGGAACCGGAAACCTATGTGATGCTGCTGACGGGGCTGGCACTGGCCGGCGTGATGGCGCGCCGCCGCAAGCCCCGGGCTTGATCAGCGTCGGCTGCGCCCGCCGATCAGCTGCGCAATCTCGCTGAACAGTTCATTGTTCAGCGAGGCGGGCAGGGTGGTGGCCAGGCTGCGGCTGTAGTAGGCGCCCAGGTCCAGCCCCAGGCCCAGCCCGCAGATTTCCACGGCGCCCTGCGCTTCGCGGCGCGCCACCACCTGTTTCAAATGCTGGGCCAGGTAAAACTCGTCATTGGCCAGGCTGGTGGCCGTATCCATCGGGCAACCGTCGGAGACGACGAGCAGGATGCGCCGCCGTTCCGGGCGCGCCAGCATGCGCTGGCAGGCCCAGTCCACGGCTTCGCCATCGATGCCTTCGCGGTACAGGTCCGCTTTCAGCAGGGCGGCGATGTCGGGCCGCGCCCGGCGCCACGGGGTATCGCCTTCCTTGAAGACCATGTGCAGCCGTTCGTTCAGGCGGCCAGGATTGGCGGGCGCGTCGTAAAACCCAGCAATTCCGTCGTCACGCCCGCCTGGTCCAGCGCGCGCAATAAAATGTCGAGCAGCACGGCCACGCATTCCGCATGCGTCTTCATGGAGCCGGAGCAATCGACGAGGAAGGTGACGAGGCAATCGGCCTGGGGCAGGAATTGTTCCTTGCGGAACAGCCGGCGCTCCGACGGCGAGCTGATCAGCTGCGCCAGGCGGCGGCCGTCGATGTAACCCTCTTCCTCGCCGAACGACCAGCCGTCGCGCCGGGGCACGGCCAGCAACTGCGTGCAACGCCGCGCCAGGCGGGCCGTGTTGATGCCCAGGCCGGCGATGCGTTCATCCATGCGCGCGCGGTATTCCAGCAGCAGGGCGCGGCGTACCAGTTCGCCCGCTTTTTCTTCGCGGTCATATGCCGTGGAGTACGCCTTGTAGCCGCCATCGCCATCGGTGAAGGCGCGGCTCTCGCCCAGTGGGGCGGCATCGGGCAGGTTGTCGTTGTCGCTGTCGAAATCGAGCAGCAGCCTGAAGGCCGCCTGCGCCTTGGCGTCACCTGCCTCGTCCTGGCCGCCATCCTGCGCCGCCTGCGCCTCTTGCAGCATGGCATCGACGGCGTGGGCGATGGCCAGCGCGTGGCGGGCAAAGGCGGCCTGGTCTAGGCGGTGGCGGCGCAAGCCCGCCAGGTCGCCGCCCAGTTGGGAGGAGAGGGACCAGCGCGTCGCCTCGATGAAATCTTCCGTCTTTTCCAGCACGGCGCGGGCCGTCAGGCGCGACCAGCACATCTGGAACACGGTGTACAGCAGCAAGCCCGACGCGCCCTCGGCCAGGCCGGAATCGTAGAACGCATGCGACCAGGCCGTAAAGCGGTGGCGCAGGTTGGCGATGACGCCGGCATGTTGATCTGGCGCAAGCGTTTCCACGCGCAACTGCTCCAGCAGCTCGAAGACGAGGCGGGCCACGGGGGCTGCCGGGCACAGGGACTTGTGCAGGGCGGCGTCCGTGTGCAGCAGACGCAGGGCCACGCTGTCGGCCGCGCCCCGCAGCGAGGGCAGATCCTGCAGTGCCGCATCGGGCTGCAGATGGGCCGCGTGGATGGGCAGCGGGCGGTGGCCGTCGTGCAGGCGCTGGCCCCGGTAGCGGATGGCGGCAACGCCGCTCAGGGCGCGGATGGCGCCCGCGCACAGTTCATCCGCTTCCTGCTGCTCGCGCGTGTAGGCGGCGGGGGCCGTCGCTTCGGCGCTCATGCCTGGCTCGCCAGCAATTCCTCATTGAAACAGCGCTGGTAATACTCGGCCACCATGGGCCGCTCGGCCTCGTCGCATTTGTTGAGGAAGGACAGGCGGAAGGCCAGGGCCGGGTCGCGGAAGATCTGGCAGTTTTCCGCCCACGTGATCACCGTGCGCGGCGACATCAGGCAGGACAGGTCGCCCGCCGCATAGCCGTGGCGCGTCAGGCTGGCGACGGCCACCATGCGGCCCGCCAGCTGGCGGCCCGCCTCGTCGTTCATGGCGGGAACGCGCGCCAGCACGATGTCCGTTTCCTCCGCCTGCGGCAGATAGTTCAGGGTGGCAACGATATTCCAGCGGTCGATCTGCGCATGGTTGAGCACCTGCGTGCCGTGGTACATGCCGTTCAGGTTGCCGAGGCCCACCGTGTTCGAGGTGGCGAACAGGCGGAAGTGGGGGTGGGGCGTGATGACCCGGTTCTGGTCCAGCAGGGTGAACTTGCCGTCGCGCTCGAGGATGCGCTGGATGACGAACATCACGTCGGGGCGGCCCGCGTCGTACTCGTCGAAGATCAGGGCCACGGGGCGCTGCAATGACCAGGGCACGATGCCTTCCTGGAATTCCGTCACCTGCTGCTGCTCGCGCAGCACGATGGCATCCTTGCCCACCAGGTCCAGGCGGCTGATGTGGCCGTCGAGGTTGACGCGCACGCAGGGCCAGTTCAGGCGCGCCGCCACCTGCTCGATATGCGTGGACTTGCCCGTGCCGTGCAAGCCTTGCACCATCACGCGGCGGTTGTGGGTGAAACCGGCGAGGATGGCCAGGGTGACGTCGCGGTTGAAGCGGTAGGCGGGGTCGATGTCGGGCACGTGCGGGTCGCGCTCCGTGAAGACGGGCACGAGCAGGTCGCTGTCGATGTGGAACAGGCTGCGCACGGACTGCATGCGGTGCGGGGCTTGCGCCGCTGCGGGGGGATGTTGGCGTGAATCTGGCACCTTGTTCTCCTGTGAAGCCGCAGCACGGGCGCCGCGGCGTTATGAGTGACTTGCTGAATGACCAGCCTGCAATGTGTCGTCGCCGCCCGTCGTCGGCATGGTTTCCGATTCGATGGCGGCCAGGGCTTGCGCGGCGCGCTGCAATGCCGGCAAGAAATGTAAAGCCTTGTCGTGCGTCAAACGGATGATGGGCGCCTGGATCGCCACGGCCAGGTTCGAGCGGCCGTTCGGGTTCGGCACGAGCACGGCCACGCACAGCAGGCCGGGCAGGAATTCCTCATCGTCCAGCGCATAGCCGTTGCGGCGCACCACTTCCAGTTCGCGCTCGAGCTTGACGGGGTCCGTTTCCGTCTTGTCCGTAAAGCGCGTCAATTCCATGTGGCCCAGCAGGCGGCGCCGTTGCACGGGCGTCATCTGCGCGAGGAACAATTTGCCGCTCGACGAGCAGTGGGCCGGCACCCGCGAACCGGGATGCAGGTAGAAGCGCAGCGGGGCCGCCGTTTCCACGCGGTCCAGGTACACCACTTCGCTGCCGCTGAAGGCCGTCAGGTTGCAGCTTTCGCCCACTTCCTCGACCAGCTGGCGCAAGACCATGCGGCGGGCACCATGGAAAGTGTTGTTAATCAGCAGGTTCGACGCGAGGCGGCGCAGGCGCACGCCCGTGCTGTAGTGGCGGCCATCGCTTTCGCGCTGCAGCACGCCCACGCTTTCCAGCTGTTGCAGCATGCGGTGCAGGGTGGGTTTCGGCAGCCCCGTTTCTTCCACCAGCGCTTGCAGCGATAGCAGCTGGTCTTTCTCGGCAATCACTTCCAGCAAGGCAAACAAACGCATCGTGGGCGTGTCGCCTTCCAGTTTTTCTGGCTCAAGTTTTGGGGATGAAATCATGTCCATGGTGGCCTCGGTTGGGTAGCAATGAGTGTTACTTCAATTATTTCATTTTCGAACTCAAATTGTACCGTTTCCTCGAAATTCTGTTTGACTTTTACATGCCGAACGCTTAAATTGAATTGTATATCAAATTTCGGAACAAAATATACCGTTTTTTGATAAATAAGTTGATCGTATTCAACAGCCGTATTTGACCGCCTTAATCACCACCGACCCGGAGACACCCATGAATGACATGACCGACCAGAAAGCCGCCGCAGCGGCCACCGCCGCCATCCCCGCAGGCCCGCAAAAGATGACGCCTTCCGAAGCGTTCGTGGAAACCCTGGCCGCCAACGGCGTGACCGACATGTTCGGCATCATGGGCTCGGCCTTCATGGA